>CAIOTC010000024.1 GCA_903861205.1 uncultured bacterium | reverse complement strand
CTGATCAATATAGGTTCTAACTTCTTCAGGTTTGAATTCAAGTTTTAAGGCCTGCAGATTGTAAACTACAAGTGGATAGGCATATTCGACTAGACTTGTTGTTTCCTTGCTTTGCAACCAATATGTCCTGACATTGAAGGTCCCTTCAAATGCTAAGGCCGCATCTGATCCAGAAATTGAAATGTCGGTAATATTTACAGTTTTTCCTGTGCCGACATTAGTATCGACAAATGCCGCGCTATCGTAACTTGGAGTAACAACATCACCCGTTATTGCATTGGTCGAAAGAGTTACTGTGGCTGTTGGTGTGCCGTCGTAAGGTTTATTGATTCCAGTTGCTGTTACGGTCAAATCTCTCTTGGTAATATTAGCTTTCAAATTAGTCGGTTCAGTCAAAGTGTAATAACCGGCATCAGTACCGATAAGAGTCAGACCGGAAACTGTCACAGCTTTGCCATTCCCGACATCTTTAGTGTCAAACTCTCCGACAGCAGAACCACTCAACTGAACATCATCACTTCCGACAACACCTTCAAGTGTAGGGGTGCCGGTAATGGTGGCTGTTTTATTGCCGTCATAAGTTTTATTGCTGGCTTCAAGAGTCTCGTCGGTTATCGTCAATTCTTTAGAACCAATCGTGAATGTTTGCGAGACATCTGACGCAGCATTGTAATTTCCATTGCCATTTTGCGAAGCAACTATTGTGCAACTGCCCGATCCGTTTATATGGACGGTAGTGCCAGTTACAGTGCACATATCTGAAACGGAAGAAGTGGCAAAGTTCACATCCAAATCGGAAGTCGCGCTTGCGCTAATTTGAAAATCAGAATCGCCATAAGTTTTATTTCCAAGTGAACCAAAAATGATTGTTTGGTCGGCTTTTGTGATTGTCATTGTGTTTCCGACAAAAGTCAGATTGTATTTGCTTGAATCCAAGGCAAGTGATCCTTGATTGATATTGTAAGTTCCAACATATTCACCGGCATCACGAGAAAGCGTGCCGAAAAAACTATCGCCGGAGAGAAGTCCGTCGCCGGTAACTTTGTAGGTCAATGTCGGATCGCTATCACCGTAAGTTTTAGTTTTTGAGTCAGCAGTTGCTGTAATTTGTCTCAAGTTTACATTTACTGTTCGAGTAACTTCCGTGGCAACATTTCCAGCGGAGTCGGAGACATTATAATGCAAGGTGTAAGTGTGCGGTCCGGAAGTGGTATCAACTGGTCCGCCGGTAGTCACAATAGACGAAGTTACATTACCGTCAATGTTATCACTTGCGGTGGCTGCTTCTGTATAAGTATCGCCAACAAGCAGATTGACGGTTCCCGCGCCATTCAGAGAAATGACCGGCGCAGTTTTGTCAGTAGTAAATCGGGCTGTTAATGTTGTTTTATTTCCAGCGTTATCGGAAAATGTCGCAACTAAATCATGAGCTCCTTCGGTAAAGTCAACCGGTGTGCCGGGGACATAATTCCAAATACCGCCACCTCCAGAATAATGCATCACGCCGTTTGCGGAAGCTTCTATAGTTACAGGGACATCGGCGGTATTCAAATCATTATCATTTACAACTAAACTCAACGAAGTGAAATGGTCACTTCCCATCAAAGGCGGATTGATTGTATAAATTCCGTCTGTTGGGGCTGTAACCGTTATTCCATCAGAATGATTAACTGTCTTGACTGTCAATGGTCCACCAGCTGGCGCAGTTTTGTCGGTTGTAAAATGCGCAGTCAGAGTTGTTTTGTTTCCGGTATTATCAGAAAATGTTGCGTCTAAAGTATGTGGACCTTCTGTGAACACAACCGGAGTGCCTGGTACATAATTCCAAACACCACTATTGTAAACCATGTTTCCGTTTGCTGTTCCTGAACCATCAATATATACAGGAACTGGGTTTGTATTCAGATCGAGATCTGTCACAACCAAGCCCAACGAAGAAAATTGATCTGTCCCGGTCAGCGCAGGTGTAATCGTGTATGAATTTTTAACATTTGCAACGGTCGTAGGCGTCGGATGATTAACAGTCGTCCAAGTCAAATTTCCACCGACTGGGTGTACCGTATCGGTTACATTGACTGTTCTGATAACCGGAATTGCAACATCTCCATTTGAATTTGTAACATTGTAAGTTACGGCGTATGAACCGATTGCAGAAGTGTTAACATTGCTGGTAGTCGCAATTTTTGAAGAAATATCTCCATCCTTGCTATCCAAAGCTGTGGCACCGGCATCGGTATAAGTAGAACCTAATTCCACGGTCACCGGATTACTTCCGAGCAGTGTTATAACAGGAGCCGCTTCTGTGTTTATTCCGTAGCTCGTTGAGTATGAACCACCCTTAGCAGTAGCAGGCACCTGAACTTCGACAGTGATTTGAATTTGTCTGCCCGGTTTTCTTGAATTTAAATCTATACCGGAATTAATATACATTGGGTTGCTCAAACTATTTGAGGCAGAAATTAAAATAGGAGATGTACTGGTTGCATTAGTGGATTGGTCTGAATAAAATTCAATATTACCACCGGCAGGAATACTATCAGTTGTTCCAATCCAGTCGGCAAACTTCATTCTCAGAACTGTTTCGTTTGTTGGAACGGTAACATCGAAAACCCACTTCCAACCATCAACGAAACCTCCACCGGCAACCGCGTATGTTTGGACCGCTGTAACTTGTGTCGTCCCCATGACAACACTACCGGTAGGGGCAGCAGTCGCGTTTGCCAAATTTGGTACAAAAATACCACCGAAAACAAAAGCAATGGTGGTGACTGTCGCCAAAGTATTTTTTATAAATCTTGCTGAAAACAAATAATTGATTTTCATATTAATAATGCTTATAAAACTTTTAATAATTTTTATACGTAAAAAATGCCAAATGGTCCAAATAAAGAACAATTTTGCCCAAAACCCCATTCATAAGACAGAGTCGCTTTAATGCAAAGCATACACTTACTCACCTTGTGGTCAAGACTGGTCATAAAATTGTTTTTATGTTGAAATTTCATGAATATTTCATTAAAAATAATAAAATGTTGCTATCAACCACACCAATACTTCAACCAGAGCGAAGAAGGTCACAATAAATGTCAGAAAACCGGAAACATTTTTTGGAATAAAGTTCAAAAATTTTTCTCCGACTGTGGCAGACAACTTTTTCAAGGACCTAACTCCAACATACGCGGACAAAATCACAAACAGAAGGAATAAAAAGTTTGTGGCGTTCGTCGTGAATACGTTAATCACCGACAACCAAAACGGTCCGCGTTGGGACAAGAAATCCCACACCGATTGGAAGGAAAAAATAAAGTTGAACACGGAATGAAGCGGATCAAACCAAAAAATGACATTGGCGAAAACGAGAAATATCGCGGAGTAAAACAATTCAACATTCCATTTGTTTTGATTTGTCATGTTTGATTTATTTTTTGATAATTTTTTGAACTTTCCATTTTGTCGTGGCAAGTTTTACACAAAACTACACCGTTGGTGACTTCCCAAAGCGCATGACATTGTATGGCGTCAATGATATTTTTGATCCCAGATGACATTATAATCTTGTAGACGGAAACTCTGTGATGAACTTCCAAATTTTGATTTTTCAAACAGTCCGGTCCATTCATTTCACACACACCGCCGCATCTTTCAATCACAGCTTTTCGCCAGTTTGAATAGGCGGGCATGGCTTCAATGGCTTTTCTCAATTCTATGTATGCTTCCATTTTTCCTTTTTTAGCCTTGGCTTCGTATGCTTCTTTTTGCAGTTTAGCCACTCTGGCCGCTTCCTCCCTCCGTTTCCTTTCTTCATTTTCTCGCCTGACACTTTCTTTTCCACTGTCGGTAAAATTCCTCCACAATGACATGGAGCCCGGTAGAACAAAAAATATTAACGATACGACAATAAGTCCGATCATGTTTTTTAATAATTCGCTAACGGCGGCAGACTCGGAACGCTGTCCTCAGAAATTTTGCCATAAAAAATTGGCCATGATTTAACGAGATGTGCATGCACAGATTGTATCTGAAAAACAATCTGCGCATATTATGAAAAGGTTTTAATACCCCATGCACAGTGCTGTCTCTGAGTATAGATAGACACGCGATGCATCGCAATGAATACCGACTTCCTATCTGCTGCCGCTAATTAATTATCACACAACAACAAGCCCACCACGGGTAGAGGGCGAACCCTCTCGCACCGGACAAGTCCGATACGGCCTGACAGACAACCCCATGATGGGTTTTTTATGTCTGTCAGGACTTTTATATTCAGTTGTGCCCTAATCATACCACCGCGACAAACCGACTACAAGTGCAAAAAGTTGAAAAATCAGCGGAGAATTTTTTGTCCAAAAAGATTGTTTACGCCGCAAACAATCCAAGACAACCACCCCTGCCGTTTTCAAATTTGAAGTCATGGACACAAACGGTACCACATCCTCCAGGGAGAACATTCTCCGTATGGTACCAAATAGACCACCCCCCGTCAGTAGTTAATGGCACGATATGCCAGACAAGGGAGCTAAAACTACATTTGTGAAGAAATTTTAATAGTTTTTCTTTAGGCGTGATGAAGTCGGTCGCGCTTTAATTTTATTCACAACATTTAATTTATGATGAAATCAATAAAAGAAATAATGGACGGTCCAGAAATATCAAACTGGTCTTCCGAGAAAACAAAAGATTATGTAGCCGAACAGATCAGGGAAAGATATGGGGATAGTGAAGTGGCTAACTACGACCCCCTACGAAACATGCTTAGCTGGAAGAAATGGTTGAGTTTGGGGTTCGTGCCTCGAAAGGGCCAGCGTGCAATAAGAAGCTACATTGTTCGAGAAGTTAAAGATCCCGCTACTGGCCAAGTGATAAAGACATTTTATCAGAAAATAAACTTGTTCTATTACAGGCAGGTCCAGGAATTAGGACGAAAAGAATAAATATGAAAAAAATAATCAAAATTTCATATCAGAACCGGCAGGGACGATTCAGAGATCTGCAATCGGTCCCCAAGCTCCTGGTGGCCAACAAGTTTTTATTCGATGCCGGCTTCAGTATTGGAGACAGCGCCGAAATCAACTACGGAAATCGGGAGATAATTATTCGCAAAATTAATTCAAAATTATGATTCAAAAAAATTATCAAAAAGAAATTCCTTCACCTTTTATGGGGTCGCGCCAATATGATGTTCAGCGTCCCGATCATCCGGTCCAGGAAGAAGTGCGCAAGTTCACCGGTCGGTATTCCATCGTAGCAGAGGTTGAGCAAGATAAAAACACACTGTCGCTTATGGGCATACCCGGCTTAGTTTCTTTCCTAACAACACTCCGCGATAGCAGTGATGGCAGGATATTATCCCAAGGCCGCGGGTCCGCCGTGCTAAACGGCAACAACCGTTTTATCAGCAAAATGGTAGGCCTTGCCTTTGGCTCGAGTTTCGTCGACGCCAGTGTTCGCTGTGCGAAGGTCCTAGACACACTCCGACCTGACAGACAGAATGTCAGCGCGGGTGTTGAGCGGAATAATAGACCAATGATGCCAAGCCCCCACCGTTATGTCGAGAGTGTCCGCAGTGATTACCGAAATTCAGACCAAGATGATTCATTCCAACCGGCAAGCCAAAAGCAGAAGGACTACCTTTTGCACTTACTAAAATCAAACGACGCCAGCGAAGAAGAGTTTGCACAAGTCAGCGGACTTTCAAAAGACGAGGCGGCCGAGAAAATCGGTTTGCTTGTAGGGTCGAGATAATTATTAACAAAAATTAATTCATAAACAAAAACATGATAACAACAACCTTGAATGCCAATGATTTCAGTGGCCATAGAGAGCGTGGCTTTCCGACCAATTTTGACCAGACGGATAATGAAGACCTCCCGATGAGCTCACATCAGCGAGCCACACTGATTGAACTTATTTATCAGAAAATAACCGACGAGGTCGAGCGTGAGTCATTTTTAAATTCAATGTCCTCCATGAGCCGTAGCGATGCTGAAGAGCTTCGTTATTCTCTGCTTACCGGAATTTGGAAGTGATCGAAAAATAGAAAGCATAAAGGCGATGTCGGAAAACCGGCGTCGCCTTTTTTGCTGAAAATTTAATTAGGAATTTACCATTTTATTCACTCTAACAATATATTTTACCACAAAAAACTATTAAGATAATCTGCGACATAAAAACAAATCAAGTGTCAAAAGTGGCTTAAAATAGTGCCGTTTTTCTTATTTATTGAAAATGCACTTGCACAAAAGTAGATGTTCACTCGTATCTGACTTGCACTTGAAACCCATTTGTGATAGTATCTCAATCATGAAATTAGAAATCACAGCAGTTAAAGAAGAACTTGCAAACCTCCGGGAAAAGAAGGCAAATTTGGAGCGCAAAATTCAAGGACTTGAAAGTTATCTTGGAGTTGACAGTAAGTTGTCAAATGGAAATGGAACTGTTCAAAATAAAGTATCGGCACGAGGAGGAATTGATATTCGTCCTACTGTTGAAACTACATACAAGGAAAATAATAATCATGAAATCAAACTTAAAGACCTTGTTGATATAGTTGCACAAAAACACCCTGACACAGAACGCGCAGTCATTGAAAGAAAAATGATACATATCAAACGAACCATTCTTGAACAGGTTGGATATGGAAAATATCATTTGAAAACCGAAACCCCTCACTCTGATGAGCAAGGGGTTGTTTAGGTTATTTGAAATAGAGCATTTAGCTCTGGAGATTGGGGGTGTCCGAGACGGGAGGGACTTGAATCAAATCGCCACCCAATCCTCGTCCCAGTCTTCAGAGCCAAGTGTTCTATTCAAAAGTTAGGGAGTCAAAGGTGTGCCGGTGTGGCGAAAATTTGACTCTCTAACTAAAATATAGTTTATCACGAAGCTTTTTCAAAGTCAATAGCTTTCGTAATTATAAAACATTCTACGGAAGTTGCCCACAAAAATTGTGCATAACTATTTTTATGGTAACTATTGAATAAAAGTTTCTAAATTCCAATAACTTTCACCACCTCCTCCCCTAGCATATCAATGATTTTGACAGCCACGGATGTTTTGCCTTTTGAAATGTCCAGTTCGTAGTGGCCGACGACATAGTCGGCCTTTTTTCCGGCACATCAGCCATAGCGATACAGATAATACTACTCTGCAAGCAAAAAGACATTTTCATTTACATAGAGATATTCTTCAACCTTATTCTGAACATTATCAAGTTTCTCGTTGTTTTTGAAAATCGGTTTGCCCTCAAAAATTTGTTCCTTTACCGCCTTTGCGACATGCCACATCAAAACCGGTGGGATGGCATTGCCTATTTGTATATATTTTTTTGCATCAGATCCTGCAAAGGAAAAATTATCTGGGAATGATTGTATTCTTGCCGCTTCTTTGGGAGTGAGTCTTCTGTAACGGCCAGATTCGGCCAACAGCACCGGATCAGTACCGTTTAGACTAACTTTGGCAAGATGGGTAGACACTGTGTTGCAAGGCGAATTTAGATTCTGAACCCTGCCTTTGTTAAATGCTTTGTTGGCTTTTTTCAATCCTTCAACCGCACGCTCAGAAAAATAATATTTCTCGTCAACCAACTTATGACTTTCAACCACTGCACCCAGCGGAACTGTTTCTCCGCTAGAGTAAGGGAAAAAGAACGGAATATTCTTGTCCTTTCTGACGCCAATTATAAAAACTCTTTCTCTTTTTTGCGGCACCCCAAAAAATGACGAATTCAGTACATTGTAGCGCACATTGTAACCAGCTTCACTGAAGTCAGACACTATTTGCTTTATAGCTTCACCTCCATTGATTGATACAAGGCCTTTAACATTCTCTCCGATGAAAACAAGCGGTTGTTTTTCCTTAAGTATGCGCAACATTTCTCTGTAAAGCTTTCCACGCGGATCGTTAAATCCTCCGCGTTCGCCGACAATGCTGAACGATTGGCATGGAAATCCTCCAACAAGCAAATCGTGTTCCGGTATATCAGAACTTTTTATTTTGGTTATGTCTCCCTCGACAATATGAGAGCCAATATTTTTTTTGTAAGTTTCAACAGCAAAAGGAAGTATGTCGTTTGCCCACACTATTTCAAATCCAAGCTTGTCGTATCTCTTACCAAGAAAATCAAAACCGCCGAGTAAGCCAAAATCTCCCCCACCGCAGCCAGAGAAAAGAGAAACGACCTTAATTTTGTCAGTTGTTTTTTTCATAGTGTTTTAAAACTATTACACCTCCAAAAGAGTTCCTGACTTATCGGAGTAAACAACTTTGAAGCCAATCGGTTCGATATCGAGGTTTCCTTCCTCTGCACGCTTGGCCGGATTCTGTATTGAAAAAATGGTAACTCCTTCTCTTGTAATTATAACACGGTAAATAAAATAATCATTCCCAAGTTGCTGCGCGACGGACCATTCGTTTATGGATATTGTGAAGGGTATCGTCGCTCCGCTTTCGTAGTTCTTTTTTGTAGTTTTTATTTCAATATATTTTTTCCTTCTTCCATCTTCTTGTTTAATCGAAAGCAGATCGTAGCCGAGAGCGGCAGTAGTAGAAACTAATCTTACCATATGTACCAAATCTGGATGAATTTTCCGTATGCTGTCTTTCTCATATTCATATGCAATTTTCTCACCCTCGTCTCCTATTTCTTTGAGTACTGCACCCCTTATACTAGGATCTTTCCGCTCCAACATTTCCTTTATTCTCTTCCATTGGTCCGGAAAATTATTATCATCTTGCACAAGAGCTGTCGCGGATGTTTGCAGATTTTCATCGTCTTCCGCGCTGTCAGCAAACCATTCCGCCCATTCCGAATCAACTTTTTTGTATTCACTTTTATCCCATGTGCCGTCTGGTTTTATAACACTGGAGTAGCCGTCGAAAAAATCTTTATTTGAAATGATAGATTTTATCGCACCGGATTCCTTTTCATTCAACGCATACATTCCTTTGAAATCTGTGAGCAAATTAGCTTCAACCATATAGTTCAGAAAATCACGCGCATATCTTATAACATCGCTCGTTTTATCAAGCTGCACTCCATTTTTACGCGCCTCCATAATACGGTCCAACGCCTTATCGGGGGTTTCTTGCTCAACCGTAATTCTTTTGTCGTAAAAAATGAAATGGGTGGCTTCCGCTGCACTGAGCGCAAACTGTCCGTGACGCGAGCTGGCTATTTTGAACATGCGCAGAATGTATTGTGCAGGTTTGAACTTCACACCGGCAACTACCATCTCACTCACTTTGTCAGGTTTCAAAAAACCTCCTGGAAACTGGAATCTGTTACAGAATGACTTGAAGAATCGAGGAATATCCTGTGTCTGTGTCAATATTGAAAGCCGCGTGCCGGGTATAGCCAAATCATCCATATACTTGACCAGCCCAAAAAGCCTTATCATCTCGGTACGCTGGTTCCTTACAGTTTTTTCGGCTAATGATCCAACTGTCGTCTCCTGAATAATTTTATCGAGCAGAGCGTTAAACTGATATTTGTCCAACATTCCAATATTCACTATTTTGTTTGCAAGAAGCAACAGCGTGTCCTCAAATTTCCTCGAAAAACGGGAGCGTTCAAAGTGAAGCCTAAAAAAATATTCTGGAGGTGTCTTGTACATGGTGTTATAAATATTGTATCAGCTTTTTTCCTATTTCGGTAGCCAGCATGGGTGGAACTGCGTTGCCAACTTGCCTATACTGCGATGTTTTCGGACCAAGGAATTTGAAACTGTCCGGGAATGATTGTAGGCGTGCCAACTCCCTGACTGTGGGCACCCTATTCTCCGAGGGGTGGAAATGGTGCCGATGGCCGGTGTCTATTGTCGGCGCCGGTTTTTTGCTGTCTAACCTAGTCCACGCAACATGAAAATTTCGCGTTTTCTTGAAACAGTCAGGAAGGTTTTTATAATTGCCACCTTCCGGAACCAGTGCGATTATCTCAGCAGTTTGTCTTGTGTGGTTGCTTGCGACATGATTGAAAATATTAGTACTGCCATTGCGTATTTTTTTCTGATATTCGGTAAAAGGAAGTTTTGAATACAACATTTCTTCAGCACCGCGTTCATTTTTTAGCAAAGGGAGATCTCCGATCGCATTCATAACTGTGACCTTTTTGCTGTTTTCAGAAAATTTTGGCAGTGGAAATTCAAATTGTTTTTTACCCCTGAGACCGACAAAAAAAATTCTTTTTCTGTTTTGCGGAACGCCGTAATCTGAAGCATTCAAAATTTTTGCATTAATCTCATATCCGAGCTTGTTGAATTCTTCTATTATGCGCTTTTTTATCTGGCCACCGAAGAGAGATTCCAGTCCAGGAACGTTTTCAACAATAAAAGCACGCGGTTCAATTTCTTTCACGAGGCGAATAAAATCAAGATAAAGCCTGTTTCTCGGATCGTGAAAATTACGTGGGCCGGAAAGTGAAAACCCTTGACAGGGTGGTCCACCTACAATTACGTCAATTTTACCATTACCAATTATTTTTTTTATGTCTTTTGCCTTTATTTTGGAAATGTCAGTTTCGAATGTTTTTGAATGCGGATGGTTGTAGGCAAATGTTTCGAGAGATGGCCTCCAGTTGTCAATTCCAAGCGCAATATCAAAACCGGCTTTTTCCAATCCCAAAGAAAGCCCACCGCAGCCGGAAAATAAATCAATGACTATCAGTTTCTTTTTTCTTTTTTGACGATTAAATTTTTGAATTTTTTTTAATTTCGGCATGACTTTATGTCACATTAACCAAGCTCAATTATTCCATATTTTCAAGTTTTTTTCCATTGTTTTTATCAGTCAGAACAAATGACACATAGGTATGCTCGTGTCAACCCATCGATTATTATAGAAGGTGTATAGTGTTCACATAAGGTTACGTTTACGATTTCGTTACATCTATTGTTGACGACGACGATTATGTTGCGGTAGGCACCAAGCTCTCCACTTTGGGCCGAGACGATTGCGACAAAGTTACGAATAAGGATTACCGGTTACGTTTAACGCTGACGTTACGTTTGTCGTTGACGCTATTTTTCTATTCCAAATTTTCATTTTTGAGACAGAAATTCAATTTAAATCTCCCGGATTAAATATTCGCAAAATATTCGCAAAAATCTCACTCTCTGTGTAGGTCTAGCGAATATTCCTACATAGAGAATGGGATTTTTCTTTTTCAAATTCGGATTGGAATTGTGGCGCCGGCGATAGCAAATTTATTATTAATTTAAAAAATTATGAAGAAAGTATCAAAAGAGCCGAGTCCTTCTAATGAAAATGAGGCCGTGCAAGTCGCTCCGGCGGAGCAAAAGGTCACTATTATAAGAAACGTAAAAATCGAGGAAGTTCCAATAGGCAAAATAACGCCCGATCCGGACCAGCCGCGTTCGTCCTTTGACCAAGGTGAAATGGAAGAGATGGCTCGTAGCATTGTCACTACCAAGGGCGTCATAAATCCGATTGAAATCGATGAGAATTTTATGATTATTACGGGTGAGAAGAGATGGCGCGCGACAAAGCTGGCCGGTTTGCCAACGATCACGGCAAAAATCGTCGGAAATATCAGCGCCGAGCAAAGGTTCATGCGGCAAGTGATAGAAAATGTTCAAAATCATGAAATGTCGTTTGTCGATCAAGCTAAGGCATTTGACAAAATCCTAAGACAAAGACAAGAGACATTATCATCCGAGGATTATTTACGCGGTGAACAATCGGCTGGCAACTTGCCGGCTCGTATTGGTGAGAAATTTGGCAAAACCAAAGATCAGGGGGTTGGCTGGCTGGCTCAAATGATTGGAAAATCCCCCTCTTATGTCGAGGAACGTCGGTCATATATCACCGAAAGGTCAGAGGAATTCAAAAAATCAGCTGAAAGTGGAAAGGTGTATGTGAAATTTCATCGCGCCATCAAAACCACCCCGGAAAAATATAAAGAAGCGGTCGAGAAAAAAGTTCTTAAAAATGAATTCAAAACAGTGGATGAAGCCATGACTTTGGTCAGAGCTTTGAAAAGAGAAGGAGAAAATACTCCTGCCGCAAAACAACTCATGGATATCGATTACTCCAGATTCGACGGCTTGCCGGAAGTGACCGATGCGGTTTCAAAAATATCACCACCGCCGAGCGAAATACTCAAACAATCAGTTGAACCTCGTCAAAAAATCACTAAAATTTCGCGTGATTTACGAGATTGGGTCATGACTAATCCAGAAGAAGGAATCAAGGGTGAAGCTGCGCGGGTAAGAAGCGAAATGGAAACAATCAGAGATTCTGTGCGAATGTGGTTTGGAGACATCACTTTTTTGGCGAACGAGGGAAATGACAATCAACCTAACCGCAATGGCTAAAGAAATGGTTCTGAAGGTCGGAGATATTGTAAAAATTGTAAATCACAAGTTCCCTGAGCTTAATCCAAAGTTTCCCGTAGACATGACCATAAAAATAGGTCCGGAAGAACTGACCCGGGTTTATCGTGAGTTTAAAAAACCGGAGGAAGCTGAATAAAATTCAAAATGTTGCCGATTATGAAAAAAAAAGTTTTGAGAGACACAAATCTGCAAACTTTACCTGTTCGGCTTACATCAAAGGAGAATAAAATTATCAAAGAAGGACGACCAGAGTTAGGAGCAAATCTCGCATTGTTAGAAATACAAAATGAAGTGATAAAGGAATTTCGAAAATTCGGCAGAGTTGTAAAAAAACTGATAGACGCGCGAAATGAACTTAAAAAATCAGCACCAGTTATATCTTTGATATTAAAAAGATATGCGTTGAGAGTGATGAGCTGTTGGCTTGGTGACATAAAATTCGACGGTGATTTATTCTTGAATGTGCCACAGAAAAAGTCTCGTATTAAAAAACAAAAACATGGAACAAACAAATAACACAACTTCTATCGGTCCCGGCGTGGAGATAATGAAAGCGGCCGCGCTGCACTATCGCGACCTAGGAATGTCGGTCATTATCGTCGGCAAAAACAAAAAACCGCTTATCCCGGCGTGGAAAGAGTATCAGACTCGCAGAGCGACAGCGGAGGAAATAAACGAATGGTTTGCTAAATTCCCGGATGCCAACATCGCCATTGTCACCGGCGCCATTTCCGGCATTGTGGTTGTCGATGTTGAACAGGGTGGCTCGACTTCCGGCTACCCACCCACCGTCACAGCCAAAACAGGCAACGATGGACGACACCTTGTATACAAACATCCCGGCAAACCGGTGGCGAATGGTGTGAGAATAAAAGAACTTACAGATGTGAGAGGAGATTCTGGGTACATTCTGGCCGCACCAAGCGTAACCGACTATATGGATGAAAAAACTGGAGAAAGAAAAGGTGGAGAATATGAATGGCTCGTCTCTCCAGACGATGCACCTTTTTCTGACTTGCCTTTGTGGATTTTGGAAGATAGTAAACAGCAAGACAGTCCGAAGAAAACCGACTGGAATTCACTATTAAAATCGGAAGTTTTGGAAGGTTCGAGAAATGCCACAGCAGTTCAAGTGGCCGGCAAAATTCTGTATCATCTGCCGGTGGAAATGTGGGATTTGGTCGGGTGGACAGCGGTAAGGGAATGGAATAATGCACACAACAAACCGCCTCTGCCGGAGCTTGAGCTGATGGGTTCATGGAGCAACTTAAAAAAGAAAGAGTTAAAAAGACGGAAGAACAACATGCCGGCGCCAAAAGTTGATTTACCAAAAAGAGTCCGAATTCACCAGTTTGAAAAACCGGAAACGGAAACAAATTTTGATGACTGGAAAAAAGTGATTGTTGAAAACTTCCCTGATTTGTTATTTCCTTCCGAGGTGGCCAATTCTGTTTTGTGTCAAATACCTATAAAAGACATCACCAACCCCTCGGCTGTGGCTCTTATTGATGTTCCAAGCTCCGGTAAAACAATCTGCATTAACTATTACTCAGATATCCCGGAACTGACTTATCCTACCGACAAATTCACTCCGGCATCATTCGTATCAAACGCAGCAAATGTCAAAAAAGCCAAACTGGCGGAAATTGATTTGCTCCCGCGCGTTCAATACAAAATGCTGATGATCCGCGACTTGGCCACACTTTTTTCCAAAAGGGATGACGACCTTACCGAAGCTCTGGGTATTTTAACTCGTTTGCTTGATGGCGAAGGGTTGAATACCGACAGCGGAATACATGGACAGCGTGAATACAGCGGTGAGTATCTTTTTATGATTCTCGCCGCGTCAACGCCGATACCTCCGAAAGTATGGAAAATCATGGGCAATTTGGGGTCCAGGTTATTCTTCCTGAACATGCATTCGAGGGACAAGGGCACGGACGAATTAGTGAGCCAGCTGAAAACTTCGGCATACAAGAAAAAAGAAAAAATATGTCGTTCAGCCACCAGGAATTTCATGCAAACAATTTGGTACAGACACAGAGACGGTATTGAGTGGAATAAAGATGGCGACTCGGATGAAGATTTGAAAGTTATTTCAAATTGTGCGCAAATGCTCGCCAAACTTCGCGGTGTTGTTAATGTTTGGACTGACGGATTTGATTACTCTTACTCAACCCCTGTCGTTGAAAAGCCGGACCGGATCAACCAACTATTCTACAACCTTGTCAGAGGACACGCCGTTTCTTGCGGCAGAACACAGATCAACCGCGATGATCTCAAAATAATCGTGCAATTGACCATGGACAGTATGCCGTCGTCTCGCGCCTTCCTGTTGTCCAGAATAATAAATCACGGAGGAACAATGAAAACTTCCGAAATCGAAAAAGAATTGAATTGTTCCAAACCTACCGCTCTAAAAGAAATGGAAATTTTGTGGATTTTGGGTGTCTGTTCGATGGACAAAGATAGCGGTGGCCTGGCCGGTGGGCAGGAAAAAGAAATTCACCTATCCGACGAGTTCAAATGGCTTTTAAGTGAGGAATGCCGGTCCATCCGAGGACTGCCACCGGTCGAAATTAAGCTAGAGACAGAAACTGATACGGTAGTCGTTGAAACGAGCCCGATTCAGAGCGAACTAATAAAGTAAATATGACACCGTGTATACGGAAATTTTATGATGGACTTTGAAGAATTCAAAAAAACACTGGGACTACTTGCAGACCAACTTTCCGACGAAGAAATTGATAATTTGCGCATCCTTTTGGACAAAATGGCCGACCTTATGTTTGATCGCTGGCTGAGAAATTTGAAAAAGGATTTACCCAAACAAGCTCCTCCTGTATAATACATCCAATAACATGAACACCAACCTGAAAAACAAAAATGTTGTAATCCAATGCCGAGTCAGCTCGGTCGGCCAAAGCCGTGACGGCGAAAGCAATGAACTTCAGGAAAAATTGAATCGCAAGTTTGCCGCCGACAATGGTATGAATGTTATTAGATTGTGGCAAACTGCAATCTCCGGCAGAAAATTATTTCGGGACGATTTTGAAGAGATACTCAAATTTATAAAAAAGAGTAAAGTGCAAATTCACTATTATGTTTTCCGTTCAATCGACAGAGCTA
The DNA here is from genome assembly GCA_903861205.1 of uncultured bacterium. Taxonomy (GTDB): domain Bacteria; phylum Patescibacteriota; class Minisyncoccia; order Phycocordibacterales; family DATDWN01; genus CAIOTC01. Next base: position 1,535 of record CAIOTC010000024.1, on the reverse strand, counting down.
CACGCGCCGGAACAACTGAATATGATCGCATGAAAACAGAGTTGGCAAAAGTCGGTGTTGAAATGCTGGACACCTACGGAATAATTCAGCCGTCAATCAACACTCTTGACGATTTGAATTTCAAATACGACTGGAGCGATTACAGTCCAAGCGAGATGAGCGAAAAAATAGAAGTTACAAAAGCCAAGCAAGAAGTGACGACTATTTTGACGCGCATGATTGGACAAGAAATTCGTCTTACGCAGCAAGGATACCGGACGAGGCGTCAATCCGACGGGTATATGAACAAAAAAATATACGATGAATACGGCAAAAAGAAAACAATTCAAGTTGAAGATGAAAAACGAGGAAAATTTTTTATTGCCATGTTCACCTTGCGAGCTGAAGGATTGAGCGATCCGGATATTGTCGAAAAAGTCAATGCGATGGGCTACACATCACCACTCCGTAATAAATGGAACGAGTCACACACCAAAATCATCGCTATAACAGGCGGCTACCCTTTGACCGTCAAAGCATTGCAAGCAAACATAATGAATACGATTTACGCCGGCGTGCTGTGTGAAAAATGGACTTACTACAAACCGGTCAAAGCTCAATATAAAGGACTGGTTGATATTGAAACTTTCAACCGCGCCAACAAAGGCAAACTTTCAATCCATGAAAACAAGGATGGAATGCTTGAATTAGTGTATGGTATCGAAAAACCGGAATACAGAGGTATGACAAGAATGAGACACAATCCGCTGTTTCCATACAAAATAATTTTGTGTCCATTTTGCGGAAAGCCGTTCAAAGGCAGTTCTCCAAGTGGCAAATCAGGAAAAGGATTTCCGACATATCACTGCGCCAGAAATCATAAATTTTACGGCGTGAAGAAAAAAGTTTTTGAAGGGACGATCGAAAAATTTGTTCACTCTCTTCGATTCAAACCGGAAATAGTAAACAGCATTGAAATGACTATGTTGAATAAATATCGCGAGCGAGAAAAAGAAATTGTTCAGGCATCAAGCAGTATTCACCAAAATATAGCCGATTTGCAAGCCGAGCAGGCCAGCAAGTTGGATGCCATAGTCGCTTCAAAAAGCGCCTTGGTCCGAGAAAAGCTCGAGCGAGACGTGGAGGAGTTGGAAGAAAAAATAAAAAAGGCCAGAAATGAAAGATTGCAAATTGAGATTAGCGAGACCGATATTCGTTTCCTTATCAGAGACGTGAAAAAAATAGTGGAACACCCGGCAGAAATCCTTTTGGATACAAGGGATTTGCAGGCTCATAACACCTTTTTCAAGCTCGTTTTCGAAAAAATGCCGACCTACCAAGATTTCGTTAGTGGAACACCAAAAATGGCTTGGATATTCGATATTTCTAGCAAAAACAGCCTCGCTGACGTAATAGTGACCTTACCGGGAGTCGCACCCGGCTTCCGAGATTGAAAATCTCGTGTCCTAACTGATAGACGATAAGGCCAGTAAATCGCAAAATACATAATTAATATAGCATTTTTTGTGCAAAATGCAAAAAATGTGATATATTTG
>CAIOTC010000023.1 GCA_903861205.1 uncultured bacterium | reverse complement strand
ATATATCAAACCATTTACACCTACAACCACACCCGCATTCACACCTCTCTCAAAATGCCACCGCAGAAATTTGCACTTCTGGCCGCTGCAGAATACAATTCAGTTAACAAGGTTGGTGTCTGATGAAATGGGGGAAGTACACAGTTCGATTTTCTCGGCCTGTGTTTGGTTGTTTTTTGACCAGGTATCACCGGGATGGGGTGTTTTTCTGATCGCCGGGACATTTCTTTTCTTCCTTCTAGCGATCCCTTTTGCTCTCCTGGGCTATTTTCGGCAGAGAAAGGCCAAGAAAATCAGCCAGCGAGTGTGTTGGCCGGACGACGAATGGTCTTACAAAACCGGGTTTCGTCGCCCGTAAGTTTGTTGGGCTGGTGGCGTGTTGCGTCTCCGGCCCTTTTTGTTGCGAAAATCCTGTTTTTTTGGTATTGTTTTTCTGTGTTTAATGCGCGTGTAGCTCAGTTGGTAGAGCACTCGACTGATACTCGTGGGGTCCCAGGTTCGAATCCTGGTACGCGCACTAGGCTAAAAATCTCCATGTTATGGAGATTTTTGCACTAGTGCGAACCGGAGCACGGCGGTGCGAGGTCGGGTCGGGCAAGTTTTCAGCAGAAAACTATGCCTGACCACAAGTCATTTTAATCTTTTTATTTTTTCATATATAATGATAACAATGCGAAAAACAAAAATTATTGTCACAATCGGACCGGCGAGCGAAAGTGTGGAAATGCTCGAAAAGCTTTTGGAGGCTGGCATGGACATTGCCCGGCTGAACTTTTCTCACGGACTTGTGGAAAGTCACGAAATGCGTCTCCAAAACATTCACACGGCTTCGGAAAAAACCGGCAAAAAATGTGAAATTCTGCAGGATCTCGGCGGACCGAAAATCCGTATCAGCGATTTTGCTTCTGGTACCGCAAACCTGAAAGAAGGTGATGTTTTCACTTTGACCACCGAATACATTTTGGGCGACGAAAAAAAAGTGACGGTCAACTATCCGACTTTGCCGACAGAAGTCCAAAAAGGGCATTTCATTTTTCTGCGCGACGGCAGTGTGAAGCTGGAAGTTGAGGATATCAATGGCAATGATGTGATGTGTAAAGTTTTGGTTGGCGGAGAATTGCGCGACAAAAGTGGAGTCAACTTGCCGAACTCTGATTTGTCCGCAAAATGTTTGACTGAAAAAGATTTGGCGGATTTGGAATTTGGCATAAAAAATAAAGTGGACTACGTGGCGCTTTCTTTCGTTCGAACCGGTCCGGACATCACTGAGCTTCGAAATATTTTAAATACTCGCGGTTGTTCGGCAAAAATAGTCGCTAAAATCGAAACTCCTCAAGCGGTGGCAAATATTGACGAAATTATTTCACTCGCCGATGTCATCATGGTGGCGCGAGGGGATTTGGCTATCGAAACTGCTTTTGAAAAAGTGCCGATTGAGCAGAAAATTATGACCGAAAAATGCAATCTGGCCGGCAAACCGACCATTGTGGCCACCCAGATGATGGAATCGATGATCAAAAACAATTTGCCGACGCGGGCCGAGGTTTCCGATGTGGCCAACGCTGTTCTCGACGGCGCCGACATGGTCATGCTCTCCGAGGAAACCGCCCTCGGCGACAACCCAGCCGAAGTAGTTCGCGATATGACCATGATAATCGAAGAAACGGAAAAGGATGCCGAGTTGGTCAGAGTAAGTTGACTTTATTTCTCACTTGTGATTATATACAGATAAGGAGTTCTTTGTGAGACATCAACGGAAGCGTCAAAAAAGAGCAAAAGGAAGGCACTTTTCCTCTGGACACGATTTTGAGGATTTTGTTTTGGGAAAGCATGAAATGCAGACTTTTCCCAGCATTTTGAACTCGTCGTTTGAAGCACTTTTTGCCAATGCGGTTTTGGCTCAGCCAAAGGATCACGATCCGGACCAGCCGACTGACAAGTGGTTGGTTATCATGCAAAATAGAGTCAGTAAACTTCTTGTTTCTCATGTTTCCTTGTATATCTGCACCAAACTGCCAATTGACTTGCAGAGAAGCACAGATCTCATGATAGTTTCGTGGGAGAAAAAAAGTTTCGTGACCGTGGATTTGACTTTGCTCAAAGATGGCGAATCCAGAGCAGACATCAAATTTTTACAAACGGATTTGCGGATTGAGCAAATGAAAAAGTTCTGTTCTGTGGTGGCTGAGATGCTCGAACAAAATAAGAATCGCATCACACCGGAAATGCTAGCACTTATACCGCACAGCTTGGCGCAACAATGCAATTCAAGCTAAAAAGCCCTAGAAATAGAGGCTTTTCTTTTTGCCAAAATTTGTTTTAGGTACGCACATTTGGCGGATTGATTAATTTGTAATTTTGCAAAAATTCGTTTGGACTTTTGCCGTTCAATCCGCAATGTTCTAGATTGTTGTAATAATCATTCCATATTTCAACCTTTCTTTTCAAGTCTT
>CAIOTC010000022.1 GCA_903861205.1 uncultured bacterium | reverse complement strand
TAGCCAAAAAAATCAGAAGCCCGCGCGGATTCCTCCCCAGACCCCTCCTCCGCGCGGGAAACCAAATCCGAATTCCCCCCGAAAAAATTAGTCTCGGTTTTGCCAAATCCATATCCCCAGAAAATAGTTTGGCAAAACCGAGTCCACCGAATTGGTACTAGAATTCCGTCAGTTTCTCCCTTAGGAGAAACCCGACCTCGCCCGCCACCACCATACAAAATAAAAAAGAGAAAACCCCCGCCAAACAAAAAAAGAATGGTGGTGGCGAGGCGAGGGCGGAACGGAACAGTAGAAGCGGAGGAACACGCCTTCCAGCGTGTTCTGGAGCGGATGCTGTGCCGTGACGGAATTCGTCGTGGAGCGTACGATTACATTTCACATCACCACGCACGCGGGGCGTGCGAAGTCATTACCTCACATTGTTTTGAAAATAGGTTCTAACTTGGTACAATAGAGACACAAATTTATTTATCATCATCCTCTTTAGGTCGAGCAATTTTTTTGAAAGTGCCAGCTCCGAGAGTTGAATCCATGAGTGTGGCCAATTCCTTCACTTCCCCTGTCATTGCCGCCTTGGCAAAAATTGTAAATATTTCTTCCTCTGAAGCAAAGTCATCTTTTCTTTTTTCGTAAATTTCTTTGATCAAAGAGTTGAGATTTTCCCTGTGTTCTTTGTATCCATATCCCTTGACCATAGTTTCCGTAACTATACTTTCTGGTTTATCAATCGTTCTGATTTTAGTCGCCAAAATGTCTGGGTTTGAATATTTTTCTCTGACTTTCAACACATTTTCATATTCTTCAGCCAACAGAGGGATTTTTTTGAATCTTTCGCCAAACCTTTTAGTTAATTCTTCCGTAACAGCCTCATTAATATCGTTAAAATAGCTGACTCGATTTTCACCCATGATTTTTTGGACAGATAAACCCGTTCGATGAATATGAATGTTTATTTTTAGATTCTTTGATTCTTCTAAGGTGGCTTTGTCTATTATGGCCGAACCGTAAGAAAGAAAATGTATGAGCTCATGGACTATCATGTTGGCTAATTCCAAGTGATTGAGTACATCCCATCCGGAAATAACAACCCCTTGCTCTTCAGCCTGGTAAAAACCAAATGAATCCGGATATGTTTTCTCAAAATTCTCTAATTCTTCCTGAGACATTTTTGATTTATCCAAAATATGAATATGCGTTTCTTCCAAATTTAAAGGTTTTGCGCCGTATTTTCCCAGAAAATCATTTAATTCCATTACTAAAGCAGCGATTATTTCTTTTTCTTCGGGAGTTTTTTCTCTTTCTCCTTTTTCGATAAATTTCTCAGTCAAAAATTCCTGCTCGTAAGTTTCGTGAACAATTTTTTGTTGTTCTTCCGTGCCACCTGCAACTTTGTTTATTGATGATAGTCGTTCTGAATTCATACAAATATATTGTAGCATAACCGTTCAAGATTGCTCTGAAGCGTTTTTTGTTTTAATATGGGAGAGTATTTCGAAGGGCCTGTCGTAAAACGGTATTACACTTGGATGGCATTCAAGTAGTCGGGGTCCGACTCCCCGCAGGTCCACAAAAACAAGAAGAAAAATATGAAGTATTTTTTGACTATGTTTTTGGGACTTTGCGGGGAGTCGGACGGCGGAGCGAACGAAGTCCAAACTCAGCAGAGTTTGGGAGCGAGCCGGTGCCCAGACAAATTTTTTGTGGCGACAAAAAATTTAGTCGAGGGAGACATTCCCCGCAGGTCCACATTTGAAATAAAATAAAATGGCCTACATATTTATGGATGAAAGCGGCGATCTGGGTTTCAATTTCAAAAAGAAGAAAACTTCGAAATATTTTGTGATTGCTTTTCTTTTTGTCAAAGACAAGAAACCGATTGAAAAAATAATCAAAAAGCTGTTCGCGAAATTCAGCAAAATGGAAGTTAAAAACCACAGCGGTGTAATTCACGCCTTCAAAGAGAAGCCCGTCACCAGACAAAAACTTCTTACTTCATTGAATGAAAAGGATGTGTCAATAATTTCAATTTATCTGAACAAGTCCAAAGTCTACACAAAACTGCAAAACGAAAAGCATGTACTTTACAATTATGTGGCGAACATATTACTTGATCGTGTCTATACGAAAAAATTAATTCCAACCAACGAATCTATTGTCATGGTCGCCTCTCGTCGCGAAACAAATAAATTTTTAAACGAAAATTTCTGCGGATATTTGTCCAATCAAGTCACAGGAAAGCATAAAATAAAAATCTCGGTTGAAATCAAAACCCCGCAACAAGAAAAATGTTTGCAAGTTGTGGATATGGTCTGCTGGTCCTTATTTAGAAGACGAGAGCACGGAGATGAAAGTTATTTTAATCTGATCAAAAGCAAAGTTGTTGAAGAAAGTCCATTGTACCCATAAATAACAAACCCCGTGCGTTGTTTGAGGAACCATACGGAGCCCCACGCACGAGGAATTATTGTTAATCTAGAGTATAACAGATAAAAGATTAAAAATCAATGAACTGTGGATAGCCAAAATAGAGCTCAAAATAGGAATGATTAAACAAAAATTCATTATTTTGCTCCATTCGCGCAATTCTGCTACAATTTGGTTCCATTAGAGCCCTTCGAAGTCCACCACTTCGCAAAAGCTTCGCGGTGCAAGCACAAAACATCGGACGATTAGCTCAGCTGGTTAGAGCACACGATTCACATTCGTGAGGTCACTGGTTCGAACCCAGTATCGTCCACCGGTAAATATTGGGCCTATAGTCTAGTGGTACGACGCGTCGTTCGCAATGACGAGGCGCGGGTCCGATTCCCGCTAGGTCCACTGCTTCGCTAAAGCTACGCAGTGCAAGCATAAAAATATGAAATTCGTTTCGCGAGCGGGAGAAAAATTGGAACATGCTATACAAACTTTCGCCGTTGGTGTCGAAAATTTTGTTTGCGCTGATTTCGGTTCGAACACCGGCGGTTTTGTTGACTGTTTGCTTTCACACGACGCGCAAAAAGTTTATGCGGTGGAAACCGGTTACGGCGTGGTTGATTGGAAATTGCGAAATGATGAGCGGGTAATCCTTATGGAACGCACAAACGCCATGCACGTTTCCCTGCCCGAAAAAATGGATCTGATTACAGTCGATACTAGTTGGACGCGACTGGAAAATATTTTGCCAAACGCTTTACAGAATTTGAAACCGGACGGAAAAATTATCGCCCTTGTCAAACCGCATTACGAAGCGGAAGCCAAACAAATTTCCAAAGGAAAACTGGCCGACGAATTCATCCCAGAAGTTTTGGAAAATGTAAAAAATAAAATCAAAAATCTCGGCTTTGAGATCCTGGCCGAAACCGAATCGCCCATCGTCGGCGAAAAAAGAAAAAACCGCGAGTTTTTATTTTTACTGAAAAAATGATAGTGTATTTCTATCGCCCCCGTAGCTTAATGGATAAAGTAGGGCTCTTCTAAGGCCTTGATGTAGGTCCGATTCCTGCCGGGGGCACAAATGGGTATGTGGCGCAATTGGTAGACGCGCTGTGTTCAGAACGCAGTGGGAGTAATCCCTTGAGGGTTCAAATCCCTCCATACCCACTAAATTTTTATATAGACGGATCCGACACAGAGCCTTTAGTTTTCGCCGAGTCAAAAGCGGTTTTATCGGCGTTTATTTTCTGTATGGTTTTGTCGAGCAAATCCTGGTTTATGGTGACACTGGTATTTTTGGCATCTGTCGATGCGGGAAACAAAGCCCCACTTTGAATTTGCATGTAAAGATAAACGGAGGCGATAGCCAGAACAAACAACAAAGCAAAAACTAAAATTAAAATAACATTCCAATCATGCGTCGGATTTATTCCTTCTCTTTCGTATGAAATTTCTTTCTTGGAGGAACCTTTTAAGTATGATTTTATTTTTTCAATTAATTCTTTCATCTATGTTTATATTTTAAAATTATTTATACTTGAGAATGCGAATTTCAAAAACACCTTGCCATTTGCTGGCAGCAGAAGCGTCAGACGTTTTCATCATGGCAAATTTTTCGATGCGCACCGTGTATGGGAAGGATTCCAACTGATTCAGATAGGCGTACATTCCCGACCAACTTCCACTCATCTTGGCTGTAACATCGAGCGTTGTCAGATTTTTGGCAGTCAGCGAATCATCATTAATGACAAGTGAATCAATGGTAACAGTCAGGCCGTCTGACCGTCCGGTACTTTCCAAAAGCTCGATCAATTTTACATCGTCGTCCTTGCCGAGAATCGAACCGTTCACTACCGCAATATCGCCGCCGGCGTTTTCCACCTCGTGTTCTATCGACATCAAATATTGATCACGCTTGCTTTGTCCGTCGATGCTATTTTGCAATTCGGAGATATGTTTGTTTTTATTCTGAACGTCGACGAAAGCAAAATAATAACCGACGCATAAAACCACGATGAAAAACGAGAGGATGCCGACTATTTGTTTTGATAATTTATTTTTTTTCATTTTTTTATTGCGTGGCGTCCAGGTTGACGGTAAAGTCGATGTCTTTATCTTTGGCCAGATTCGATATCGGCGAATCGACGTTTAAAAACGTTTTCGAATCTCCCAATTTTTTGACAAAAGAAACCAGCGCTTCGCGAGTGGCCGAGATTCCTCGCACGGAAAGCGTGGCAGAGGACGGCCCGGTTGAAACATACGTCAGCTGAAGCAAACTGACCGATTTCGATCTGGCGGCAATTATTTCATTCCAAAGCGGAGCGACTTTTTCATATTTAAATGTTGTGTTGATGGCGCCTATTCCGCTGTTCGTGTCGCTAATCGTCTGCATTATAGAGTCGGCATTTTTGGAAGTAATCGAACTTTTTTGGGAGTTGGATTGGCCCAACATTTCCTGCTCCTTGTATCTTGATATGAGCCACGATGGAAAAAGCAAAACCAGAAAAGATATTTGGACAAGCAGAACAAACAGCAAAATAACAATCAGCCGGCGCGAGCGGTACTCGATTTTTATTTCTTCTTTTAAAATGTCTGGCAAGACGTTGAACATCATAAATTAAAAATAGTTAAATTAAATTTTCCGAAGGCAGAGCCAGACCGACGGCCGGCGCGAATTTGAGCGAGTCCTCAAACGATATCTGCGGAATATCGGCATTTATGTCAAAAGCGTTGATCCAAACATTGGCCGGAGTCGCTTCGGTTTTCACGTGCGACGACAGATAAGACAAAATTTGGTCGCCCACGTTTTCCCCGCAAGCGATGATACTGACAATTTTTTTGCTTTCCACTCCGGCGTTTTCTTTGAGCGTGTGCCAATACGTGTACAATTTTTTGACTTCCTGCGACAAAAACGACACCGCCTCATCTCCGACACCTTTTACGGAAATGGTCGAGGTAAAATGCACGATGCATCCGCTCGCCACATACAGTCCGACTTTTTCCCTACCAAAATGAATGATGAGATGCGTGTTCGAATCGCCCGGCAAAAGAACCGCTCTGGCAATGGCTTGCGACTCTATTTCCAGAGACAAAATCGGAATGCCGGCCGTATGAAAAGTTTCGACATATTTATCCAGCACTGATATGGGCAAAGCGGAAACCACCACGTTCAAATGGTCGGTGTGGCTGTATGGATCGGAAACAGCGTAATCAAAAATGAGTTCGGAGGGCGAAACAGGCACGTTTTCTTCCATTTTGAATTCCACCGCGCTGCGAACTTCTTTATTCTCGACAATCGGAATTTTGGTCGTGAACAAATAAGCTTTTTCTTCCGGCAGAGAAACTTTGGCGTAACCGAGATTCAGATCCTTTTTCATCTTTTCCAAAATATTGGCCACCTCGCCGACGTTTATTATCGCGCCGGAAACAACCGCCCCCAGAGGAAGGGGTTCTTGAGCAAATTTGGAAACAGAAAGAGCTTTTCCCTTCTTTGAAAGCTGCAAACATCTAACCGCCGTATCGGAAATGGAAATTCCGGCATATGGAAAATTCAAAAAATCCGGCGGAGGAAAAGCATCGAAGAAATTTTTAAAATTCATTGTGCTAATTATACAACAAATCAACAAAAATTATTCGTAAATTATCCACTGGGCCGAATTTTAAATTATCTGATTGCACTTCCCGGGACAACGTCAGGAGAAACTTCCAGAAGTGAGAAGAAACCCTCACCGCTAACTGCCAAGATCATGCCATTGCTTTCAAGTCCGCGAATAGTCCGAGGCTCGAGGTTCGTCGAGAAAGCGCATTTTTTGCCAACGAGCGTTTGCGTATCCGGGAAAAACATCGATATGCCGGAAATAATTTGCCTCGGTGTTTCTTCACTAAAGTCAACCATCAATTTGAGCAACTTGTCGCTTCCCTCCACTTTCTCTGCGCTCAAAATTTGGCCGATTTTTATTTCCACTTTGCTAAAATCATCGATTGTAATCATATTGGTGTTTGTCATTCCCGCACATGCGGGAATCCAGTTTAATTTTGATTAATTTTTGTATCTAAATAACTTTTTAATATAATCGCCGCCGCCGACGCGTCAAGCATATCGTTCTTGCCTTGAATTTGCTCCGCCTCCGCCGAGGTCATGAATTCCGGATGCAATACTACAGATAATCCTGATTCCTTTTTCAAAGTTTCAACAAAAATTTTTATCTCCCCCATTATCTCATTTTCTTCCTGCTTGAAATTTTTGGACTCCCCCACCACTACTGTGTCAATTTTTCTTTCTTTGCAGATTTCGATGATTTCAGAAACAGCTTTCGGCGAATTTTCCACCACTTTTAGAGGCATGGCGAAACTGCCTGACTCGTCCGAAACGGCCAAACCTATTCTTTTTGAGCCAAAATCCACCCCAAGATATCTCATGCAAACAGTGTATAACAAAATTGCGTAATAAGAAACCGGTGGTATAATAACTTCATGCAAACAGCAATAACAAATCTGCTTCAGCAGCCACAAGCAGTGCCATGGCTCAGCGTAGCTCCATGGGTGTTGGCTGTAATATTAATTTGGTCGCTTATTTGGAAAGGCATCGCTCTGTGGAAGTCGGCTCGCCGATCCAGCAAAGTGTGGTTCGTCATTTTGCTTATCGTCAACACAGTCGGCATCTTGGAAATAGTTTACATTTTCCTGGTCGCCAACAAATCCACCGTCGAAACGGAAAAAATGGACGGCCCGTCCGCGCCATCCGGCACGATGTAATTTTAATAAATAATTTTAAAAATAAAAAATTATCCACATTTATGGATAGTTTTTTATTTTATATACTGGTATACTGGATGAGTGGAATTCTCATACAAAAGAAACCCGAACACTAAATGTAAGGTTTGTGCTAAGCCAATTTATAAAAGACCCTCACAAATAAAAATGAATGGAGGGAATGTTTTTTGTAGTTTAGCTTGTTACGGTATACACAATAGAGTAGAGACTCCTTGTATTGTATGTGGAAAACCAATAATGGCAGGTTTAAATAAAAAAACATGCAGTAGAGCATGCTCAAATACACATAGAGCGGGAATTAAATATAAAATTGGAAGACCAAGGGATAAAGCGGTATATCAGCTTGGCTTAAAAATAAGATTGATGGAAATTAGAGGTAAAAAATGTGAGAGATGCGGTTACAACAAGTACGAAATATTACAAGTTCACCACAAAGATAGGGACAGAAACCATAGTGAGCTTAATAATTTGGAACTTATTTGTCCAAATTGTCATTGTGAAGAACATTATCTTGAAAAGAGCATGATAAAAAATGTTGTTGAAAAATAAGCAAAAATAGATATACTTGATTAATCCAAGATAATTGGAGGGTTGCGCCGAATGGTAAGGCACTAGTCTTGAAAACTAGCGGGTGAAAGCCCTTAGAGGTTCGAGTCCTCTACCCTCCGCAAATGAAAAAACTACCAGGTGTTACACTTGCAGGAATAGATTGTGTGAATGTAGAAAGACTTCAAAAAGCTTTGGATATTTCATGCGCTGAAATAGAATTCGCGGAAGTTAAACTTCTAACTTCACTTCCCACAAACGATGTTCGGGAAATCAGCATTCCACACATTGGATCTATTGAAGCCTTTTCTAAATTTTGTATCCGCGATCTAGCGAATTATGTTTCTACCGATTTTGTATTATTGGTCCAACATGACGGATTTGTTCTGAACCCAAGTTCTTGGACTGATGAATTTTTAAAATATGACTTCGTCGGTCCTCCTTGGTTTGTTCATGATGAATTTTGGTTTGATAAATATTCTTTTCCAAGAGAACTGTTTGATAAAGTGGTAGTTGGAAATGGAGGTTTTTCCCTACGAAGCAAAAAATTTTTGGAAACATCAAAACGACTTGCTGATGAAGGAGCTTTTAATAAATATCACCCGGAAGATTTAGTTTTGTGCGTCTGGAATCGAAAAATTATGGAAAATGCCGGCATTAAATTTGCCCCTCCTGAAATTGCGGAAAAATTTGGCATAGAAGGTCAAGACCATGTGTACGATAAACAATTTGGTTTCCATGGATTGAAATGGACGGACATTTCAAAATGGATAAAAGAAAATCCTAAATGGGGCATAAAACAAATTGTGCTATAATATTTGTATGGAAAAAATCGAGTGGCGCTCTCCGCAACATATTTACACTGAAAAAACGGCCGATTGGTACTGGATCGTCGGCATTATCACCGTGACCATCGCCATTGTTTCCGTTATTTTAAACAACGTCATTTTTGCCATTTTGATTATGGTGTCATCTTTCACGCTCTCCCTTTTCGCCAGCCACGAACCGGAAATAGTTTTGAACGAAATAAATACAAGTGGAATAAAAAAGGGCACGGTTTTTTATCCATACTCCGACGCGGAATCTTTTTGGGTGGAAACTGGAGACAGATATCCGAGAATTCTTTTCAAGCTCAAGCAAAAATTGTCCCAATATCTCATTATTCTAATCGATCTCGATGACGCGGAAAGTATTAAAAACTTTTTGTCACAGCATGTGACGGAAGAAAAAATGACAGAATCAATTTTTGAAAAACTCTTGATCTACTTCGGATTTTAATTTGTGCGACCTAATTTTCTTGAGCGAAGCAATTAGAAAATGGGAGTACTCTTGTGGTGCTCTCGTCCGGAGTCGAACCGGAATTTTTCCCTTCGCAGGGGAATGTCCTATCCATTGAACGACGAGGGCAATATGAAAAACACAATATCACAAAATATTGCTTAAATCAAAAAACACCACGCGGTGTTTTTTAAAAAGTTTTGAGATTCTTTATTATGTTTTCCACTTCTTCAAATCCGGGAAGAAAACTGTAGTTGTATCTCGGTGCCGTGGCAAAAACATATTTTGAGTTACGCCCCCTCTCGGAGGGTCCTATCGGCGCAGCGGTTGGATAACCGTCGAAATCAGTTGCCGTCCATTTCTGCCATTGCTCAATCGGAAAAACTTCGATCGGAATGTCCATCGTCGGATTTTGCTCCGTCCAATTCAGACTGCGCAAAGTTATCGTTTGTCCGTAAGTGACAGTTTTATCAAACGAGGTAAATGGAGCGGTAGTCACGGTGTACCCTTTCCACGAGGCCGGCAAATCAAGTTCGAAACCATATTGACTGTTTTTGTAATCAACGCCTTCATTTTCGGAAGCTTCTATCTGACTATAATTTTTCGTAATCTGCAATTTTTCGTATTGAAGACCGATGTAAAACCCCAAAACGAGCACAAGCAAAAAAACGATGACCGCCGCCAGCTTTGAATACCAGGTTACTTTGTTCCATTCTATTGTCATGCAACCACTATATCACATTTTTCATGAATAAAACAAAAAACACCCGTTTTGGTGTTTTTTGAAAATTACTTTGCTTTTTTAAGAGATGCCACCAGTCTGGATTTCTTGCGGCTGGCCATGTTTTTCTTGATCAGTCCCGTCTTGACCGATTTGTCCAAAATTTTCTGGACTTGCGGAAACATTTTTTCGGCTTCGGCAACTTTCTTGTCCGCTACCAATTTCTTGAAAGTTTTGACGGCCTTCGAAATCTGATCTTTTTTGACCAGATTGAATTCATGCTTCCTCTTCGAACCCCTTAGGGCCTTTTTAGCTGATGTTGTGATAGGCATATTCAATACTATACATGATTCTTTTATAAAATCAAATTTTGAATCTTATATGTATTCCCGTGACCCAACAATCCGAGATACGACTGGATTGTTTCAGGTTTCGTATTATTTTCCCTAAATCCACCTTTGGCGGATCGGGCGAACGAGCCATTGCTCGGTTTAGCCAACTTTTTCAACATTCTTCTTTTTGTCACTGTCCGCAAAACCCTGTGGTGTGGAAAATTGACCCAGCCGAGAAAATCAACCCCGGAAGAAAAGGTTTTGATGAAAACTTTGTTCGGATGCAGGTCGAGCTCCAGCTCGTTTTCCAGAAATTTTTTGATTTTCGGCAAAAAATTTTCCAGTTCCGGTTTGCTTTGCGACAGAAAAACAAAATCATCGGCGTAGCGGATGTAATATTTAATTTTAAGCGTTTGTTTTACAAACTGATCAAATTCGTGCATATAAATATTAGCAAACAGTTGAGAAGTTAAATTACCAAGTGGTATTCCTCTGCCAGAAGTTTTTTCAAAACTTGCGATAATTTTTTCCAGAAGTAACAAAATATTTTGGTCTGCTATTTTTTTGGACAAAATTGATACCAGTATTTGGTGGTCAATAGAATCAAAAAATTTTCTGATATCGCATTTTAAAACCCATGCCGTCCGTCTGTTATTTTTGCTCACTTTCCAATAAAATTTTTTGAAACGACCAAGAGCCTTGTGAATTCCTTTGTTGTCACGACACGAATAAGAATCAGCAATAAAAATCTTGTCATACGGTGGATAAAGCTTTCTATAAATTGCCCGGTGAAGTAACCTGTCTCTGACGCTTGCTTTATGTATATTTCTCCTTTTCGGATCGTGAACCGTAAAAGCAAGGTATGATCCGTGTTTGTAGGTGCCAAACTTGAGAGAATCACGCAAATCAAAAATATTATCAGCCAATTTTATTTCAAAGGTTCGCACATCTTTCCTTTTACGCTTGCCATTCAAAAACTCTTTCCACGCCAATAGTAAATTTTCTGTAGATATGATATCGTCGTAGACAATATTAAATTTTTTAATCAAATGACTACAAAGACCCCCCCCCGCATCCTTTTTGCCAGTTATTGTTCATATTAAAGATTTGTATATCAAGTGGAATAAATTATTTTTAAAATTTCCAAAACCACTGCGATACTCCATCGGTTTGAAAATAGACAACTTGTTTGTGGAAATAATTGAAAATTTATCCATCGCTGGATTTTTGCAAAAAACCGACAAGCTTCCTTATTTGAAAAAATCCATAGCTAAAGTGGATATTATAAAAGTATTCATTCACATCGCATGGGAGATGAATCTTTTGGAATTAAAACAATACGCCGAGATTTCCGAAAAACTCAATAACATCGGCAAAATGATAGGTGGTTGGTACGGTCAAGTTGAAAAACAAAACCTCGCAAGATAAATTATGTGTCTCGCGAGGAAATGAGGAGATTTGCGGAAACGAAAGACGATCCGATTGCCGAGATTCCAGCGATTGTCGGGGTTGGCCCAATTGCCATTCAGCCACCGATGACCGTCGGAGTTGCACTCGACGTTCCAAACGTTCGGATTGCCGTCGGAATCAGAACAAGTTTAACGCGCGCCGCATCATCCTATACACCACTCCTTGAAATTTTAATACTCTCGGAGTTGAATTTTATGCGTGATCAAAATCACTCAATACAGCGCGCCAAGTATCTTCATTTTTTCAAAATCTCACACATCACTATGCCGGAAAAGTAACTCGCCGACACTCTCGATGCATGGATACTGGATTCGGCCACCGGAAATTTTGTCGCCGGCAGATTTGCCTACTACCGCTTTCATCTTAACTTATTTTTATAATATAGAAAAGTCCCGCACCGAAGTGCGGGACGGAAGAACGAAGATCGGAGGATCACAGTGCGAAGCAGAGCGACCCAGTGACAAAGTTCAAATCTTGCGGAAACGAAAGACGACCCGATCGCCGAGAACCCAGCGACGGCCGGGGCGGGCCCAAATGCCAGACAGCCACCGAGGACCGTCGGAGAGGCACTCAACGCGCCAAACGCGCGGAACGCCGCCGGAATCAGAAATACGCTTCATGGCCAACCAAACCGCCATGCCTTTCGGCTGATCTTTCCACTGCTTGCGCAGTTGAGGACCATCCTCTGGCTGACAGAGTTCGATGACCATGCCGTCGAGATTTTCCGCGCTCCATTTGGCACAGAACTCGGCGGTCATAAACTCGTCCGTGCGCGGGCTCGAGGCGAAGCCAAGCTCGGCGATAGTCAGCGCGACCAAATCGGCAGTCCCCACCTCTTTCGAGATGGTGAACGCCTTGTTTGTCATCATGCTTTTGGCGTAGTCCGAAACTTCGTCCGCAACTCCGTTCTCGTTCTTGTTCGCTTTGATGTCTACGACAAGCTGATCGGTAGTCGTTCCGCCGGTTGTGATGGTGATGAATGGGGTCAGGACTTTTTTGACCGCTTTCACAACTTCCGTGACCTTTTTCACCACATCGACAATTTGCGCTTGACCCAGCAAAACCTTGCGCACTTGCGCTAGGAAGTTTCCTTCACAAGCGCGTTTGATTTCCGCGTTGGTCCAATCGCCACGCCGAAACGCAGCCTTCAACTCACCGGCCTGGTCAACATCGAGCATTAAATCGCTCATGGTTGTCTCCTTGCGACATTGTTTTCCAAACAGAGTCGCTTTGCTGTTGTATTTGGCTCGCTTTCGTTTTGCCACAGCGAGAAATATCAAAATTTAAATCATTTTGAGACTTTTCTCTGTGGCAAATTCGCAATTTCGTATCAAAGAACTTTTTATAATTACCCCTATATTATACACCCTACCAAATAGTTTGTCAAGTGTATTATATGGCTTAAATATTGTATTATTTGGACATGATCGGACATCTGACAGGCACCATAATTCATACGGATCTGAAATTTGTCGTGCTGGATGTAAATGGCGTGGGCTACAAAATTCATACGAACACGGCTATTTTAGACGGAAAAACGAGCGAAATTGCCAGTTTTTGGACATATTTGGCCGTACGCGAAAACGCTTTGGATCTTTACGGCTTTCAAAAAAAGGAGGAGTTAGATTTTTTTGAACTCCTTTTGACCGTTTCCGGTATTGGACCGAAATCGGCTCTCGGAATTATGTCCGCCGCTTCCCTTTCGAACTTACGCCAAGCCATTTCCTCCGGCGATACCAGCCACTTGGTCAAAGTTTCCGGCGTTGGAAAAAAGAATGCGGAGAAAATCGTTATCGAACTGAAAGATAAACTGGAAAACATCGCTTTCGAAGCGACTTCCCTTTCCGGCGACATCGACGCTCTCGAAGCGCTCAAGTCACTCGGCTACAGCGAGCGCGAAAGCCGAGAAGCGCTCAAAAAAGTTTCTGACGAAAGCGATGTCGGGCAAAAAGTGAAGAAAGCTCTCAAATTACTTTCGTAACACCATGCCGGAACTACCTGAAGTCCAAACCACAGTAAATGGCCTTAACTCCACAATAGTCAATTTGAAAGTCATCGATGTTTGGTCCGATTATTTTTTGCGCACGGCAAGCAAAAGCACGACAACGATCAAGAACAAAAAATATTTTGAACATTTTAAAAAAGAAATTACCGGAGAAAAAATAAAAGAAGTAGAAAGGCGTGGAAAAAACGTTTTGGTACATCTTTCCGGCAACAAAACAATATTGGTTCACATGAAAATGACCGGGCATTTTTTGTACGACAATAAAGATAAATTTATTCATCTGGATTTTTCCCTTTCCAACGGCAAACATCTGGCCTTTTCGGACATACGCAAATTCGCCAAAGTCTTTTTGTTTGAAACTGACAAGAGAAATGATTTGATCGACATTTCAACGCTGGGGCCGGAGCCACTCGACGATCTGTCTTTTGAAAAATTCTCAGAACAAATTTCAAAAAAGCCGAGTGGCAAAATCAAAACGGTTTTGATGGACCAGTCGGTTGTTGCCGGCATCGGCAATATTTATTCGGACGAAATTTTGTGGGAAGCCGGAATTCATCCGGAGCGCAAAGCGGAAAAAATTTCTCGCGCTGAGATGAAAAAAATCTGGCAAGCCATGAAAAAGATTTTAGAAAAATCCATCTCGATGGGCGGAGATTCCATGTCCGACTATCGCAACATTTACGGGAAGAAAGGAGAATTTCAAAACGCGCACAAAGTTTACCGGCGCGCCGGGCAAAAATGTTACAAAAAAAATTGTAGTGGTATAATAATAAGAAAGGTAATCGGCGGGCGCAGTGCGCATTTCTGTCCGGTTCATCAAAAATAATTTATTCGCAAAATGAAAGATGATTTTTCAATCGGAATTATAGTTTTACTCGTCATCGTCGCCATCGCTATTTTCGGCGGAGGAAAGATGACAAAAAATTCCGGCGGAATTTTTTCGACTCCGGCGCAAACCCAATCCGAATCGCAGGCGCAAAAACAAGCCGACATTCAAAACCAAATTCAGACCGCCCAAAATCAAGTGAAAGATTTGGAAAAACAAATTGCCGCCCAGAACGATTCCAAATATAAAGGTGTCGTCAAACTTCAGTACGTCAACCGTTCGAGCAACGCCGGCAGCGAATATGTCGTTCTATATATGTCGTCGTCGGCCACCACCACCGTGCCGATAACCGGCTGGACTCTCCACAGCGTGCCGAGCGGCGAAACCGTTTCCGTACCGACAGGCACGCTTCTATATTTCAGCGGACAAACAAATCTCGAGAACACAGTCGTCCTGTCGCCCGGAGACACGGTTTATGTCATCACCGGAACATCCCCCACCGGTTACAGTTTCAGAGTAAACGAATGCTCCGGATATTTTTCGAAATTTCAGACGTTCGTGCCGTACATTTCGACCAGCTGTCCATTGCCGCGAAACGAAGATTTGTCGTCAATACCAAAAATCACATCCAACGACGATTGCTTCGACTACATCGACTCATATCCAGCCTGCAAAACACAGACAAACAATTTGCCAAATAGCTGGGGTTATGAATGCAAAAAATTTCTGGTGGACAAAATGAATTACTCGGCCTGCGTCAGCGGTCACAAAGACGACAAAAATTTTTATGGGAAAGATTGGCGAATATATTTGAAGCGTAGCTCACCGATCTGGAAAACCAGACGCGAGGATATTATTCTTTACGACAATGATGGGAAGGTGGTGGATGAAATAAAATATTAAATATTTAACATTCGAAAAATTCCAACGCCGAACGCGACCGAGACGTTGAGTGATTCTTTTTTGCCGTGCATCGGAATTTCGGCCACAGTGTCACATAGTGATAAAATATTTTTTTCAATTCCGCCGACTTCGTTGCCGACAACGAACAGAACCGGAAATTTTATTTTCACTTTTTTGTAATCGACGGAATTTTGCGACTGCTCCAGCGCAACGATTTGAAATTTTTCTTTCTTCAACTTCTCGATTATTTTTTTCGCATTTTTGGCGTATTCCCAATCCAAAGTTTTTTCAGCACCAAGAGAAACTTTGGCGATGTCTTTCCGCGGCCGGCCGAATTTGTCCAAGGGCGTCGGCGTGTAGCCGGACAAAAATATTTTGCCGGCGCCGGCTGCGTCGGCCGTCCGGAAAATCGAACCGACATTGTGTGTGCTGCGAATATTGTGAAGCAAAACAAAAATTTCCTTCTTTTTCATAATGATGTATAATACACGCATGCTATCACTTTTACCACAACTATTTACTTATCAGCTCTTGGCGCCATTTTTTCTTCGGCTAGCAATCGGCGTTTTTGGACTGGTTGCGGCCAAACAAAGATACAAGAAACCCTACAAATGGATGGCGGTTTTGTACGCGTTAACAAGTATTTTTCTTATAATCGGACTTTATACGCAAACCGCCGCTTTTGCCGGTTTCATTCTTCTTATTCTCGATTATTTCTTGGATAGAAAAAGTGCGTCTCTTTCGTGGGAACAAATAATGCTTCGAAAACTCATGGCCATCGTCTTGATTTCGCTTCTCTTTACCGGACCGGGATTCTTTGCGATTGATTTACCACTGTAAAAACCGACCTCAAAAAATCAAGCTCCGCCGGAAAGGCAGAGCTTTTTGTTTTAACTTTTTTCCAGAACGCTCGAAATCAGTTCCGACACTTTTTCTTTTTCCACGGACGAGTATCCGCACAACCCACATCTTTCCGAGCAAATAACCACAACTTGGATGGTTTGATTTTCCAACGGCCTGTTTAGGGGCCGCCTCAGGTGTTCGGCAAGTCTTGCGCATCCGCGTTGTTCTTGTTTTATTCCCCACCAGCGGATGCGAGAATCAATGATAACAAGACGAATTCGCTCTTTCTGCTTGTCGAAAACTTCTAACGCGCCATGCGCGTTTGGAACTTTCAAAACAGCGTCCGAACTGCCGTTCACCGCCGACATATCCGGTGACACAAAAAGAACTTGTGGCATTTGTAACCCCCGAAATATATTCTCATAAAAAAGATACGGGTGCAAATATGGAGCAAGTCCGCACTTGTGGCGTCGAGTAATTCCAGTTTCGCCAAACTGGAATTCTCTTTGCCCCAGGACTCGGCTACTTTTTCTGCTGAAAAAGTATGCTTCCGTCCCGCACACGTAAACAAAAACAGCATGCAGATGCTGTTTTTGATTCGTGTGCGCCCGGTTGGAATCGAACCAACGACCATCTCCTTAAAAGGGAGCTGCTCTACCGACTGAGCTACGGGCGCAAGCAAAATACAAAGTAAAATATAACTTAATAGACGCAAAAAAGCAATTATATATCTTTCTCTCTCAAACTAATGTATACTCATTTATATGGCAAAAAGAGAAGCAACAAACACAAAAAATCGAACGTCGCGTTCGAAAAAAACAAAAAAGAGACTCGAGATAAAGAGACTGCGACTGCTTACGCAAGGTAAGAGAAAATAGCCCTTTAGATGGAAAGCATCCACTTTTCCATCATCACTTCCATCTCACCTTCACCGGTACGAACTCGGTGGACCATTTTTACCAAGTCGTTGGACATTTTTTTTAGTTCCTCAACTTTGTAATTTCTCGAGCCGGAAAGAGCTTTCGAGTACGAAAACGGCGTCAAACCTGATTCTCTTGGACTATCTACCCGACTGGTTATAATCATGTTTTTAACCGCCCAAAAAATGACGCCGTGAATTTCCTCGGCCGAAATTCCCTGCTTTGTCAAATCGACATACGAAATCCAAAGTTTCTTTTTGTCGCGCGCCAAAAGTTTGTCAGTGATTGAAAAAATTATTGGCGACTCTTTTTTTGTTTCCGGTTTTTTAAACTCCTGTGTTTTATAAGAAAATTTTTCCAATTTTTTTATCGTCGTGGTGTCAACTTTTCCGTCCAGAATTAAAAACCAGTGCTCGGCATCTTGCATCTCCTTCAATCTTTCCAAAATTTTTTCTTTGATATCCTTTTGCGAGAAAAGAAAATCCAAAACCACAATATATTTTTGTTCAAAAAGTCCCTGCGCCGACACCAGTTCGTCAAATTGTCCCTCATTCCAATTCTCCGTCGTTATTTTGAAAACCTCCGAATTTGGCCGCTTGGCCGAAAGCTGCCCGAGTATTTCGTGCATTTTCTTTCGGCTTTTATAGACATCTGTTCCATGTAGGAAATAAATCATAATAAAAAATATTGAAACTTTTTCTGAAATAATGTCATTTTTGGAGACTCCGGACGCCGGCGGGCGGAGGCTTGAGGAATTTTTCAGCAGAAAAATATCCGTGCTCCAAAAATGATATTGTTTCAAAAAAGTTCATCCATCTCTCCCCAATTTTGACCAACGCTAACATTCGCCACGCAGACCACGCCGTGTGTTTCTTTCGGCAAAATAATATTTTCCATAATTTTTTTTATTTCCGGCGCAATCGATTCAACCAATTTTTCTTTTATTTCATAAACAAGCTCATCGTGAACTTGGAGTAATAGTCGTGCTTCGTTTTTAATATTTTTTTGCGACAAAAACTCATCAATTTTTATCATGGCCAATTTTATGATATCGGCTTCGGTTCCTTGGATCGGCGCGTTGATGGCCATTCTCTCCGCGGCGGCGCGCATGAAAGGCAGTTTGGATCGGATTTCCGGAAAATATCGGCGGCGACCAAAAAACGTTTCTGTGTAGCCTTTTTGTGCCGTTTCTCGCTTGATTCGTTCCAAATATTCGGCCAATCCTGAAAACTTATTAAAATATCCGTCCAAAAATTGCTGAGCTTCTTCTCGACCAGTACCAATATTTTTCTGCAAGGCTGTCACACCCATGCCGTACATCACGCCAAAATTTATAACCTTGGCCTTGGCTCGCATTTCCTTTGTCACTTCTGCCGGGTCAACACCAAAAACTTCGCTGGCCACCGCCGTGTGTACATCCAAACCATCTCTAAAAATTTCAATCAGTTTCTTGTCACCGGATAGAAAAGCGGCAATGCGAATTTCAATCTGCGAGTAATCAAATGAAACAAGCGAGAAACCTTTTTCGGCGATGAAAGATTTGCGGATTTCCCGACCCAAATCGGTTTTGTTCGGAATGTTTTGCAAATTCGGATTGGCACTAGACATTCTGCCGGTTGATGCGCCTGTCTGAATAAAATCGGCGTGCAACCTCTCATCGTCTCCTATTTGCGTTGGAATGGTATCTATGTAAGTTCCCAAAAGTTTGGCCAATTCGCGGTAGTCCAAAATCAGTCCGGCGACCGGATGTTCCTCGCGCAATTTTTCCAGCTCGGATTCCTTGGTAGAAAATTTTCCGCCGGCCGTTTTCTTTTGGTTTTTCGGTTTCAGTCCCAACTTTACAAACAGCACTTCGCCAAGCTGTTTTGGCGAAGCGATGTTGAATTCCCCGCCGGCGATTTTCCATATTTCTTTCTCCAGCCTTTCGAGCTCCTCATGATATTTTATTCCCAAATCTTTCAGGCGTGCCAGATCAATTTTAATTCCAACTTTTTTCATCTCATCGCAAATCGGAGAGAGCGGTTTTTCTATTTCTTCGTAAATTTTTTCCAAACCTTGATCTTTGATAGTTTTTTCCAAAACTTTTTTTGCATCCGTAATGGTTTTTGTCCGAGTGAACGACAAAATTTCTTCCCTGGTCGGATCAGTTTTGTTCGAGTCGACAACCCAAAGCATAAGTTTTGTTTCGGCAATTTCCGACTCAGTTTCATTTCCCAAAGGGGTCCCCTTTGGGAAATCTAAAGAAAGCGCTTCAGCCACACGCGTTCCGAGCAATCTGAATTCGAGTTTACCAAACAAATCCTGAATATCTTCCATTTTCACCGTTTCTTTCCACAATTTTTCCGGCAACACAAAATAAATCGGCGCGTCCCGGCGGATTGTGCCGAGCATCTTGGAAAAAAGCGCCTCCTCCTCGCCAGATTTCAGCAATTCAAGAATTCTCGGTTTTATTTCCGTTTGAATTTTGGATTTTGGATTTTGAATTTCTTTATATATATCCTCAATTGAACCGAATTTTAAAATAAGTTCCTGAGCCGTTTTTTCGCCGATGCCCGGAATACCAATGATGTTGTCCGACGGATCGCCGCGCAAACCTTTGAAATCCGGTAAAAGTTTCGGATCGAAACCGAACCGTTCCACCACCGCATCCTCATTGTACAAAATAGTGTCTTTGATTCCCTTTTTCAGTGTGTAAACCTGCACTTTTTTCCCGCTGACCAGTTGCATGGTGTCCATGTCGCCCGAAGCGATAACAATGTCAATGTCGGAATTATTTTTCAGCGATTCAACAATCGTGCCGAGCATATCGTCCGCTTCAAATCCAGGCGACGAATACATCGGGATATTAAAAGCTTTGAAAACATCTTTTGACTTTTCCAGTTGGAAAATGAGTTCGTCGTCCGGTTTTTTGCGACCGGCTTTGTAATCGGCATACACTTCGTGCCTTTGAGTCGGCTCCGGCAAATCATAACAAGCCACAATGTAGTCCGGTTTGACGTCCTTGACCAATTTGATCAAAAAAGTGCACAGCCCGTACAATGCGCCGGTCGGTTCGCCGCTACTGGATCGAAAATCCGGCAAAGCATGATACGCCCTGTGCAAAATAGCATGAACATCGAGGAGAGCCAGTATTTTGGTAGATTTTTGTTTGGTCATTTAGAAGATTATACCATATTGGAACAGCCACAAATTTCTTACGAGAAAACTCATTTTCTCGACAAAATTTTCAGTGGTGACTACTTTATTTCAATTTCCCTACCATCTCCTGCAACGTGTGAGAAATTAATATGAATATGCTCCGGCATAATATCAGAAACGCGCTCCGGCCATTCGATTAAAATCAAATTTTTCGGATCGGAAATCATTTCTTGCCAACCGAGATGCAAAAGCTCGGATGATTTTTCGATTCGATACGCGTCGATGTGAATTAGATAATAGAGACTAGAGATTAGAGGTTGGAGATTAGATGAATTTCTAGTCTCTTCTCTCTTCTCTCTAACCTCTATTCCATATTTTTTCATAATAACAAAAGTCGGGCTGACCACGTTTTCCAAAACGCCGAGCGCCTGCGCCACGCCTTGTGTGAAAGAAGTTTTGCCGGCGCCGAGATCACCATACAAACCAACAACTGTAGCCGATTTTTCCTCACCCGGTGAGGAAATAATTTTTTTGACAAAATCACCTGCAATTTTTTGCGTTTCTTCCAAATTTTTAGCGATGTATTTCATTTGGCACATCATAACACAAATTACCAAATTACAATGGCCGTCTTTGTAATTTTTAAAATGTGGTGTAATTTTGCATAAAAATACCGGCTACTCACGAGGAGCAGCCGGTCTGGTTTGGGAGAACCAACAGGAGCAACACAAAACTTGGTCAGAGTGCTATCGGCGCAATTCAATTCCCCATGTTTCAGAGAACTCTATTTGGCAACCGAAACCCCCGCAGGACTGGATGGAGATTTGGGGTGACTTCGAAGCCCCCCAGTTTCCTTCGGTTGCAGTGGCCATGTACGAAACGCGTGTAAAGCCACCACCAGGCCCCACATACTGCCGAAGCCAAAGCTTGCCGCCTGGGCACAAGTTTTCAACAACCCGTCCCTCACCACCCGCAGTCCAGAAAATATCTACAGCAATTTTGTCGTTGTTGGTTATTGTCATGTTGCTGCGCGGCGGCTTGAGCGCGTGGTAGATGCGATCCAGTGGCCCTTTACTCAAAGTCACCGGGTTAACCCACACCGAGCCTACAGGACACCCTGTCACTTCTGCGTTGCGGATCGCCTTCCATACATCTCTGTTATATCCAGCGACCCTTCTGGCGAGCTCGGCCCGTTTTTCTTCCACTTTTCTCATCGTTTTGGGCTCGAGTGCCATTGCTTGGCGACCAGCTTTGGCCGCTTTTTCAGCAGCCTCGTTGCTTTGCGCGGTGTAGCAATCCGCCTTTTTTTGCGGGTTGTCAAACGACTCACACTCCAATTCCATCGCCGACTTTACTTTTCCTTTTTTTGGCGAAGCCTTGGCTGGTGAGACGCAACAATCTGGTTTCAACCCGTCGAGCTTCCGCTCGAGAGCGGCGACCTTGTCGATCTCTTGATTGATCCTCTTCTGCGCCGCTTCCAACGCGGCTTTCCTATCTTTCACCTCCCCCTGGATGGCTCCGTCGATCTGAATCTTCTGTTCAAAAAGCTTCAGAAGACTCTCGTCAGCCGTTGGTTTGCGCCGATCAACGGCACTCGCCGGAACGGCGAAAAGGGTGAAAATGGTCAGGAAAATGGCTATAATGTTCATCTTTTTGTCAAACATGTGCTTTTCGCACCTCCACTTACTATTATACACCCTTTCAGCTTTTCTGTCAAGGACAAATATTCCTCCTTTTTTAAAGGAGGTGGCCGAAGGCCGAGGGATTTGAAATCCAAAAATCCCTCCTCGCATTAGCGAGTGCTCCCTTTAATAAAGGGAGAATTAAATCGGACACATTTTCTTATTCGTAACCATTCGTAGATTCGCATTATTCGCATATTCGTATATTTACAACTATGATACAATAATCACATGGTTCAGTTTGATGAAGACAAACAAAAAAAGTGGTTGGGTGAATTACGCGACAAGGAAGAGGAAGATTTGGCGCAAACCATGTCGTCCAAGTACAAACTCCCCTACCTCGACCTGACCATCACGCCGGTAAACGTTGATGCTTTGCGGGCACTGTCCGAAATCGAAGCTCGCGAGGGACAGATGGGTGTGTTCAACGAAATCGATAAAAAACTTTCTGTCGGCGTTCTCTCGCCGAACAATCCGAAAACGATTGAGAATCTGGACAGTTTGAAAAAAAGAGGATACTTGCCGGAAATTTTCCTGGTTTCGCACACTGGATTGGAAAAAATATGGGAGAGATACAAAGATTTGTCGTATTCTTTTGAAACAAAATCCGGCGCTCTCGATATTTCCAACGATCAGATCACCGAATTCCTGTCGCAAGTTCACACCGTGGGCGACGTCCAAAAATTGATTGAGGATATTTTAAAAATGAACAAAGGCTACAAGATTTCCAGAATTTTGGAAATCGTTTTGGCCGGCGCCATCGCAGTCAACGCCTCCGATGTCCACCTTGAGCCGGAGGAAAACTACACTCGCCTGCGATATCGACTCGACGGCATCTTGACCGACATTCTGCAGTTCGACAACGACACTTTCAAATTGATTCTTTCGCGCATCAAACTGATTTCAAATTTGAAATTGAATTTGCGAAGCGCCCAGGACGGACGATTCAGCATCAAACTGCACGAAAAAGAAATCGAGATTAGAACATCGACGATCCCCGGCGCCTACAACGATTCAATTGTGCTCCGACTTCTCAATCCTGATTCCATCGAAGTTCCGCTTGAGGAGCTCGGCATTCACCCGCGCTTGCTAAAAATCGTCCTGAAAGAGCTCTCCAAACCAAACGGCATGATATTGACCACCGGGCCGACCGGCTCCGGAAAAACAACCGCGCTGTACGCTTTCCTGAAAAAAATTCACAAGCCGGAAGTCAAAATAATCACCATCGAAAACCCGATCGAGTACCACCTGCCCGGCATTGTTCAGACACAAACGGACGAGGCCAAGAATTACACTTTCGCTCTCGGACTGCGCAGCGCCTTGCGACAAGATCCCGACATTATTATGGTCGGTGAAATCCGCGACAGCGAGACGGCTGAAATCGCCGTTAACTCCGCCCTGACCGGCCACCTCGTTCTCTCGACCCTGCACACCAACGACGCTGCCGGCACTTTCCCGCGCCTGATCGATCTCGGCGTTAACCCGAAAATTTTGTCGTCATCGGTCAACATCACCATGGCTCAACGCCTCGTGCGCACACTTTGTCCTGTTTGCAAAAAACAAATTGAGATCAAAGATTTGGACAAAAAAGAAATTGATAAAATTTTGGAGACAATCACCGACAAAACATATCTAGACGGCCTCGACACCGGACACATGTGGCAAAATGTCGGCTGTGACAAATGCAATATGACCGGATTTAAAGGTAGAATCGGAATTTACGAAGCTATTTTGATGGACGAGGCCATCGAGCAAATTGTCAAAGAGAATCCGAGCGAGCGAGAAATAAACAAAGCCGCCCTGCCTCAAAATATTTTAAATTTGAAACAAGACGGCGTGATAAAAATTCTGCAAGGCATGACAACCCTCTCCGAACTGGAGAGAACGGTTGATATTTATAAAGAGTAGAGTTGTAATCAGTTTTCCACTTGCGAAAAGAAAAGTGGTGAGTAGTATGAATGGTAGAGAGAGTTCAAAACCATGAATCTCTAAGCAACACTTTTAATAATCCTACCAAAAGCTAAGTTTTTGACAAAGGATAGTCACAGTACAACACACAAGGTGTTGACCAGAACGTCCTCGTATAAAAACTCGTAAACCTTACGGCTCAGTTGCTTAGAGATTTATGTTTTCGAACCCCTTTTTCAAAGTCACTGGAAGCTTATCACAAATGAATTACAATGTCAAGTAAAAAAGTAAATGTGAATGATGCAGCAAACAATTCAGATAGCGACAGCCTTTTTCTCGATACCACCCTGCGACCAGCAAAATGGGACGAATACATCGGGCAGACATCCATCAAAAAGAACCTCCATATATTACTCTCTGCCGCTTCCGAGCGCAAGCATCCGCCGGAGCACATTCTTTTCTACGGTCCGCCCGGGCTTGGCAAGACAACGCTGGCTCATTTGGTGGCCAAGGAGATGAATGCGCAAATGAAAGTGACATCCGGACCGGCCATTGAAAAAGTTGGCGACTTGGCAAGCATTTTAACCAACCTTTCGCCTGGCGACATTCTTTTTATCGACGAAATTCACCGACTGAATAAAACGATTGAGGAAATTTTGTATCCGGCTATGGAATCCGGCTCACTCGACATTATTATCGGCAAAGGTCCGTCAGCGCGAACGATTCAGCTCGAACTTCCACCGTTCACGCTCATCGGCGCCACCACCCGAATCGCCATGATTTCCTCTCCCCTGCGCTCACGATTCTCGGGTGGTATTTTCAAACTGGAATTTTATTCACCGGACGAAATACAAAAAATCGTGGAACGCTCGGCCAAAATTCTCGGAGTTGAAATCGAAAAAGATGCCGGCGAGGAAATTTCCAAACGCAGTCGATACACTCCGCGCACAGCCAACTACTTTTTGAAACGCGCCCGCGACTATGCCCAGGTCAACAAAACAAATTTGACGCGAGAATCTGTCATGGAAGCCTTGAAACTTTTAGGAGTCGATGAAAAAGGACTGACTTTTGCCGACAGGGATATTTTGGAAACAATAATTAACAAATTTGGAGGTGGCCCTGTCGGTCTCAATACTATCGCATCTTCATTATCTGAGGAAGAAGCAACCATTGAGGAGTTCAACGAACCGTACCTCATCCAAATCGGCTTCATCGACCGCACGCCCCGCGGCCGCACCGCCACCGAGCATGCGTATAGGCATTTAGGAATGAATCCACCGACGCTATTATAAATTGTGCTCAAAAATTTCTTACGAGCCAAAACAATTTTGGGGTGCGCGTCAAAAAATTGCTATTTTTTGCGCTCGCACTCCGCTCGCCAGCGTCCGTGAGCCCCCAAAATTGCTTTGCCTCGACGAAATTTTTGCGCCCGCACCCAAGGTCTGGCCTTGGGAAATTGGGCATTAAAGGCCAGACCTTTGGTATTAATTTTTGGTTGTTATTGACAAAATTTTACAAAAGAGTAGTTTTGTTGTCGGAGGTTACACAATGACGGTTTACTCGAGCAGGTTGGGAAAACTTTCTGTTTTTACAAAAATCGTAAGGTTCCACAACCAATTTTGTTACAAGGCATCAGTTTGTCTCCCAGAATTACGAGCTGTTACTCTTGGAACGGCATTTGTCAAAACAAACACAATTGTTAGTAAAAAGGAGATGCAAAAACAAAAGACAAGAGCAATCAAAACTGCCGTTCATGTCGCCGAAAGAAATTACAATAAAATGGTTCATCTCGTTATCACGAGCTAGCGGTCAGGGAAATCCTGACCTTTTTCTTTTATCTTGATTCTTTATTCATTATTCTATATTCTATCCATATGAGCGGACATAATAAATGGTCAAAAATTAAAAGGCAAAAGGAAAAAACGGACGGGCAGAAGTCCAAGATTTTCGGCAAGCTGGTCAAGATGATTACAGCAGAAGCCAAGAAAGCTAATGGTGACAGAAATGCCCCTGGTGTCAGAACTGCCGTTGATAAAGCCAAAGCGGCCAATGTGCCAAACGACAACATAGAACGAGCGATTAAAAAATTCTCGGAAGGTGGCGCGACCATGGAATCGATTACCTACGAGGCCTACGGCCCGGGCGGTTGCGGAATTATTATTGAAGCCCTGACAGACAACAGAAACAAGGCGGTGGCGGAGATAAAACATATTCTCTCTGAACAAGGATTTTCCATCGCCGGTATCGGCTCGGTCACCTGGGCCTTTGAGCGACTGCCAAGCATGGAATGGAACGCCACGACCACAATTCCCCTTTCCGACGAAGATGGTGAAAAGCTCGGCGAGTTAGTCGACGCGCTAGAAGAAAACGACGAAGTGCAGGAAGTGTACACGAATGCGGAGTAAAAACACAAGGGTTCCCCTCGTAATTCCGAACCATGAAGGGAACCCTTGTGTTTTTTGTGATAAAATTTGTATATGAAAATTCTCGCCATTGATCCAGGTTATGAACGTCTCGGAATCGCCGTTTTGGAAAAGTTGCCGAGACAGAAAGAAATTTTACTGTATTCGGAATGTTTCAAAACTTCCGCCAAAATCCCCCATCACGAACGGCTGACACTGATTGGCAATAAAATAAAAGAAACTATTGAAAAATTTTCGCCGGAGGTGCTTGCTACCGAAAAATTATATTTCAGTAATAACCAAAAAACGGCACTCCTCGTCGCCGAAGCGCGCGGAGTGATTTTGTATGCGGCCAGTTCAAACGGACTTCATGTTTTTGAGTATACTCCTGCTTGTATCAAAATCGCCGTGACCGGATACGGTAAAAGCGAGAAGAGACAAATCATCGATATGGTCAAAAAGTTGATTGTCGTGCCAAAAGGAAAAAGTTCCGACGACGAATTCGACGCCATCGCCATAGGCCTGACACACTTTGCAATTAATAAAGCAGATAAGTAAAATTTAATTTTGTCGAACCAAAACAATTTTGGAGGCTCACGGACGCCGGCGGGCGGAGTGCGAGCGCCAAAATCAGCAGATTTTGGACGCGTACTCCAAAATTGTTTTCGGTGAGTAAAAAATTAAATTTTACTTATCCACATTTAAATTGCAAAATGTGTTTGCAAAAATTTTATAATTTGTTACAAATATGGAAATTATAAGCAAAATTTAAAATTTTAAATTAAATTGATATGGATGACGAAGAAAAAAAAGAAGACTTGGATGAATTAAAAGGAGAGGTATTACTGCCGGAAGTTGATGACGAATTACCCCTCGATGAGGATGATGATTTGTTGCTACATAAACATGTAAAAAAGTTGGGCGAAGATGAAGAATCACTTGACGATTTAGCTGAAGCGGAGGAAGAGGAGTTGGCCGAGGATTCTTACGACGATGTCGATTTGTTATAAAATAAAAATTCCCCTAGGCGAGGCCTAGGGGAATTTTTATTTTACTTCGATTTTTATAAATCTTCTCTTCCCTATTTTATACGTTCCAGTTTTTGCGACGACATTTGCGTCAGTAATTTTTTCTACACCGCTCATCTCCGTTACCGCACCACCATCCACCAATCGCCGCCATTCTGTTTTGGATTCGATAATTTTTTCGGTTAGTAAAATATCCACCAACGGAACATTTTCCGCCACTTCAACTTCTGCCACGTCATCCGGCACGCCACCTTTGGCAAAAGTTTTTTCAAAATCTTTTTCGGCTCTTTCCGCCTCCTCCTGTGAGTGACACATCGAAACGATTTCTTTGGCCAATTTCATTTTCATTTCTTTTGGATTGGCGCCTTTGGTCAATTTATCGGCCATGTCCTGGAGCACGCTCATAGGCACGTCGGTGATAATTTCAAAACCGTGAATAATCAGCTCGTCGTCCCAACTCATCACTTTACCGAACATATCCTCCGGAGTTTGATCCAGCGAGACGGCGTTGCCGTCGGTCTTGCCCATTTTTTGTCCGCTCGAGTCAACCAAAAGTTTTGTGGCGATGACAAATTTTTCTTTGTTTTTCAAAACTTTCATCAAATCACGACCGACAAGCATATTAAATGTCTGGTCGTTTCCGCCGATTTCACCGTCGACATCGAGCGCCACACTGTCGTAGCCTTGCATCAGCGGATACATTAGCTCATGAATGTAGGTTTCCTTTTCTTCTTGTTCGCGACGTCGGAACATGTCCCTTTTCATCATCTGGCCCACCGTGCCGTTCGAAGCCAGTTCCAAAAAATCGATAAAACTCATTTTACCAAACCATTCGGAATTAAATTTTAACAAAACCGGATTTTCACCGTCGAATGAAATAAATTTGGAGGCCTGCTTTTTATATTCTTTCAAATTTTCCATCACCTGCTCGTGTGTCAATTTTTTCCGCGCAGCATTTTTGTCCGTAGGGTCGCCGATCATGGCCGTGATGTCACCCATAAGCAAAATGATTTGGTGGCCGAGTTCTTGAAGTTTGCCAAGCCGAACAAGCTGAATAACATGGCCGAGATGCAAAGTCGGACCGGTCGGGTCAATGCCGAGATAAATGGAAAGTTTTTGTCCGCTCAAAAGTTTTGCTTTCAAAAAATCCGCACTCGGAAAAATATTTTCGATTCCGCGCGTCAAAACTTCATCAATTTTTTCTGGGTTAATGTCTATTTTCATTTTTTTATCTGTTCGCCACGGATTACCGCGGCATAAGTGTCCGCATGAGTGTTCGCTTCGCTCCCTCAGCTTCCCTTACATATTTCAATGTTAGCACAAATGTGATATGATGAGAAGAATGTTGAATAAATTTGTGGTGCTCAAAAAGCACGGATTGCGCAACATCATCGTTTTTTTGCTTGCCTGCGGAATTTTTTTGGCCGGCTTTTTACTTATCTGGGTCTCCACTTTTCAGATCCCGTCGCTCGACACTATCGAATCGCGCCAAATCAGCCAATCGACCAAAATCTACGACAATACCGGCAAAGTTCTGCTTTATGACATGTCGCAGAACATCAAAAGAACCGTCATTCCTTTCGATCAAATTTCTCAACATATCAAAGACGCTACCTTGTCTATCGAGGACAAAGATTTTTACACTCATGGCGGAGTAAAATGGTCGTCGATTGCGCGCTCGCTCATCGCCGATATCACCTCCTTCAGCTTCAGTCAGGGCGGATCAACCATCACCCAGCAAGTTGTCAAGAACGCCATTCTGACCGGCGACAAAACACCAACACGAAAACTGAAAGAGCTTGTACTGTCTCTCAAACTGGAAAAAGTGCTGACCAAAGAAGAAATTTTCAGCATGTACCTCAACGAAATTCCGTACGGCGGGAGCGTTTACGGCGTTGAGGAAGCCTCCGAAACATTTTTCGGCAAAAGCGCGGCCGACCTGGACATCGCCGAGTCGGCTTACCTAGCTTCCCTGCCGCAGGCGCCGTCGTATTATTCTCCGTACGGTTCGCACCTCTCTGATTTGGAAAAAAGAAAAAATTTGGTTCTGAAAGAAATGCTTTCTGACGGAAAAATCTCGCAAGCGGAGCACGACATCGCCATGACGGAAAAGGTAACATTCCTGCCGCACACAGACAACAGTTTGAAGGCTCCGCATTTTGTCATGTACGTCAAAGATTATTTGGAAAATAAATATGGCGCGGATGTTTTAGCTGCCGGCGGATTGAAAGTGACCACTACTCTCAACTACGACCTGCAAGCCAAAGCCGAAGCCATCGCCAAACAGTATGCCACTTCGAACGAAGAGAACTTCAACGGTTCAAACGACTCTTTCGTGGCCATCGACCCGAAAACAGGTGGCATTCTGACAATGGTTGGTTCGCGCGACTTTTTTGACACGACTATCGACGGTCAGTTCAACGTCACCACCGCTCACCGCCAGCCGGGATCAACTTTCAAACCATTCGTCTATGCCGAGGCTTTTGTTAAAGGCTTCACCCCGGAAACAGTTCTCTTTGACGTACCAACCCAATTCTCCACCAAATGCGCTATCGACAATTTCACTACAACTTCTGACGGTTCTTGCTATGCACCGCAAAACTACGACGATAAGTTCCGCGGACCAATGACTTTGCGCGACGCTCTGGCTCAGTCCATCAACGTGCCATCTGTCAAAACGCTCTATCTGGCCGGCATCGGTGATTCGATTAATCTGGCCGAAGATATGGGAATAAAAAGCCTCGGCAACGCCAACCAGTACGGTCTGACGCTCGTTCTCGGAGGCGGCGAAGTTTCCCTGCTCGACATGACATCGGCTTATGGTGTTTTTGCCAATGAGGGAGTGCGAAATCCGTACACCGCTATTTTGGAAGTGCAAGACAAAGATGGAAATGTTTTAGAAGAAGCCACCCCACATCCAAACCAAGTTTTGGATCCGGAAGTGACTAGAAATATTTCCGACATTTTAAACGATAATGCCGCCAGAACACCTTTATATGGCGCCAATTCGGTTATTTATTTCCCCAGCCGAGATGTAGCTGTCAAAACCGGTACCACCAACGATTACAAAGATGCTTGGATTATTGGTTATACGCCGTCAGTGGTGGTTGGCACATGGGCCGGAAACAACGACAACACGCCGATGGCCAAGAAAGTGTCCGGCCTGATTGTCGCCCCGATGTGGCGGGCTTTTATGGACGAAGTACTCAAAACCGTGCCAAACGAACAATTTACTAAACCACAAGTGGAAGATTCATATTCTCTCAAACCAGTCCTGCGCGGCAAGTGGCAAGGCGGTATTTCCAATATCACCGCAAACACCGTGATTGACCCGAACACTCCATACAACAGCCTTCAGGAAGTTTTAAGCGGAGGTGTGCACTCAATACTATACTGGTTGAATAAAGATGACCCGCGCGGATCACAACCATCCAATCCTGCGGATGATTCGCAATTCGAAAGATGGGAATATGGAGTGCGCAAATGGGCTTTGCAGAATGGATACAACTAAAAAAACATCTCGAGTGAGGTGTTTTTTATCTTATATCTATTATTTTTGGTGTGGTACGAGCCATTTCATCCAAAATGGCGTTTTTGTTCATAAAAATTTTATTCTTGGCTCCGGGAGAAATATTCAGATATAAAACACCATTTTGAATTTTTATTTTGTTTTGGTCGCAAACAATTCCTGTTTTACTGGAAATAATATCGCAAATTTCTTTAGTATTCGCTTCCTGCGACAAAATATTTTTGGAAAATTTTTCTAGAAATGATGAGATATTGAACATAGTTTAGTTTAATAAGTTACGCTTCGCTTTAGTTTAATAAGTTTTCTGTATTTACTTATTCAACTTTTTAAACTTATTCAACTTCTTTTTACTTATTCATCGGCATAACTAGATAAAGGAAACTTTTATCACCCACTGGTGTCATCACCATCGGCCTATTTGTGTCGCAAAAATATAAAGAGACACTATCGCTATCCATTGATTGGAAACAATCAACAATATATTTAAAATTAAAACTAATATTCAAATCATCCCCTTTCAAAACAGCGTCAAGTTTGTGAATATTCTCACCAATATCCATATTTCTAGTTGTCATGGAAAAAGTTTTATTTTTCGGAGAAATATTGAAAACCACCTGACTGAATTTATCGGAAAAAATATTGGAAATTTTAAGGGCGGTAATAAAATCTTGTTTCAAAACAACAACTTCCGTTTTGACTTCTTTTGGAATAATTTGTTTGTAATCTGGAAAAGTGCCATCAATAACTCGTGATGTTAGGTAAATATTTTCATAAACAAAAGCGATTTGATTTTGATTTAGAAAAACAGTCACATCATCTTTAATATCCTCAAATGTGCGAATTATTTCTGGAATATTTTTAACTGGAATTAAAATTTGATTAAAATCCTTGTGTTTTTTCACTTTAGCTCTTTTTTCAGCTAAACGGAATGAGTCGGTGGCTACACAAACAATCGAATCTTCCTCGGAATAAATCAAAACGCTCGATAATGTTGGTCGTATTGTTGAAATTGAAGCGCTATATATTACTGATTTGAAACTTTTGATCAAATCTGAAATATTAAAAGTGAAAGAAATACCGTCATTTATTTTTGGAATTCCGGGAAAATCATCGATTGGAAAAGTTTTTATTAGCGCTTGAGAGTGTTCAGTCTTTACTTTTAAATTTCCATCCACAACTTCCAGAGAAATATTTTTGTCGTTTTGCAGACTTCCAATAAAATTATTAAGAACTCCGCCAGAAACAGCCACTACTCCCGGTTTTATCACCTTGACTGGAAGTTTTATTTCGATTCCTAAATCTAAATTTGTCGCTTTGATAGTTAAAGTTGAATCCTTTGCTTCCAAAAGAACACAAGAAAGAATCGGTAGAGAAATATTTTTTCCGGTAATTTTTTCAACTTTGGAAAGTGCGGCGCCTAATTTTTCTTTTATGCATTCTATATTCATAATAGTTAATTTTATTCTTTTAAATGCTTTATTACTATTAGGGCTGTTTACAACTGGATAACTGAATTTAATCTTTATTTTAAGCCAATTTAATACTATTTTCTTTGTGGATAAATTTATGAAAAATGTTTACAAATAAATTTAAATTTTTACAGAATTTATTTATACACTTCATAAGAACTTCATATAAACATTTTATCCACATACTTTTACACAAATATTGATCGAAGCTGATTTATTTCCTGCGTCAGAATTTCATCCATTTTTATATCATTTTTTATTTTCTCGCACGAATGCATGACTGTAGTGTGATCTCTACCACCAAGCTTCTCCCCTATCGCCGGATAGGAAATATTAAAATCTTCCCGCAAAATATACATAATTATTTGGCGAGGTTTAATAATTTCTTTCTTGCGCGTCTTGTCATAAATCAATTGTTCTTCGATATTGTAAAATTCAGCCACGGTTTTAACCACTTCCTTTGTGGAAATTAATTTTTTCGGTTTGGAATTATTTTTAACAAAATTTTTCACTTCAGAGAGTGTTAATTCCCTTTCTTTCATTTGAGATTGGCAAAGAATGGAATTTATCACCCCTTCGAGTTCGCGAATATTGCCGGTGACAGAATAAGCCAAATAATCAACGATTTCTTTGGAAATCGGGTATGGGTGAGTGCTAGTTTTAGTGCGAATAATGGCGGCACGCGATTCATTATCCGGCGCGGGAATATCCACGGTCATACCGGCGCTAAAGCGCGATTTGAGGCGTTCCTCCAAATCATTTATAAGAGATGGGTGTTTATCGGATGAAAAAATAATCTGTTTATTATTGTCAAAAAGATGGTTAAATAAATGAAACAATTCCTCCTGAACTTTCATTTTGCCTGAGAAAAATTGGATGTCGTCCATAATTAAAACATCATATTTTCTGTATTTTTCCTTGAAAAAATTAGGCTTGTTTAATTGCAGAGCATTGATGAATTCCTGTGCAAATTTTTCCGAAGTGGTGTAAAAAACTTTTTTGGCGCTATTGCTTTTGATGTAATTTCCCACCGCTTGTATTAGATGTGTTTTGCCGTGGCCAGTGCCACCATAAACAAAAAGTGGATTGTAAACTATTCCCGGTTTTTTGATGATGGCTTGGGAAGCGGCGTAAGCGAATTCATTGAATGGGCCGACAATAAAAGTTTCAAAAGTATAGCGCGGGTTGAGATTATCTTCTTTGTTTATGTAAAAATCTTGAATTGGCAATTCTTTGTTGATCTGGATATTTTGCGGAATCACTTGTTGTTTTATTTTTAAATCTTCTTTGGAAATAACATAATGGAGAGAAAGCACTGTTTGTGATAAATTTCTCAGAGATTTCAAAATAACATTGTGGAATTTATTTGAAAGCCAGTCTTGGACAAAAGTGTTCGGCACACCGACAAAAACAGCGCCGTCTTCTTGTTTCAAAACGTAAGTATCTTTGAACCATGTGTTGAAATTTGGCTTGGACAAAGTCAGTTCCATCTCCACTAAAACACTGTCCCATAATTTTTTATTGTCCATGGTCTACATTATATATGGAATAAAAAATTATAATACTTGTTTAAAAGCGTCGAATATGTTAATAATATGTGTATAATCTGTTTATAACTTAAATTACAAAATACATGTCATTCACATACAAACCAAAGAAAAGAAAAAGAGCTAAATCGCACGGATTTCTGGTTCGCAGTAAATCCAAGACCGGTCGGAACACTATTCTCCGCCGACGTCGAAAAGGACGAGCTAAACTCTCAACTGTCTAAATATGTTGCCTAAATCTAGAAGAATACAAAAAGCCTTATTTTTTAAGGTTTTTTCCGGTGGAAGATCTTCTGTTACTCCTCATCTTATAGTACGAGTGATGAAAATGGACGAACTATCACCTAGTCGATTTGCTTTCTCCGTCTCAAAAAAAGTCTGCAAAAAGGCCGTGGATCGCAATCGTCTGCGTCGTCAAGGTTATTCTGTCGTTTCAAAATATCTAAAACAAATCAATCCCGGATATTTTTACATTTTTACCTTCAAAAAAGGCTCCTACCCCATTCCTTTCTCCGAGCTAGAAAAGGAAATTTGTGCTAATATACTGAAATGATTACCAACATATTTCACATACTCATATCTCAACCGCTCTACAACTGTTTTGTTTTTTTAATTAATCTTTTTCCTTACCTCGACGCCGGGGTGATTGTTATTATATTTACCATTATTATCAAAATCATTCTCCTTCCTCTGTCCATCAAAGCCTCAAAAGCTCAGATTCAGATGAAAAGTGCCGAAAAAGATTTAGCGGTTATAAAGGAAAAATACAAAGATAACAAAGAGGAACAGTCACGTCAAACCATCGATTATTACAAAGAAAAAGGCATTAAT
Source organism: uncultured bacterium (assembly GCA_903861205.1). Taxonomy (GTDB): domain Bacteria; phylum Patescibacteriota; class Minisyncoccia; order Phycocordibacterales; family DATDWN01; genus CAIOTC01. Next base: position 72,151 of record CAIOTC010000022.1, on the reverse strand, counting down.
CCATTTGCCGGCATATTCGTTTTGCTTATTCAACTGCCGATTATCATAGGTTTGTATAGGGTTTTTCTGACTTCCGGTTTACCAAAAATAAATAGCGCACTTTTGTATCATTTTGTTTCGGCGCCGGCTTCCGTAAATATGATGTTCCTCAATATCATCAATATTGCCGGTAAAAGTGTTGTTTTAGCTCTTATCGCCGGCATAACCACGTATTTCCAGATGGATTTGGCCACAAAGTCTCAAAATAGCGGACCGGCTGGACAAACCGGTGGAGGCATGCAGCAGGAAATAATGAAAAATATGACATCGCAAATGAAATACATTTTTCCGGTTCTTGTGGCTTATATCGCTTACAGCATCTCGGCCGCACTGGCGCTCTACTGGATCACCAGCAACATTTTCTCCATAGCCCAGGAAATTTACATCAAGAAAAAATACCACAAAACTCCTCCGATTGTGGTGTAAAGGTTACAACAAAATCTCGCCAACAAATTATTTTTCAGAGACACGCATAAAAGTCTGCTAACGTTTTGCTATGCTCGGAAATCAAGAAAACAATCGTCCTCGATACAGAGCCCTTTCGCAAACGGCGTCCTAGGGCGCCGCCCTTGCTGCGCAGGGTCGCTGCTTTGGGCTTCTTTTATCTTCGTCGTTGTTTTCTAATTTCCTGTGCAATGTCTCTGAAAAACAATTTATCCGGCAAGATTTTGTTAGTGGTGATTTAAAACAAAAAAAGCCGCTGGCAGTGCCAATGGCTCCTGTCAGCGGTGTTGCTTCTGTTATTCCTTGCGAGCGGCAAAGTGCTTATCGATGCAAGCGTCTCTGCCGCAAAAAGAAACTCCGTTCAACATCATCTTCTCAATAGCAAGTTTAGTTTTGTTGAACATCACTGTCCGTTTGTTGACCTGTCCACTGTATTCATTGTAGATACTGTCGATTACAACGGAAGCCTTGAATTTACTCGACTTTGAACAATACTTGCAACGCCCCCTTTTGCTTGTTTCGTAGAAACTGCTGTGTACATACACAGTGAGTTCTTTGCCGTCGACTTGCAAATTTACTTTTATTTCCGAACCGTCAGGCATAAACACCTCTACTTATACTGTACACCATGTCATGTGTAAAAGTCAAGTTTTTTTGAAATTTCGTCGACCCGTCACTTTTCCGGCACATTGCGCAGACAATTTAGAAAACAACGACGCAGGCGTGCGGGGCACACGCCGAGAAGATTGTTTTCTTAGATTGTCGAGCAGGAAGAAAATTTTCAGCAGAAAATTATTCTGGTGACGGAAAAGTGGCGGGTCGTAAGAAATTTCAAATTCTAAGTTTTTTATTTACTTAAATCCAAGCTCCAGAGAGAGCCATCGCGTTTGTTGATGAATACAAAGTATTGTTCACTGTCGGAGAGGAGTGGTTTGATTGCGTCAATCGCTTCCCCACTTTCGTTCATCAGGTTGCCAACAATACTTGAAGTGTTTTGTTTCAAATCATATTTCCAAATGTCGTCGGTGAAAGAAATCATTCCCATATACCACGAATCCAAACTGCTTCCGTCCAAATATTCTCGTGGCACGGCGCAATAAACAATGTTAGCGTCTTTTTTGCTCCAAACGCATTTCTCCGGGAAAGTGGCCGGTGTCAGATTTTTTGAAGTCCTATCTTTGGTGCTGTACAAAAACATTTGTGAGTCAAAATTTTGTGATGAATACAAAACTTTGGAAGCGTCAGGCGACATCAAAGCGGACAATCCGCCGATGTTGCCGAGGATTTTTTTGACTGCGCCAGTGTTGGCGCTGACCGAATACATAAATCCCGGAACGTTTTGGTGCGGTTTGGTGGTCAGGGTGACGGTGGTGTCGCTCACCAATTGTGGTAAGAGTTCTTTGAGCGGTGAATTCCAAATTTGCTTTCGTTTCAAGCCATCTAGGCCCGAAATAAATCCTTGCGTCCCTGCGCTAGTTTGCTCCAAATAGAACATGGTGTTGCCGAGAACCGAAGTTTGTTCGATGTCGTTGGCCAAAACATAACCAGAGACGGGATTTTGGGTGCTGGTGGCCGTGTCTTTGACAGACAGGACATATGTGTTGATAGTCTCGTTGTCGTCAGCCAAATATTGCGCGATGAAAGATTTGTTTTTGTTGCCCCAGACGGCGTTGTAGACGAGTGGCATGGTGGTGTTGGAAATGCGATTCTGGACTGGCGAAAAAAGTTCGGTTTCGTAAATATGTCCGGTGGCCACCTCAACATGGCGGACGACTGTGCCGGCTTTAACATCCAAGAGCCCCGCGCCGGCAACCGGTTCAGCCCATATTTTGCGTAGTTTTTGAATATAATTTTGGGCTGGCACGATAGGCTGGGTCGATGTTGCGTTGTTCGCTGGTGTAGTTGTGCTCACTGGTGCTGTGCCGCCAAACGGAAAGAATTGTTTGAAGCCAAGCATATCACCCGCCGGATTGTTACCATTTGAAACTGCCAGGAAATAATAAGCGACCAGCGCAAAAATAAAGATGACCAGAACGATTGCTATAATAATGAAAATTTTTCGAGACATATTATTTATGGTTTTGTTCCAAATACCACATGCCAATGATCCCCTTCTCTCAAGAAAGTGGAATTTATATCACCAACTTTAACTGTATAAACAGTTCCAACTCCTGGGATAACTTGCGGGGCGCTAATCTGATGCGCAAGTATGTAGCCGTCCAACCCAATTGGATTAAAATCAGGTCTTAGATCTATCGGGGGCTGATTTGGACCATGCGAAGCGTGACCACCCTCTGTTCCTCCTGATATCATTATACCGCATATGGCGCCGCAGGCAGTGCGAAGAGCTTTAAGACCGTCATATGTTGATGCCGGCATACCAACCAAATCGGTGCAACCACTGGTTTCTCCATTTGTACAAGGTCCGGCGTTAACATTGATTCCATAATTATTTTTTAAATCGTTTATCATAGCTGTATTAGTTTTGACTTGAGCATCAGTCAACGTGTATCCGGGCAATATTTTTCCTGTTCCCGCAGATAAATCACCACCGAGAATTACCGCCAAATCAGCGGCAGATTGTCCCTGCGTTTTAGGTGTTTCCAAAATCAACGAAAAATTCAAAAGATTTGGATTGATGGTGTTCAAAATAACCCACGAGGCGATAACGAGAAGAAGTCCCCAAATGGCGTTTGTGATTCTTTCCTTACCACTGGATTTGCCGAATATGGCGTCAGTGGTCATGTATTCTATTCCTCCCCACGTAATCATAATGAAAGCCAAAACAGCCGCTATGCCGATGGTTAGGTTGAAAAACGCTGGTAGATATTTTTGAAATGTTGTTTGACATCCACCTTCAACTTTGCCAGTTGTTTGGTTTATTGTAACTGCGGTTGGTGTTGATCCATCCGGACAACTTGTTGTTCCCGGCAAAGGTGTTAAAACAGTGTAGTCATCAAGGGCATAAGCAAAACTAAAAACAGCGAACATCAATGTTAGTGCGATTGTTATTTTTATAAAAATTTTACTGAATTTTTGCATTTTATTCGTAGCCATTCGTAGACCCATTCGTTATTTCGTATTATTAAAATTCAAATTGAAACCGTTGTTGGCGTACTGCAACATTTTGTTTGCATTTTCGATGGACAAAGAAATGTAGGATGTGCCCGCTGTTCCCCCCACCGGTCTGAAGATACGATTTGTTTTGGTGGTGTCGCTGTCAATCTGCGAATTGTTTATATTCCATTTGTATGAAAGCGACGGATCGGAAAGATAATTAACTCCGAAATAGAAAGGCTCGGCCAAAACATTTATTTCTTTGGCGTCTGACATGGCCACAGAGCCAGTCAAAGCTTTTTGGAATTGGATTCCGTAAAGTGGATTTTTTTCGTAGAAAACGACGCTTGGCTCGATCGGTGTGGCGACCGTGCTAGCCTGCGCCATGTCGTCCGTGGTTGGCGATGTGACCTCGACGTCGATCAGGAGTGGTCGCGAGATGACAGACGAAATCATAGTGTAGGTGTTTTTGCCGTAGCCGGAAAAGTCGCCGAGGATGGTGCCGTTGCGTGTCCATTTGTAAATCAAATTGCCGGCCGGAATTTCGACGCCGTTTGTTCCGATAATATGCGGAATGGCGATGAATTGGATCATGTCTTGGTGGCTGAAAAGGGTTTTGCCTTTGTAAAATGGCGGAACATAGCCGTAGGATTGCCAGATCAGGTCAACTTCGGACGGTTTGAGGGTGATGGTTTTGGTTACTCGCTCGCCTTCCTGGGTTGTGATGTTCAATCCTAAAACGGTGGAGGTGTTTGTCGCGCCGGTGGTGAAGGAAAAAGTTTTTAAACCCTTGCCGGATTTTATCAGTTTGCCGTTTATATACCAGGAAAAACTGGCCGCGTTCAAATCTGTGCCATAGCTGTCGGCTGTGGCGGTCACATATTGGTTTGCGCCCGGCGTTTCCGGACTAAGCGACAGATCCACCTGCGTCTGCATCGGAGTGTTGAATTGCCCAAAAATAAAACCGGTTGGAACAAGTAAAAATATAAAAACAAATGAAAATAAAAGAAACTTTTTCATTACAATAATTGTAACATATAAAGACAAATTCAATGTGCGTTTATACACAGAAAGTAAAAGCATCATTGTTTTATCATCAATATTTGATATAATTGCCCTATGACTACAAAAAATCAATTTACGGCTGTATATAAGAAAACTAAAAAATGGATTGTGGCCTGGGTAGAGGAAATTCCCGGAGTGAATACCCAAGGTAAAACCATAAAAGAAGCCCGTGAAAATTTACGAGAAGCCCTTTCTCTTATTCTTGAAACAAATCGTGATTTTTCCCGATACTATATTTAGAAATGTAAAAAATAATCAGATGTCCACCATACCCCGTCACAATGAAATTGACGATTTTTTGTGTAAAAAAATCTGCCGCGACCTTGGTATATCAAAATAAATTTTTAGTATATGGTCAGGCAGCTTTTTTCTTGGAATTCCATTCTTCGTAATGTTTTCGTTCTTCTTCACGCACATCCTCATAACTTTTAGGTTTTTTGGAACTGCGAGTTAGCATAACAACTTTTTCTCCGCCACCGGTAAAATCATGGTTTTTATTAACACCTCCGCTATCACTATGAAATGGGTCTCCTCCACCAAAACGGGATCCTGGCATTCCTTGGGTCAATCCCATTTTCTCATGTTGTTCTTTGTTCCACCTGTCATATCCACCAGAAGAGATATTTTCTTTTGAATTTATCGGTGCTATATTATCTTTTTGCGTCGGTGTTCCCCGCGCACCTGTCGGAGCATCTTGAAATCTACTGAAAGCAGGTTTGGCATTTCTATTTCCCATATCAGATTTGTTTCTCATCTCACCATTTACGATAGTTGTGTTTCTGGCTATATGACCTTGAATACCGGCTTGGGCTGCCAATTGTCCTCCGGGAACTTTGGCTAAGGCATTTTTGGCTTTGGCGTCGAGGTAAAGCATCACGATTGAGGCGGTACACTCCGGAAGCATGTTTAGAATTGGAATAAAACCAATAATAAAACCTCCGAAGAAAGTTTTTTTGGAATATTTTTCTCCATTCATTTTGAATATCAATGCAAATGTAGCAAAAGCGAAGATGTCGATAAGTGTTCCACCTATAATGGTTTCTACAAACACAGCTTCAAGCACATCAAAAAAAAGCGCCACGCAGATGAGAAATATCCACACGCTTTTGCTGATGTTTGATTTTTTTGGTGTCTCCGACATATTTCCATTATACAGTAAACAAAATTAAAATCTCGTCGAGACAACACTTTTTCGGCGCGTTCCGGAGCCCGTGAAGAGGCGAGGAGGAAGAAATTTTTCAGCAGAAAAATATTCTGGCGATGGAAAAGTGTTGGATCGAAAGAGATTTTAATTTTGTCCGCTTTGTTCTAGTTCAGATTTTGCTTTTTTGATGGAGAGAATTTGCGATGGATCGGAGGTAATAATCTGATCCTCGGTGTAGCTGGCGATGATTTTGATAGCCACGTGTTTCAGTCCGGCAAAGAAAATTCCCTCCCCCACGTCGGACTCGATGAGTAAATATTTTTCCTCGTCGGTCAGATTGAAAACTTGCTGGAGGCGATCCATGGATGTGGCGGATTGTTTGAGTAAAACTTGAATGGACGAGTTGGTAATAATCGGTGTGCCGTATGGCGATTTCAAAAAGTCATCCACATCCTGGGTGATGGTGGCCAGACCGAGATAATATTTTCGTCCGCGCTTGGCCAAGGAGAGCAGGAACGAAGCCGTGTCCTCCGAACGCATCATCCACCAAGCTTCATCAATAACCAACAGGCGTTTTTTCAATTTCTTTCTAATGGCGTTCCATATATAGTGCGTAACGATATACATGGCGATCGGTTTGAGCTCGTCTTCCATATCGCGCAGAGAAAAGACGATAAATTTTTTGTCGATATCAATGTTCGATGGTCTATTTATAAACCCGGCCCATGTCCCGCGAGTATATTTGGTTAGGCGCTGAGCGAGGGATTCACCGCCTTCCATTCCGGAAAGCACCAGTTCGAAGTCGGACATGAGCGGCGGCTCGACGTTGGTGGCGTCGGAATCGGCGGTGATGTCTTTGAGCGCGTACGTTTCGGTGATGGCGCGATCGATGATGGCGTCTTCCTCGGCCGACAATCCGCCCATCATGATGCGGAAAAGTCCAACGAGATTGATAATATTTGAACGCAAAACGTTGGAGAACGACTCGCCTTCGGCTGGCTGTGGAATTTCAAACGGATTGATGTGGTGTTCGGAGTTGAGCGAAATGTTGAAATATCTCCCGCCGACGGCTTCGGCCATGTATTCGTATTCTCGCTCGGGGTCCATAACGATGACATCGACGTCAAACATGAGTGTGCGCAAAATCTCCAATTTGACAGCGTAGGAATTATGAACAAACATTCCGGCTGTTCCTGCCAGAAAAACTTCATTGTCGACAGTCAGATCATAAACATATTTATCTGTTTTGTTGATCTTTTTTTCAATTGAAACAATAGGATCCCACATGAGATCAGCGCAAGAAAGTCGTTTAAGCATTCCCAAAATACCTTCAATGTGTGGTAAATGAGAAGAAATATCTCGATATGTTCCGCTTATAAAATTGGCCGCGTCACGAATCATATCGTACGAAGTGCGATCTGGTAATTGTTTGCGGAAAGCATTGCCCAATCCTGAATTATGAGCGATAATCGGAGAATCAAAATCCAAAAAACTCGAATGAACTCTGCTTACAGAATTTTCAATTTCATTTTTGTATTCTTCTCCGTACACGATTTTGGAAAGAGTCAATACATTAGCCAGTCCAACCTGACCTTTTCTATTTTTCATCCAAGCCCAACTAGAACCGAGCTCATTCCAAAGTTTTCTATTAAATTCTTTATTAGATTCGCCAAGTCTCACGAGAGTTTCAACATCCGGAAGGCTGGACAGCGCGTTCATTGCAGGCATTATGTTTTTGAAATGTTCTACCCGGTTTTCCACCACTTGTATAAATTTTGACAGTTCTTTTTGTGACGGACAAAATGTATTTTGTGATAAAGGAGAAATGTTTGGGATGTTGTGAAGTTGTGAGCCAAAATGTTGGCGAAGCTCGTTAATTAGAGGCGCAATATTTGGGATTACGTCAACATTTGTGTTTTCATTTTTATCACAAATTGCTTTGAGAGAGTTTTGTTTTCGAGTTGTTGCAAAACTGATTTTGTCTCTAAAAATATTTAAATTTTCTTGGCCGGAAATGGAAAGAACCCAAAACGTTCTTTTTCCGCCAGTTTTTTTGTAAGAAACTATTTTTTTACGCAATCTGGCAACAATACTAAAACCAAGCAGAAGATAAGAAATTTCTGATATAAGACGTTTTGATTTTGATGTAGCTGTTACTTGTAGCCCATCTACACCGCCATCCCCTTCAAAATAACTTCTAAGATATGCTGAAATAACTTCTTGCGGAGAATTGAAAATCACAGCTGGAGCATGTTTTTCGGCAGATCTACCGTCTGCGCCAAGAGAATAGACCAATGAAATGAAGGGGCGGTCAGCTATCACTATGTCTTTTGGTGTGGAGAAGTTTAGAACCCCCAGCTTTTTACAGCTCTCTTTTATTATAACCAAAACATCCACATCTATATTACTAATATGTATGGCGTCACGGTTTATGGTTCCTTCGGCGCTGATGTAACCCAGAAGTGTTCCAAGGTCTTTTGTAACTGTAAAAAGTGCAGGCAATTTGCTCTTGCCATTTCTAGATGTGATATTAAGCGATGATATTTTCTCGTCTGTTAGTATAATTTCTGATTTTTTGAGAAGTTTATTAAAGAATTCCAAAGGAACACGTCTGCCTTTTTTATACATTGGTAAATAAGCGTCATATTTTACGTCAATAGCTTCTCGCGAGTATGCTTTGTGAATTCTGGCAATAATATCAGCTACGCCAGTCACATACATTCGCGGTTCGTTTTTGAAAAAATCCAAAAGATTTAATTTTATCGGCGAGTTTTCGGAAAAAGAAACGGCGCGAGGTAATGGTACGAATTCCCCTTCTTTTATTTCTGTACTTTTTGCGACATTTACTCGCCCATCACGTAAAACAAGCATGTTGTGATCTTCCGTGGTGGTTATTTCTCGCCCGCTTTTAGTTTTGAAACTATAATAAATATTCGGAGCGTCTTTGCGGGCTGCCACAGAAACTTTGCTCCACGAACCTTTCAATTCTTTATCAAAACTCCAAACTTCAAATCCTGGGTCAACCACCCCCTCCATTTCACCGTCGAGTTTTGTTTTACCTTGTTTTCGAATCGTTTTTTCTACCAACGGTCCGATTTTTTCTAGCGAAATACTACCATTTTTTCTAATCAGCACCGGCTCGGACCCCTTTACGCTCTTCCCGGCGCCGGACTTAGCGAAGGTGATCGAGTTGTAGTTTTCCAAAGAAAATCGATCAAAAAGAACCAAGGACGAGTTGTGGCGGTTGATGCCGTAGAGAATGCCTTTGTCGGAGGTCAAGTCAAACGAAATGAATGGAAAAAGAGACGAAAGTGGCGAGGAATTCATTTTGCTGTAAACTTTCAGTTCGTCGGTGCCGATGGGCAGAGTGGTTCGAAAGCCTTGCTCCTGTTGGAAAAGGGCTGGTTTGACGTAAACCATTTTGGACTCGAGAATGGATTTTATTTCGGATTCCGTTTTGTCCAACTCACCTTCACTCTCGCCATATATAGTCATGTACAGACCGACGTCAAAAAGTTTTTCCTGGGCTTGTTGGAGTTGATCGCGCAAGTTTTCGAGATCTTGGTAAGCGGTATCGAGTTTCGGATCACGAACCAGGCCCTTGCTTTCTCGAACGCTGATTTGGCTCTGTACCTCAGCCACTTTTTTCTGGAAGGTGCGCAGGACTTGAGCCGTTTCGATGGGTGAAATGAAAATGGAAACATCAAAAATTTTATCGAGGTTGATAATGGGTGCAAACCAGCTTTCGGAGAGGTAGCGCGGATATGAAATGACGAAAAAACTGCGGGTGATTTTCTCTCCGAGATTGATTTCTTTCGGTGAAATTTTCAAAGCGCTAGGAGCGATGATGTCTTTCAGTTCCAAAGTGCCAGCCTCGTAAATTTCGGAAGGCAAAATCGAGCCAATCTCGGGTTCCTTTTTTGTTTTGAAAAAATCTAGAAATGACATAGTATTTAGTAGTTAGTAGGTAGAATTTAGGTGAATGCATCGGCATTTTTCCTAAATGCTAACTACTATATTCTAACTGCTAACCTTGATTGGTTTCTCCGTATCCCCCGGATTGAAAATCTTATAGAACAACTCTATCACTTCTTCGGTTCCCAGTCTGATGACGCGGATTCCGGAGCGAACCAAACCTTGCTCCACCACAGAAACTCTCTGCTCGAGTTGTGTTCGGTTTTCTTCGAATGTTGCTTGCTTGGCTTGAACTTTTTCTTCGGCCGATTGTTTTTGGAAAATTCCGCCGCCCGCTCCTCCGCCGATGATGGCCGGATCATATGGCACGACGACAAAGAAACTTTTGGTCATGATGTTAGTTGACTCTGTGAATTTTTTGATGAACTCGATGTATTCGCGCGTCTGGATTTTCATCAAGTCGTTAAGTTGTTTTTTGTACTGTTCCTCCAGCAGGGCTATGTACGGCCGTATATCCAGCCGACGGGACTGAATGGAAATTTCCACTTCGAAATCGAGCGAGTTCAAAAAATCTTGGAACTGGCTGACGATAGCCTCGCGCTCGTCGTCCGATTTGAGAGAAAAATTCAGCGATGAGGCCAAAACAACCGCGCGCATCGAGCCGGTTTTCAGAATAACCACTCCATCGCGCACTTCTTTGATCGGCACAAATTCCTGTGTTGCTTTTGAAGAAACTGCCATGTGAATATTATAGCACAAAAAAATTTTCAATTTCCAATTCTCAATTTTCAAAAAATTTCCAATGATTCAATTTTTCAATGAAAAAGTAATCTTATTAAAAATCAGTATAAGTTCCCTCGTTTCCTTCTGCAATTTTTGTAATTCGTCGTTTATCTCACAAATTTCTGCCAGTAAATCTAGCCAGTACTCAGTTTCTTGGATTTCCTTCCTTGAAAGATAAATTTTATTTCTAAAATCATTTTTGGAACTAGCGTTGTTTGCTTCGCAATAATTTGCTCCAACACTGGTAGACGATCTAAGTAATTGAGAAATTATGTTTGAGTTTAAATAATTAATTTTTATTTTCTTGCAAAAACAAAGAATATTTTTTGAAAAAACTCTTGTCCTATTTTCTAAATCGTAATTCATACATTGAAAATTTATTCATTGTTTGAAAATTGAGAATTGGAAATTGAAAATTATTTGGTATTCTTTCCCTCCTCTCCCGTTAATGGATTCAGGTTCTCATTAATGTCCAAACTCCACGACAATTCTTTCAATTTGCTTTCGGAAAGTTTTGGAACGAATATTTGTTCCAGTGCTGTCGTAGCTGGCGCCTTATTTCTTGATATTTGTTTAACTTCCTTTTTCCAAATATACAGCCGGCTTTTGGTGTAAAAATTAAACATTGATTCCAAAAGTTCGATGAAATTTCGATTGTTGACTTTGTAAAAAGCCAGCGCCAGTGACAAAGCGATAATAACTGCCATCAGAACGATAGCAATGAGGAATGGTAAAAATCGGTAAGCGATAAAGCACATTCCCGCTCCCCCGGCCAGGTAAACGAACTGCTTGATCGTCAAAGGCCCGATAATTTTGTCTTCTATTTCGATGAATTGTGGAACTTGATATTTCATATAGTTGTATTTTAGCTCATTTTTCTTATCCACACCTCATTGACTTTTCACTTTGAGTTGATATACTTTATTCATAAATCCCTTCGGGGGCAATCGCTCTCACGAAAGTGAGAGTGCAATCACTTAAAAATAGCCTTATTTAGGGCTGTTTTTAATTCTTTGAAAGAATCACTACTCATCTTATCAATCAGCCTAACAAGTCTTTTGGAAGAAATTGTTCTGGCTTGTGACAAAGGTGCGCTCGTCTCAAAACCAGCAGGATTTTTTTTGAAGTGTAAGAATTCCTTTATTTTTATCCAATCTAAAAAATTTTTTGTTATAGTTTTGACTTCTCTCATATCACTTTAATTTTAACAGAATATTTGCACAAATTCTACAATTTGATAATATAAAATCATTACAGTGTCGTATCGTCAGCCAAACTGGTAATACGACTTGGGTCAAGTGGTTGTGAATTTATTTTCACTAAAGTGACTAAACCCGTTTGACCGACACGGCTTTGCGCCGTAGACCACGTCACAAACCCTGTGGAAGATGTTTGGACTATTCTGCGAGGGTGGGGGAATAATAAAACAAAAAGACGCTTTTGCGTCTTTTTGTTTTATTATTCAATTGGTTCGCGGTATGGATCTACAGTGTGTTTAGGCGGAGTAGGAGGTGTAGGTATGGCCGGAGGAGTTTCCTCGGGTGCTGACTTCGGGTCGGACACCGGAGGTAACTCCTCGGGCGAAACTGGTTTCTGCAAGAAATCCGAACCAATGAAAGTTTTTTCGGGTTCGACCTCGGAAGCGGGATTGGGGGACGGTGCCGCAGGCGCAGCGGCAACATCGGCACCGGGACGCTCGGCACTGGGAAGCTCAACTCCCGGTAAATTATCCGGCGCTTGTGGAATTGGTTTCGGAGCTGGAGTGGCAAGGGCCGTCCTTGCCACTTCTGGTTTTGGAGTTTCAACTGGTGGCGGATTGGTGTGAACACTCTCGCCTCCCTCTACCATGGGCGTTATTTCCGGTCGCACCTCTGGAATTTCCGGTTCGGTGTCAGCATTGGCGTCGAAGGTTTTCTTTGACGCTTCCGGCACTTTATTTTTTTCTATTTCATTTATTGCATACTCAAAAACTCTTTTTTCAATCTCTTCCATCATCTGTGTCGCTAAAAGTCGCGAAATATTCAACTCTGAAATTGTTGAATTGAGAAAATCATCCGGATTTTCCAGCCCAATCAAAATGTATAAAACTTTGTTAATGAATGTGTCAGTCTGGCTTTCGTTCAAAGAATATTTTGTTGCGATTTCTGTTGTTCTGCTTTCCCAAACTCCGTCAAAGACAAAATCTCGCACTTCTTTCGGGAGTTTTTGCACATATTCTGGCATTTGTTTTAATGTTTGTTCGTCCATCTTTTATTCTTCTAGTTCTTTATCTTCTTCATCCCAACCAAGTTTTTTCTTTATCTCTTTCGCCTCATCACTGTCTTTGTCTTCAAGTTTATCCAATTTTTTTCTTAATTCAGCCTTTTCCTTTTTTGTCATTTCTTTTTTCTTTCCCGTTTCATTCCTTATTTTTCTGGCTATATGTTCCTGCTCAGCTTTTGTTCCACCGAATGATTTGCCTACTGCGGCGCCAACCCCAGCACCGATAGGCCCCCCCAACGCGGCACCCGCCAAACCACCAAGAATAGTCATAGAATATCGTTTCATCCACGCATTTTCAACGCTGTCGGCATAATTATTCTTGCGTTCTTTCCAAATATTTTCTAACTCTTTTTCATTATTAGCTTCTTGTTTTGCCAATTCTTCCAAATCACTTTTATCCTTGCTCTTCCATTCATTCTCATATTTTTGACGCTCTTTGGTCGCTACACTATTTTTTTCTATACTCTCTTTTAATTTTGATATTATTTCATTTTGGTCCTCAATCTCTCGTTTTTTTGCTGAAATATTATCATCAATTTCTTTTCGTTTCTGTTGGTCGAGAAGATATGATGCACTTTGTTTTAACTTCTCAATCTCTTTCAATTCTGCGTCAAGTTTTGCTTGTTTTTCTTTTTCCGTAATCACCTTAGCTTCATTTGCTTCGTTTTCTGTTTTTTCTTTTTCTGCATTCAAATACATTTCTGAATTTTTGTATTTTTCAGAATTTAACTCACCATCTTTTCTTCTTTTTTCTTCAGCAATAAATCCTGCGTCTTTTAGTTTTGCCTGTGCGGCTTTTATTTCAGCATCTTTTTCTTTTGCGATTTCGTATTCTTCGTCAGAAGGTTTTAGGGATTTTGCATATTCTTGTTCTTTCTTTGCTTTTTCTTCTTTTGCTTTCTTGAATCCACCTTGTCCAGATTTTTCATTAAATGGAATTCCTTTTCCGAAGTTTACGCCAGTACTTTTCGCTATTTGTTCACCTGCAGAGCTTCTTCTCAAGTCAAAACTTCCTGCTGCAGCCGCCCTGTAAGTTTTCAACTGCAACTGAGCAAGTTTGTCACCCTTAGCAGCACGATCTTTCAAATCCTGGTCGTTGGCTTTGTTGTTCGCATATCTCCCGGCTGTATTTCTCATAATTGCCGCGCTGCCCCCCATTGCTACCCCGCCAGCGAAGGCGGTCAGTTTGCCAGTGGCTTGGCTGAGATATTTTGAACCCTGCTCGGCGTACTCCTTCGATTTTGTCAGTGAGAAAATAATCAATATGATAATAACCGCGAAGTTTATTATGAGTGCAATGGCTCCCATTTGCGCAGTCGGATCAGCGGCATTATTAATGTCTGCCAGTGCGCCAGATTTTGGAATAAATCCATCACTGCCCATGAGCGTCAGAATTACCCATGTCAGAAACATATATAGTGGCGCAAAAATCGCTTGACCTTTAAGTATTTTCCACCAATCGTCTTGAGCTCCTTTTAATTGTGGCAAACCAAATCCAATAAAACCGAGAGGTGAAAACATTAGTAGAAGTATGAATGCGACATACCTAATAACAAACATTGCTGCTATTGCGAATAGAACAAATGCCACAATGAGAAAAAGAATAGCACCTCCAAGATAAATTATAACCATTGAAGACGGCGCGGGTTGATTCGCTATGCCGTTTGAAGAATAAAAACTGGTTATATGCAGAGCATTTGCGAAAGCGCCGGAAATCCCCATTCTCAAATTTGATGTTAATGGATTCCCTGAAGAATCAGTACCAGTAGTTATGACTGTTGATTGTCCGGCATTAATTATTGAATTATAAAATCCGATTGTGGCAATGTTTGAAGCATCGATAATTACTTTGGTGAAGAACATACTGAAATTTATGAGAAGCGCCGTGATGACAATACCACCGACAATTTTTTGGATGTCGCCTCTGTTTTTCTGGCTGATAATAATCATGATGGCGTTGTAGAGGAGTATAAAAATAAAGAACATGTTCATGACATCGCGGATAACTTTCCATGCAGTATTTATACCCGTCATGGTTCCGATATTTGCTGTGAATTTTATTATGGTTTGGTCAAGGACTAGGTTGAGAAGCATACCTGAAAGCCAAAGAAGCCAGCCCATAGCGGTAAGAATAAAATAAGATATACCGCTGAGGGCACCCATAATTATCGCGGATAGATTTGAAGTGGTATTGCTTTGGGCATTTTGATTAACAGTTCCATTCGTGTTTGTGGTGTATCCGCCTGAGCCCCCGCCTGGAACTGGCGCGCTAAATGCAACCCCACTCGGTGCAAAAACACCGACAAGGAGAATCAATATTAAACTGAAAATTAAAAACTTTTTCATTTATTTCTATGGTATGCAATTTGGATCAATGCCTGGTGGTGTTACGTTGCAACTAGCATGACCGTTGTATGTTGAGCAATAGTAATCACCGGTATTATTGAGGCAGTAAGTTGAAGGTGCACCACTACCACTTCCTGAACTGTTTTGATTACAAGATGGATCTGATAATGAATCGCAATGTAATTTATTTTGGGTATCTGTCCTGGAAGGGGTGTCTGCTGTCGGAGTAGGATTTGCGCTTCCACCCAAATTTGACGGTATTAAGCTGTTTGCGCCTTTGTTAAAGCTGGTTGTTTCCGGTGACGTTGAAGCCGTGCTATCAACAAGTTGTTGCATTAGGGTTCGTCCCGTATTTGAATTCGATGACGAATCGCTTTGGCTTAAACTTCTCAAACCATCTCCTATTCCGCCAACAACATGGCTAATCATTTGGGTCATGAGAGCACTGACGATTTCGTTTATTTCGTCTGCACTAACGAGCTCACCCCATGTTTGACCAAGAGCGCTGTCCAACTGATTGCTGATGACGCTTCCAGGTGTAACCGTTTCTTTATCGCTTGGTGCACAATCTCCTTCTCCCAAACCACTGTCAATATTAGTTAGTGTGGAATTTAACTGCTCATCGCTTATTCCATGATCCGCTCTGTAATTATCAAAATTTGTTTGAGCTTGGTTTATAGCCGCTTGCGCCGCGTTGAGTTCTGCTGCAGTGGCAACTGGAGTTGTTTTCAATGTTAGAGCCTGGTAGGCTTTCTTGGCTTTATCTATGGCATTCTGATAATTAACAATATTTTGTCTCTGTAAGTTTGTTGGCGAATTTGGATCTTGTGACGGGTCAATGGCGTTGTCAACTGTTCTGGCAGGATTTATTATTGTCGCCCCCTTCTTGCATTTTTCGTAAGACAAAATGCCCTTGCCCCAGTTTAGTTGGTTTTGATATTTTATTGCCTGATTACCAAGGTTGATTGACAGTTGATCCTTGGTGTCGAGATACGCCCCATACGGATTGCCTTGGGTTGTTTGAGTCATGGTAAACCAGCCGTCCCAGCCTCCCTGGTCGAAATTGTTGGCGAAGTTTTCAAAATTTTGTTCAAGTCGGCCGAGGGTACAAGAATAATTTTTATTTGTTTCGGCCAGGTAATTTTTAACCAGAGCCAAACGGATTTTAGCTTGGAAAGGACTGCAAAGGCCGTTTAGTGAAGTGTTGGTCAGAAAATCGGCCGCCATTTGGTCGCCGACGTTGAGGAAAAAGCCTTCGGGGTTGGTCACGAAAGCCGGGTTGCCTTTGAAACCGGAATTGATCCAATTAACCGTTTGGGCGGTTAATTGTTTTACAATCATTTTGGCAATGAAGTTGGCCACCCCGTCACCCAGAAACTCTTTAGCCCATGTGTTTGCGCTCGTGTTTACTGCCGTATCAACCGAAGCTCCTGCAGTAATATCTGTTGCAACGGCGATATCAAATGTGTCAACAGCCATGAAGCTGGTGTTTATTTCCACATCGTAATCTTCAACAGGTATACCAAATTGCGCGTTAGCTTTTTGAGGCAAAAAAACAAATAAAAAAGATAAACAAACAGCGCCCAAAATTATTTTATATTTCAAATAGTGTGTCATTTTTAAAAAAGACATTACCGCACTTATATTATATATCAATACTCATTTAAAATCCCAGCGTGCTCTGTTGAAAAGTAAAATTTTTTAACTTTTTAATTTTGCCAAAAAATATGCGTCAATTTTTTGCACGGCAGTTTGCAAATCTGCTAGGTGTTGTTTGTATTGGCTGACTGCGGCAAAACTTTTAACCGGGTCGGAGAATGTCAGTTTCATTGATTCTAAATTGGCCAAAATATTGCTGTAAGCGTTTAGAAAATCCAAATGGACTTGGGTGGCGTCGGCTGGCACTGACATACTGGCAAGATCTGAAACAACGCCTTTGAAATTTACAATAAGAGGGTTGAGTTCTGCCAAGTCAGCAGTGCTTCCGTTTTTCACCGCGCTGTTGAGAATTGCAAGGGGGTCAACTTTATTTTTCAATGCTCTGTTTTTAAGGCTTGTGTTTATAACGTCATGATATTTCTGCACGATCTCCCTGCTTGTTTGCGCGTTTATATGCAGATCCTTGGCCGTATATTGGACGCCGGTGGCGTTGGTGTAGGCTGCGCCAGTCAGTGTGCTTTGAGCGATTTGGTTGGCTTCATCAGCCGTGACTGTGCCGTTGTTTTGTTTCAAAGCGAGATATTGGGAGAAAAAGTCCTGGGCCATTTGGGCGGTCAATGTTCCGTCTGTTGGATTTGTCGTGTCATTGTTCGCCAAAACGGACGTGGTGTCGCTTTTTATATTCGACAAAATTCCCTGCCAGTTTTGCGCGGCGGAGTTGGCGTTGTCTGTGTTTGAGTTGTCAGAAACAACGTCGGCGGTGTTTGCTGGAGTTTCCGACGTTGCCGAGTTTGCTCGCCATTGCCAAATGGCCACTGATGCCACGATAGCCAGGCAAATGATAAGCACAACAAAAATTTTTCGGGTGTTTGTTTCCGGCATGTTGTGTATAAGTATATCATGCGGAGCAAGAAAAAATGATACAATATGTGCATATGAAAAAATATTTTATTTTATTTTCGTTAAGTTTAGTCTTTTTATTTGTTTTACCAACATTAACTCATGCTGATTATGCTTGCGTTGGAGGTCAATGCACTGCTATTTCCGGCTATGGCCCGTATTCCACCGCCACCTGCAACAATTCCTGCGTGGCCGGTTCACCGATTCCCGTGCGCTACAAATGCACCGGCAACTCATGCGAACTTGATCCGACTGGCCAGGGCGCTTACACCGTTTCGAATTGTTACAATGCTTGCGCAACTTTACCGCCCGTAAACAACGGCTCAAATGGCGGGACTGGCACGATAACTATTGCGCCGGTTGACGGTGTTAGCTGCAATTTCAGTGGATCATCGAGTAATTATCTCCAGAATGACGTAAAAGGCTTGAGTTTTCCTGATCCTCAAACTGGAGTTCAGCCTGAAGTGCCGATAAACCCTCTTTGGTATGCTACAACTGATGCCGCGCAAAAACTGGCAGCATGTACGGGCGGTACGGTGGTTATGGTTCCTCAAAATTTGCTCGGCGGAACTTATAATCCCGATCAGGCCTATATCAAATTGCCAAATGGAGAGATGGTTAATGCCGGATACGCCCTGGACAGATATTTTGGCTACGGAGGTAATTTGTCCCAAAACGCTTACACCAACTGGGTGACCGATATGACAGGCGCCAAAGGTAGTTTTTCCAACGGCGCAGCTATAAATCCAAGCGGTTCGGGCATTACGACTGGCGGAAACCAGACGACGCCTGTTGTCGTGACCAACGCATCAACTGCGCAACAAGCCACGACGAATTATGTGAGCAATATGATTGCCACGTACAAAAAACAACTGGCCGATTTACAGGGCCAGCTCAGCCAATATGTGCCACCATCCCCTGCGACTACAAATAGTTCAACATCTGGTTCAACGTCGTGCATTCCTCTGACATCCGACCTCCAAAAAGGTGACAGTGGAACAGCCGTAACATATTTAACAGGCGTTTTGGCCGGAGAAGGGCTTTTACCTCAGTCGCAAAGCACATTCGATGACGCTGTTTATCAGGCTGTTGTTGCCTACCAGGAAAAATATGCTGACCAGATTTTGACACCACTTGGTTTGACTGCCGGGACGGGTTATGTTGGTTCCAGCACGAGAGCGTTCATAAACGGCAAAGCGTCGTGTAATACATCATCGCCGGGAGGAGCGACGACCAACGGAAATATTTTGGTCCAGCCATCGAGCATCACACTGTCGGTCGGAAGCGCTTACCAATTTTTAGCCTGGCAGAATTCTACGACAGGAGGTTCTTTGTCGGCCATTACAACGCAAGCCAGCTGGATTTCAAGCAATCCGGCCGTGGCCAAAATGGTCACATTCAATCCGTACGCCGCAAGCGCCGATCACAGCGGTCAAGTTATGGCGGTCTCAAAAGGCACAGCAACGATCGCCGTGACGTACAACGGGATGACCAGTATAGTAACGATTACCGTTCAATAATTTCTTCTTGCGAGAACAGTTCTCGCAGAAGTTCAAACCATTTTTGGAGAGGAACGTCTTCTGCTCGGCATTTGACATCAAGTTTACATTCTGCGAAGGCGCGCGAAAGCGCGTCTTTTGCGTAAAGCGAGGAGAGGTTTGGCAAAAGCATTTTACGTTTGTGAGCGAATCCGGCATGGATCAACTCAAAAAATTCTTTTTCACATTTTTCGCAAGAACCGTTCTTGCGAAAATTATTTTTGGAAATGTTTGAAATGTGAATGATGGCCGAATCGACGTTCGGTGCCGGAGCGAAAGCTCCGCGTGGGACTTTCTCAACATATTTCGGCGTGCCGTAGGCTTTGACCGAAAGCGAAAGCAAACTTTCTTTTTCGTCACGAGCCACGATTCTCTCGGCCACTTCTTTTTGGACGAGCAAAGTCATCGACTCCGGCTGATTTTCCGCTTCCAAAAATATTCTGATAATTTGTCCGGTAATGTAATATGGAATATTTGCTACAAGTTTATAAGTGTCAAGGGTGCCCCTTGGCAATTCGGAACCGCCAAAGGGCACCTTTGACACGTCAAAATTTAAAATATCATCGTGAATCAATTTCAGTTGTCCAGATTTTATTTCTTTCTCAAACTTCTCTTCCAAAACAGGAATGAGCAAATCATCTTTTTCTACTGCCACCACGCTTGCACCAGCCTGCAAAAGCGCTTCCGTCAAAACCCCCATTCCCGGCCCAATTTCCAACACCAAATCACCGGTCTGTGCGCCAGAAGTTTTCACCATCGTTTCAATGGCTTTTTGTGACTTCAAAAAATGTTGTCCCAGTGATTTCTTTGCTTGCATGTTGCGAATTATACATTCTTTTCATCTTTTTGTGAAAAAATGTCGCTTATGTTATAATATGAAAATGACCTTAGAATATCTCAATAAAAAAATAGATTTTCTTGTTGAAAAGAAATTAAATGAATTACTCGGAGATCCCGACAGTCTTTTAACGCTGGACAAATCTTTTCTCAAAAAATTGAAAACACGTATGAACAATAAGTCGCTTCTTGTTTCTCACAATCAAGTTTTGAAAAAATATGGTGTCAGTTAAATGGGATAAGCGGGCTGTTGATGACCTAGAATCAATTGATTTTTCTATTGCTAAAAAAATTGTTGCCAAGGTGTCGTGGTTGGCGGAGAACTACGAAAATATAATACCGGAACTTTTGCACTATGATTTGAAAGGAATATACAAACTGCGCGTGGGAGATTATAGGGTTTTATACAAAGTTCTTGGAGAAGCCATTGTAATTCAAATGGTTGATCATCGGCGTCATATCTACAAAAAGAAACGTTAAAACTCAATTTTGAAAATCGGCTCACTTTTTTCGACGCCGAAATACGACTCTTTCTCCACATATTTATCCGCCACATCGTCCAAAAATTCCGACGGAGAGTTCACTTCCTGCGAACCGAAAATGGTTCGTGTTCCGGCGTGAGTCAGAAAAAGTTTTTTTCTTGCTCGCGTCAAAGCGACGTAAAAAAGTCGGCGCTCCTCCTCCGACTCCTCGCCGGATTTGCGCTTTTCGCCAAACCCTTTGTGCGGAAAAAGGTCGGCTTCCAGTCCGCAAATGAAAACGTAATCAAATTCCAAACCTTTGGCGCTGTGCACGGTCATGAGCTTCACTCCAGTTTTTTGTCCGTCGAGTGAATCTTGATCCGATGTCAGTGAACAATCAGTCAGAAATTTTTCGATGGCTGATTCATTCGATTCTTCCGCACTTTGCCCCGTAGTGAAGTCGGCATCTTCTTCTCCGTGCTTTGGCACAATGCCGACTTCTACTACTGGGTCATACTTTGTAGCTAATGAAACGAGCTCCATAATATTTTCTAACCGGTCGCTATCCTCTTCCAGACCGGTCGAATACATTTTTTCCATTCCAGATTTTTCGATAATATATTTGACCGCCACCGAAGGTTTTTCTTTTTCCAAAATTATTTTGAAACTGGCAAGCATTTCTCGGAAATTCTGGATTTTTGACTGCATACCGGCCGGCAATTCATTTTCCTTCCCCGCCACGATTTTTTGGAGCGTTGTTTTGCCTATGCCACGCGCCGGCACATTTATAACGCGGGCAAAATCCGACAAATTTTCCGGGCTAAGCGAAGCTTTGATAAAACTCATGACGTCTTTGATTTCCTTTCTTTCAAAAAATTTAGTCCCGAGCATTTGATACGGCACACCGTAAGCCAGGAAAGCTTCTTCCAGTGCGCGTGACTGGAAATTGGCCCGAAAAAGCACCGCCATCTCATCGGCCGGCACGTTACTTTCAATCAAATCTTTGCATTTCAATGCGATAAAATGCGCCTCATCCGTTTCGTTTCGCGCTTCAAACAAGCCGATTTTTTCACCATCACCATTGTTGGTAAAAAGCTTTTTCGGAATTCTGTATTTATTTTTCTGAATGACATCGTTAGCCGCCGCCAAAATGGTTTTGGTCGAGCGATAATTTTCTTCCAGGAAAAAAGTTTGGACGTCCGGATACGTTCTCTCGAAATGCAACATGTTTTTTATTTCCGCCCCTCGCCACGAATAAATATTTTGATCCGTGTCTCCAACTACACACAAATTTTTATTTTTCCGCGCCAGCATGGCCACAATTTCATTCTGCACCAGGTTGGTGTCCTGGTATTCGTCCACGTGGATATAAACAAATCTGTTTTGATATCTTTCCAAAACTTCCGGATTTTTAAGCAGTTTGAGCGTTTTGAGAAGCAAATCGTCAAAGTCCAGCGCATTATCGCGCGACAAAATCTCCTCATATCTCTGCCAAATTTTTTTCGTCAGCTCGGATGTGTAGTCATAAGCTCCCCTTTCCAAATAATCCGCCAGGCTGTTTCCTCGTCCTTTTTCGGACGAAATAATATTTTGGACTTTTTCGATAACTTCTTTCGGATCGACACCAATGTAATTAAAAGCGTCCTTCAAAGCTTTCTTAGAATCGGATTTGTCAAAAATGGTAAAATGCCTCGGCAGTTTTAAAAGTGGAGCGTTTTCTTTGATGATCTGGACTCCAAGGGCATGAAAAGTGCTTACAAACGGAATCCCGAAGGTCTGACCTTGGGAAATTTGAATTTTAAGGTCAGTCCTCGGGGATTCAAGTAACAGCATCACCCTCTCGCGCATTTCCCGCGCTGCCTTGTTGGTGAAAGTGATGGCCAAAATGTTTTCCGGTCTGACTCCTGTTCGTATTAAATGCAAAATCCTATGTGTAATGGTTTTGGTCTTGCCCGCTCCTGCTCCCGCCACGATCAACACCGGCCCTTCCGTCGCCAAAACCGCCTTTTTCTGCTCCTCATTCAATGTTTCCAAATAATCCATCCCGAAAGTTTATCATAAAATATTTACCATTCCTAAACCAACTCAACCACTAAACAAATTTCGTCGAGACGAAGCAATTTTGGAGACTCCGGACGCTGGCGAGCGGAGGCTTGAGGAATTTTTCAGCAGAAAAATATCCGTGCTCCAAAATTGCTTTGGCTCGTAAGAAATTTGTGCTCCAAAATATAACACACGAAAGTGCAAAACTGTGTTGACCCTGGCAGAGAAAACTATATAATATTCATGTAAGCTTCAGAATTGTCATTTGGCTCAACAGAGCCATTTTTTCAGGAAATCCAGAATTTTTCGTTAAATTTTGGCTTATTATAAGCAAAAATCAGGATCCTCGATCTAGCAATGGTCTTAAAATCACCCCACAAGGCAGGGTGGGATCAAGCAAAATCTGGGTGAACATATTGACACTGGTGCCCGTTTTCATTCTATTTGTGTCACTTCTAACACCGCTTCGAGCCGAAGCCAGTATTTTTTCGTCCATCATAGATTTCATTTCCGGCAACAAGGCGGACGCAAGCGAAGAATTGCCGAACTCGCAAAATATGGCTTTACTGCAGGCCGCTATCTCCCCCGACCTCGGCGCGTCAACGACCAAAAACGACCTTTCGATTGTAGGTGGAACATCCATTTTGCCCGAGGCTCAAGGACCGTTTACTGACGGCCAGGACCATACCAGCCAAAGCGACCAGATCAGTTTGTATGTTGTCCGCAAGGGTGACACTTTGCCGGCCATCGCCAAAATGTTCGGCGTGACGACTAACACCATCGTTTGGGCAAACGACCTCTCCGGCAAAACGATAAAGGAGGGTCAAACGCTTGTTATCATGCCGATTTCCGGAATTACTCACACTGTGGTCAAGGGCGATACTTTGCAAGGCATAGCCAATAAATACCGCGGCGACTTGAACGAAATTTTGCAATACAACAACCTAACCAAAAATTCCAAACTGGCCCTCGGCGACACAATTTTCATTCCGGACGGCGAAGTAACGCCAATTTCTCCAGGCAGTGGATCAAAACCATCCGGTGGTTCGGGTTCGACAGGTTCGGTTCCGTCGTATAGCGGTTATTATTTGCGACCGATTGTTGGAGGCATCAAAACGCAAGGCATTCACGGCCACAACGCCGTCGACTTGGCCTCGGCTTATGGCACCAACATCATGGCGGCTGCCGATGGTACGGTCATCGTGGCCAAAAGTTCCGGCTGGAACGGCGGTTATGGCGAGTATGTGGTTATCAGTCACGCAAACGGCACCCAAACTGTTTACGGTCACATGTCCCAAGTCAACGTCTCTGTCGGCGACAGTGTCAGTCAAGGCCAGTCAATCGGCCGAATGGGCTCGACCGGAAATTCAACGGGCAATCACGTTCACTTTGAAGTTCGTGGCGCCAAGAATCCTTTTTAAACAGTCATTAGTTGATAGTCTTTAGTCAATAGAAAAATACAAATAAAAAGCGCCGGTTATTAACCAAGCGCCTTGACTGGATTTACTGATCCCATTCGTCTGCGACTAAAGTGAAACCGCACTTATTGCAAGTGTATATCCGGGAAGAATTATATCCATTCTGCTCACCGTGATATTTTTCACGAGGTCGATCAAGTTCTCCCTTAATCATTTCGTGCATACACTTTGGACATATGTCAGTGACTGAAAACTCTTTACGGAAACTGCACCGTGTGCATTGGGTTTTAATACACGGGGGGTTTGTGTATCCGTGCTTGTCATTTGCCAGAAAAATTTCCGGAACCAAAGACTCCTGAAGAATCACTGGTTCAAATGGCACAAATAAATGATCACACACTCCTTGCAAAGAACTGATTTCTATTTGAAGTAAATCAACCTTGTTTGGTCGTCGTTTTTCAATGGGTACAACTATACTGGTGTTATACATAAGATGTCTCCTCCATGTATCAAACTATACTTTTCAAGCAAAAAGTCAAGAATTTAATATAAAATTTTGAAAGGTTCGGTAGTGCAGTGTTTTTCCTCGGCTCCGCAGGCCGTGAGCTTGGACTTGTCAAGGCATTCCATCTTGACAAGTCACGGC
This sequence comes from uncultured bacterium, assembly GCA_903861205.1. Classification (GTDB taxonomy): domain Bacteria; phylum Patescibacteriota; class Minisyncoccia; order Phycocordibacterales; family DATDWN01; genus CAIOTC01. The sequence goes on along the minus strand of CAIOTC010000022.1, from coordinate 47,594 downwards.
CGAGGATCAGAGCCGGTCGTCCGCAGGAGACGACTGGCGGTCGAGGAAAAATACTGCACGGACGAACATTGAAAAAATTTTATATTATATCACCTGGTATTTTTTCGGGCGGTATGTCAGCGCTTCCATTATGTCATCCTGTTCGATATTTTCCCGACCGGCGAGGTCCGCGATGGTGCGGGCGATTTTGATGATGCGGTGATACATGCGAGCAGACAGATCCAATCTTTTTGCGCTGTCGTTCAATATTTTTTTGATTTTGTCGTCGAGCTTCACAAATTCAATCAAATGTTTTGGCGACAGTTCGGCGTTTGTTTTATTTTTCAATCCCAAGCTTTCATATCTTTTGTTTTGGATTTCCCGCGCTTTCCTCACACGTTCCTTTAATATTTCTGTCATCAGATTTTTGTCGCGCGCGTCGGTCAGTTTTTCGTGCTCTACTTTTGAAACTTCCACCCAGATGTCGATGCGGTCGGCGATCGGCCCTGACAATTTTCTTTTATATTTATCAATATCCTGCGATTTGCAAATGCATTCCTTGCCTTTCACACCGTAATTTCCGCACGGGCACGGATTCATAGTGGCGATCAAAATAAAATTGGCCGGAAATCGCGCGGTGCCTTTGGCCCGCGAAACCGTCACCACCCTGTCTTCGAGCGGTTGGCGCAAAGTTTCCAAAACTTTTTTGTCGAACTCCGGAAACTCGTCCATGAAAAGCACGCCTTTGTGAGCCATGGTAATTTCTCCCGGACGCAAATTATTTCCTCCGCCGACCAGCGAAACATACGAAGCGGTGTGGTGCGGCGCGCGGAAAGGCGGTTCTTCGATCAGTCCTCCCTCGAGCTCTCCGCCAATGGAATAAATGGAAGTAACCTCGAGCACTTCGTCGAAAGAAAGCGGTGGCAAGATGTGCGTGAAAGCTTTGGCCAACATCGTTTTGCCAGTGCCCGGAGGCCCGAACATGATGATATTGTGTCCGCCGGCTGCCGCGATTTCCAATCCTCTTTTGGCCGATTCTTGACCTTTGACGTCGGCGAAATCAATATCAATTTCGCGTGCTTTGCAAATTTTTTCTTGCCGGACATACGGCGCCATTTCCAAGTGTTTGATAACTTTTTTTCCATCTTCTTCAATTTCATCACTTTCTTTTTGCCTCTTCACATTTATATGTTGCAAAACCTCCATCAGATTTTTTGCGCCGTACACTGTGATGCCGGAGATGGCCGACGCTTCCTCGGCGTTTTCTCTTGGCAAAAATATTTCCGTGAAGCCTTCCTTCTTGGCTTTTTGAGCAATCGGTAGCGCGCCTTTGATCGGTCGCAGTTCTCCATCGAGCGAGAGTTCGCCGACAAAAATTCTATTTTTGGTATCAACTCTGATTTCCTCGGCCGCCATGAGATATGCGATGGCGATCGGCAAATCAAAAAGCGGACCCTCTTTTTTGATGTCCGCCGGAGCGAGTGATACGACCACTTTTTGATTTTTCATTTTCGGCGACTTGAAGCCGGAATTTTTGATGGCCGATGATACTCTGTCCTTGGCCTCACCGACTGATGTGTCCCCCAGACCGACAATAGTAAACGCATGCAGTCCTTTCGACAAATCGATTTCAATATCAATAATTTGAGCGTTGAGCAACGTCGTCTGCGCGCTATAAATTTTTGAAACGGCCATGGAATTAAAAAGTAATGAGTAATATGTAAGGAGTAATGAAATAATTATAACACCAGAAGTTTGTTATACAAGATACAGGTTGGTATCCAATGTTGTGCGTAAGGTGATCGCGATATCACTTGTATTATCTTACGATATATCGTAAGATAATAATATGCCACATGTATCAAAACGATTGCTCCAAAAAGAGCAATATTTGGAAATTCACAAACAGTTCTACAAAATAATCAAAGAATTATCAATATCCGGCAATGCCAAGCTAGTTTTTGACGAGCTTTTTACAAAAACGGAAAAACTAATGCTGGCTAAAAGACTAGCCATCATTCTCCTACTTGATCAGGGTGAATCAATCTATGCTATTGAAAATGCGCTCAAAGTAAGCCCTTCAACTGTTGCAAGGATTTCTCTTGCTTATGAAGAGGAAAAGTTCGCTAATCTTATCAAAGAAATAAAAAAACAAAACAGTTTTGTGTCACAAATGGAAAAGATTATTCCTCCGCGGGTCGGAAGAAACCGTTTCAAAAAATTTTTACAATTTTAGTTTAATTCCATATCTTACGATATATCGTAAGATATGGAATGTTAAAAAATATAAAGATGAAACCACAATGTCATTTTAAGGTAACAAAAAACCGCTACTTAGCGGTTTTTTTGTAATGTTTGTTTTCAACTCAATGATATCATTTGGCCGATAAGGGGCTTGTGCCCACAAGCATAACAATAATTTATCACAATTTTTATGTGAATTCAATGAAGACATTGACAATTTTGGTCAAAAGAGTAGTTTGAATTGCGGAGGTTTGGTATGAACTCAATCCGAAAGTTTGTCGAGTATTTAATAGAAAACAGCGGTTTTACTGGACATATTGACATTGATTCTTTGCCGGAAGTAAGTGCTGTGGACAGTAAATTATTGGAAAAGGGTGCTGTGTATTTTAGGGATTTTCCAATCCTACCGTTCTTTCATTACGAGGAATCTTTCTCTTGGATTGTTGTCTTTGAAAGCAAACCGTATCTGATAACGGGATTTGATATGGTTGGTAGTTCTGTTTTTATTCACCTCAGACAAATAAGAGAGGGTGACAAATTGCCATGGCGCATTGACTCGGCAAACAACGAGATTTGCCCAAAGATGGAAACGTATGCTTCCCAAATGAAGCTTGCAAAATGTCCAGCAGGAACGTTTCGCTGGCTCAAATCGCACAAAGCCACAAAGAAAGTAATAGAAAGAATTTCACAGGTCGCCTGAAAAGGTGGCCGTTTTTTTGTAAAAATATTGCTTTTTATTTGAAAAAATGTAATGTAATGAACGGAAGGAGTGAAAGATGATTTATTTGGCAAGGCACGGGCAGACGGAATACAACGCGAAAAAATTGCTCAACGGGCAACACGACGATCCTTTGAGTGAACTCGGCAAAGAACAGGCTGAGATTTTAGCGAAAAAATGTTTCGGTTTGGGTATAGGAATTATATATTCTTCCCAGCTGATTCGATCGTTTGTTACCGCCCAAATAGTAGCCAGAATTCTTGATGTCAACAGGGTTGTTGCCATGAGAGAATTGAATGAAAGAAACTTTGGAAAAATGACCCACCAGCCGGAAAGCAAAATTCCGGAATTTCCAGGAAAAATTTTGCGTGTGAACGAGAATTCTGTTTATTTTTTGTCTGGTGATGGGGTGGAAACATTTTATGAACTCGTTGACCGGGTTAGTCCGGTTTATTATGAACTTGTAAAACTGGCCTGTTATCCGACATGCAAGAGAATTCTTGTTGTTAGTCATGGTGATGTGATGAAGGCCCTTGAAGCGGTTCACCGAAAAGTTCATTTTTTGGAAGTTTTGCAAGAAGGTCATTACCAGAATTGCCAGATTGTTCCGTTGGTATGAAAAACGCGCCGAGTGGGCGCGTTCTTTTTATAGAAGTTTTACTTCACTTTATCAAACCACTCTGGGTCGATTTCTTTGATAGATAGTTTTAATCTTCCGCGGTCGTCAACTTCTTTGACTACCACCGGGACGATGTCGCCAACATGCAGTTTCTCGTCAACGGTTTTGAGTCGTTGCGGACAAATTTCGGAAATGTGCAACAAACCTTCTGATCCGCCGTTGATTTTAACAAAGGCCCCGAACTCGGTGATTTTGACCACTTCCCCGCGGAATCGGTCTCCTACATTTGCCTCCCAGGTGATGATGCCGATGATTCTCTGCGTTTCCTCGCAAGCTTCTTTTTTGCCGGTGATGTAAACCGTGCCGTCATCGTCAATGTCAATTTCTGCGCCGGTTTTTTCTTTGATTTCTTTGATTGTTTTTCCGCCGGTGCCGATAACCATGCCGATTTGGTCTGGTTTTATTTTCATGGAAACAATATGCGGAGCGAATTCGGAAATGTTTTCTCGCGGAGCAGCAATTTCGTCCGTCATCACTTTCAAAATTTGCAATCGGGCGGCTTTAGCTTTTTCAAACGCTTCCTTCAAAATGTGCAGCGGAATACCGGCCACCTTGACGTCCATTTGTACCGCGGTCACACCAACCGTCGTTCCTGCCACTTTGAAATCCATGTCGCCATGATGGTCCTCCGGTCCTTGAATGTCCGTCAGTACCACGAAATTTTTGTCATCTTTCATCATGAGACCGCTAGCTATTCCGGCAACCGGCCGAGTGATCGGCACACCTCCATCCATCAGCGCCAGCGTTCCGGCGCAGACCGAAGCCATCGATGTCGAGCCGTTGGACGCCATTGATTCGGCCACCAGTCGGATTGTGTAAGGAAAAACTTCTTTCTTTGGCAAAACTGGGACCAGGGCTTTTTCGGCCAAAGCGCCGTGGCCAACCATTCGGCGGTTCGTTCCACCCATTCGGCCGACTTCGCCGACAGAATATGGCGGAAAATTATAGTGGAGCATAAATCGCTTGCTTCCCTCCTGCGTTTCCATGGTGTCGATCAGCTGTGCATCGCCGGGCGCGCCGAGTGTCAGTACCGACAAAACGTGCGTTCCTCCGCGATAAAACAATCCGGTGCCGTGCAGAATTTTTGACAGACCGCCAACTTTGGCAAACAGCGGTCGCAACTCGTCCACTTTTCTGTTGTCCGGTCGTTTCTTGTTTTTGATGGCTTCCTCGTGAATAATCTCATCGATTTTTTCCTGGATATAATCTTTGGCCAAATTTCTTTCTTTGTCGTCCTCAATTGCTTCGATCTCTTTATTCCAGCCGACGACAAGCTCTGACAAATCTTCTTTTCCGACATTCCCCGAAAAAACTTTTTGCATGAAAATAGGAGCGATTTTTTCTTCAAACAATTTTTTGGTGGCGTCGGAAATTTCCGGCTTGGCAATTTTGACTTTTTCTTTTCCGATTTCCGAAATTATTTTTTCCTGGAATTTTTGCAGCTTGGCCAGCTCATTTTTGGCCATTTCCATACCGGTCAAAATTTCTTCCTCGGAAATTTCGTTCGAACCGATTTCTATCATGTTTATTTTGTCGTCCTTTCCGCAAACGAGCAAATCCATTTCGTAATTGTCGGTGTTCCTCTGGGTGTATGTCGGGTTCGTGCTGAATTCGCCGTTTTTACCAATTCGCACGGCCGAAACCGGCCCGTTCCACGGAATTTGCGACGTGCCGATGGCGATAGAAGCGCCAAGCACGGCCAAAATATCCGGGTCGTCCTCGCCAATGGAAAGCACGGTCACTACCACCTGGATGTCGTGACGAATCCACTGATCAAAAAGCGGACGAATGGTGCGGTCGACGATTCGGCCGGACAGTATCGCCTCGTCAGTCGGCCTGCCTTCCCTTTTTTGGAAACGCGAGCCGAGAATTTTGCCGGTCGCGTAAAATTTTTCCTCAAAATCAACCGTCAGCGGAAAAAAATCGGCGTTATCTTTTGCCTCCTTGGACATGACTGCTGTCGCTAGCACAACAGTGTCGCCATAATGAACCAAGCACGATCCATGCGCCTGGTCCACCATATCATTGAACCCCACCTTCAATTCTCTCCCTCCGAAATCCACCGCAAATTCTTTTTTAGTCATCCTGTGTGTAAATTATTTTTTAATTACATATGTAGTTTACAAGTTTTGGCCGCTGGGTTGGCTTCCAGTCTATCCTCCTCTATTGGTTCGCCGGAAATTTCGCATACTCCGTATGTTCCGTTTTTTATTTTTTCCAGCGCTTCATTCACTTCCTTCAATCTGATTTCTAGCTGGTTCAAAATGCCCTTGTTGTTCTCGAATTCCTCGATGCTGTCGGCCACTTCGTCCTCGTCAGCCGGATCAATATCCATTTTTTCAGTCGCCTCCCAATCGCCCTTGGCGTCAGGATTTTTTCGCCCAACGGTCAAAAGCTCTTTTTCGAGGTTTTTGGCCTCCGCCTCGAGCATTTCTTTGTAGTGTTCCAGATTTTTCATAGTTCAATTATAGTATCATAAATAATCGCCTAAGCAACTACCTCACCATTTTACTCGTCATATACTTGCCCAAAATGGCGTTGAATATTTTTTCGCTGGTTGTAATCAAAATGGTGTTTTTGTCCAAAAATGAATACAGCAAAATAGTTTTTCCGGCTCCGTCCTGAACGATGCGCAAATCTTTGTTGCGAATGGCCTCGTCCTTCCATGTGTAGGCCATGGTCGTGCTGGCTTGAGCCATGCCAAAAACCGGCCCGATATCGGAGGTCATTTTTCCTTCCCATTCCAGCATTCCGGAGTAGCTGACGCCGTAGTCATCGGTCGTAAATATGATGAATGGCTCGTTCGTGTCGAATGAATAAACGCCAACCATGTAGTCTTTTTTCAAATTTCGCGAAATTGGCGCCGGCATGTTCGGAGCAAGCAGTTTGAAAGCGTCGGCCGCGCTCGCCGTCGTGCTGGCATTTGCCATGTTTATATATAGTATCGAATTGGCCGGTAAACTAAACCCGTTTTTTTGGGCGACAATTGTTTTGACCAGAGCGCTTCTGTTTGTTCCGGCAATCGGCGTATCAAATTCCTGGGTGTAGCTGATCAAAGTGCTTTTCTGCTCGGCTACCTGCGCGGTATTTTGGGAGCTGATCATGTAATAAACCAAACCGACAACCACGATACCGAAAACAACCAGAATAATACCGATTACTTTGGAAAACTTACTTTTTATTTGCATGTCGTCGGCCGAAGCTTCCTCTCTGGCAAGTTCCTTGTAAAATGAAGAAGTGGCTGTTTCTGTTGGGGTTGGTGTGGGCTTCGGAACTGGTGTCGGCGCAGGCGCTGTTGCCGGTGTCTCGGTTTTAACTTCTTTTTCCGGTACTGTTTTTGTCATTTTTGGCGCAACCGGAATTGGCTCGGCTTTGGCCGGCTCGTCATATTTCTTTTTTTGTTCCGCTACCGCTACGGTAACCATCGACACTTTATTTTTGCCGATGATTTGGTCCACGTCGCCCTGGTATGTGCGAAGCGGTTTAAGCGGAGAATCATACGGAACTTGTTCCGATTTTTTCGCCTCGGCTTTCAACATATTTTCCACATTTTGTTGCAAGTTTTCTTCCATAAATTACAAATATACGAAATAACGAATAGGTCTACGAATGGCTACGAATAATGCAAAGACAAAATTCTAGTACGCCGGTTTTTCCTGATCCGGTTCCGTTCGTGGTTTTCTGATGTAACGATTGCTTCCGCCTCGATAGCCGATCAGATATTTGCGCGGATTTTCATCGAGATCAACAAAATCGTCGGCAATTTCCACCAACTTGGCCGAACTTGATCGTCCAAAAGACATCACTTCCACTTGGCATCCGCCGTTTTTCAAATATTCCACCAGCGGCACAAAATCTCCGTCGCCGGTGACCAAAATAACCGTGTCCAGCTTCGGCATTAGTTTGATGGTGTCGACAGCCATGCCGACATCCCAGTCACCTTTCTTGGCCCCGCCGGAAAAAATCTGCAAATTTTTAGTTTTGGTTTCAATGCCCATTTTCTCAAGCGCTTCGAAAAAGCCTTTTTCCTCGCCGCTCTCGGTGGTGATGACATAAGCCACTGCGCGCGTCAGCGACCGTCCGGCCAAACCATCTTTGACTACCTGGTCAAAGTTTACCTTTGCCCCATAAATATTTTTGGCCGTGTGATACAGATTCTGCGTATCAATAAAAATTCCAACCCTTTGATTCTTGTGTTTGATTACACTCATTGTATTAAAAAAATTATTTCTTCAATTATTAAAAAATACTTCTAATATTAAGTATACCAAAAATAAATAAAAAAGCTTTCACATTAACAAAATCACCCGAGCGGGTGACTTCTGGATTATTTCTTCAATCCGAGCTTTTTGTTCAGCGCGTTGAAACGCTTTGGAGATTTCTTTTCCAAATATTTCATGTGAGTCTTGCGATCAGCCACCATTTGCAGGAGTCCGCGTCGGGAGTGGTTATCCTTTGGGTTTTTCTTCAAATGTGAAGCCAACTCGTCAATTCGGCGAGAAATAATGGCGATTTGCACCTCCGGAGAGCCGGTATCTGTCTCGTGAACCTGGACATCTTTGACTATTTTCAATTTTTTGGTTTTTGTAAGCATTGGCAATATGTTATCACAAAAGCATATTTTACGCAAGTTCAAGGTTTATGTGGTATAATAGTCAAAAATAACCATTAATTACTATGCTTGAAAAATATTTGCAAAACATAGGTTTAACTGACAAGGAATCTACAGTATATTTGGCTCTGGTTCAGGTGGATAACGCCTCGGTTCTTGATTTAGCCAAGAAAACAAAGCTGAAACGGCCAACCGTCTACGTGGTTTTGGAATCTCTCTCCAAAAAAGGTCTGGTGTCAGAAACGACTGTCGGCAAGAAAACTCACTACCAAGCCGAACCACCGGAGAGACTGGAGACTTTTGTTGAACGTCAAAAGCTTGTTTTGGATGAAAATAGCAAGCGTTTGAAAGATATTATTCCCCAAATCAAAGGCATCGAACGTGGTTCCGGTGAGCGACCGGTGGTCAAATATTATGACGGCAAGGAAGGAATTGTCAGTGCGGTCAACGGTATTTTCGAAAACGATACCAATACAGAAGAGCCAATATACCTTATCTATCCAAGGGATTTGCTAGACAAATTATTTCCTCTTGATGAAAGGAGTCAATTCAAACAAAGGAGATTGAATAAAAAAGTTAAATCTAAAGCTTTATATACGTTTGAAAATGGAGAAATTCCGTCGGATGATATGAGTGAGAGATATAAAATTGATGGCAAGAAATACCCACTTACCTGTGATATCGCTATTTATAAAGATAAAGTGCGCATAAGTGTGCTTAACAAAAGATTTTCAAGTATTTCAATTCAAAGTGAAGATGTGGCAGAAACAATGAAAAGTTTGTTTAAGGTCATTTTTGACAATTATAAGAAATAATTTTTGAAATTGAGAAAGGCCCCGATGAGCGGGGCCTTTTTTGCTGAATACGTGGAACGTTGAACGCCCTACGACCCAGCTTGCGAACAAATTAGGAGTCACTGGTCGACCGGGATTCCGGCCGGCTGTTTCTCCAGCGTCAATCTTGCATTTCGCACCTTTTTTCGGGCACCACCTAAATCGAAACGAAGTTAAGGCGAACGAGGTGGGCCGACTGTCTTTAATTGTTAACTACAGAGGTGACGGATTTTGATCCGCAAAATGCTGCTTCCTAGTGACAATGGATTTCACTAGGAAGCAGCACTCCGCTTCTCTAGTCCTCCATTGATCACCTCCGCGAACAAGCTTAGCAAACTCGAATTAAAATGTCAAGTGTTTTTGTCATTTTCGTATCAAATTTACAATAAAATCATATTTCTAGCCATATTGTAGTAAAAAATAGTGTTTTTTCGCAAAAACACTATTTTTTGATAAAATTTAGAAAATTTTTCACAAAAACTTTTCTTGAAAAACATGTTCTGTCAGTGATCAAAATTAATCTCATTTTGTTTTGCGTTCAAAAATGGCCATATATTAGGCCATATTTTTTGTGTCAGAAAAAGTATTTTGTATAAAGTGTCAAAAGTTCTTGACAAAAAATATGGATGGGTGTATGCTTATCCCAGAATCAAATATTGAAATGTTTTAAACGTCTGACAGTTTTGCTTCCGCTCAGGCGGTCCGGTTCGCACGAATTTGAGTTGCGAGGGACCCCTAAGTGGGAGCGAAACATCGTGTGGCGGTCTACCAAGACCACCCACCGCCGTGGGATTTTCGTGGTGCGGGCGTATGCCCCGTGCCACCCCACACGAGGCCGGCGGGCCAGTTTCGCTCCCAAAATTTTGAAATTAGTCGTGTATCTGTGCAGAGATACATTACGGCAGGGGCTTGATCGCTCAGCTATCAACCTAGCAATTCTGTCTGCTCGCCCGGCTTTCGCCGAGGTTATAAGAGTAGTTCAGATAGGAAGATACCGCACCTGGTACCGAGTGATTCGGGCGGGAGAATGCGGACCAACAAGAGCGAGAGTGGGTTGGCACCCAGGGAGTCAAGGTTGCCAAACCAAGACTCCCACTGCACACAGTTCTTTTGCAATTCACCGCGTCGGAAAGACGCACAACCGCCCGAGAATTTTCTCGGGCTTCCGTTTGAGAAATGAAAAATCCCACCTTCATTTCCCAAACGGGAGGAATTTATGGGATCGTTCTTTGAGTGGGTGTTGTATTACATCGTTGAATTTATCTTGGCGGTCATCGGGGTGATGGAGACGAACGTGTTCAAGAAGATTCTCTGCTTTTTCATGTTCGTGCTTCAGGCGGCCACGGCGGGGATTTTCTTCCACGCGGCCAGATTCAACCATTTGCCGGCGCCGATTGCCAAGTCAGCTTGGATGCTCGGCGGGTGCTGCGCAGTTTTTGCGGCATTCATGGTGGTTGAATTCTTCATTCCTCGACGGAAGAGGCGTGACAGCCTGACCAGCTGAAAGGAGGTCGGTCCGGGAGACATGAGGACTTTAAATTCGTGTTGATACTGGATGATGCTCACCAGTTGCTAAAAACGAGTCGCTCAATCGGTCTTCGATTGAGCTCCCTTCAAAACATTTTCAGTGAGAATGTTTTGAAGGGAGAAATCCCAAAGTTCTTTAAAATACGCCTGCCGGGCGGAAAACGGCGAAAGGAGATCCAATGTCTCATCAGAAACTTTCTTTAGCATTGAGAGTTCAAAGAAATCCCGGCCGTGTGCCGCTCATGGTTGCCAAAGCATACTTGATAGCTTCAAATGGCAACTACGACGGCTGTGTCGAGTTTCTCAAAAAACACGGCTTTAGTTTGTCGGTGTCAGTCGGAGCGACTCTGGCGGCACAAGATCGAATTAAGCTGGAAGAATCCGAGAAAAATCCGCCGAGGCGACGAGCCAGTCCCTGCTAAGCAGGGACTTCTACCAGAGAAAATTTTGCAAAAGTTTTCTGCGGTGGGGGCAATCACAAAAGGCTAATTTGGGCTCAAAATAAGCTAAAAATTCTCCCCGAAAATACTTGACAAGTGATTGTAATGGGTGTATAATAGAGAACTGGAAAAGTACAGAAACAACGTTACACAGGAGTAAAATTCAAGTTCTTTGAGAGGAATTATGAGAACGATTATAGTGATGTTTGCCTTATTCGCCGGTCTTTCTTCGCTCAACGCGCAGGAGATCGAAACTTCGGTGATGGCTCGCATGGGCACAAGGAACACAGCGACCTACCACTATGCCGAGGTCTATCAGACCCGCGGCCGCTGGATCTACCCCGATGTGCTTTACATCGACTTCGGTAAGAACAACTACCGGGAGATTGGCATCGGCGGCGGTGCAATCCTGCACGCTTCTAAGCGGTTCGTCGTTATCGAGGAAGGCTACATCGAACAGGCAATCGGCACAGCTTCAGGGAATGCAACATACTTTATTCCTTGGACACTGGTTATCTGGAAAGTGACGCCCAAGATTGCGAGCGAGACCTGCTACTTCCCCTACTTGCCACTCAACAAATCCGGACGCATCCAGCATGTTCTGGAGAGGTCCAAGGTGGAGTACGAGTTCAGGCGATGGAAGCTCGGTGGTGGCTACGGCGCATACCAGTTCGGCGAAGCCAAATGGGAACACAAACCCTTTGCCTCGGTTACCCTCAAAGGCGGACGGTACGGCGATTTGGAATTTTGGCTTCAGCGCATGCCACAAGGCGCGCCTCAACTCCAGATCCGCTATGCGATGGCTTTCAAAACCCGTCGCAATCATCAGAAGTAATCCTTTGCCCGATCCAAAACACCGGATCGGGCTTCTACCAAAGCAAGTTTAAAAAATTTTCTTTGGCAGGAGTTCTTTATGAAAAAAGCAAAGACCGTAATTTCCATGAGGGAGGTACGGAAAGGCATCCGCCTTCCCCTTCCCGTTCAAACTGGTGGTGTCCACAAGGACACCAAACGGACTTCCCGGCAAAATGGCAAAATTTCCATTCGCCGAGGCAAGTGGGAAAAAAAAAGGAGAACGGAAATGCAGGCTTTCAATACGCTCTTTTTCATGGCCCTTGTAATTTGGGTCATGGGGTTCGGCTTCTCGATGATCGTTCGCCAGCACCATGCATACATGGGCTGGACGGGACGCGTGTTGAGAAGGACCGCGACTTCCCTCTGGCGACAGTTCGTTCGTTTCTGTCGCTGGGCCTGGCGTCGATATCGACGCGAGATCATAGCGTATAGCGCCGGCGTTCTGTCCGCGCTTTATGTTACGGGCTACTTTCGATGATATCGGAGGTAGCCCTTTTTGTTTACATAAATTTGTTATACTAAAACCATGGAAATAAAATCTCAAACTGTCACAAAGGAAGGAAAAAAAGTTGATATTATGTATAAAGAAGGTAATCCTGAGATTGAACTTAAAGGGATTGTTTTAAATGGTGTCAGTGGCCATTGTTTTTATGGGGACAAGTTGGTTATTGTTCGTGATAAAAACGATACGTGGGGATTTCCGGGTGGCGCTATTGAAAAAGGCGAGACACTCGAAGAAGCTACCACACGGGAGGTAAAAGAAGAATCGAATATGAAAGTTTTGCATCAAGAATACATCGGATATCAGATTCTAACGTTTGAAAGTGGTAAAACAATATTTCATGCAAATTCTTTTTGCATAGTTGAACCATATGGCGATTTTGTTTCTGATCCGGACGGAGATATTACAGAAATCAAATTAATTAATCCTCAGGATTTCAAACAATATATAAAGTGGAGCGACGCTGCTGACAGAATTATGGAACGTGCGATGGAAATGAAAGAGAAATATAATAACAAATAAAATTTATGGAAGAAATAAAAAATATGGAATCTGCTGAAAAAATTGAACATGCAAAAGAATTTGCCATACGGAAATTCAAAGAAGCCGGCGCGGACAATCATTGGCCTGATGTTTTGGCAGTTTTGCAAAACGAATTTTATGTTGAAGATCCGGACATTTTGGTTTCAGCTATTCTCCACGACACTTTGGAAGACACTGAAACAACATACGAGGAGTTGGAACAGACTTTTTCAAAAGAGGTGGCCGATTTGGTCCAAGAAGTTTCTCATCCAAAAAATTATAACAAAATTCAGCAAGTTGAATATTATGAACACCTGAATCACACATCACCAAAAGCAAAAATAATAAAATTGGCTGATTTCACCGCTAATCTGAGAGGGATAACCAAAATCCGTCAGTCAGAACCGGAGAAACCTTATCACGACCAATATATAGTTTTGATTCGCAAGTTTTTGGAAAGTTGTCCTGAATCACCCGAAAAAGATTTGGTTTACGAATTGACAAAGGAGTTAGAAAAATATGTTACAAATAAATATTCTTTTTAATTTTTCATGAGTAAAATAAGTTTAAAAGTTTTGGTTCCGGCAGAGTTTATAGAGAGAAAAATATATTTTATTCGTGGTCAAAAAGTGATGATGGATAGTGATTTAGCAGAATTGTATGGTGTGCCGACAAAAGTTCTCAATCAAGCGGTAAAAAGGAACATAAAAAGGTTTCCGAAAGATTTTATGTTTCAACTTAATATCAAAGAGACAAATTCGCTTCATTTGGTATCACAATTTGTGATACCAAATGTCAATATGCGGTCACAAAGTGTGACCGCATCAAAACGCAACATTGGTAATTTACCTTATGTATTCACTGAACAAGGTGTTGCTATGTTATCCAGTGTTTTAAATAGTAACAGAGCTATTGAAATGAACATTGCAATTATGAGAGTATTTGTGCGAATTCGCGAATTGATGTTATCGCATAAAGATATTGCTAAAAGACTTGATGATTTGGAGCAAAAATATGATGGTCAGTTTGCTTCTATTTTTGATGCAATTCGCCAACTAATTGTTGAAAAAGTAAAACCAAAATCAAAAATTGGTTTTAATACGAAATAAAAAAAGAGAACCGACGGACGGTTCCCTACTTCAAGAATATGTATGTTGTCATGGAAAAACAAAGAACTGCCACAACGAAGCATAAAACGACTAATTTTTTGAGAAATCTGTCAATTTCCAAGTGAATTTCTCCAATAAATTTCACGTTATTTGCATGCAGAAGATTGAGTGTTGGTACCATTGTGTCGCCTCCGATAATTACACTACGCTGAATTATGTTAAAAGTCCACCCTGTGATATAGGTGCCCTCTGGGCAATATCACAGGGTCAAAATGCAGATTTGTTTGTAATTTGCTAAAATGGAGGGATGAAAATAATCTCTTGGAACGTCAACGGTTTGCGGGCGGTGCATAAAAAAGGACTTTTTGTGCCTTTTGTTGAGAAATACAAACCGGATATCATTTGTTTGCAGGAAACGAAAGCCCAGCAACACCAAAGCGAAGTGGATTTGCCCGAGTACGAAGAATATTGGAATTCAGCTGTGAAAGCCGGTTACAGTGGAACAGCTATTTTTTGCCGTGAAAAACCTGTAAGCGTTTCTTTCGGTTTCTCAGAGGAAATTTGCGCCAAGTACAAACTTTCCGAAGACGGTTACGGTGATCCAAACAAAGAAGGCCGAGTTATGACAGCTGAATTTGCTAATTTTTATGTGGTTAATGTTTACACTCCGAACGCCAAGCAAGATTTGAGTCGTTTGGATCTGCGACACAAAGGCTGGGATCCTGCATTTTTGGAATATATAAAAGATCTAAAAAAGACAAAACCGGTCATTTTCTGTGGTGATCTGAATGTGGCGCATACCGAGGATGACTTGGCCAATCCAAAGGAAAATGAGGGTAATCATGGTTTTACAAAACAAGAGCGTGAAGGAATCGACATGTTGGTCAAAGGTGGATTTGTTGATACCTTTCGCCATTTTACAAAAGGCAATGGTCACTATACATGGTGGACGCCCTGGCGAAATGCTCGAGAAAGAAATATCGGCTGGCGCATTGATTATTTTTTCGTCAACAAAGAATTTTTGCCAAAGGTCAAAAGTTCAAAAATTCTTTCCGATGTTCTCGGCTCCGACCACTGCCCTATCGAACTGGAAATCAAGTAACAAAAAACTCGGCCTTGCCGAGTTTTTTGTTATCTCAAATCTCTTATCTCTAACCTCTGTTTATATCGTAGTACTCATAGGTGCTGCTTCCTTTGAAGCGCAATGTGCACAGTTGCTTTTGTGGGTGAAAATTTCCACTAATGCGGAAACGGCCACCAACAAATATATTGCTTGCACGACCACTGTCGGCAAGAATCCCCAACTGCCGATTCCCCAACCAAAAACCTCCAATCCCCAATTCAAACCTCCCACAACAAGAAGTATGAAGGCGACGACGTGAAGTGTTTTCATAAAATAAAAATTAATTGTTAATGAAATAATTATACAGTGTATCTAATCTAAAAGACATGACTTATCCACAGTTTTATTGTTATGTCCTTTACATGTCTTTTACTGGTAGTATAATAATTTCAGACCGCAGTTAATATGTCCGATAAAACCCGGGCAAAAAATCTGCATTGTTCTTTACACATAGTGTCGTTCTTTTTTGGGACTTGGCCAGTCCTCTATTTAAGGGCAACTTGGTTATACTTTTAGTCAACGATCTAAATATCTTCAAACTATCTACTATTTTTTATTTTTTCGAGATATAGTATCTGACTTTATGGTCTGACTGAGTGGTTCCTTTACCCAACCGCTCTATTCACTAGCACATCTCGCTCGTGTATGGGCGGTTTTTTGTTAACCCTAACCTCTTCTCTCTAATCCCTAACCTCTATTTAACCCAATGTTTTCCACGTATTTTCTTTATTTCCTCCTCATCTGCTTCCTCTTTTGTTTGTTTTCCTTTCTCGCCCAGAGCTTCCAATTCATTTTCAGGCAATGAAAATAGCTCTTTTGCGCGATTTTCCAGATATTCCTCGGTATTTTTCTTTGGATCATCCAAAACTTCCTCGAGCAGAGCGTGCAAAGTCCAACCGATTTTCGGTCCAGGTGTTTCCCGTGTAACATCCATTATTTTTTTGCCGTCAATCTTAAGCATTGCTACGGAAACCGGATCGCGAAGTGCTTCTTCGATCATGGCGTGATATTTTCGTAGACGATATGGATCTTCCTTGGGCCTGCCGGTCCCTATACGGTCGCATATGCGCACATTCATCAAATCCCAGATGTTTTCTCGTCCAACATTGGCAATCATTCTACGGACCGCAGAGAGCGTAATTTGCTCGGTATCGGAAAAAAACATATGCCAACGGGCAAGTGTCGTTACTTTTTCAACAACCTTTGCCGGGAAACGTAAGTCGGAAAGAATTTTCTTCGTTTCACGTGAACCCAAAACTTCATGGCCGTAAAAAGTCCATTGTTCGTGTTCGGCGTCCCATCGGCGAGCGGCCGGCTTGGAAATATCGTGTACCATAGCCGTTAAACGGATTTCCAGGGGAAAGTTCTTATCGGCTGCAGTTTGAACACTTCGGATTAAATGCTCCCAGACATCGTATTTATGTGCATGATTTTGTTCTATATCATACGCTTCTTCCATTTGTGGAATGACATACTTCATCAAACCGAGTTTTCGCAGCAACAAAAGTCCATCCATTGGCTTTTCTGACATGATTATCTTGGTAAACTCATCGCGAATCCTCTCTTTTGAAATGTTTTTCAACAAATCTGCGTTTTCAAGAATAGCTTTCTCTGTTTCAGGTGAAACAACAAAGCCGAGTTCAGCGAAAAAGCGTACAGCTCGAAGTATTCGCAAGCCGTCTTCCTTGAATCTATCCTCCGGCTTCCCTACTGTTCTAATGGTTTTGTCCTTTATGTCTTTTATCCCATCAAACAGGTCTATTATCTTCCCTGTCGTTGTATCGTAGGCTAAAGCGTTCATGGTAAAATCTCGTCTTTTCAAATCGTCCTCGATTTTCTGGCTGAATGTCACTTTATCCGGATGACGATTATCAGAATAGTCGGATTCTATACGATATGGAGTGGCTTCCACGGTTTTTAAGCTCGAATCCTCGGTCTCATCATTTACAATCCCGACAGTTCCGAACGTGTTTTCGTAAAATGTGTGTGGAAATAAAGGAATTATCTGCTCCGGTGTGGCGTTCGTGGTCACATCCCAGTCCTTCGGTTTTCTATTCAAAAACAGATCTCGCACGCATCCACCCACCAAAAAAGCCTCAAAACCTGCCTTTTTGAGTGTTTCTGTTACACGTGTAACTTCCTGTGGTACCGGAAATTCGATTTTCATGTCTCAATAATAGCATTAATTGCTCTTTTGTTGTATATTTATCTCATTGCTCCCGTGGTGAAATGGATATCATAACTGACTTCGAATCAGTCATTGTAGGTTCGAGTCCTGCCGGGAGCACATTGTCAAGGCGGTGAAAGTTGTCGCCATCGACAAATTGTGAATTGTCAAAAAACACTGATGTCATCAGTGTTTTTTGCTGATCTGCCCCCGCAGGCTACAGTATCTTTGCATTTTTACTCAGTGATATTTCTGGAGAGGAATCGAACTTCTTGTCGCCGGCGTCAATGTTCTGTGCCGTGCCAATTGCCCTCTCCCGATCAATGATACGAGTAAGCCTGGCGTGGGCCTCAGGGTCGCCCCATATCCTCTCAAACATTCGAGCCGCCAGGGCAGCGTATTGCTTAAGATTCTCCTCAGCTTCGTCCAACTGCTCGCGCGAGAACGTCGGGTACAATTCTGCCAATGGGTGTGTATGTCTTTCCATAGGTCATGTGTAATTATGGCTGCCGACCTTTTGGAAACTGTACATTGCCACGGCTTGACCAAAAAGATATCGGGGTATAAAATTGACATCAATTATTAACCTCTCATTACCATGGAGCTCACTAAAGAACATTTTGATAAAACAATTCAGGGCTTAGCGACAAAAGCAGATCTGCAAGATCTTGAAGTTAAGCTGGTCACTCGTATCGACGAGTCTCAGGAACAGTTGGCCCGGATGACCAAGCGCGGTTTTGATGATGTCACTTCACGACTAGATGTTGGTAACAAGATAACGGAGCTGGAGCATCAGATGGACGAGGTGCGACGCGAGCTTAATTTAGCGTAGGAGTCGGGCTGGCCCCTTTGTGTTGTTCCAGCAATGTCTTTACTACCTCATGTGAATCGTCATCACTCGTTGTAATCCACTCAACGAGTTTCGGCAGCAGTGCATTCCAGGTTCGAGGTACGTCTCGATACGGGGCACCATAGAAAAAAGACCTAAAATTAGGTCTTTTTTCTATGGTGCGGGAGGTGAGAGTCGGACTCACACTATTTGATTGGCAACCAAATGTTCTACCGCTAAACTACGCCCGCATTAATTCCTCTGAAGCGAGTTCAATCCATTTCAATATTTTCACTTTCAATCTCTTGTTTGGAATTATAATATTTCCTACTCCAAAACGCAACCTTTTTGTTTTGTGTCTACCCTGAATTATCTGAGTTCTATATAAATTATTCATTGATAATTCTAACTTTTCTAACCACCACTTTTCACAATTTTTAACATCAAGATCTGGGTATGCTAATAGCCAGAAATGTATATTATTAGGCGAAATATCAGAATATTTTAATATGAATCTGATAAATATCTTTAAAACTGAATAATCAATGTTTCCAATTCTGATACTGCCACCAGTCGCTGATTTATCACCTTCGCCCTGATATAGCATGAGTGAACCAACAAATAATGGCTCATACTTCCAATTTTGGAATTGCTCAGTAGCCTCTTCCCTAGCAAGTCTGTATTTCTCTGATAAATTGAATAATCTTTGCCTATCCATAGCAATAATTCTTTTTGTTGAGTTTTTTATATTCTTATCATTATTTTCTATAGCAATTTTCTTTGACCACTCTTTCTTTGAAAACCAATAAGATAACATACCTGAAGATATGCCTGTTTCTGCGGAGATAAACCCGTAGCTTTTGCCGTTTTTTCTAAGTTGCAATGCTTTATCTTTTAACTCCTGTGATATCATTAATATATTATACAGCACTTCAAAAATTATATCTCTGCCATTGTCAAAAACTGTGGATAACTGTGTGGACATGGGGATTAAGGACAGGTCTTTGACTATTATGAAGATTTGATGAATTTTGTCCCTATGAATCAAAAAATGGCTTAAAATACGGGTTTCTCAAGAACAACTAACCTATCAGACGTCTGTTTTATAGATTTTTTACCAATGTTTCACGTGAAAACATTTATTTTGTTACACATGATACAATATTTCCATGTTCCACGGTAAACCAACAGATAAGCAAATAATAGGTAGAATTGGCGAGGATTTTGCTTGTGATTATCTGAAAAAAAACGGCTATAAGATAATAGATCGTAACTATCTGCGAAAGTGGGGCGAGATTGATATTGTAGCCAAGAAGGGGAGTAAAATCCATTTTGTGGAGGTAAAGAGTGTTACACGTGGAACATCGAGCGATTATCGGCCGGAAGACAATGTTCATGCGTGGAAACTGCAAAGGCTGGGCAGGGTGTTTGAAACATATTTAATGGACAAGGATGTTTCAGACGAAACAGAGTGGCAGTTTGATGTCGTTACTGTCTATTTGGATAATGATAAAAGACTCGTAAAAATTGAAGTGATCGATGATCTTGTCCTATAGTTTGCTTAAAATTTAAAAGGGGAATATTATGAAAATGGAGCAAATATGAGAATAACCACTATTGTTTTTCCAATTCAGGGTCAAAATGTTTTTCTTGCCAACAAAAAAGACGGGTTTGGTGTTGGTTTTTTGAATGGATATGGAGGCAAACAAAAACCAATTGACACAACAATTGATGATACGGCCATTCGCGAGTTGGAGGAGGAAGCGGGTGCGGTTGCCTCAAAGCGGGATTTGGAAAAAGTGGCCGTCATAGACTTTTTTGAAGGGGAAGTCCATCTTTACGAGTGTCATATTTATTTTTGTCGCAGGTGGGCGGGGGATTTGCGCGAAACCGAGGAGATGGGTTTTCCGGAATTGCATAGTATGAGCAACATGCCATTTGACAGAATGTGGCACGCGGACAAAACATGGATACCACTCGTTTTTTCCGGTCAAAAGATCCGCGCCAAGTCGCACTATGATACGGGCATGAAGAAACAAGTTTGTTTTGAGTATGAACCTTTAAAGGAAGTAGCCTAAAAACTCTTCCTTTTTGTTTGTGAATTTTTGTTTTTATGTTAGACTGCATAATGTTAATTTGATTTTTCGGGGTGTAGTGAAACGGCTATCATTCTTGCTTTGGGAGCAAGCGTTTCGAGTTCGAATCTCGGCACCCCGACAGAGTTTTCAAAAATTAAATAGTTTTCGGGGCATGGTGTAACGGTAACATTTACGATTCGGGTTCGTAAGACTCTGGGTTCAAATCCCAGTGCCCCGACAGTATGAAAAAGACAATTTTATATATTTTAATCCTAGTCGTTGTTTTTATTATTGGTGCAAGGTTATTGAGCCCTGAAGATACTTGGATTTGCGTTAAAGGGGAGTGGGTCAAGCACGGTAACCCAAGCGCAGAGAAACCTGTTTCGGGATGCGGACAAGAGACGGACAAAAATATAAATTTTGTTGAAATGGGACATTTAGTGAAAGATAACCCCGGTCTGAAAGTTGGTGTGTGGTATTTGGTGTATGAAAAACCGGGGACTCCGGCTTTGACTGTGGAACTTTTGTTTGACGAAAAAAGTGTGTGTAAATTCAACAATCAAACAGGGAAGTGTCCAGATGTTTTGCTTCCAAGTAGCGCTCTGACGAAAGTTGAGGGTGCTGAAAAAGACGGAATTATGCAAGTCATTCGGGCCACGACAGGAAATTCAAACTAATCTGATGTCATCTAAATTCATAAAAAATAAGGAGGATTTTGTGTGCCAGAAGTGCGGAGCGGATGTAGTGGGGAACGGCTACACGAATCATTGTCCGGAATGTTTGTGGTCCAAGCACGTGGACGTTTTTCCGGGCGACAGAGCGGGGGATTGCGGCGGGATGATGGAACCGGTGCGTGTGGAAGTGAAAAACAAGGAGTACACTATTATCCACAAATGCCAAAAGTGCGGCACCGAAAAGCCGAACAAAGCGGTTAAAGAGGACAATTTCCAGATGATCATACAGATCAGCGCCAATAATTCAAAATAGTTTCAAACTTCTTAAATTAACAAAACTCACCACCGTGTCATTCCCGCGCAGGCGGGAATCCATATTTCCATACATATTTCTGGATTCCCGCCTGCGCGGGAATGACAAATACAGGGTTTAGTAATTTATTTTTATTTTTTCAAAATGGCGTTGGTTAAGATTTCGGAGAGTTTCGGCGCTATGGTGGTGTTGAAATTTTGGGTGTACTGGGCGGGGAAGGCGAGGATGTCGGCGATGGACGAACCGGATTCGGCTTTGAGATCACGATTTATGTAACTAGCGGTGATGGCACGCAGGTCGCGGTCGCCGGTGGTGGCGCCTTCCGTTTCGGTGGAAATGATGCCCGTTAGTGTGCCAAATCCGTTGACCACCGCGCCACCGGACGAGCCTTTTTGCGAGACGACGGTACTTGGGACGGAAACGAGGTCGATGGTGTCAGAGCCAAATGTGTAAACTTCTTGTATGGTGGTGATGGCGCTCGATTGAAACAAATTTTGCAAAATGGATTGTCCGCCGAGAAAGCCGGCCGGATATGAGGCCAGGAGTTCGTAAGTGCCCACGATATTATTTTCCGAGAGACTCACTGGTAAATACGGAACCCGGTCTGTCACTGGCGAGCCGTCAACTTTTCCCGTAATGCGCAGAAAGGCGTAATCGTGTTCGCCGGTACCTTTTGGATTCTGATCAGTCAGAACGGTTTTGTTGTCGGCAATCCATGTCGGCGAAATGTAAACAAGTTCGGCGCTGTAGGTATTGTAGGCGGGCGAGCCGGTGCGGATGAGGCACTCGACCGCGTCTTTTTGGCCGTTAAAATCGCGGAGCAAAAAATATTGGGCGATGTGGGCGTTGGTCAAAATGACACCGTTGTCGCTTATGATGACTCCGCTGCCGGAGATGGGGGAAAGCGGTCCGCCGGATTGCGTTGAGCAGAGAATGTTGACCAGCGCTTTTCTGGCTGTGACGTTCAGCTGTTCAAACGGAATTTGCGGCACGGCGGGGACGGGAGTTGCCTGTGTCGCCGGTGTTTGCTCGGTTTTTACGGGCGCTGCGATTTTTTTAGCTACCACTGATTTTTCCGGAGTTTTTTGTTTCGTTGTTGTGGCAACAGTTGAATTGGACGGATAGGTCGAATCGGTCGTATTTGTCGAATTAACGGCCACATTTTGCGTGGAAACAACAAGTGGCATGGACAAAATGGCGTAGGATGCTACACCTAAAGCAACCGATATCAAAAGCAAAATTGTTACCCCGATTGTTTTTAGCATGGCTTCATTATAGCAAATTATTATGCTATAGTATGAAAAAGAAGAAAAAAATGAAAAAAATACCCAATAAAAATACATTTCCAGTTGTGGTGGAAAAAGACGAGGACAATGTTTATGTCGTTGAATGTCCGCTTTTTAATGGCTGTTATACATCTGGAAAAACTCTCGACGAAGCTTTGAAAAATATCAAGGAGGTTATTTCTCTGTGCTTGGAAGAAAAAGAAAACAAAACTTTTATAAAAAATTATTCTTTTTCGGATATAAGTTTACACGCAGTTTCTATTTAAATTATGTCTCCAATTCCTTCTCTAAAATACACTGAAGTTGCTAAATTTCTTTCCAGTTTAGGTTATGTGAAAGTCAGACAAAAAGGAAGTCACATCAGATTTGAATGTTTGGGCAGAGTTTCCGTGACCGTGCCAGCGCATAATCCGGTAAGTCGCGGTGTGCTCCGGAAAATTTTGCGAGACACCGGCGAGACGGTGGAAAATTTGAAAGATTTTATCGGTATTGAATAGCTAAACAAAAAATTGCCCACAAGGTAATTTTTTGGTAATATGTTTTTATTGCGGGACTAGTTTAGTGGTAGAACAAAAGATTTCCAATCTTTTGGCGGGAGTTCGATTCCCCCGTCCCGCACAGAAATCAAAAAACACCGTTCACGGTGTTTTTTGATTTGCGCAATTTAAAATTAAATTACTTTACAGCTTCCTTGAGCGCTTTTGCTGCGCGGAATTTTGGCACTTTCATTGACGGAACGGAAATCGATTCGCCTGTGCGCGGGTTGCGAGCTTGGCGAGCGGCGCGGGTCTTGGTCGAGAAGATGCCGAGGCCGGCGATCGAAACTTCACCACCTTGTTTTAATGTGTCGACGATCGAGCTGATCATCAAATCCACGATTTCTTCGGCTTGAACTTTTGTTCCGCCAAGTTTTTCGTGAACTTTGTCTGCGATTGATGCTTTGTTCATGATTGTTAATTTTAGTTATGGCTAATAAATTTTGACTATCTACTATATGGACATTATATACCAACGGTTTTTTTAGGCAACATATTGACTGTGGACAAAAAATATAGTTGGATTTTTCAAAATTTAGTCGAACAGAGGCTTTTCCGGCGCGTTCCGGAGTCCGTGAAGAGACGAGGAGGAAGAAATTTTCCAGCAGGAAAATATTCTGGCGACGGAAAAGCCTCTGTTCGTAAGAAATTTTAAAAATCCTTCCAAATTATCTTGCGAATTCGATAATACGAGCTTCGCGGATGACGACCACCTTGATTTCACCTGGATATTTGAGGTCTTGTTCGATTTTAATGGCTATATCGCGCGCCATTTTCTTGGCATCAAGGTCGGAAACGTCGGTCGGGGTGACAAAAATGCGGATTTCGCGGCCGGCTTGCAGGGCATAAGCTTTTTCCACGCCGGTGAACGATTTGGCCAAACCTTCCAGGTCAGCCAGGCGCTTCAAGTAATTCTCGACGCTGTCACGGCGGGCGCCAGGACGGCTGCCGGAAATGGCGTCGGCTGATTGGACGATGATTGATTCGACTGTTTCGTAAGGGTATTCCTCGTGGTGGGCTTGCATGGCCTTGATGATGGCTTCGTTCGTTCCGAATTTCTGCAAAATACGTCGTCCGATGTCAACGTGCGTGCCGACCACCTCATGGTCGAGGGCTTTGCCGATGTCGTGAACCAGCGCGCCGGCTTTGGCCACCGAGACGTCAGCGCCGAGCTCCTCGGCCAGCATTCCGGCGATGTGCGACATTTCGATCGAGTGCGCCAAAATATTCTGGCCATAGCTAGTGCGGAAATGGAGACGGCCCAAAATGGAAACGACGCGCGGATCGAGTCCGAGCACGCCAGTTTCGTAAACGGCTTCCTCACCTTTTTCTTTGATTATTTTGTTGATTTCCGACTCGGCTTTCTGGGTGAATTCCTCGATTTTGGCCGGCTGAATGCGTCCGTCGGCGATGAGTTTCTCCAGAGCCAGTTTGGCGATTTGGCGGCGAACAGGATCAAACGATGAAATGGTAATCGAACCGGGCGTGTCGTCGACTATGACTTCAACACCGGTGACGCGCTCAAAAGCTTTGATATTTCGGCCTTCCTTGCCGATGATTTTGCCTTTGATTTCGTCGTTTGGAATGACGACGTGCGTGGTGAGCATGTCGGATGAGACGGAGTTGGACAGTCGCTGAATAGCCGTGGCCACGATTGTCTTGGCTTTATCCTCGAACTTTTCTGTGCCCATCATCTCCAGTTTTTGCATGTGGGCCAAAATGTCCTCCTCGGAATTTTTTTCAACCACTTTGAAAATTTCCGCTTTGGCGTCTTCCTCGGAAAGTTTGGCCACTTTGTGCAATTCCTCACGTTTTTCCGACTCGAGCTTTTCGGTGTTTTCGCGGATGGTTTTTATTTCCTCGATTCGCTTTTTGATTTCCTCCACTTCGCGGTCGATATCAGTCTGGCGGTGATCCAAAAGCTCCTCCTTTTTGATCAAGCGATCCTCCGTTTTTTTACTTTCAACTTCTTTTTCTTTTATTTCGTGGCGAGCTTCCTTCAAAATTTCTTCCGCTTTCTTTTCGGCTTCAGTGATGATTTCTTTTTCCTTATCCTTGGCCAAAATCTCCATCTGCTGAAGGCGAAGTTCGAGAGAGCCTTTGCGACCTAGCGAAATGATGAAGCGCAAATAATAACCGAGGGCGATCCCGGCCGCTGTTGCTACAGAGAGCAGAGCGAAAACTATTTTTAATGACATGTTATGTAAACCGTCCGTTTTCTATTCGAGAAATTTGTTGAATCTATTTGGTAAGTCGAGGTGGAAAAAGTTCATAAATTTAAAGAAAGCCGGTACGGTAAAATTAAAATCAATAATGAACATACTATATATGAAATAAGGGAAAGAGGCAAATCCTTTACTTTTTTCCAAATTTAGGTAGAGTGGTAGCGGAGGTAAAGACAATGTCGGATGTAAAAATGCCAAAATCTGTTCCTTGCAAATTTGACGAGAAAGGTTGGGTACCGTGCAAAAAGCCGAGCACAAACGGCTGGTGTTCAAAGCACGAAGAAGTCAAGTGTGTATCGTGCGGAGAGCATGCCGTGCGAAGTTGCGATGTTGGTAGCAGTTTAATCTGCGGTGCGGCACTTTGCCAAACTTGCCAGCACGGTTTGGATGGAAAACACGTAACAAAACAGGTTTACAACGCTCAAATGAAAGAACGGTACGACTTTGAAGAAACTGGTCGGGAAAGCAAACGCATGCTTGAAGAGCGTGGCGTGCCCATCGACATTTCATTTCCGAACAATCTCAAAGATTTGCTCGAAGGTGACAGGGCTGGTTGGGTGAGCAAACCGTGCTGGGCCTTGGAGTTGAAGCATGGCCTCATGGGATTCTTTCCAGCGATAGTGAAGGCAATGCCCAAAATTATGCTCATCACCAGTGACAGAGACTCGATTTTCCATGTGTGGAAATCACTTAAACCACGAGATTCAAAACTCATCGCTTTGGAGTGCATGGTCAACGAAGCCGGCACAGTCGGCTATGCTATGCGACTCGAGAGCGATTTTGAAAAGAAGCAAAGCCTGCCACTTAAGATTTTCGGCACGAGTGAAATTGAAGAACTTTTTGCCAAAAATCCAGCACCGTTCAAATGGGCACCCGGTCTATTCGGTGCCGATATTGACGAAGGGAATTTCAAAGCTCTCATCGAACAAGAAGAAAAAAGACTTAAAGTGACATAATCAAAAATGGCAAGGACGGTCCTTGCCATTTTCTTTTGCTCAAAATTTGGAATTTATTACAAAACTTTGTCGATGATGCCGTATTTTTTGGCTTCGTCGGCGGACATGTAGAAATTTCGGTCGGCGTCTTTTTCGATTTTTGGCATTGGTTGACCGGTGTTTTTTGACAGCATTTTGTAAAGGTTCTCGCGCATTTTGATGATATTTTTAGCGCCGATTTCGATATCTGAAGCTTGTCCTTCTAGACCATGCAAGAGGGGCTGATGAATCATCACTTCTGCGTTTTGCAGGGCAAAGCGCTTGCCCTTTTTGCCAGCGGACAAAATCATTGCTCCCATTGAAGCTGCCACTCCGACACAAACGGTCGACACGTCATTTTTGATGTGATCCATGGTGTCGATAATAGCCAAGCCGGAAGTGACCGATCCTCCTGGTGAGTTTACATAAAGCGAAATGTCTTTTTTCGGATCTTCGGACTGCAAGAAAAGAAGCTGGGCGATGATAATGTTGGCTGTGTCGTCATCGATCGGTCCGCCGAGGAAAATGATATTTTCGCGCAAAAGTCGCGAGTAAATGTCGTATGCTCGCTCGCCGAATTGTGATTTTTCGATAACTGTGGGAATCAACATAGTTTTATAAGTTAGATAAGTTGAATAAGTCTAATAAGTTGGGAACAAGCAGATTATACCAAAAAATCGTCTTTTGGCAATTTTGTCTTTTCTTTTGCTTAAAAACGTTGTACTCTATTTATATGAGACTTCATCGATTTTTTATAAACGCAAATATTGCTGAACTTTTTGAGCAGAAGGGAAGTTTTGATATCGCTGACAAAGACCTGGTTCATCAGTGGAAAAATGTTTTTCGTTACAATGTCGGCTCGCAAGTCGTCCTTTTTGACGGCGCAGGAATGGACTATCTGTGCATGATTTCGTCAATTCGCAATTTGGGTGCGACGGTGCAGGTTTTAAAAAATCACAAAACGGCGGATGTGAACCAGAGGAAAAATGTTTGGCTGTGTGTGGCGCTCCTCAAGAAAGATAATTTCGATTTGGTGGTACAGAAAGCGACGGAGCTCGGCGTTACGAACATTGTGCCAATAATTTGTGAACACAGCGAGAAAAGAAAATTGAATCTGGAAAGAATGAAAAAAATTGCCATCGAGGCGAGCGAGCAATCCGGCAGGGGAGACATTCCGGTCATTCATCCAGAGATGACACTCCAGGATGTGTTTACTGTCGGAATCTTACCTCAAGAGAAAATTGCCTTTCACACCAATTTTAGCAAGGACAGTCCTTGCATAAGTTTTAGACAATATATAAGTAGCACGAATCAAAATTCTTTTGCCACATTTATCGGCCCCGAAGGAGGATTTTCCGACAAAGAAATCGCCCTTTTCAAATCTTACAACTTGCCGATCGTCTCCCTCGGTTCGCAAATCCTTCGTGCCGAAACCGCCGCCATTGCCGTGGCAAGTTTATTTTTGCTCCTCTAAAAACTTAAAGACTAAATCATTGGTCAAAAATGTTTCCACATACATCCGGACGCGGAACCTATCGGCTTCTTTGAAATTGGCCAGGATGTTTTCCATTTCTTTTTTAATATTTTCCTCGGCAGGCGAGATATTTTCTTCCTTGGCGATGGTGTTTAGAATAATCTGCGATTTGGCGCGTTTGACGGCGGTGTCGTGCCATTCCTTTTTCAAATCTTCCTCAGATTTTTTGATATGTTTCAAATATTCATCGTAGGGAACTCCGCTTCGAGCCAAGTCATCTTTGAATTGGGCCAGCATTTTTTCCAGCTCGCCTTCAACAATGATTTTTGGCATTTCTATTTTTGATTCGGCGATTATTTTTTCCAAGATATCTGTTCGTCGTTTGTCTGTCGTAGCTCGCGCCTTATCTTTTCCAATATTCTCTTTTATTTTTTCTCGCAAATCTGTTTCGCTTTTGAAATCACCGAGCAATTTCAAAAAGTTTTCGTCGATAGCGGGCAAGTCTTCATCTTTTATTTCTCCGTGATTATGATCATGCTCATCCAGCCCAGCTTTTTCATGGGCCAATTGATGAGCCATGTTTTTGCGAATATTTAACACAACATCGTCAACTTCTTTGTCCGTAACTTCCGGCACTGTCGTAGCTGGCGCCTTATTTTTTTCATTGGCTGGCGCCACAGAAGAAGCAATTTTTTTATAATCTCCAAGCTTAATTTCTGGCATCAGAGCGGTTTTGACTTTGAATTCCAATGGTGCGCCGACACCGATTTTGGTGATGGTGATTTCCGGACGGCCGATGGCATCGATATTGTGCTCTTCCAAAATGTTCGGATATTCTTCACCTAGAGCGATTTCAGCCGCTTCCTCCAGAAGGCGCATCTCGCCAACTTTTTGGGCGACGACCGAATCCGGCGCGTTGCCTTTGCGGAACCCATCCACTTCCAAATTTTCCTTGACCTTGGCCAAAGCTTTCTCGCGCAAGAGCGCCATTTTCTCGGCCGTAATTTGTCCGACAATTTCCATTTCTCTCTCCGGCAATGAATTAAGAACAATGTTTTCGTAATTTTTTGACATATTCATTACTTTATATTACAAGCCATCTTTTTGCAAACCCCGACATCACCACTAAAAAATTCGCTGGATAATGTTTTTTGGGAGACTCCGGACGCTGGCGAGCGGAGGCTTGAGGAATTTTTCAGCAGAAAAATATCCGTGCTCCAAAAAAATATTATTCAGCGAATTTTTGTCCACTTTTACTGTGCTTGCACATCCAACTCCGGGCTCAAGTTTGTGGTGTTTGTGTTATTCAAATCAGACTCAATGGAATCCAAATCGTCCAATGAACTGGTGCTTTTTATCGACGCGGCTTCGTTGGCCGCCGCCTGATCCTCGGCCGAGACTGTTGGAAGAGTCGCTTCGCTGGCCATTTTCTTGGCGTTCTGCGCTTCCTCAACGCGCTTGCCCCAGAAATACAAACCGCCCAGGACGATGAGAGCAATGATGATGATTGTGCCTATTATTGAACCGACTGATGATTTGTTTTCGTCATTCATGGTATTTTATCTTGTGATATTGCCCGTAGGGCACCCATATCACAGGATGAATTGGTTAGTTAATGGTTAATTTGTTTGGTTTGTAGTTGTTGCAAGACCTTTCAGACTGCCGATTGCTTTGGAAAGCGAAGTTCTGGTTGACTGGAGATTTTTTTCCACATCTTTTTCCATGCTCTTCAGACTTTTTACCACTTCCGACGTGCTGCTGGCCGTGGCATTTGCGCCACTGGTCATGGAATTAACGGCGTTTTTCATTGATTCGAACGAGGCCTTGGCTTTGTCCAGGCTGGTTTTTGCGTCCGCAACGTATTTTTGCGCGCCGGCTGTATTTCCCGCGCCGGCATTTTTAATTTTCTCGATACGCGAATTGACTCGATCCATGATGTTTTGTAATCGGTCGATGGTCGCGCCGACTCTTATTCCAACTCTGGTTGCTTGGTTTTTCAAAACAGTTCTAACCGCGTTGTCTCGCTGCTGTTGCATTTCTCTCTGGGCCGCTTCCATCTGACTTTTTATGGCGTCATTTGCCGCGTCTTTTTCTTTTTTTGTCGTGCTGGCCAAATCCGCCCGAATAGTTTTTACAGACGTATTTGCCGCTTGGGCCAAAGCTGGCGAGGCTGATGTAATGAGGAAAATCGCTGACAATATGTATGTGTTGTTTTTCATACCCCCAGTATATAACAAAAAACTCCTAGCCAGTAGTGGATAAGGGAGCAAAGATGTTATCTTTGCGAACACTTATGCCGCGGTAATCCGTGGCGAAGGAGTTTTTGCTTTTATTCTTCGTCTCGGTATTCATCTTCTGCCGTAACCGAAACCTCTCTTTCTTCCCGCTGGGCCGATTTGATGTCGATTTTCCAGCCGGTTAGTTTGGCCGCCAGGCGAACGTTCTGGCCGCCTTTGCCGATAGCCAGGGATTGCTGATCCTCGGAAACTTCCACCACGGCTTGTTTTTCCTTCTCGTCGATTTTGACGGACAGGACTTTGGCCGGGGACAAGGCGTCCTCAATGAATTTTTTCGGATCCTCGTTCCATTCGATGATATCGATTTTTTCGCCGCCAAGTTCGGACATGACGGTTGAAACGCGCACGCCGCGCTGGCCGACCATTGAGCCGACGGGGTCGATGTGCGAGTCACTAGAGGCGACAGCGATTTTGCTTCTCGAGCCGGCTTCGCGGGCAATTGATTTGACCACGACGGTGCCGTTGGCGATTTCCGGTGCTTCTGTTTCAAAAAGTTTTTCGAGGAATTTCGGATGTGATCGACTGAGTCTCACAAAAACACCTTTGCCACCTTCCTCCACGCGGAAAAGGTAGGCTCTGACGCGCTCGCCTTGGGCAAAACGTTCGCCGGGAATTTGCTCTTCGTATGGCAGAAAGCCGGTGGCTCGTCCCATGTCGACGAAAATGTTGCCGCGCTCGATTCTCTGGACTGTGCCCGAGACAATTTCGCCTTCGCGCTTGCCGTATTCGCTCATGACCGAAACTTTTTCGGCTTCGCGAATTTTCTGCATGATAACTTGTTTGGCGGTTTGAGCGGCAATGCGTCCGTAGTCGCCGGATGATTCGATAGGGAAGATCATTTCGTCGCCGAGCACGACATCTTTTTTGATGCGTTTGGCGTCAGCGATGAGCATGTGATGTTCGGGATTGTAAACTTCGCGTTCATCTGTCTCGGGAAGTTTGTCGATTTCCTCGGGATCCATGATGACGGTTGTTTCGTCGACAACAACTTTGACCTGGAACATTTCCGTTTTGCCGGAGTTCAAATCGAATTTAGCGCGAATAATCTGGCCTTTTTTGCCGTACTCTTTTTTGTAAGCAGTGGCCAAAGCCAGCTCGATCGCTTCGAGAATTTTCTCCTGCGGTATTCCGCGCTCCTCCTCGAGCTGAGTCAACACGGAGTTGATAACTTTGAGATCTAACATAATAGTTACGAATTAACGAATAAATACCAATCTACGAATGGCAACGAATTAAATGCGTTTGATTTTTAATATTCGTTGTTATTCGTATCATTCGCATAATTCGTAGATTCGTATGTTTATCTTAAAAAATGAGTCCGCCGTGGGGCGAACTTCAATAACACTATATTATCATCTCTGTCCAATTCTTGTCAAGCATGCAAAAAAAATCGTTATCGGCGGACCGGTAACGATTCAAACTAATTTCATCTCGATACTGCCTTGCTCATTGAGGCGGTAACCGCGCGATATTCTTCGTCGGTCACTTCATAGTCGACGGCTTGGATTATTTCGCGAGGTGACATTTCCTCGCTCAATTTGGAAAAAAGAATCTCGGATGTTTTGGGGTCAAAGCTTATTTGGACTAAATCTCCGCAACCGACTTGGCTTGTGGCGATCAGATTTGACAATGGGTGCACGATTCCTCGTTCGATGGTCCGTTTCAGATTGCGCGCTCCGTATCTGGGATCGGTGCCCTCCGCTAGCAAGTAACCTCGGGCTTCTCTGGTCACATTGATGACAAAAGCTGAACCCGCCGTCGAGGTCAGTATTCTGCCTTGGACATTTCTAATTTCCAAATCAAGAATTTTTTCCAACTCCGGTTTTCCGAGAGAGTTGAAAACGATTGTTTTGTCGATTCGGTTGATGAATTCCGGACTAAACCGTTTGCGCGCCGCTTCTTCACCGGCTCTTTTTATTTTTTCGCCGAGTTTGCTTCCGCCCGTCTGATTTACGAACCCAAATCCCGGTCTGAGAAAAGAATCAATTTCCCTTGAACCCAAGTTGCTTGTCATGAAAATCATGCATCGGGAAAAATCCACATTACGATTGTCGCCGAGGGTTAGCGTGGCTTTGTCCAAGATTCCCAAAAGCAAATTCCACAAAGTGTCACTTGCTTTCTCGATCTCGTCGAACAAAACGAAGCTCAGTTTGATTTCATCAGTTTGCCACTGGTTGATAACTTCCTGGCTCAAAAATGGTTTAGTCTCCCTGTGTCCCAAATATCCCGGGGGAGCGCCAATCAGTCTGGCAATTTCGTGGCTGTGCTGAAATTCGGCGCAGTCAACTTTTATGACAGCGCGCGGATCTCCAAACAAACTCTCTGCAACGGCCTCAACCATTCTCGTTTTTCCCGTGCCGGTCGGTCCAAGGAAAAGAAGACTTCCAATAGGTTTCCCCGGTTGTGACATGTTCGACAGAAAAGTTTGGTAAACGTTCACGACTTGGTCAATGGCCGTGTCTTGACCAATGATCTTTTTGCGCAAATTAATCCCGAGTCCTCTGGCTCTGTCGCCCGTAAGTGTCGGGTCCAGAAGCCGAAGTTTTTTCTTTGGCATCGTTTCTCCTTTCAAGGTACTATTTCTGTATTCATCATACACCTTCTGTCAGATTGTCAATCTTATATTTCTTGTGCACAATTTTTCATGTGATATAAAAATTTTTTTGTTATACTTATATTGTATTTATTCGTAGCCATTCGTATCATTCGCATAATTTTCGTATCGTATGCACATTGAAGAATCACAACTTAGGGATTTTATTTTGGACTCGGGTCTTGTTTCTCGGGCGGATGTGACGCTGGCCGAAAAGGATCACGAGAAAACGGGTGAGGGGATCGGCAAAATTTTGGTCAATGGTGGAAAACTGACCGAGGACGATTTGCGCCGGATGCAAGCTTACATTCTCGGCATTCCTTTTGTCGATTTGAAAACGGAAAAAATTCCGTTCGAAGTTCTCTCGCTTGTGCCCGAACCGATTGCCCGCAACCACAACATCATTGCTTTCAAAAAAACAGACACGGCGCTCGAGGTAGCCATGCTCGACACCGAGGATTTGACGGCCATCGATTTCATCAAAAAGAAAGTCGGCTTGAAAATTTTGCCGAGGCTCACCGACGGCGAGTCGATGAAAAGCGTTCTGCTCCAGTATCAAAAATCGCTCAAAGCCGAGTTCGGTGATCTCATTGCCAAAGATGCTGTCCAACTTCAAAGCATTCCTGACGCGGGTGATGGTGAGGATGTTTCCGAAGATGATTTGAAAAAATTGGCCGACGACGTGCCGGTGGTGCGTATTGTCGACACACTTTTGAAACACGCCATTTTGCAAAACGCTTCCGATATTCACATCGAACCGCAGGAGCAGGAGCTTTTGGTGCGCTATCGCATCGACGGTTTGCTTCACGACGCCATGATTTTGCCGAAAAACACGGCCGCCTCGATTACCGCGCGCATCAAAGTTCTTTCCGCGCTCAAACTCGACGAAAAACGCTTGCCACAGGATGGCCGTTTCAAAATCGACATGAACGGCGAAAAAGTTTCCTTTCGCGTTTCGACATTGCCTACGTATTACGGCGAAAAAACTGTCATGCGTTTGCTTCGCGAGAATGTTTCCAATTTCACCCTGGAAGTTCTTGGCTTTCACGGCGAAGGTCTCGAGCGAATTCACCGCGCGCTCAAGTCCACGACCGGCATGATTTTGACCACCGGCCCGACTGGTTCCGGAAAAACGACCACACTATATACTGTGCTCGACATTCTCAATACACCGGACGTTAACATTTCGACCGTCGAGGATCCGATCGAGTACCAAATGAAGCGCATCAACCAAACGCAAGTTCGCTCGGAAATTGGTTTGACATTTGCCAACGGATTGCGCACGCTGGTTCGCCAGGATCCGGACATTATTATGGTCGGTGAAATTCGCGACAACGAAACGGCCTCTCTCGCCATCAACGCTTCGCTGACCGGCCACGTCGTCCTCTCCACTTTGCACACTAACTCGGCCGCCGGCGCTGTACCGCGACTGATGGATA
This sequence comes from uncultured bacterium, assembly GCA_903861205.1. Classification (GTDB taxonomy): domain Bacteria; phylum Patescibacteriota; class Minisyncoccia; order Phycocordibacterales; family DATDWN01; genus CAIOTC01. The sequence goes on along the minus strand of CAIOTC010000022.1, from coordinate 13,566 downwards.
TGAAAGTCGAACCGTTCCTCATCGTTTCAACCATAAATATCATCATCGGCCAGCGACTGGTTCGAAAACTTTCCGACCAAAAGGAAAAATATTTCCTGACAAAACCTGAACTGGCCACTCTCGGCAAATCGGCCAACATGGACAAAATTTTGAAAGCTCTGCAGGAAGAAAAAATCGTCGGCAAATCCGACACCTGGGACAAGGTGCCGTTCTGGCGACCGAAAAAAGGTGCCGCCTCGGAGGAAGGGTATAGCGGTCGCGCTTGCATTCACGAAATAATGAAAGTTTCCCCGGCTATTAAGGAAGTCATTTTAAAGGACGGCACAACCGACGCCATTCAAAAACAAGCCGAAGCCGAAGGTATGCTGACCATGATCGAGGATGGCATTTTCCAGGCAGTGCAGGGATCTACAACTATTGAAGAAGTTTTGAGAGTAGCGTCAGAGTAAACTTCCAAATTTGATTTAGAATCTCCCTTTCTTAAAGGGAGTGGCCGAAAGCCGAGGGATTTTTTCACTTTGATTTCATGGTAATGTATGATAATATCATATTATAATATAATACCGGCTAAAACATTTTGACTACAAAATGTTCGCCTAAATAAAACCATGACCACATTATCAGTGCCCATTTCAGGCGAATTGGAAAATTTCATAAATAAAATGGTGAAGGAAGGACGAGCGGCCAACAAAGCTGACGTTGTGCGCAAAGCCATCAGGCGACTCGAGGAAGACGAAGTTGTCGAGGCTGTTTTGCGTGCCCAGAGGGAAATCACTCTCGGAAAAGGCTTGAAAGGTGATCTCCGCAGTCTCTTGAAAAAAATAAAATGATAAAGTTCATATATGCGCCCAGCTTCCTAAAGCAGCTAAAGAAAATTGAGCCGTCTTTGAAAGAGGAGATTTTGGAGAAGATCGATCTGTTTGAAAATGAAAAAAACCACGAATATTTGAAAGTTCATAAACTGCATGGAAAATTTTCCGGCTGTTTCAGTTTTTCCGTGAACTACAAGATCAGAATTGTTTTTCAATACATGTCAAAAGACGAGGTTGCCATATTATCGGTGGGAGACCACGATTCATACAGATAAAAACCCTTATTTATAGCCATATTTAACCACTTTGCTTGACAAGATGGTATCTTTTGGTGTATAATAGTAGCAGAATTCTGATCCGGCAGATTCCCGGAAAGTTCACTGAAAAGAGGAGAAAGTATGTGTAAAACGTGCAATGACAAAAAGTTTATTTTTGTTCCTTGCCCATTGTGCAGTGATGAATTCGATTGCGCGACAATGATGGAAAAGAAATTGGGAATAAGATGTGATGAATGCCGGCATATCGGTGGTGGCGGAAAAGTTCCCGTCGAATGCCCGGATTGCAACTCCGACAACATATCGGAATTGCCGATCCATCTACTCTAACTTGCCAACCCTTCCGTAGTACGATTGCGTAGCACTTCTTCTTAACCAGTCAGCAGTAACCAAGTGGCAGACCCACGAACCAGTGTACAGATGTACACACGCCTATCCTTCACCGGAGGGCTTTTTTGTTTTCAAAAAAAATTTCTTGTGCACATATTTTGTGAAAAATAAAATATTTTTTGATACAATTATAGTGAATATGAAGCTTGCTCAAAAGAAAAAAGTTGACAGTAAAAATTTAATTCCGCTTGAACGTGTTGAACGTCAGATTTATTTGATTCGTGGAGAAAAAGTGATGTTTGACTCTGATTTGGCAGAGTTGTATCAGGTGCTTACAAAAAACTTGAATTTGGCTGTACGTCGCAATAAGGACCGTTTCCCAAAAGATTTTATGTTTCAACTTACCAAGGAAGAATCTGAAAATTGGAAGTCACAAATTATGACCTCAAACTTGAGGTTACAATTTGCAACCTCAAGTTATGGTGGTCGTCGTTATTTACCATATGTTTTTACCGAACACGGAGTCGCCATGCTTTCTTCTGTTTTAAAAAGCAAACAGGCTGTGCAAATGAACATTTTGATAATTAGAGCTTTTGTTAAATTGCGAGAGATGATTGCTGGTAATAAGGATTTAGCAAACAGAATGGAAAGAGTTGAAAATGCTCAAAAAAAACATTCCTCGATAATAGGATTTTTGGTTGACGAAATTAATAAAATTAGAAAAATTCCGTCGGAATCACGAAAAAATCCGATTGGGTTTGTCGTTAAAAAATAAATAAATGACAATTTTCAACTACAAAGCCATAGATAAAGAGGGGAAAAATATTGAAGGCGTAATGGATGCCAAGGATAAATTCGAGCTGTATCATTTGCTCAAAAAAGATGGCAGTACCGTTGTCTCGGCGACAGAGGCCAAAGATGGGAATAATTTTTCTTTGAACAATCTTTTTCCTTTTCTCGGCGGTGTCAAAGCGCACGACAAAATCACTTTTTCCAGAAACCTCGGGCAGATGATTGACGCCGGGCTTCCCATCACTCGCGGACTTTCTATCATGGAGCGTCAGGCCAAGAAAGGGAAGTTGAAAAATATTTTGCATGATTTGAATGATTCGCTTTCCAAAGGCGAGACGCTTTCGGACGCCATGAAAAAATATCCGAACGTTTTCAACACCCTTTTCGTTTCGATGGTTCGGGCTGGCGAGGAATCCGGCAATCTGGTGCTGGCCTTGCGAAACGTCAGCAATCAGATGGAAAAGTCGTACCAGCTGACCAAAAAAATCCGCGGTGCTATGATGTATCCGGCGGTTATTTTTTCGCTCATGCTGGTCATCGGCGTGCTGATGATGATTTACATGGTGCCGACACTGACATCCACTTTCAAAGGACTTGGGGTGGCCTTGCCGCTCTCGACACGCATTATTATTGCCATGAGCGATTTTTTGAAAAATTACTTTCTGTTTGTGGCTGTCGGAGTTGTTGCTTTGGTCATGTTTGTCATCTGGGGTTTGCGCACAACGCTGGGCCAGAGAATTTGGGACACGATACTTTTGCGCACGCCTGTCATCGGCGAAATAACTCAGCAGATTAACTCGGCTCGCACCGCTCGGACGCTCTCGTCGCTTCTTTCGTCCGGCGTTGATATTGTTATTGCCATCGGCGTGACAAAGGACGTCGTTCAAAATTCCTACTACAAAGACGTGCTGAACGAAATCGAAGTGGCTATTCAGAAAGGCGAACAAATTTCGGCAATATTCGTAAAGCATGAAAAATTGTATCCGCTTTTTGTCGGCGAAATGGTTTCCGTTGGCGAGGAGACGGGTAAAATAGGGGAAATGCTTCTGGGCGTGGCTACATTTTACGAGGATGAAGTTGATCAGAAAACGAAAGATATGTCGTCGATTATCGAGCCGGTCCTGATGATTATTATCGGCGCGGCGGTGGGGGTGTTTGCGATATCGATGTTGGGACCGACGTATTCATTGGCGGATGCCTTGTAAAATGCAAACTCAAAATAATTTTCAAGTAACAATTTCCAATTTCCAATGAATTTCCCAATGAATCAATTGTTCAATTGGATAATTGATTCATTTATTGGAAATTGAAAATTTTATGTCAAGAAAACTTAACAATCACCACAACAAAAAATTTTCCCTAGGTTTTACTCTGGTGGAGCTTATCGTCGGTGTTGCTGTTTTTACTGTTATCGTCGTGGCGGTTTACAACGCCTACACTTCCATTTTCAATGTGGTTTCTGTTAGTCGGGCTAAAATCGACGCCATCGATTTGGTCAACGAGCAGTTAGAAATTGTTCGCAATATGCCGTATGCCAGCGTCGGTATTTCCGGCGGTATTCCTTCCGGCACATTGACGCACATTCAGAGTTTGAATCGCGGTGCGGAAACTTTTTCTGTCATGACCACTGTGCGCAATGTGGATGATCCGTTCGACGGCACGCTCGGTGGCACGCCAAACGATACCGCGCCGGCCGATTTTAAAACGGTGGAAATCGAAATTTCCTGTGCCACCTGCAAAAATTTTAATCCGATGATTGTGACCACCCGCGTCGCTCCGAAAAGTTTGGAAAATTCCTCGTCGAATGGCGCGCTGTTCGTCAAAGTTTTTGACGCCAACGGCGTGGTCCTGCCGGACGCGGCCGTGCACATCGAGAACAATCTGATTTCTCCGCACATTGTCGTTGACGACGTGACCAATTCCGCCGGCATGCTCCAAATCGTTGACGTTCCGCCCGGTGGGAATGCTTACGAAATCACCGTGACCAAATCCGGTTACTCGACGGACAAAACATATCAGGCCGTTCAAAACAATCCTCATCCGACCAAACCGCATGCCACAGTTTTGCGAGGCCAGGTTACCCAGGTCAGCTTCGCCATTGATCGCTTGGCCACTTTTTCTTTTTCATCTCTTTCCGACACTTGCGCGAATGTAGGAACAATCGATTTTACCCTTTTGAGCAGCAAAAATGTCGGCCTTAATCCTGTCGTGCCGAAATATAATCAGAACAAAGTGACAAATGGAAGTGGCTTGCTAACTCTCTCCGGCATGGAATGGGACACTTACACTATTACAAACATCGATACGGCCTATGATTTCATCGGTCTTAATCCGCTCTCGCCGGTAACTCTGGCTCCGAACAGTACCCAAGCCGTTTCGCTCATTGTCGCGCCCAAAAATCCAAAAACTCTTCTGGTGACGGTCAAAGATGGTGTGACGGGGCTTCCGCTTTCCGGCGTTTCCGTCGATTTGACCAAGGCCGGGTACGATTCCATTAAAATTACCGGTCAAGGATTTCTCGGACAAACGGATTGGTCCGGCGGAGGGGGACAGGCGACATCGACGGACAAAACGAAATATTTTTCATCCGATGGAAACATGGAAACGGCCAGTCCGGTCGGAGATGTCACTCTCAAAAAAGTTTTCGGAGATTATGTTTCAAGCGGCAGTTTGATTTCGTCGTCATTTGACACCGGAGCGCAAAGCAATTTCCAGGGAATTGATTGGACGCCGACTGACGAGCCGGTCGGATCGACCGTGCGCTTGCAAATTGCCACAAACAACGACGGCGCCACCTGGAATTTCACCGGGCCGGATGGCACGGCGGGTACGTATTACACCAACGCCAACAAAAATATCAGTTCGACCAACAACGGCAACAGATTTTTGCGGTACAAATTGTTTTTGGATACAACTTCCACTATCACGGCACCGAACATTTCCAACATTTCTTTCACCTACACTCTTTCCTGCACTCCGCCCGGCCAAGTTTCTTTTTCGGCCCTTGCTTCCGGCTCTTACACCATGCACCTCTCCAAAACCGGCTACGCGAACCAGGATGTTCCGGTGACGATTTCGGGGGATTGGCAGTCAACCAGCGTGACAATGCAGACGAACTAGAATAATTTTTAATTTTTAATTTAAAATTTTTAATGAATGTATAAATTTAAAAATTAAGTCATTGAAAATTCATTAAAAATTAAAAATTTTAAATTAAAAATTTCATAAAATAATGTTTGTTAAAAATTTAAAAATAAATAATTTCAGTCGAGGCTTCACTCTCGTCGAAATCCTAATCTCCCTCGCCATTCTCGGCCTTGTTTCCACTGTTGTTGCCACTTTTATGGTTAATGTTTTTTCCTTGAATTCCAATTTGAGCGGCAGTATGAACGCCCAGCTCGATGCCCGGCACGTGGTCAAGGTGATGGTGGCCGAGATGCGAGAGGCCAGTCCGTCGGAGAACGGCGCTTACGCCATCGCTTCAGCCGGCGTGTCATCGGTCACTTTTTACAGTGATGTTAACAACGACGGTTTGCAGGACAAAGTCAGATATTTTTTGAGCGGATCGGATATCAAAAGAGGCGTGGTGGTGCCAACCGGAAGTCCGTACACCTATGACGATGATGATGAAAAAGTGACGACCATTTTTTCCGGCGTCATCTCCAGCTCGACCGCTCCTCTGTTTCAATATTATTCCGCCGATTATTCCGGCACCGGTTCTCCTTTGTCACAGCCGGTAACGGCGTCAACCGTCCGCTTGGTTAAAATTACTGTTATAATTGACAGAGACAAAAACCGCGCGCCGACGCCGATGATTGTGACGTCGCAGGTTAATCTGCGGAATCTAAAAGACAATTTATAATTTTTAATTTAGAATTCTTAATGAATGTTTAAATTTAAAAATTAAATCATTGAAAATTCAATAAAAATTAAAAATTTTAAATTAAAAATTTTTTAATCAGTTATGTTCAAAAAATCATTACAATCTGGTTCCATTCTCGTCCAAGCTCTCGTCTTTGGTACCATTTCCGTGGTTATCATCGGCGCTTTGGTCAGCTGGGCCGGAGTGAACATCAAAGCTTCGCGGTTGGCTGTTGAGCGTGAACAAGCTTTGCAAATCGCCGAAGCCGGAGTTGATTATTATAGATGGCATCTGGCGCACGCTTCGACCGATTTCCAAGACGGTACCGGACACGCCGGTCCGTACGTTCACGATTTTTTCGACAAAGACGGCACAAAGATCGGTACTTTCACTCTCAATATTACCGCGCCGCCAACCGGTTGGACGATGGTCAAAGTCAAATCAACCGGCAAAATTTTGGCTGACGCGACTGTTTCTCGCTCCATTCTCGTTCAGCTGGCCAAGCCGTCGCTGGCCAAATTTGCCGTGGTGGCCAACGACGACATGCGTTTTGGCGAAGGCACGGAAGTTTTTGGTCCGATTATGTCAAATGGCGGAATTCGCTTTGACGGTATTGCGCACAATGTTGTCTCGAGCGGAGTGAGCAAATTCGACGACCCTGACCATACCGGCGGACAGGAATTTGGCGTTCACACTCACGTCAATCCACCTCCGGGCAGTGGCGTAAACACTGATTATCGTCCACTGGAATCTCCCGGAAATCCCGTTCCAAATCGGCCGGATGTTTTTGAGGCAGGCAGGCAGTTTCCCGTGCCGGTTGTCGACTTTGCCGGCATCACCACAGACATGGCTGATATGAAAAGCAAAGCTCAAGCCGGTGGCAAATATATTTCCAGTTCCGGCGTGCTCGGCTATCATCTGGTTTTAAAAACGAACGACACTTTTGATTTGTACAAAGTAACTCAGCTCCAACCTCTGCCGGATCATTGCGGCAATAACGGCAACCAGAGCGATTGGGGAACGTGGAGTGTCAAAACGCAAACTTTCGTTTCCAATTACCCAATGCCGGGGAACGGAATTATTTTTGTGGAGGATAATGTTTGGATTGACGGGCAGATAAACACTGCCAGAGTGACCGTTGTGGCTGGGAAATTTCCAGACAATCCCTCGCAGAGGACGAGTATAACGATAAATGACGATTTGCTTTACACCAACTACGACGGGCAGGATTCCATCGGCCTTATCGCCCAGGAAAATATCAATAACGGTCTTTACAGCGCTGACGACTTGCGCATCGATGCCGCGCTTATTTCGCAAAATGGGCGGGTGGGAAGATTTTATTACGAAAGCGATTGTACGGCGCAATACGTGCGCGACACGATCACTTTGTATGGGATGATCGGCAGTTATTCGAGGTACGGTTTTGCCTATACGGACGGCACCGGCTACCAAACCAGAAATATTATTTACGACGCCAACCTGCTATACGCCCCTCCGCCGTCATTCCCGCTGACGACTGACCAATACCAAACTATTTCCTGGCAGGAGGTGCAGTGACGACGCAAATTTCTTACGAGCCAAAACAATTTTGGGGTGCGCGTCAAAAAATTGCTATTTTTTGCGCTCGCACTCCGCTCGCCAGCGTCCGTGAGCCCCCAAAATTGCTTTGTCTCGACAAAATTTGCTTAGTGGTGATTTTTCACTTTAGTTTCGCACCCGCACCCAAGGTCTGGCCTTGGGAAATTAGCTGTTTAAGGCCAGACCTTTGGAGTATTTAAATTAATTAAACCCTTATTTCTAGTCATGTTTGCCAGTTTATTTATAAAAATTACCACCGAACAAATCTCGCGAATGCCCGCTTTCCGGAGGCTCCGCAGGCCTGAAGCATGGTCTTGTCAAGGCATTCCATCTTGACAAGTTCAGGCCGAGGATCAGCCTCAAAAATCGCTGGAGTTTTTGAGGTTACTCCGGAAAGCGGGCATTCGCGAGATTTGTGGTCGCCGACTTCAAACTTTGCTACAATATGACCATGAAGAAACCAAAAAAACTTGTGGTGGGGAATTGGAAAATGAACCCGAAATGTTTGGAGGAAGCCAAAAAAATCGCGAGTGACGTCAAACGCGGAATGAAAAACATCAAAAAAACGCAGGTGGTGCTCTGTCCGCCATTTATTTACATTCCAGCTATTTCAAACACGGCCAGCACATCAATTTTTGTCGGTGCTCAGGACGCTTTTTATGAACCGCTCGGCGCTCACACCGGTGAAGTCAGTTTCAGCCAGTTGCCTCAGTTCAAAGTAAGTCACTGTTTAGTCGGGCATAGCGAGAGGCGAGCGAGAGGCGAGAGTGATGAAATTATAAACAAAAAAGTGACGGCTGTTGTTAGTGATGGCATGACGGTCGTGCTATGTGTCGGCGAAAAAACACGAGATGCTCACGGCGATTATCTTTCTTTTGTTCGCGGACAAATCATGGCCGATCTGCGCGACGTTTCCAAAAAATCTCTCGACCATCTGGTCATTGCCTACGAGCCGGTTTGGGCCATCGGCGCGAGCGAATCAATGGCCGGACGCGATATTCACGAAATGGCTATTTACATAAAAAAAGTTTTGCGCGAAATATACGGTCTTCCGGCGGACGGAGTGAAAATTTTGTACGGCGGTTCTGTCAATGTTGAAAATATTTCCGACATCATGAAAAATGGCGTGGATGGGGTTTTGGTCGGGCGAGACAGTTTGGATGGGAAGAGATTTGGGGAAATAATAAAGGCAGTGGAGGAAAGCAAATAATTTTGTAATTTTTAATTTAGAATTTTTAATGAATGTCTAAATTTAAAAATTTAATTATTTAAAATTCATTAAAAATTAAAAATTTTAAATTAAAAATTGTTCCATGATCTATTACATCGATGAAGTTCCAAGCTTAAAGGGAGTTAGAGTATTGCTTCGTCTTGATTTAAATGTTCCCATTGTGGACGGCAAGGTGGCCGATCCGTATCGCATGGAGAGATCACTCCAGACGATTGATTTTTTACGAGCCAAGGAAGCGAAAGTAATTATTATCGCTCATTGCGAAGGAAAAGAATCCTCATCGCTTTTGCCGATGCACGATTATCTGAACGGTTTTCTGCCGGTTGATTTTTGTGGCGACTTTTTCACGCCGGAAGCGATTGAAAAACTTTTGAAACTGGAAGACAAAGGCGTTTTAATGTTTGAAAATTTGCGGATCAATCCGGGCGAAAAAGAAAACGATCCGGACTTTGCCAAAAAACTTTCACAGATGGCGGACATTTTCGTTAACGATGCTTTTTCCGTTTGCCATCGCAAACATGCTTCGATTGTCGGCGTGCCGGAATTTTTGCCAAGTTATGGTGGACTTTTAATGCGACAAGAAATCGAAAACCTCTCAAAAGTTTTCAGTCCTGTTCATCCTTTTGTTTTTATTTTAGGCGGAGCAAAGTTCGAAACAAAAATGCCGCTCATCAAAAAATATTTGGAAAAGGCAGACGCGGTTTTTGTCGGCGGAGCGTTGGCCACCGATATTTACAAGGCCAAAGGTTTTGAAGTGGGGAAGTCATTAATTTCTGAAGGTGACTTTGGAATTTCGGAAATGTTGAAAAATCCGAAATTAATTTTTCCGGCTGATGTTACCGTGACAAAAGATGACGGTAGTGTTTCTTTCAAAAAACAAAATGAAATCGCGCCGGACGAAACTGTGGCCGACGCCGGAACGGAAACAATTACACAGTTAAAAAATATTTTGGACGGCAGCAAAACTGTTGTCTGGAACGGACCGCTTGGAAATTACGAAAATGGTTTTGCCGATAAAACGGAACAGTTGGCTGAACTTATCGTGACAAGTGGCGCGGAGTCGATTGTCGGTGGGGGAGATACACTCGCGTCAATTAAAAAACTCGGACTGGAAGAAAAATTTTCTTTCATCTCCACCGGTGGTGGCGCGATGCTCGATTTCCTGGTCAACGAAACTCTTCCAGGGCTGAAAGCCTTGGAAGTTGAAAGTCTATAAAGTCTGTAAAGTCCATAAAGTAAACACAAAATGCAGATTCAAAAGTTTGAAGATATAATAGCTTGGCAAAAATCAAAAATTCTTACAAAAGAAATTTATAAAAATTTTTGTTTATTGCGAAAGGTTCGTCTGGCGAAGTTAGATCAATGTTGTATTTGGCCCTTGAACTAAATTATCTCAATAAAGATAATTTTATTTTTTTATACAATCTGACTTTTGAGATATCAAAAATATTGTCAGGACTTATTAAGAGTCTAAAGAACTGACTTTATAGGCTTTTGACTTTATGGACTTTACAGACTATTTCTTATTTTTCCTGCATTATTTTCAAAATCCATTTTGTCGCCAGTAACTTTGTTGTTCGGATAAACCCAAATGTGTGCGTGTTCTATTTCGTCACCGACAATTTTGGAAAGTATCCAATCTGTTTCAAATGCTTTTTGTTGCGCCTTGGCGATTTTGCGTACCACTTCAAAATATTCTCCGATATTTTCCACGTCCCAAACCCATCTCACATGTTCTTTTGGAATGACTTGAACATGTCCCGGAGATGTCGGATGAATGTCTAGAAAGGCCAAAAAATTTTCATCCTCGAAAACTTTATGCGCCAGAATTTCTCCTTTTATAATTTTACAAAATATACAATTGTTCATATGGAAATATTATAGCATGTGTGATAGTATCTTCTATGGAAGGAGTGGCAAAATGCCCCAACGGATATCCATCGAATCTTTGGAAGAAGCTATCAAACAATCAAAACATTTAGGTTTCCCGATTGAAATAAGGCCTTGGTTTTCTCTTCACGGGGCCGGTCGGTCAGTTGCTAACAATCTGGTTGAATTGAAAAAGAGTGTGGAAGATGGTTTAAAGTTGTCACCATGTAAGAAAGTTGATTTGGTCCAAGATTTGTAATAAGTTAGCAGAGTGCTCACCGCAGGGTGGGCCTTTTCTTTGGAACGAATTGAAAATCCTTTGTTTCACTAGACTTGTGGTAAACTGTACCAAATGAAAAAATATTCGTTGCGAGGAGGAATACCGGATGAGATCAACAAAATTTTTGAAAGTTACTCTCCGCTCACGCGGACATTGCTGCATTCGCGCGGTATCATCACGGAAGAATGCGCGGAAAAATTTTTGAATCCTGATTACGAGAATGGCGTTCACGATCCTTTTTTGCTCAAGGATATGAAAAAAGTTGTTGACAGAATTATTTCTGCTATCGAAAAAAATGAGCGTGTGGCGATTTACAGCGATTACGATGCGGATGGCATTCCCGGCGCAGTGGCACTGCATGATTTTTTCAAAAAAATAAATTTTCAAAATTTCGTCAATTATATTCCGATGCGAAACGAGGAAGGATTCGGATTAAATCACGAAGCGATTGATTCGCTCGTTGCGGATGGTGTGACACTTTTGATCACGATTGATTGCGGTGTTTCCGATGGCGCGCAAGTGGAGGAAGCCAAGAAACACAATTTGGATATCATCATCACTGATCATCACATCCCCAAAACAAATTTGCCGGACGCATTTGCCATCATAAATCCAAAACAAAACGACTGCGAATATCCGGAAAAAATGCTATGCGGCGCTGGCGTGATTTTTAAAGTCATTCAAGCGTTGTGTTTGGAAATTGATTCATTGAAAAATTCATTGGAAATTGGAAATTGTAAATTGAAAATTGCAACCATTTCTCCAGTAGGTTGGGAGAAATGGTTGCTCGACATGATCGGTCTGGCAACACTTTCCGACATGGTTCCACTCCTTGGCGAGAACAGAGTGTTCGCGTATTTTGGTCTGAAAGTTTTGCACAAAAGTCCGCGAGCCGGCCTTTCAAAACTTTTCAATCTTCTCAAAATTGATCAGAGATACGTGACCGAGGATGATCTGACTTTCATGATTACTCCGCGCATCAACGCCGCTTCACGCATGGGCATTCCGCTTGACGCTTTTAAATTACTTTCGACCACTGACGAAGTTGAAGCGGGGACATTGGCCGAGCATTTGAATAATAAAAACGATGAACGCAAAGGCGTGGTGGCTGGCATGGTCAAGGAAATAAAAAAGAAAATAAAAGATCGCGATCAAGTTATGAAAAATGTTTTGGTTCTCGGCAATCCGGATTGGAAGCCATCGCTTCTTGGTTTGGTGGCCAACAGTTTTTCTGATGAACATAATCGTCCGGTTTTTTTGTGGGGCAGAGAAGGTTGCAACGGCAGCGCGATAATAAAAGGTTCATGCCGATCCGGAAATGGAATTTCAGTCGTCGCTCTTATGGAAAAAGCTAAAGATGTTTTTGTCGAGTACGGCGGTCATCACGGCGCCGGCGGATTTTCCGTATCGCAAGAAAATATTCACACGCTGGAAGAAAAGCTCAATGAAGCATTTTTGGAAATGAAATCGGAAAATATTGAATCAGAAATTTTGGTTGATAAAAAGTTATCGCTTGGCGATGTTAATTGGAATACATACGGCGACGTGGAAAAATTCGCGCCGTTTGGTTTTGAAAATCCAAAGCCGATGTTTTTGTTTGAAAACGCTTTGGTTTCCGCGGTCAAACAATTCGGTAAAGAAAAAAATCATTTGGAATTGAAGCTTCGTGAAAATAATAATGAAGTAACTGCCATCTCATTTTTTTCCGCACCGGAAAAATTTCCCGTACCAGTTGAAATCGGAAAAAAAATAAATCTCGTCGCAACTTTAGAAAAATCAAACTTTCGAAACTTCCCCGAACTGCGTTTACGAATAGTTGATATTTTTTGATATACTCTATATATGATTACCATTTTCACAGACGGAGCGGCGCGCGGTAATCCCGGGCCGGGTGGTTGGGGAGCGATTGTGGCTGGTGACGAGACCGTGACGGAGCTCGGCGGTCGCGAGGATTACACAACCAACAACCGGATGGAACTTTTGGCGGTTATTTCAGCGCTTGAATCAATTCCGCACGAACACGAAATGACTATATATACGGATTCGGCCTATGTTTTAAACGGCTCAACGCGCTGGGTGGTCGGTTGGCAAAAGAATAATTGGAAGACTTCGCAAAAGGAAGACGTGGCTAATCGCGATTTGTGGGAAAGAATTTACAAGCTGACCTTTCACAGAATTATCGACTGGAAACTGCTCAAAGGTCATGCCGGTCATGCGCCAAACGAACGCTGCGATGTCATCGCCACTTCTTTTGCCGACAAAAAATCAATCGTACTATATAGTGGCGCCAAAGAAAGATATGGTGTTTCGCTTTCTATCACGGATAAAAAGGAAGTTGGTTCGGCGGAAAGGGAATGGTCAAAAGTCCGCACCAGAAAAACTTATTCATACGTCAGCGAAGTCGGCGGAGTGATCCAAACTCACAAAACGTGGGAGGAGTGCAAAGCGCGCGTTCACGGTGTCTCCGGCGCAAGATTCAAAAAAACGGTTTCGCCCGCGGATGAAGAAGAAATAATAAGAGAGTTTCAAAAATAATT
>CAIOTC010000021.1 GCA_903861205.1 uncultured bacterium | reverse complement strand
TAATAAAAAATTATTATTATTTAATTAATATGAAAAATAAAATCATTGTAATTGTTGTAGTATTACTAGTCGGTCTCGCTTCCTTCTTCGGCGGTATGAAATACGGTCAAAGCAAAACGCCTGCTCTCGGCGCTAATTTCCTCGGAGCAAATGGCTCTTTTGTGGCGGGGGCGAGAGGTGCTCGCGGAGCGATGGCTGGCGGATTTACCGGCGGACAAATTATTTTCAAAGATGCCACATCTCTCACAGTTAGCGCGCAGGGCGGTGGATCAAAAATTGTTTTCATTACCGGTTCAACTCCTGTCCAAAAAAGTGTCAGTGGAACGGTGGGTGATTTGACTGTCGGAGAAAATATTACTGTCACCGGCACAGCCAACTCGGACGGCAGCATCACTGCCCAATCAATCCAAGTCCGCCCAGCCACAACGACCAGGGTGCAGTAGCTAATCCACTTTAACAATTTGGGCAAAGTCAGCTGATTTTTGGAGGGTGATTTTGTTGCCGACTTCTAAAATAATTTTCTCCGGATTGTTGTCGGCAAACACTATTGCCGGTCCGCGAGTAATTTCCAGTTTGATTATGGAATTTTCCTTGAGGACCATGTGGTCGGCTTGTTCGGTGCTGTTGTTGAAAGCGAGGCCGAGGCCAACTTCGAAAAAGCTGTCGGTGATCGATCTGTAATATCCGGTTGAGCCGAGTGGTGTCGAAACGACCACACCATCACCAATAATTTCGTGACTGACTTGTTTTCCATTAACTGAAAATTTGTAGCGAATGGCGTGGCGAGGGTCGCCGTTGTGGACGGTAATGTCGCTCATGGCGGTTATTTTTTTGTCTTTGGCTGTGCCGAGAATTTTCCAAAACCTTTCAATCTTGTATTTTCCGGACTTTATTTTTTCCAAAATTTCCTCGTTTTGGATCGGGGAACACAGTTTGCAAATTCGGCTGTTTTTCAAAATTATTTTAGGAGTTCCGGGAAACTGCGCTTCCGATTGCATGACGGTGCCGTCTCCACCAAAACTGACCACAAAATCCGGATTTTTTCGGACAACAGAAAAACCGATTCTCTTGATTAAATCGGTGATTTTATTTTTCTCATTGCCGAATATCAAAACTTTTGTTTTCATTTTATCTTATTTTCGATATCGGAAATTTCACCTTCTATTTTGTTGAGAATTTTTTCGACGTGTTTTAACTCATCTTCTTCGGTTTCCAATTCTTCCTTGGTCATTTCGGCCAATTTTTTCTCGCCCTTTAATCCGCTGAGGAGTAGGCGGTTTCCGACAAAAGCGGAGACAAAAACGCCGGTGATGAGCAAAATAACGATACCGATGACAATGGAAAGCGACGAACTCATGCTGATGTCGTCAGCCGCGTGCCAGATTCCGCGCCAAAAAAGAATGACGCCAGTTCCGGCGATTAGAGCGTAAACAAGCGGGTGTCGGCTCAAATGACCGCGAACATTATCCTCCAATTTGTCGAAAAAGTGCAGAATGTTTTTGTACATGTGGCAATTATAGCACAATAACAGGTGTGGTATAATGACATTATGTTCACAAAGGGGCGCAATAGACTGATGAGATTTTTGTACGGTTTTGTCTTGAAACCTATCATTTTTCCGTTTGATCCGGAGGATATGCATAATCTGTTTCTTGGTGTCGGTAAATTTCTTGGAAAATTTTCTCTCACCCGCTGGAAAACGCGCCTTTGGTTCGGGTATTCGAACAAAATGCTGGAACAGACTGTTCTAGGAATAAATTTCAAAAATCCTGTCGGTTTGGCGGCCGGTTTTGACAAAAACGCTGAGCTGACGCAAATTATGCCGTCAGTCGGTTTTGGTTTCGAGGAAGTCGGTTCTGTCACCGGCTATCCGTGCGAAGGCAACAAACGACCACGGCTTTGGCGTTTGACGCAATCTCGCGGATACGTTGTCTATTATGGTTTAAAAAACAACGGCTCCGAAGAAATTTCCGAGCGTCTAAAAAACAAATTCCGCAAGGACAGTCCTTGCGAAAAGTTTCCGATTGGGGTGAGCGTGGCCATGACAAACTGTGAGGAAAATTTAGATACCAGCATGGCAGCAGCTGATTACGCCAAAGCTTTTGAGGCGTTCGCCGATATCGGAAGTTACACCACGGTCAACATCAGCTGTCCGAATGCCCAGGGCGGTCAGCCTTTTACCGAGCCGATCAAACTCGACGTTTTGCTTTCCAAGCTCGATGCAATCGAAACCAAAAAACCGATTTTCGTCAAAATGTCACCCGACAAAACGATTGATGAAGTTGACGCTATTTTGGATGTTTTGAGAAGACATCGAGTTCATGGAATTATTTGCTCCAATCTGACAAAACAAAAAAATAATCCGAAAGTTTTGGAAAATAATTTGCCAGGTGTCGGCGGAATTTCCGGCAAACCATTGCAGGATTTGTCTGACGATTTGCTCTCATATATTTATCGTCGGGAAGTCTTAACTCCGCAAGTTACCGCCGACGGCCAAGCTAGAAAATTCATATTGATCGGTTGCGGGGGGATATTTTCGGCCGAGGATGCTTACAAAAAAATCCGCTCCGGCGCCACACTAGTCCAACTCATCACCGGTATGATTTTTGAAGGCCCACAACTCATCTCCGAAATTAATCTCGGTCTCGTCGAACTTTTGCGTCGCGACGGTTTTTCCAACATCTCCCAAGCCATCGGCGCGGATTATAAATAGTGTATAATTATTTCATGAACCAAAAAGTAATTGTTTGTGACCTTGACGGAACGCTGGCGCCGAGCAAGGCGTCGCTGGAAAAAAGCATGGCGGATGTTTTGTGCAAAGTTTTGGAAAAACACAAGCTGGCGGTTATTTCAGGTGGAGCATACAAACAATTTCAGAAACAATTTTTGACGCATTTGGAATGCGACGGCGAGAAACTCCAAAATTTATACTTGTTTCCGACAAACGGAAGCGGTTGCTATATTTTCGATAAAGAAAAAAATGACTGGATAAGTTTGTATGAAGAAAATTTGACCGAAGAAGAAAGAAAAGAAATTTTTTCCGCGTTTGAAAAGGCAATAAAAGAATCCGATGTCGATGTTTCCGATCCGTACGGAATTTTGATAGAGGATCGCGGCGGGCAAGTGACATTTTCCGGCAGAGGACAGGAAGCTCCTTTAGACGTCAAACAAAAATGGGATCCGGATCAGGAGAAGCGCAAAAAAATCGTTGAAATATTGAAAAGGGAAATACCCGAATTTGAAGTCAGAATCGGTGGAGCGACATCTGTGGATGTTACCGGCAAAGGCATTACCAAAGCTTACGCCATCCGCAAAATCGAAGAATTGCTTAAAATCGGCAAGGAAGACATCGTTTTTCTCGGCGACGCGCTTTTTCCCGGCGGTAACGACTCATCGGCCAAGGAAACCGGCGTGGAATGCATTTCTGTCTCCGGTCCGGAGGAAGCCGAGAAAATTCTACTTAGTTATGTAGTTTGAGTTATCAACATACCAGTCTGATTTGCACTGTATATATAGTGTGCATGGTGTTAAAATTAAGACATGGAAATTATCAAAGTCTCCAGACCGTGGGGGTCTTTTGAGCAATTCACTCATAACGAAAGCTCGACCGTCAAACTTCTTTACATAAACAGAGGCGAGGAACTTAGTCTACAAAAACATTCTCACCGCGACGAATTTTGGAAAATAATTTCCGGCAGCCCGATCGTCGAAATCGGCGACAAAAAAAGCGAAGCGGAGGCCGGCGACGAATTCACGGCCAAGGCTGGCGAAGTACATCGCATTTCCGCGCCTGTTGACGATGTTGTTTTTCTGGAAATTTCAATAGGCGATTTCGATGAAAATGACGAAGTGCGTTTGGAGGATGATTATAATAGGACATAAAATGCCTGCAAAAAAGAAAATAAAATTAAGAAATAAGGCGTCAGCTACGAAAGTAAAAGCCGCGAAAGTGTCAGCTGCGGCCGACGACTTCATGACCGAACCGCTTGCCGTCGGATTTGAAAAAAACAAACTTTTTCTACTTTTTCGCAAATTCTCCAGAACGGATTGCGAGCTTTATATCACTTCCGGTAAAAGCGATACAAAATTTGATGGCACGGCAAGCAAGGTGAGTTTGACTGACAGCAAAAAGAAAAAAGAAAACATTGCCATTTGCTCCGACTTCAGATTTTCCTGCTGTGATAAAAAATTGGATAAAAATTTGGTTTTAACCTACACCAGAAACACCGAGTCCGGCAAAGTTTTTGTTTCTGCCGAAAGCAAAGATGGGAAAAAATGGACCGTGAAGGATGTCATCACAAAAATCAAAACGGCCGGCATTGTCGCTTACGACGAAAAAGGAAAATCCCCAAACATTTATTTTGGTGATCACATTTTGAGAATTGCCAGAAAAGCGAAAACCAAATGGGAAATTGTCGATCCACCGCGCGCCCCGCATTGGAACTTTTTTGACGGTGTGCCGTTTTCCATTGCCGGAGGTTTGCCTGTTGATGACGAGTTTGCTGTTTTCTACTGCGCCGAGCATACCGTTGATATTTTGAAGGATGTTTGGTTGCACAATGAAAAAATCGGCGAGGAGAGATTACTCAAAGTTGGTGTGGCTATTTTTGACAAAAATGAACCGACACGACTTTTGTGGCAGACGGAATTACCGGTGATAGAAGTGCCGATTGAAACGCACAACAGGGTTCGTGTGCTTGGCGTTGTGCCCATTCAAACAAAAACCGAAAAATCTTTCCGCATTTACACGGCCTCGCTTGATGGACAGATTGGCTTTATCAATTTGCCCGGTGACACCATTTCCGATCACAAAAATCGAAAACAGATTTTGCTCAAAAAATGGCAGAACAACCCAATACTTTCTCCGACGGATTTGCATTGGGAAAAAGATGGCGCGTTCAATCCGACAGCTCTGCGTTTGGGCGACAAAGTGCATTTGCTTTACAGGGCGGTTGGCGGCGACGGATATTCATCGATCGGTTACGCCTCGAGTAGTGACGGTTTGAACATCGACGAGAGACTGGCCAAACCGGTTTATTCTCCGAAATATTGGTTTGAAAAAGGCGATGGTGAAAAAACTGAGAGAGACGAATCGATTTTTTCATCCGGTGGCAGCTGGGGCGGATGCGAGGATCCGAAAGTGACTCAAATTGGCGATAAAGTTTACATGACTTACGTGGCGCACACCGGCGTTTGGCCGATGCGCACGGTCCTGACCTCGATTTCAGTGGACGATTTCCTTCACAAAAAATGGAAATGGGAAAAGTCTCAACTCATGTCACCGCCGGGAGTCGGCAGTAAAAGCGTTGTTCTTTTTCCGGAAAAAATAAACGGTAATTATTATATTTTTCACCGAATGTGGCCGAACATCATGCTCGACATTGTGCCGGAGCTGGAATTCGGCGAAGGTAAAAGATGGCTGACCGGAGAAAAAATGATTTTACCGCGAAAATCTTTCTGGGACAGTTTGAAGATGTCCGTTGGTTCGACTCCGATAAAAACAAAAGACGGTTGGCTCATTATTTATAACGCGGTGGATCGGCTTGATGGCGGGAAATACAAAATCGGCGCCATGCTGCTGGATTTGAACGATCCGTCAAAAGTTTTGGCGCGATGCCGCAGACCGATTTTGACACCATCGGAATTTTACGAAAATGACGGCAAACCCGGCATTGCTTATCCTGGCGGAGCGGTGAATATCGACGGAATGCTCCATGTTTATTACGGCGGTGGCGACAAAGTCTGCTGTGTGGCGCAGATCGAAATGGAGGAGCTTTTGAAAAGTTTGAAAAAAGATGCTCTGCCGAAACCGCATATTAACAAAGTAAAATAATTTTTAATTTAAAATTTTTAATTTTTATTGAATTTTCAATGATTAAATTTTTAAATTTAGAAATTCATTAAAAATTTTAAATTAAAAATTAAAAATTTGTTTTTAAACCATGTTCGTCGTCAAAAGATCATCGCACAATCCGCTTCTGGTTCCTTATCACGAGCACCACTTTGAAAGCTTGGCCGTTTTTAATATGTCGGTAGTCAGACACGGCAAAAATTATGTCGGTTTTTATCGAGCCATGTCACATCCGGATCCGCTTGAAAATCCGCAATCGAGATCAGTTATCGGCAAAACGGAAAGCAGAGACGGCATTCATTTCGAAAAAAGAATTCCATTCATCGAACCGAAAGAGGAATGGGAAAAATACGGCTGCGAAGATCCGCGAGCAACATTTTTCGAGGGCAATTATTATATTTTTTATACAGCCCTCGGCGGTTATCCGTTTGGCAAAGACAATGTCAAATCGGCTGTGGCCGTGAGTAAAGATTTGAAAAAAGTGGTCTCGAGACATCTCTGCACGCCATTCAACTCCAAAGCCATGACCCTTTTTCCGGAGCGCATTCACGGCAAAATCGTTTTTCTTCTGACTGTTGATCCGGATACTGACCATTCTCGCATTACCGTGGGTTACGCAGACAGGATCGATGAATTGTGGTCGGAGGATTTTTGGCAAAAGTGGTACGCCGAAATCGACATTCACGTTTTGGATTTGAAACGAACGCAGTACGATCATCTGGAAATCGGGGCGCCACCCCTCAAAACCAAAGACGGTTGGCTTCTGATTTATTCTTATATCCAAACATATTTTCCGAATCCGGAAAGGGCCGAGCCGACGTTTGGCACGGAAGCGGTTCTTTTGGAATTGGGAAATCCGCACACCATTATCGGCCGGACAAAAGGTTCGCTTCTTTCGCCGGAGGAACTTTACGAGCGCCGCGGAGCGGTTTCCGAAATCGTTTTTCCGTCAGGCGCTATTATCGACAAAGATATTTTGCACATTTATTACGGCGGGGCGGACAACGTTATTTGCCGGGCATCTGTCACTCTAGTAAACCTGATCAAAACGATGCAGCTCTCCACGCCGGATCGCGATCCGTTCGTTCGTCCGCCGTACAATCCGATCATCACGCCGATACCGAGCCATGGTTGGGAATCTTTGGCCACGTTTAATCCGGCGGCCATTTCCATCAAAGGCAAAACGTACATTTTTTACCGGGCAATGTCGCAGGATAACACCTCGACTATCGGGTTGGCGGTCAGTTCCGATAATCTGACAATAGAGGAAAGATTATCCGCGCCGATTTACGTGCCGCGCGAGGATTTTGAAATGAAGAAAAAAGAAAACGGAAATTCCGGTTGCGAGGATCCGCGTGTCATGCTGATCAAAGACAGAATTTACATGTGTTACACGGCCTATGACGGCGTCAATGTTCCAAGGGTGGCCGTAACCTCAATCGACCTGAAAGATTTTTTAAAAAGAAATTTTGTTTGGGCCAAACCGGCAATCATTACTCCCGACGGCGTCGATGACAAAGATGCCTGCATTCTGGAAGAAAAAATTAAGGGCAAGTGGCTGATTTTCCACAGAATAGGTCTCGACATTTGCGCCGACTATGTGGACAGTCTCGATTTTGAAAAAGAAAAAGTGGACAAATGCATCGCGGTTCTGGGTCCGCGCACCGGTATGTGGGATTCGAACAAAGTCGGCATTTCCTCGCCGCCCATCAAAACAAAATACGGCTGGCTGCTTTTCTACCACGGTGTTTCTAAACGTCACAATACTTACCGCATCGGCGCTGTTTTGCTCGACTTGAAAGATCCGACACTCGTTCTCTCGCGCAGTACCGATCCGGTTTTCGAGCCGACGGAAGATTATGAAAAAGTCGGCATCGTAAACAACGTCGTTTTTCCGTGCGGAGCGGTGGTCAAAAAAAATAAAATTTACATCTATTACGGCGGAGCGGACAAAGTGGTTGGCGTAGCGCAATGCTCGCTAGCCGACATTGTTGACCCGCTGGTGAGGGGGGCAAAGTTGGGATAGGAACAAGAATTTTTAATTTTTAATTTAAAATTTTTAATGAATTAAAGAATGGAAAAATTAAAAATGAAATACGATTTAGAAGAAAGAACTGCTAAGTTTGGTGAGCAAATTATTGAATTTTGTCGCATTGCAAAGCGAGATCCGATTGTACTTCCAATACTAACTCAACTTGTCAGGTCTGCAACAAGTGTTGGCGCAAATTACATGGAAGCCAATGGCTCAAGCTCACGAAAAGATTTTGCAAGTAAAATTTACATTTGTAAGAAAGAATCCCAGGAAACAAAATATTGGTTACGCATGTTGGCAGGTTATTATCCAGACAAATTAGATGAATTGAAAAGGTATTGGCAGGAAGCTCAAGAGCTCACGATGATTTTTCATAAAATTGTAACAACCATAAAAACCAAGAATTTATTGAAAATTTAAAGATTGAAAATTCATTAAAAATTAAAAATTTTAAATTAAAAATTATTTCGTATCCACCAATGCTAGACTATATCTCGTCCCAATTATCATCAACGCTCCGATGATGATGAATGTGTATTGAAATGGCACGAATTGGAGAGCGAGGGCGGCGATGATAGGTGCGACGATGTAGGAAAGTGGGCGAGTCAGGCGGAAAAAACTGATGATGTCCGTTTTTTCTTGGTCGACGTGTTTGAAAAAATAACTGTCCGATGTCACTTCGACGAAACTTGCTCCGACGCGGGTCATAAAAAGAACAATTGTCCAAAGCCAAAAATTTTTTCCGGTGATAAAGCTGATGATCATGGTGAAAATTCCCATGACGATGAGTCCGACCGTCATAAATTCTTTTTCGCCGTATTTTTCGTCTGCCAAGTCACCAACGGGAATTTCGAAAATAATAAAAGGCAAAAGCATGATGGTGAAAATAATGCCGATTTCCGTCCACGAAAATCCGATATATTTTTCCAAATAAAGCGGAGTGTAAACAACCATGAAAGCGTAGAAAAGTTGGAGCAAAAATTGGGAAAAGAAAATATTGTAAAGATTTTTGTCGGCCAGATATTGCTTGATCGTTTGCCTGATTTTTATATACGGTATTTCTTTGTCCTTGATGAATTTCCCACCGAAATTTTTTCGCAGATAATACATCATCGGAATAAGAAAGAGGGAAGAAACGACGTAAATATGCCAGTAGGTGTTGTGAACGAGCAGGAGCGAAATAATAAGCGGTGCGATGACGAGCGTGGCGTTGGCCAAAGTCATGTACATGCTGCGAATGTTACCGGTTTTGGTTTCGTCGGTAATGAGGCCTTCCAGAAAAATATCGAGGTTGAAAGAAATGAAAGCGATGGTGGCCAAATGAAGAATGAAGAAAAATCCGATCAGAAACGGATTCGAAGCCACAGCCAGTCCCAGCGTGACCAATATTTCCACCACGAGAGCATACATGGCCGTCTTGTAATTGCCGATCGAGTTTAAAATTTTTGAAACGTTGATGAAAAGGAAAATGTTCAGAAGTGAGCCGATGACATAAAGCGTGCTGACCTGCGTTTCGGAAAAAAATCCGGAGAGAAAAGTGGAGTTGATGTAAACGATCAGGTAATAATGAAAAGAAAGCAGAACGTTCGACAGAAAAATAATATTGAGCAGTTTTCCGTTTTTGAAAGGAGATAAAAATTTATTCATAAAATAATTGTAACACAAATTTCTTATTAACTATGACAATTTTGGAGCACGGATATTTTTCTGCTGAATATCCCTTACAGGGACGGTACACCTTTCACTTCTGATTACAGAAGTTCAAGGTCTTGCGAAATGATAATATCATTTCTCACCTCAAGCCTCGCGCCGCCGCGCTCCGGAGTCTCCAAAATTGTCATGTTTAAACGAAATTTGTGTTTGGTGCACATACTTGCAAAAAATCAAGGGTATGATATAATATAAAAGGGAATGGTTATTTTGACATAGGAGACAAAAAATGAGGAAAATGTTGGTTTTTTTGATGTTTTTGGCACTTTCCGTTACATTGTCGGCATACCCGACGCTAACAATCGGTTCCATCGCTGGAACTGGGACAATCACAACACCACTTACGGCAAGTGGCTTCACAGTCATGCCGGCCGGGTTGCAGTGGACGGTGACGTTCACAGCTTCGCAGCTTGCAAAAAAAAGCATACTTATCGGGGGTGTGAATACACAGGTCCCCGATATCACTGTGACAGCTGGACCGGCGGCTACAGTGGTCGGCAAGGATATCTCTTGCGCCCCCCTTACAGCGAGCAGTACCAGTATGGTTTGTTTGCTCACAGGTGTAAATCAGAACGTCATGAGTAATGGCGTTGTGGCAAACATAAGCGTTACGCTAGCGGCCGGGATAAATCAAACCTATCTTGGTTTGAGTAATACTCTCGGCGCTTCGATTGACGCTAACGCCATTACCTTAAGTGGCACTGGCGGAACCGTTTACGGCAACGCAATGAGTTGCGATGCCAACGGCGATGGGAAGGTTGATATCTTGGACGTGCAGTTGGCCATGAGAATGGCTCTCGGCCTTCAGGCCTGCACGATCAAGATTTATAATAATCAGTGCAATGTCATCACCTACCAGAGGATCGTCAATGCGTCTCTTGGTGACGCGTGCAATGTGGGGCAATAGGAGGAAATATGCAAAACGCAAAATTTCTCCTCGTGCTAGTGCTTTCGCTTCTGGCTTACGGCCAGAAGATAACTGTTGGTAAAACGACGGCGTTGCCCGGCTCAACAGTGCGAATACCAATCACACTCGACATTGCCGGCAAATCAATCGCCGGCCTGCAGTGGACGCTGAATTATAACTCACTGTCAGCTTCGGTCATCCTTGGACCGGTGGCAACCGGTGCCGGCAAGAGCTTGAGTTGCGTTCTGTCCGGCACCGCGTACAACTCGACTCAGCAGTGCCTGATTAGTGGACAAAACAAGAATGTTTTGGCGAACGGCATCATTGCGTATCTTGACGTCACCGTTCCTGCCAAGTTTTCGTACACGCAAGGGATTTACATCTACTGCGTGTTTGCCACTTCTCCGGATGCCCACAGCGTGTATACCTACGGGGTGTCCGGCAGTATCGCCAAAGGCACGCCGACGGCTCCGCCAAACCACAGAAGTTCTGTTCCGGCCACTCCCGCTTTGAGACAAGAAACCATTCAGCTATCGACGGACGGAGCCGAAGAACAGGAACAGCAACCGTTCGGCGATATGAATTGTTCGCAGAGTGGGGCGCTCGTTCACTGCGACGGATTTCTATCGGTTGCGTCCGAGGGTGGAATGCGGGTTACACCGTTCTATGCCTTTGGTGAAAGTGTCGAGGAGAAACGGACAGATGTCGATCCAGTTTTGGTCGTCAAAAACGACTTCTCGTTCGATCTGAGGCTGGAGATCAAGGAGGCTGACAATCAGGAAACCACCCCGATTTTAGTCGGGGTGAGGTTTCTGGATGACCAGTTTCTGAAAGTCATTTTGCCTCAGAAAAAAGAGTGAGATTTAAGCGGGGGCTCCATCTGGGGCCTCCTTTTTTGCCAATTTTTCTATTGACATCGAGTATATTTTAGTATATAATATTAATAATGCATATTTGTAGCCATATTTTTGTGAATAAAAGGAATTGTAGTTTTAAGGGCGTATTTTTTACGCTGACAATTTTATTTTTTCTTTTTGGATTCTGTGGTGTAGTTCAAGCGGCGAATGAAGCCGTTCTCACGCTCAGTTCCGGTTCGGCTGTTCCGGGTGGCACGGTTAATCTAAACTTGAGCATCGACACCACGCAAGTTTTGACGGACAGTGCCGGCGTGGCCGGGGTGCAATGGGACTTGAATTTTGACCCGAACCAGATCACCGACATTTCGGCGGTGAATGGCGCGGTGGCCGAGAGTGCCAATAAGTCAACCGATTGCGCGATCATTACTGCCGGCCAATACAGATGCCTCATAACCGGTGTAAACGAAGACATCATTCACAGTGGTGTTTTAAACGTTGTCACTTTTACAATCGCGGCGTCGCCGACTGTCACTTCCGTTCCGGTTACTTTTTCCGGGTTGCTTTCGACTACGCTTGACGCTCATGCCGTGGCCACTCTCGGTGTTGACGGGACGATTTCCTTGACGGACACTGTAGTGCCGACGGTCAGTTTGACTGTGCCGGCGCCTTCCGCTTTTGCTTCCAGTTCCACCTTTGCTCTCTCTGCCAACTCGACTGACAACATCGCTGTTGCCGGTGTGACTTTTTATTACGACTCGACTCACAAAATTGGCAACGAAATAACCTTGGCTTCAGGCAGCACTTACTCGACCACTTGGAACACTACTTCCGGCGTGGCCGACGGCGCGCACACTTTGATCGCTGTTTCGCGCGACAGCTCGAACAACTATGCTACGTCGTCGCCGGCCGTTTCTGTCACAGTGGACAACACCGCGCCGGTCGTTTCCGTCACCGTTCCGAGCGGCGGGGCGACCGTGCAGGGAAGTAGTGTGACTGTTTCGGCCAGCGCCACTGACACCGGCGGTACCGGCATTTCAGACGTCAAATTTTACCGCGGTGGCGGCACTCTTATCGGCACTGACGATTCCGCGCCATATTCAATCACTTGGGACACGACTGGGCTCAACGGCGCAATTTCGCTAACTGCTGTGGCCACCGACTTGGCCGGCAACACCACCACTTCCGGCGCCGTTTCGGTTACGGCTGACAACACCGCGCCGACCGCCGCCGTGAGTTACTCCGACGCCGACGGTCTCGTCAAATCCGGCGATTCGCTGACCATCACCGCCACTTTTTCCGAACCGATCGTTGATTCGCCGGTGGTCAAAATTGCCATTTCCGGCGGCGATACATTGGCGGCGGTCAATATGGTCAAAACGAACAGCACGCATTACAGCTACGTCCGCACTGTCGGCGCTGGCAACGGCACAGCCACGGTGGCGCTTTCCGTTGGCACGGACACGGCCGGCAATGTGGTCACTTCCGCCCCAACATCCGGCGCCACTTACACGGTGGACAACACCGCGCCAACCATTTCTGTGAGCGCGCCTTCCGCGACTTTAACCAAAGCGGGATCTGTCACTTACACTGTCACATACACCGGGGCCGACGCTGTCACTTTAGCCAACGGAAATGTCACGCTGAACAAAACAGGTTCGGCCAATGGCACAGTGGCAGTTTCAGGAAGTGGAACAGCCGCACGGACAGTGACCATTTCTTCAATCACAGGCGACGGTACCCTCGGCATTTCACTTGCTGCTGGAACAGCTTCGGACACTGCCGGCAACACATCTGCTTCGGCTGGTCCGAGCACAACTTTCACCGTGGACAACACGGCGCCGAATAATCAGGACACCGTTTTCACCCCAAGTGTGACGAAAAAGGGCGGGGCATCTGTCACGGTTGTTTCTTCGGCAGACGCCACGAACAATATTTGGTTCGCGCCGAGTGGAACGAGTAATTTTTCCGCCGGCGCTACCATGACTACGGCTGGTGGAACGGCCACTTCCATTTTGGCTCCAGCCACTGCCGGCGATTACAAACTTTACGTAATTGATGCCGTCGGAAATATTTCAAGCGCTTCCACTGCCACACTGACTGTCGACAACACCGCGCCGACTGCCGCTATCACTTACTCCGACGCCGATGGTATCGTCAAATCGGGCGACTCGCTGACCATCACCGCTACATTTTCCGAACCGATTGTTGACTCGCCGGTGGTCAAAATTGCCATTTCCGGTTCCAATACTCTGGCAGCCACCAACATGGTCAAGTCTGACACCACTCATTACACTTACATTTTCACTGTCGGCGCTGGCAATGGTACGGCCACAGTCGCACTTTCCGTCGGCACCGATGTGGCTGGCAATGTTGTCACTTCTGCCCCAACCGGTGGCGCCACATTTACTGTCGACAACACCGCGCCGAATAATCAGGACACAGTTTTTGCTTCAAACACTACAAAAAAAGGCGGAACGTCTGTTACGATTGTCAGTTCCGGTACGGCAAGTAATGACGTTTGGTTTGCGCCGAGCGGCACGACCGTTTTTTCCGCCGGCGCAACAATGACCAAGGCAGCAAACGGAACGGCCACGACCATTCTCGCGCCTGCAAATGCCGGAGCTTACAAACTTTACGTCATTGACGCTGCTGGCAACAGATCAAATGCCTCCGCTAGAACTCTGACCGTGGACAACACCGCGCCGACGATTTCCGGCATCGCTTCCACTACATCGGCTACAACAGCTACCGTCACTTGGACGACCAACGAATCGGCCGATTCGCAAATCGATTATGGTCCGACCGCGGGCTATGGTTCATCAAGTGTTCTCGATTCCACTCTCGTTACGTCCCACTCCGTTTCCGTCTCAGGACTTTCCGCATCAAACGTCTATCATTTTCGAGTCAAATCACAGGACGCCGCCGCAAACTTGACCACTTCGTCCGACTACACTTTCATGACATCATCTGTGGCTGATGTCACAGCTCCAACCGTTCCGACAAATCTTTCTGCCACTGCAGTTTCCAATTCGGAAATTGATCTAGCGTGGACGGCTTCGACGGATGCCGTTGGCGTGGCCGGCTACCAAGTTTTCCGTTGTCTCGGATCGTCATGCTCGCCGACTGTTCAGATCGCCACATCCACAACCAACTCTTATGCCGATACTTCTCTTTTGGAATCGACTTCTTATACATACAAACTGACAGCTTTTGACGCTGTTTACAACACCTCAGCCAAATCATCATCCGCTTCCGCCACCACGCAAGATGTTACGGCGCCGACTGTGCCAACCAATCTTGTCGCTACAGCTTCTTCTGCCGCCGAGATCGATTTGTCGTGGACAGCTTCAACTGACGCGGGCGGACTGGTCGGTTACAAAATTTTTCGTGATGGAGTTCAGGTTGGAACATCTGTAACAACCAGTTATTCTGATACCGGTTTGTCGGCTTCCACCGCTTACACTTACGTAGTTTCTGCTTACGACGCTGTTCCCAACGAATCCGCCCAATCAACATCGGCAACGGCCACAACCCAATCTGCGCCTGCTGCTCCACCTCCAAGCGGAGGCGGTGGCGGAGGGGGCGGCGGTGGGGGTGGCGGAATTGTCGCTCCAAATGTGACCATAACAAATTTCAGCGCCACGCCATTGAACGGCCAAATTTCTCTTTCGTGGACCAAACCAACGGATTCATCTTTTTTGCGCGCCTTCATTGTCAGAAAAACAGGAAGCACACCGGCCAACTCAACCGACGGCACCAAAATATACGAAGGCACGGCCACCAGTTTTGTTGACACCGGCCTCTCAAATGGCACGACATATTATTACGCCGCTTTTTCCATGACCACTTCCGGTCTCAATGCCACGGCCAAAGCGACCATTTCGGCCACGCCACTGGCCAGTCAGAGTCAAGTTGTCGTTTCTCCGGATCAAAACGCCAGTCAGACAAATCAAACACAACAGCAAACGACAAACACGAGCTCGTCAGCCATTACTCGCTCGCTTGCCATCGGCTCGACCGGCGATGACGTTATTGTTCTTCAGCAAGAACTGATCGCTCTCGGCTATTTGCCAAGTACGCTTGTGCCGACAAATTATTATGGAAATTTGACGCAGTCGGCCGTCCAAAAATTTCAATGCGACAAGGGGATTGTTTGTTCCGGTTCGCCCGAAACAACCGGCTACGGCGTGCTTGGCACGCGAACTAGGGAAGCGATGTTCGGCAGCGCGACATCTGGCGTTTCCACTCCGGCTCAAACCCAAACCTCTGCTTCCGGCGGATCAGCCGGCAATATTTGTTCGACTGGAGGTTCACTTACACCTCTTTCCAACACAGTTGTTCCTTTCACAAGAAGCGCCGCCGTCCTTAATTTGCAAAAATTTCTGATACAAAAAAATTACTTGATTGTAGCAGTTCCGACAGATTATTTCGGACAGATGACTGTTTCCGCTTTGCAAAAATATCAGTGCGACAAGGGAATCGTTTGCTCCGGATCGGCCGCCACAACTGGCTGGGGAAGCGTTGGCAAAACAACTTTTGCGACAATAAATAATGACATTAAAAATTCCGGATGTGGAACATCTTCAATGACGGTGGAGCAAATGGTCGCCATGATAAAACAACTGACCGAAATGGTCCTGCAACTCCAAGCCCAACTCCTCCAACTGAAAAAATAAAGGAAAAATCGTCAGTAGTTTTCACACTCAAAACCCCAAATTTGTGGACACCGGGTGTCAACGAATAAGGGGGCTTGGTTGAGCCATTTACCGAGGCCTTGCCTCGGTGGAATTTACACCCCTAAGATCACTGGAATGACTATTGGTTTTTTGGCGGTTTTTTGGAAGAGAAATCGGCCGACGGCGTCGGAGACGTTTGACTTGACGTAGTCGAAGTTGATTGGATTCATTCCGCGGGTGCTATCCTCGACGGTTTTTTTGATGATTAGGCGCGCTTGTCCGAGAAGTTCCTGCGATTCGCGGAGGTAAACGAAACCGCGCGAAATAATGTCGGGCGATTTTTTCAGCTTGCCGGTTTTGGTGTTGATCGAAGCGATGATGACGAACATGCCATCCTGGGCCAGCATTTTGCGATCGCGAATGACCAGCTCCTGGACGTCACCAATTGAGAAGCCATCAACCATGACCATGCCGCTTGGCGCCTGCTCCTTCAGGCGGACAATTTTTTTGCCGCCGTCTTGGATTTCGATGATGGTGCCGTTGTCCGGAACGATAATATTTTCAGGCGGCATACCGACGGAACGAGCCAAGTCCTCGTGAATTTTCAGTCTGTAATGATTGCCGTGAATCGGAATGAAAAACTTCGGATGGATTTTTTTGTGCAGCCATTCCAGTTCGCCGCGGTTGCCATGGCCGGTCGAGTGAATGTAAACGTCGGACGAGCGGTAGTGGATTATTTTTGCTCCTTGCCTGGCCAAGTTATCTTTCAATTTTTCCACCGCTTTTTCGTTGCCGGGAATAATCGAGCTGGACAAGAGAACCGTGTCGCGCGGAGTAATCTTGAAATATTTGTGCGTTTTGTTGGACATGCGCATTAGCGCGGCGAATTCGTCGCCTTGCGCTCCGGTAGCCAGGGCGATGATGCGGTCCGGCGGATAATTTTCCATCTGCTCGGTTGAAATGATCGTGTCCTTTTTGACGTTGAGCATTCCGATGTTGAGAGCAATCTCAATGTTGTTTTTCATACTGCGGCCTTCGACGACCACTTTCTTGCCGTACTTTTCAGCAATCTGAATGATTTTGATGATGCGCTCGAGTTGGGAAGCGAAAGTGCCGATGACCAAGCGCCCTTTGGTGTTTTTGATAATTTCGTCGAGGTTTTTGTGCACCAGCCATTCGGGTGTGGAAAAGCCCGGGTTTTCGACGTTGGTCGAATCCATGAGGAGAAGCAAAACATTTTCGTGGGCGAATCTAGCGTACTCTTTTTCTTCGCTTTCCTTTGGAATGCCGTCAACGTGGTCGAGTTTGATGTCACCAGGTGTGACGATCGCGCCGTATGGAGTGTCGATGATGATGCCCATCGAATCCGGAATGGTGTGAGTGACCGAGAAAAATCTGACTTTCAAATCGCCGAGGCGAATGGCGTCTTCCTTTTCGACCACGCGAATATCGAGGGCCGGCAAATGCGGAAATTCCTCCTGGCGCTTGCGGATCATGATGGAAGTTAGCGCACGAGTGTAAATCGGCGGATTGCCGATGCGATCCATGATGTAGGGAATGCCGCCGATGTGGTCGAGGTGGCCGTGGGTAATCAAAACTCCGCGGATTTTATCTTTGTTGTCTTCCAAATATTTGGTGTTTGGCAAAATGTAATCGACGCCCGGGCTGTCATCGTCCTTGAACTGGAATCCGGCGTCAACGACCAAAATGTCGTTTTTGTACTGGATGCAAGTCATATTTCGGCCGATTTCTTCCACTCCGCCAAG
This sequence comes from uncultured bacterium, assembly GCA_903861205.1. Lineage (GTDB taxonomy): Bacteria > Patescibacteriota > Minisyncoccia > Phycocordibacterales > DATDWN01 > CAIOTC01. The sequence continues at coordinate 14,765 of CAIOTC010000021.1, read as the reverse complement.
CGGAATGATGCGGATGCTGTCGCCGGCCGAAGTTGGGATGACATCGGCTGTTTTTCTGGTCATTTTGAACGGCACATCCCTGCGCGAATATGAGCGCTTCATGCCTCCTCTGGGTGTTCGCGGGTTTCTTTCAACGCGCGGTGTGTGTTGTGTGGGGATCATAATAAATTAGTTATAAAGTTATAAAGTTGAAAGTTATAAAGTTAAAATTGAAAATCATTTTTTGCCCCAGTAGTAGAGCGAAGCTCACTACAGGGCTAACCCTGTAGTGAAGTCGGCATCTGTTTTTGTGCTTCGCACAATGCCGACTTCTACTACCGGGTTGTAAATATTTTCCAAATATTGCTCGTCTCGATATACCACTCCGAAACGTTCTCAAACCTTTCGGCTGGGGTGGCTAGCTGGCCGAGCTCTATGTTGTTTACTTTTTTCGGAACTATGTAAATGAAATATGGCGAATAAATAAAGACAGCCGGCGTATCCAAATCAATTTCTTTGTTGAAGCTGTCGTAAAGGCTTTGTTGTTTGCTTTGGTCTGTTGTTTTGCGGAGCGTTTCCAAAATTTTGTCGGCTTTGAGGTTCGTGTACAAAGCAATGTTGAGCCCAGGGTCAACTCTCTGCGATGAATGCCAGAATGGGAAGAGGTCGGTGTCGCGACCGATGATTTCTCCGAAAAGCAAAGCGTCATATTTGCGCGGACGAATGATATTTTGGTTGAGATCGCTAATGTCGAAAATTTTGACGTCCACTCGCGCGCCGATTTTCTGCCATTCGTTTTGCAAAACTTCCGCCGTTTTTTTCAGCTCCGGCGCGTCCGAGGTCGAAATGGAAAAGGCCAGCGTGGTGGTGTTCTTTTTGCTGTCCGTTTTCTCGAAGATTCCGTCGGCGTTCTGCTTCCAACCTTTGGCCGTGAGCAAAGCTTTGGCTTTGGCTATTTGAGTTGTTTCGTCAAACGTTGAAACACTTTTATCCGCAATCTTTTTTGGCGGAACTGGCTCGTCGACTGCCTGGCCGTAGCCGTTCAGAATTTCTTTGATGATCTCATCTTTGTTGGTCACCATGTCCAGCGCTTGCCGCACTTCCGCGTTGACGAAAACCGGCGCGGTGTTTTGGTTGAAAAAAACTCCGAAAATGCGCGGAAGAGGGGAAACTATCGCTTGACCGCTACCCATTTTCAAACCGGTCAAATTTTCCGGTGAGATGCCATGCAAGCTTTCGATGTTGCCGTTGTTGTAGGCTGTGATTGCGTCTTTTTCGGTTTGATACGACTTGACGGTCAGATCCGTAATGTACGGTTCACCCGAAACATATTTTTTGAAAGCGACCAAATGATATTCGCTCGGCAACCCGCCACTGGTGTAAGTAATGCTGCCGACTTTGTACGGCCCGGAGCCTACCGCGTTAACATTAAATTGGCTGAAAGGAAATTCGTCGGCGCCGGCTGTTTTCCAGATATGCTTTGGCAAAATGCCGAGCGTGGCGTTTTGGATGAACGGCGAGTATGGCTGTTTCAAAATGAACTGGACTGTCAGATTGTCGAGTTTGTTAACTGTCACTCCGTCCCAGTTGGCCTTGCGCGGACTTTTGAGCGTCGGGTCCTGGGCTTTTTCGATGGTGAAAACTACGTCGTCGGCTGTGACCGGCGTGCCGTCTTGGAACTCCGCCTTTTTCTTGAGCGTGAATGTGTAAGTCAGTCCGTCGTCCGAGATGGTGTATTTTTCGGCCAGGTCCGGCGCGAGCGTTCCGTCCGGGTTGACTTTGAGCAGTCCGGAATAAATGAGGGAGGTCAAATCGCGGTCGGTGTCGGAAATGGCCAGAAGCGGATTGATAAATCGTGGCGAACCGATGACACCCTCGGTCAAGCTTCCGCCGTAGTCAGGAACGGAAACGAGGAGCGATTTGTTGACTTGCCACATGAGCGACATGCCGGAAAGGAAAAGAAGGGCGACGAAAAAATAAAATATTACTTTTTCGGTCAAGGAAAACGCTGAAATAACCCGCCTAACTTTGCCGGCGTAGGGAAGGTGGAAGTGTTTTTTGAATAAATCAAGGAGAGAAGTGAACACGAGAATGAAAAGTTAGAAAGTCCATAAAGTCAAAAGTCTATAAAGTCAGATGCATTTACTTTAGACTTTACGGACTTGATGGACTTTTGACTGCTTGATAATTATAAAAGTAGTAATGAGAAAGATGTTGCCGCAAACAAAATTGATATGATTATTGTACCAACGAAAATGTATTTCTCCGCTCCGCGCTTGCTGTGATTTCCGGACGAAAAACCGTCTCCACCGCCAAAAGCTCCGCCGAGGCCGGCTTCGGATTGTTGGAGGAGAACGCCGATCATCAGGAGAACCGACAGGACGATCTGACTGTATGCGATAAAATGAGATAAACTCATGATGTAATGTAGTATATATTATTTTGAAATTTTTGCAACAACCGCAAATTCCGCTAAGAAAACTCATTTTGGTCGCCAGAATAATTTTCTGCTGAAAATTTTCTTCCTGCTTGTGTCTTCACGCACTCCGCAATGCGCCCAAAATGAGTTTTCTTAGCGGAATTTGCTAGTGGTGAATTTTGCATTCGCACCCAAGGTCTGGCCTTGGGAAATTGGGCACCAAAGGCCAGACCTTTGGAATTTGAATGTTTTTTCATAAGTTTTGGTGGGTGGTTGGGGTAAAGTAAAAGGGCGCGACTCGCAAGTCGTGCCCTGACGGAAATCAAGTCCGTTAGCTTTTCTTGATGCTACTGCCGACACCGGTGACGGTGACAGTTACATTGCTGTTGAGAATTTGGTTGAGCCGGCTGATCACATATACTCCGCGAACCAACCACGTTTTCTTGGTCACCAGCTCGTTAACGAACATCTGGACATTGAAGATTTTATGGCAAGCGGTCTCGTACTCCTGGTATTCCGCCGTTTTTCTTCCCGAGAGTTCCAGTTGTTCGCGCAGGTGTTCGATCTCGGCGACTGCACCGTCACGTTGTGCCATTAGCTTGTCGTTCGACTCGCTGAGGCTGTCAATTGCTTTGCGGTATACATCTAGATTTTGTGTCAATTCTCGAATTTTGTCATCCGTATCCGCCATGGTGGGCACCTTTCTTTCTGCTCTTATTATACACCTTATGGTATTTCTTGTCAAGTTGAATATAGTGCCAAATTAACGTATATTTTGAGCGTATAAAAAACCATTAACAACTAACTATTATAGATATGGCCAAAAAAGTGCTAAAAAAGAAAGCAAAGAAAGTTTCGCAAGGACAGTCCTTGCGTAAAAAAGTTGCCCTAGGGGTTGCCTCGGGCAAATCAGGAATTATGCCGCTCGGGAGCAGGATTTTGATCAAACCTTTTACAAAGGAGGAATTGGACAAGAAAAGCGGAAAGGAAAATAATTTCGGGATTATCTTGCCGGACGCTGACAAGAAAGAAAAATCGGAGCAGGGCAAGGTTATTGCTGTCGGTCCAGGCGAGTGGCATGACGGCAAAAGAATCCCGGTTTCTGTTTCTGTTGGCGACATCGTGGCCTTTTCGAAATACGGGTATGATGACATCACTGTTGATGGGGAGGAATATTATTTGATAAAAGAGGAGAACATTCTCGCGGTGCTCAAATAAAATTTAAAATTTTTAATTTAAAATTTAAAATGAATTTAAAATGTTTCAATTTAAAAATTTTATCATTGAAAATTCAATAAAAATTAAAAATTCTAAATTAAAAATTTTTTTAATCTAAAACCATGTCCAAACAAATTATTTTTAACGAAGAAGCTCGAAAGGCGCTCAAGCGCGGAATTGATCAGGTTGCCGATGTTGTTAAAGTGACAATCGGGCCGAAGGGGCGCAATGTCGTTCTTGACAAAGGCTACGGTGCGCCGATGATTACCAACGACGGCGTTTCCATTGCCAAGGAAATTTCGCTCAAAGACAAATTCGAAAACATGGGAGCGGAGATTATGAAAGAAGTGGCCACCAAAACAAACGAAGTGGCTGGCGATGGTACGACCACCTCGGTCATTTTGGCGCAGGCTATTATAGCTGAGGGAATGAAGCACACCAACATGGGGCTCGGTGTCATGGGCATTCGCGCCGGCATTGAATCGGCTACCAAGGATGTGGTGGAAGCGCTCAAAAATATTTCCAAACCGATCAAAACAAAAGATGAGATTCGCCAGGTGGCGACGGTGGCGGCCGAGTCGGAGGATCTGGGAAAAATAATTGCTGACACGATCGAAAAAGTTGGCAAGGACGGCGTGGTGACGGTGGAGGAATCGCCGACATTCGGTGTGGAATCCGAAGTGGTGGAAGGTTTGGAATTCGACAAAGGTTACGTTTCGGCTTACTTTGTGACGAACACGGAAAGAATGGAGGCGGAGTACAAAGACGCACCTGTTTTGGTGACTGACAAGAAAATTTCGGCGATCAAAGATATTTTGCCTTTGCTCGAAAAAATCGCGGCTACCGGCAAAAAAGATTTGGTTATTATTGCCGATGATGTGGACGGCGAAGCTCTGACCACATTTGTGCTCAACAAATTGCGTGGAGGTTTTAATATTTTGGCAGTCAAAGCGCCGGGCTACGGCGACAGAAAGAAAGATATGCTGGCCGACATCGCGGTGGTGCTCGGCGCGCAGGTTGTCTCCGACGAAACCGGTTTGAAACTGGAAACGGTGGAGTTGTCCGTGCTCGGCAAAGCTTCAAAAGTTGTTTCGACCAAAGACAATACTATTATAGTGGGAGGAAAGGGCAAAAAAACGGACATCGATAAACGAGTGGCTCAGCTCAAAAAACAAAAGGACACCTTGAAATCAAAATTTGATGTTGAAAAAGTGGAGGAAAGAATCGCCAAACTTTCCGGCGGAGTGGCGGTGGTGCGTGTCGGCGCGGCCACGGAAACGGAAATGAAATATTTGAAACTGAAAATCGAGGACGCAGTCAATGCCACCAAAGCGGCCATCGCCGAGGGAATTGTGACCGGCGGCGGCACGGCGCTGGTCAAAGCGGCGCAGTCAGTTGATTCAAAATTTAAGGCTCAGGATAAAAAAGAAGAATTTGTCGTTGGTTATAATATTGTGCTGAAAGCCTGTGAGGAACCGCTTCGACAAATCGCGGTCAATGGCGGCAAAGGCGACGGCTCGATTATTTTGGAAAAAGTCAAAGCTGAAAAGGGAAGTGGCGGCTACGACGCGCTCAAAGACGAAATGGTTTCAGATATGTTTGTGTCCGGTATCATCGATCCAGTCAAAGTGACGCGTACTGGTTTGCAAAATGCTTCGTCGGCGTCGGCGATTTTACTGACCACCGAAGTGGCCATTGCCGAGGAACCGGAGGAGAAGAGACCGCCGATGCCACCGATGGGAGGAATGGATTACTAAATTATAACACAAAAATAAAATTACAATGGCCGTCTTTGTAATTTTTAAAATGTGGTGTAATTTGTAAAAAACAACCGCCTCATGGGGCGGTTTTGTGAAGTTTGAGAAATATTTTAAATTTCTCCGGCAAACCAAGGCTTCGAATCACGTTATTTCCCACGCCCGGAACATGTTCTGGGAAAGCAAAATCCAAAAAATCACGATATTGCTCGCCTAGCTGCGCTTGCAAAAAAATGATGGTTTCGCTTATAATTGCCAATCTTTTTATTCGATTTTGTTCCAAATTATAGATTTCAATATATTTTTTCAACACAAAGAACGCGTCCCAAACTTTCTTGTCTGTCATAAAATCCTCCGCGATTACACTACACTCTATTTGCATTCAAGTCAACCCTGTGATATAGGTGTCCTTTGGACAATATCACAGGGTCAAGGTGTGATATAATACCGCTAATTATCAAAAATTATTAATTAATTATTTACTTTTATATGGAACCGCAAAAAAATTTTTTACAAAGAAACTGGGGCTGGCTTTTGGTTGTAGTTATTTTGGCTTTGCTCGTTGGTTGGGGAGTTTCAAAATACAATAATTTCATCGTGCTTGGCCAGGATATCGACGGCCAATGGGCCCAGGTGGAAAATCAATTTCAGAGACGATTGGATTTGATTCCAAACGTTGTGGCCACAGTCAAAGGCGCGGCCAAGCAGGATTTGGACGCTATCAAGTTGGTCACAGACGCGCGCACAAAATACAGCGGAGCGGTAACACCGGATCAGAAAGCGGCCGCGGCCGGAGAAGTTGAATCGGCTTTGGGGAGACTCCTCGTTATCGCCGAAAATTATCCGCAACTCCAATCTGAGCAAGCCTACCGAGATTTGCTGGTCACTTTGGAAGGCACCGAAAACCGTATTGCCGTGGAGCGAGGAAAATATAACGACAAAGTCAAAACATTTGACACTTATGTCATGCAATTTCCGACGAATCTGGTGGCGGGGATTTTTGGCGTGAAGGAGAGAGCGTATTTCCAGGCACCGACTGGGGCGGACGTTCCTCCGACAGTTAACTTCTAATTTACGATCGCAAATTTCTTTTGAACAATAACAATTTTGGAGCACGGATATTTTTCTGCTGAAAAATTCCTCAAGCCTCCGCCCGCCGGCGTCCGGAGTCTCCAAAATTGTTATTGTTCAACGAAATTTGCTCAGTGATTATTTTTTGAAAATTGACTCATTGAAAATTCAATGAAAATTGGAAATTGGAAATTGAAAATTATAGTTCTCACAGTTTTTCTTTTACCACTTTCAGTGTTGGCTTTTACTATACCTGCCAGACCGACCGGTTTTGTCCAGGATTACGCGAAAATTTTGACGGCGGGGCAGGTGACGGCGTTGGAGACAAAGCTGGAGGCGTATGAGAAGCAATCGACCAACGAGATCGCGGTAGTGACAATTCAGTCGCTTGACGGCGACACGATCGAAAACGTGGCCCAGGAAATTTTCACGGCGTGGGGAATTGGCAAAAAAGACAAAAATAATGGTGTGCTTTTTCTGATTTCTCTCGACGAGCACAAAACGCGTATTCAGACAGGTTACGGCGTGGAAGGCGATTTGACTGACATCGGCACGTCTTACATTCAGCAAGACGTTGTTACTCCGGCATTTCGGGCGGGCGATTATTACGGCGGTATAAACGGCGCGGTGGACAAAATGATCACGGCACTCGGCGGAATGCAAATTGTCCCGCAGGATTACCAGCCGCAGCAAAATTCCGGCGGTTGGAACTGGCAATTTATTTTCATTGTCGGCTTTATCGTTTTGCAATGGGTCGGCGCCATTCTGGCTCGTTCCAAATCCTGGTGGGCTGGAGGCGTGCTTGGCGGAGTCGTTGGCGTTGGCTTGTGGTTGTTTCTAATTCACTCGCTTCTCGTGGCCATTCCGGTTTTCATTTTGCTTGTTGGTTTCGGATTACTTTTTGACTTTTTAGTTTCGCGCGCTTACCAAAATCACAAAGATGGCGGACCGCGGCCTCCGTGGTTTCTCGGTGGTGGAGGTTTCGGCGGAGGAAGCGGCGGATTTGGAGGCGGAGGCTTTGGCGGTTTCGGCGGGGGTTCTTCCGGCGGCGGCGGTTCCTCTGGAAGTTGGTAGCGCCCAATTTTTGTGCTATGGTGTGCCGGGAGGTTCTTGTGCCGAAAAAATATAACAAACTCGTCAGAGATAAAATTCCGGAAATCATTACCAAAAAAGGTGCCGTGCCGAAAACGTGTCGGCTGGGCAATAAAGATTATATTAAAGCTCTGATCAAAAAACTGAACGAAGAATTGAAAGAATTTTACTGCGCAAATGATCACTGCGAAATCGTTTCTGAAGCAGCTGATATGATGGAAGTTGTTTTGGCTATGTTCAAATCAAGGGGAGTAATTCCGGAAAACGTCGAAGCTGTCAGGTTGGAAAAATTAAAACGGCGCGGCGGTTTCGAAAAAAGAATTTTTCTCGAGTCTGTTTACAAACCCAAATAGCCCCTCGGGGCTATTATCTTTTTATAAAAATTTCTGTATAATCAATTGTAATTTGGAGGGTTCTCATAGCGGTCTAGTGAGCACGCTTGGAAAGCGTGTGTGGGTTACACCACCAAGGGTTCGAATCCCTTACCCTCCGCCAAATTTGCTATAAATTTCATCAACTCATGATAACTTTTGTTGATGAACAAAAATTACGCCATTATCGTTGCAGTTTTAGTGCTGATTATTATCGGCTCGTTTTTTTATGTTGGAAGTCGGGCTCAAAATGCCGCTCAAAATCAAGCAGGGGATAATTCGACCGGAACAGTTTTTAGTACAAATGTGGCGACTTCGACAACTACAACAAAAAGCCAAATGACCGTCACTTATAACGGCAAAAGTTTTAGTCCGAGTACTATAACTATTCGAAAAGGCGACACAGTGACTTTTGTAAATCAAAGTACCGGCAAAATGAATGTGGCCTCGGATCCTCATCCGACACACACGGACTATCCGGAGTTTGATCAGACCAAAAGCTCGCAAATAGGCAGTAAAACTTACACATTTACATTCCAAAAAGTTGGCACGTGGGGATATCACAACCACGACAACCCGTCTGCTAAAGGAAAGGTGATTGTCAATCCGTAATACTGAAAAAACTCACGTGGTAGCATGCTTTTTTGGCGCATTGCGGAATGCGTGAAGACATGAGCAGGAAGAAAAATCGCAGCAGCGATTTATTCTGGCGACGAAAAAGCATGCTACCACGTGAGTTTTGTGCGAGTGGCGAGAATCGGACTCGCGCCCGATGCTTGGGAAGCACCAGTTCTACCACTAAACTACACTCGCGTCTCACAAACTCTAACACAAAAAATTATTTTTGAAAAAAAATAAAAAATTCATATAAAATTCACGGACGAGGAGTACAGTGTCATTACTCCCGCGCAATCCGTCCATGCGTGAGGGTCTAGCAATAAAAGTGTCTTGGCACAAATATGAATATAGTTATCATGTTCAGCATTGTAACCGCAGGAATATTTGTTTCGTCGCACATCTTGAAAGGTCGATTTAATCTCATTCCCAAGGCTAGGGCGCCGACAGGAGATAGAATAGACAAAACCTAACCAAGAGATGAACCTCTAACATACCAACAAAAACGACCCCTCTAATTTTAGTTCTAAAAACCTCATATAAATAGAAGACAAAAACCCGGTTATTCTCCAAGTAACTGGGTTTTTGTTAGGCAAAATCGGCAAAGTTGTCAACTTCATGAACTGTTCATGTTTGGTGTTATAATATGAGCCTATGTTAATAGCTAACAAATAAATATGAAATTACTATTAGTAGAAGACAATAAAAAGTTATCTGATACAATTAAAATGGGTTTGGAGCAAGAAGGGTTTGCGGTCGACTGTTTGTACGACGGGGCGTCGGCGGAGCGGAGGATTTCCGTTAACCGCGACGAATATGACCTAGTCGTTCTCGATCGAATGCTGCCGGAAAAGGAAGGCGCGGCGGTTTGCCTGGCTTGGCGTAATGCCGACATCAGGATTCCGGTCATCATGCTGACAGCGCTTGATACGACGAACGACAAAGTGATGGGTCTCGATGCCGGTGCTGACGATTATCTGTCAAAGCCGTTCGAGTTCGACGAACTCGTGGCGAGAATCCACGCTCTGTTGCGGCGACCGAAAAATTTTGCTCACGATGTTTTGACGGTGGCCGACATCACGCTTGACACCACCAACAGACGCGCGGAGTTCCGGTCCAAGGAATTGTCGCTGACACTGAAAGAGTTCATGGTTTTGGAATATCTCATGCGAAACGTGAATAAAGTGATCACTCGCGATACTTTGTATGCTCACGCCTGGGATTTCGCGGATTCATCCTTTAGCAACACTGTTGACGTCCACATAAAAAATCTAAGAAAAAAATTACACGATAATGGAAAACTTATACAAACGATCCGCGGAGTGGGTTACACGATGGGAGTCTAAATTGCGGCGCGATGAATTTTTTGTCACGAGAGTGCGTTTGACGGTGCTTTACACGCTTTTGGCCGTCGTCTTTCTGTGCGCCTTCAGCTACGTTTTGTACGGAAGCCTGCTCAGCCGACTGACGGATTCGGCCAAGGACACGATCTTGGATCCGGCCGTGCGCGGTTTGGTACTCTCCAAAGCCGAAGGCATTATTCGCAATCTGATTTTTCTCGGTGACAGCGTGGTGCTGGTCATCGTCGTCGTGGTCGGATTTTTCCTGACCAAAAAAACGCTCGAACCGATCCAAACTTTCATAAAAAAACAAGAAAGGTTCATTGCCGACGCTTCGCACGAGCTTCGCACGCCGCTGGCCGTCATGAAAACCGGCATCGAAGTTTCTTTGAGGAAAAAAGATTTGTCGGCCGAGGAATCACGCAAAATAATATCCGACACGCTAAAGGAGGTTAATCTTTTAACAGCGCTTTCGAACGATCTCCTGGCTTATTCGAGAGGCCACGTTTCCAATATTACTTTTACCAAAATTTATTTGCCGGACATTTTGGCCAGAAAAGTCGAAAGAATGAAGCACGTCTTGGACGAAAAACACATCCACCTTTCTTTAACCGGTCATGCCGACAAAAAAATGTTGATTTCCGGCAACGATTTCATGCTAAGCCAAGCTTTTTATAATTTGATCCACAACGCTATTATCTACACTTCGGACGGCGGATCGGTCAGCGTCAACTATTCCATCGATAGAAAAGGAAAATATTTTGTGGTGGCCATTTCCGACACCGGAGTTGGAATTTCAAAAGAAAATTTGCCGCACATTTTCGAACCGTTTTATCGGGCCAAAAGCGGTGATGGTACTCATGGTTCCGGTCTCGGACTTTCGATTGTCAAATCCCACCTCGATCTACATAACGGTCACATTGACGTTCAAAGTGAAATTGGAAAGGGAACCGTGGTCAAAGTGGCACTGCCGTTGGTAGTTTAATTTGAGCACGGAAAATACTTCATGGACAGTCTTGACTGCTTTTTGTGAGGATATAGACTTAAAGCAGTCTCGTTTTTGAAAAAAGATGGAAAAAATTCCAGTCTTTTTTGGTATGTTAAAAATTTATTAAAAAGTTTTATTAATTTATTAATATGAAAAGTAATTATTTGCGTCTCGAATCTTTTATTAAAAAATCTTTTGTCGCTTTTGCCGCTGTTGCTTTGATTGCCAGTGGTTTTTTTATCCCGAATCTGGCGAGCGCAGATATCGTTCCAGCTTACGGAGTGACAAAAATTACCGCTGTGCAAACATACGCGATTGCGGACGATACGTTTGAACATGGCTGGAGGTGGGTTTTTGAAGTTACTGTTCCGGAAAGCGAAACCACTTTGAAAATGAAATTTGATAATTGGTTCAATGGAACGGATACAATTCTTGCACAAAATAATATCAGGTTCTATTCAATTCAATCATCGAATGCCAGTTCTGCGATAAACCCAATAACTATTTCTGACGCAAATACGTACTCTAGCGCTATGAATCTGACTGGTGACATCGATCCTATTTTAGCTGGCAGACAAATCCAAATAACGGTTGAAGTCAAAGTTCCGGTTGGTAAAGCCGGTGGCTCGTACTCGACAAGCTACGGAATACATACCTGGGCTGATCAAACAATAAGCTTTCCTGCTATAGCCGCAAAAATATTCGGCGATGCACCGTTTGATTTGACAACGCTTGCCTCAGCTTCTTCAGGATTACCAGTTACATTCTATCTTGTTTCTGGCCCGGCCACTTTGTCCGGAAAAGTCGTCACAATTACTGGTGTTGGCGACATTATAGTTAAGGCGTCACAGGCAGGAAATAATAATTTCAATTCAGCTAATGATGTTTCTCAGACCATCGCGGTTCTTAAAGCTGATCCGAAAGTAACATGGCTCAACCCCTCAGATATTACATATCCAACAGCATTAAGTGATAGTCAGTTGAACGCGTCGGCGAAGGGTGTTGATAACCAAACTCTCTCTGGTGTGTTCGTATACAGTCCGGCTGCTGGAGCGACGTTGAGCGCTGGTTCGTCACAGACACTTTCTGTTACATTCACTCCGACCGATACGAATGACTACAATCCAGTTACCCAAACAGTCAAAATAAATGTTCTAAAGGCGGACCAAACGATAAATTGGGAAAATCCTGCGGACATTACATATGGAACACTTTTGAGTGACACACAATTAAATGCTACTGTCTCAGTGTCCGGTGCAACTCCTGCTGGCGTTCTGACATATTCTCCCGTCTCTGGGACAAAACTTAACGCTGGACTTAGCCAGACTTTGACAGTCACGGTTGCTGGAACTTCAGATTATAATTCAGCGACAAAATCTGTTTCCATAAATGTATTAAAAGCTGATCAGGCAGTATCATTTTCTGCGTTGGGTGACAAACATCTTGGCGATTCTGATTTTTCTGTAAGTGCAACAGCTGATTCCGGTTTGGCAGTAGTATTCACTGCAAATCTGTCAGGGGTTTGTACTGTTTCTGGCAGCACCGTTCACATTGTTGGTGTAGGTGTTTGCGCAATAACCGCACAGCAAATCGGTGATGATAACTACAATACCGCAACTCCTGTCACACAGTCATTCAATGTTACAGATGTTATTGCTCCAGTTGCTGGAAATCTGACATGGTCAACGGTCAATCATTCGTCAAATAATCCAGTTTCGCCAGTTGAAAATAATTATACGATTCCAACACCTCTTATGGGAAGTGATGTCTTCACCTCACTTAGTGTTTCCGTAACCGACTTGGATTTGAACAAGACGGATGTTCCAGTGTTTATTGATGGTTTGAGCGAACCAAATGGAGTGATGCATTATTCAAACGGAGTTTGGTCATATGTTCCAGGAACTCCAGTTGTGTTTAGTGATGGCACGCATGATCTAGTTGCAACATTCAGGGATAACTCGAATAATTCACTTACTTTGACTGCCGAGTTTGTGGTTGACAGAGAGGCTCCTGTTATTGCGACTCATGAGGATGTAACTGTGAATGTTTCTACAAATACTGCTTCGCCTGCAACATACGTTCTTCCAACTGTAACTGATAACCACAGCACAGGGCTTGTGGCAATATGTTTGCCGGTTTCTGGCTCGACATTTGCTTATGGACAGACAACCGTAACATGTAATGCAAAAGATACTGCCGGAAATTCAGCAACTCCAACAATGTTCAAAGTTAATGTTGTTGATAATGTTGCACCGACGATTACAACATACAAGATAAGCAATGTGGTAATTTCACCTAAAAATGGTGATGGAGTTAAAGACTCAACAAGTATTGATTTGGCTTTTTCAGAAGAATCAGATTATGACATATCAATAATGTCTGGCGCAACGGTCATAGTTGATTGGTCTGGAACCGCAAAAGATCCTGGTGCAAAAATATGGTACGGAAGAAATAGTAAAGATAATACTATGGGAACGTTAGTACCAGATGGAATATATACAATAAAAATAGTAATAAAAGACGCAGCAAAAAATACAACAACGGACACAAGTAAGACAATTATAGTAGATAATACACCACCAGCAATTACATCTCACGCTGATGCCACAGTTTATGTCCCAACTCAAATAGGAACAAATGTTACATACACATTACCGGCAGTTACTGATGCTGACACAAGTGTTGTTGCAATTTGTTCGCCGGTTTCCGGAACGTTGTTCGCTTATGGCGACACAACAGTAAAATGTGATGCTACTGATACCGCTGGCAACAAAGCAACGCAAACAAGTTTTATGGTTCATGTTGTTGACAATGTTCCACCAACTCTTTCAGTAACCGGTTTTACTGCTGATGGTTCTGACATGGCGGGGAATTTGACTGATGGTTATACATTGAATACTGAATTTGTCGGTCTATCGCACGTTTTGCAATTCAAGACTGGAAGTGTGGCTAACGAAAATTTGATGGCTTCCGTATCGGGACTTTACCTTACTCCAACTGCAGGACAGACAGATGCTTTGGTCACTTACTATCATCTGACCAAACCTGAACCATATCTAAGTTATTTGGATTCTGCTGCGGCTGGAACTTTGCCTTTCGCTTACATAAAAACAACCGGTAACACTTCTGTAAAACTTCTTGATGGCGCTCAGTATACTCTAAATGGACACAATGAATCCGATATGATCGTTCCGGATGATTTTCCTCTTGGCACTTATACCGTACACGGAACAATAAAAGATTTGGCTGGAAATTCGACGGATGTTACATTCAAATTGATTGTAGCTGGAAGTAAGAATGTTCCAGTTGGCACTGTGACGTATGATCATGATTTAACAATTCCAACACAAGGTCCGATTGTTGCAACGCTTAATGTTGATCCGACTGTAAAAGTGACAAGTGTTGGTGGTTTGACTCACACATTCAATAGCAACGATACATTTACATTCACATTTGTGAGTGTTGGTAGAACAGCTGGTTCAGCGGTAGCCACAGTTTCCAATATTGATACCACTGCTCCAACTTTGACAATTACCGGCGCAACAGACGGTGGTGTGGATATGACTGGTGATCTTTCTGGTGGTTTTGTCCTAAACACAAATAATGTTGCTTCGGTTGACCATTTGGTTCAATTTAAATCTGGAACTCATGCAGACGAGACACTAACAGGTGAATATTTCGGGTTGAAGCTTATCGATTCAACGGTAAGCCACTCCGATCTGAAAGCATATTATGTTAATCGAGGCGTGCCGGAGCCGTTTATAACATATCTTGAGTGGCCCTCCCCCCAAATTTCATACACTAATCTTGTATAATAATTAACAAAATTAATTAACATACAAGACAATGAAAAAACACAAAATCGCTCCAGAGGTAAAGGAGCAAATAATCAACCGTATCAAAAACGAAGGTGTC
>CAIOTC010000020.1 GCA_903861205.1 uncultured bacterium | reverse complement strand
GCTTCACTTGTCTGTGTGCGATGGGCAGAACCCACCTCAACCTCTCTTCTCCTATTGTCTTCGCCATATGTGTTGTCATTAGGCCATTCTAGGCCAAAACCCGCCATATGTGTGTACACATTACCGAAAGTGCTTGACAAAGTTTGTACACTATGCTAAGCTTAATAACGAAATGCTCTTTGCCACGTGTTATGATTTTACGTGGCGCTTCCAGATGGGCGCGCCGCGGACGCCTGTGCCTACAGGCCGGGGCGAGGAAACTCGATAAAAAGTCCATATGGCGACTCCCCAAACCTTCGCAGAGAGAGGAGAAATCTCTGACGGTCCCAGTTACGAAAATTGGAGTCCCTTTTGGGTCAAGTCTGCAAGGTGCGGGACAAAAAATCCGCTTGCAGGATTGCCGACTCTACATGCCATTGGCGATGGCAAAAGGGAAGTTATACAAAAAAGTCGCGCCTGGTCATCAAACAAACTTACCGGCGCGACAGTTTGATCCACTTACGGATCAGAAAGGAGTGTGGTTCTCCTCATAATAGTGGCGATGGCCGTTATGAGCATATGACCAAATATCAGCCTTTTCAGGATTAATCCTGACAGGTCCAACGGCCTGAAAATCCGTTGGGGTTAGATTAAGCCCGGTACCAAAGTCGCGGGCGAAAAAAACACACACATCGGTTCTTTAAATATAAACGGGGCTCGGCGCGCAGAAGCGCCATTCTCGGCCATAGTCGCTGCCGAGCCCCACCGCTCACTCTCGCAAGAGGTGAGTGTTTTTGTTATAAAAAAATGTTATTCTGTTACATATGTCAGAAGTTTTGTACAGAAAATATCGTCCGCAAAAGTTTGGTGATGTGCTCGGTCAGGAGCACGTGGTCAAAGTTTTGGAAGCGCAGGTTGAATCTGGCGACATTTCTCACGCCTACCTTTTTGCCGGCACGCGCGGTACAGGCAAGACCTCAGTGGCGCGTATTTTTGCCTCGGCTATCGGTACGAGCAAAAACGACATCTACGAAATCGATGCTGCTTCGAACACTGGTGTTGATGACATCAGGTCGCTCAACGAGTCCGTCAACACACTGCCCTTCGAATCAAAATATAAAGTTTATATTCTCGACGAAGTGCACATGCTTTCCAAATCCGCCGCCAATGCACTCCTCAAAACTTTGGAGGAACCGCCCTCTCACGTTGTTTTTATTTTGGCCACGACCGAAACGCACAAAATTCCCGAAACCGTTTTGTCACGTTGCCAAGTTTTTACTTTCAAAAAACCGAGTGAGGAGACACTCAAAAAAGTTGCTCAGAATATTGCCAAGAAAGAAGGCTTTACCATCGATTCATCCTCGGCTGATTTGATTGCACTCCTCGGCGATGGATCTTTCCGCGATACACAGGGGATTTTGCAGAAAATAATTTCGTGGTCAAAGGATTCCAAAATAAGCGAAGAAGAAGTTCGCTTGGTCACCGGTGCGCCGAAAATGGAATTGATCCACGACATACTCTCGGCAATTTCTGCAGGGGATTTGCCAAAAGGTTTGTCGGCTGTTCATACAGCTGCAAAAGAAAACATCGATATGTCCGTTTTTTTGAAATTGATTTTGCACAGCGCTCGGGCTGTTTTGCTTGTTCGTTTTGGTGCTGAGAGCGTGATAAAAGACAGCCTATCCGAATCAGAATTTGATTTTGTCACCAAACTTGCCAAGTCCGACCCCAGTAGTAGAGCAGAGCACGCTACGGGGCAGGCTCCAACTTTTTCCTCCCAAGTCCTCGTCGAGCTATTGACTGCCCTGGAACAAACCTCTGGCGCCTACATCCCATCACTACCCCTAGAACTTGCCCTAGTGAATATAATAGGAAACAATTTAGAAAAAATTGACAAAAAACTAAAAAATTAAAAAAATTGTATTCTCATATTCTTAAGAATATGAGAATACAATTTTCAACTTATTTTGGTTAGATAACAGTTAAAGTGATGAAAACATCAAAGCAACTTGAAAGATATTGTAAAGGTGTGGCAAATCACCACAGGATAAGCATTTTGCTATTGGTTTCTAAAGAGGATGGAATTACTCTGGATGGAATTGTAGAAGGTCTCAATGGAAATGTAAAAACTATTTCCAGTCATACTCACAGATTGGTTCAAGCGGGTTTGCTTAATAAAAAGTATCAAGCTCAACACGTGGTCCATTCTCTTTCTCCATATGGAAAAAAATTTTTAAAATTTATACAGACATTCTGATATTCTTAAGAATATCAGAATGATTTTGTATTATATTTTAAATAAATGGTAAATTGGATGAGAAAATGATATAAATATAAAATATTGGGAGATCGTCTAATGGTAGGACAACAGATTTTGGATCTGTTTATCTAGGTTCGATCCCTAGTCTCCCAGCCAAGTCGAGCACGGCACGAGTTGCGTTGTTTGTCAATGGTACTTGTGCGCTCAAGTAGCGTCAAAATAAATTTTATGAAAAATAAAAAAGTTTTTCTTATACACGGGTTTGAAGGTATGCCAAATGGAGCATGGCGTGGGTGGTTGATGACAGAATTAGATAAGAAGGATATTTATGCTTTTTCGCTTGCCATGCCAAAACCCGAAGCTCCTATTTGTAGTGAATGGATAAAGGAAATTGCAAGATATGTTAAATCAAATATGGATGATGATATCTATCTTGTCGGACACAGTTTGGGGTCTACCGCCATTCTTCGGTATCTAGAAAGTAAACTAGCATTTAAAGTTAAAGGTATTGTTTTAGTTTCTGGCCCAATTCAAAAAACTAAAAATAAAAAAATAGAAGGATTTCTAAAAAAAGACTTTGATTTTAAAAAGATTAAATCTAATATAAAAAAAACGATAATAATTCATGGAGACAATGATAAATGGGTACCAGTTATTAATGCTGAAATAACAGCCAAAAAATTAAGAGGCGAGCTTATTTTAATTAAAAACGGCGGACACCTGAATGGTTCAAGCGGGTGGAATACTCTTCCACAATGTCTTGATTCGTTGATGAAAATAATGAATTAGCCGGGTGCTCGAGTGACGTCGGACAGACTTTCCAAAAAGTGTTAGAATAGCATTACAGGGCAATGCCGACCACGGTTCTAGCTCGAGCAGGGAAGTACTTGACATACACATATCTCATGTGATAGTATTTATGAGGAGGTTCGGAAATGAAACGGTTACTTTCGGCATTAAGTTCGGTTCTCTTTTCGCTCGCTGCGACGGGATGTTGGGACACGGGTCAAGGCGAGAAAATCGGCGTTATCACCAAGGTCGCAAAGAAGGGCGTTCTTTGCCAGACGTGGGAGGGCCAGATTGTTCGTGGCGGTCTGAGTGGTGGCAACGGAGCGTTCGGAGCCGCCTTCGACTTCACAATCGAAAGCGATGAACTCGCCAGCAAAGTTCAGGACGCCATGAATAAGCAGCAGGAGGTCAAGATCTTCTACAAAACAGAAGGCGTGACTTTCTGTCGTTCGGAAAGCCAAGATCACTTCCTCACGAAAATGGAAGTCATGGATAGCAATCCAGTTGTCCCGACGACAGCCACAACATTAATCTCGGATCAAACCTCGCCCACGCTACCCGGGAAGCCGGTTGGAAACCTTAATCGGCAACAAATCGCCGAATCCATCATGAAGCAGAACAGTGAGGTCTTGCGCCAAAACAAGGAGCTGATCGAGCTGCTCAAACAGACCAAGTAATACACCCGCCGTGTTGAAGTAGCAGAAACCTACTCTCACGAGCGGGTTTTCTGTTATAATATGGTAAGTTTTGTTTAGATACTCCCCCAGACAGTCAGCCCGTATATTTTCTAAATAATCACAAATATGCATTTCAAATCAAAAAAGATTTCATTGATAATATTAGGCATAACATCTATTGCATGTTCTAGGGCGATGTTCTCGTTTTTCAACGATCCTGAAGGTCCAAATTTACTCATAGTCATGGTCATGGCAGTAATAGTATATGTCCTATCTTTGGCGGTATATCTATATTTTCCTTCAACAAAAAAAGATGATCTCAAGAAGATTTTGTTGGCGATTTCAATTCAGATAATAATAGTCACCAGTTTCTATTTTTGCTTAAAATAAAAGCAGTCGCTCCGTCCATCCTCGCTGTAAAGCAGGCGAGGTATTTTTCGAATAAAGTTTCAACTTATTTTAAAATATTCCACATTGCTTGGTCCTCGGCGCCGCCGAGGCTGAAGATGGCTACACCGCGGACACCGAGTTGGTGCGCCAGCGCCACTTTATCGGCGATGGCGGTGGGGTCGCTCCAGGTGATGTAGTTGAAAGGCTGATTCGTGTTGACTTGCGAGCCGAGATTTTGAACGACGGTGGACGCCGGGGTATTTTGCTGGATTACTGTCGCGTTTCCGCCTGCCGGAGCCATCGCTTTCAAAACTTTTGGATCATAAATAAAACCGATTTCGTTGGCGCTGGTGCGGTGAGGTGTGATGCCGAGTTGTTGCGCGATTTGCATGGCGTACGGCGGATTGAAAGCCCACTGCCTGTCGTATCGGAAAGAGCCATCAACTTTTGTCACCTCGTATTCGTAGCCGTAATTCGGAATGCCGATGATTAATTTATTTTTTGAAATATTTTGCGCGGCTAAAGTGACCAAATCCTCAACCCAACCAGGGTCTGCCACCGGCGCGTATGGAGCGGAGCGGGCGAGGTTGAGGCGCAGATCGATCGTGCCTTGATCGTAGGCCATTATTTCCACGCGGTCGCAATATTTGTTCATCGCTACGTAGTCATTGGCAAAGTCCTCGGCGTCGGCGGGGATCACGGCGCCCGGACTGAAGCGGTCGACGAGCGGCTGTCGGGCTTCAACCGTGCAATAAACCCATTTGCCGGAGAGTCGCTGGTATAGACCCTTGAGAAATGTTGAAAAATAATCTCTGGTCTGTGATTGTTTGGCTTCGAAATCGATATCGACGCCGTCGAAGCCGTTTTGTTTGACCATGTTTGCAATTTCGTCTTCGAGGGCGATGCGCGTGGTGGAGTTGCTCAATATTTTTTGCGTAGCCGATCCGTCGCCCCACATCACTGTCGGAACAACTCTGACTTTTTGTCTTTTAGCTTCGGCGATGAAGCTTGACCATGGTTCTTGTGAAATTTTGGCATGGTCAATCAAATGTCCTGTGCTTGAAACTGAATATCCAAACGGCATGACCGATTTGAGCTGACTCAAGTGTGGAAGGACATCGGCTGTGCCGGAAGCGGCGCGCCAGTCCGGTACCCAGCCGGAAATTTCAAACGAACCGGTGGCCGGTCCGGTCAGAGATTTTCCCGTCAGAGTTCCGCCAGTTGACGGGCTGGTCGGTGTGCCGGCGAGTGCCGCTTGAGTTTTTGGTCCGACGACGCCGTAACCGGAAATGGTTGAGCTTGAGCAGACGATATTTTTTGCGCACTGGAATTTTTTGACGGCAGTTTCGGTCAGCGGACCAAAGCGACCGGTGTTGTTGCCGGCGGCAAGATATCCTTGAGCAATCAATTTATTTTGTAAATCTGTCACATCGCTTCCAGTCATTCCAAGCGAAAGCGATCGCACTGCCGCAAAAGCGCAGACAGGCAAAATAATCATGAAAAATATTATCAAAAAAATCAGACGCGAGTATTTCATGTCTACATGATAGCAGATTAGTCCGCGCTTGCAATTTTTTGCAATACATATAATATTCTAATTGGAAGGAGAGCAAGATGTTTAATCGGCTTACGCATACGTCGAGGTATTGCATTTCCTATGCCATGTATATGGCTGATAAAACAAATAGTCGTTCTGTAGAACCGGAACATCTCTTGTTGGGACTCTTGGCGAAACAATGGAGAGAAAATTACGTGCCGATCGGACGATTTCTTCCGGCCGGGCAAACGCCGGAAATTCTTGAAAGAAAGATTTTTAGTCATATTTTTCGCAGCAATTGTCAAATAGTTTCTCGCGTCAGTCATCAACACGGATCCGTTATAGTGCCGAACGAATTGCTTATGTCGAAAAAAACCAAATTGGTTTTTAAATCTGTACTTGAACGTGCAGTCGGCCCGGAAGTAAATCACATCGGCCCCGAGTATCTGATTTTTGGAATTTTGGTACATCGCAATTTATTCGCCGCCCGCATTCTAAAGGAAAGCGGAGTGACCATTCAGTCCGTTTACGAATACATTTCCGCATAGCGCAAGCTCTGCGGATTTTCTTTTGCAAAAATCATTACGACTTCATTACTTTCCGTTACAATTTTTCTTTATTATTAAATTTTAAATTCTATGATAATCATTCACGACACATTTATGTGCAAACCGGGCAACGCTTCGAAGGTTGCCAAAATGTTCAAAGAAACAATGGGGAATCACGAGAACGTGCTTAATATTTTAACCGACATGACTGGGCAATATCATAGAGTTGTCATGGTTAGCCAATATGAAAGTTTAGCGGCATTCGAAAAGGGGATGGAAATGATGATGAAAGACAGCGAAGAAAACAAAAAAATGAACGAGCAAATGGCTGGCATGAGAGACATGTATTTGACCGGCTCGCGAGAAATTTATCGCGTTTGGTGATATGCAATTAATTGTGGATACTTCCGCTTGACTTCACAAACCAGTGGGTATATTATATGTACAGACAAGTGTTTGTGCTCACACGGTTTCCGTATAGCTTGGAGAAACCCCCTCCAGAGACAGCTGACCGAAACCGTGTGAGCCAAAAGTCCCAGACCGGCATTGCGCCCGGTCTTTTTTTTGCCCAAAAATTAGGTTGACGTATTTTAAATATTATGATATTTTAATACAAACACTTGTCCGGAGCATCTGGGTTCCAGCCTTGCTCCACAGCTCACAGACTTTGAAGAAAGCTTTCAGGCGACATTCGGCTGGCCCGGCCAAAGGGCGCTGGATGGACGCGGGGAACTGATTGTCCGACTTCGGGGCTGTGAGCTTGCTCTTTCGTTCTCATTATTTAACCGCTTGCGTCCCTCATGGCGCCGGCGGTTATGTTTTATAATTTCATGAAAATCGTGCTATAATTAAATCATGAAAAACCTCGAGGCTTGCCTTGGGGCCGATACCCTTTATAAAATAATTTAATAAAATGATAACGGAAAACAAATATTTGATGAAGCAGGCCAGAGAATCTTTGGCCGGCAAGTGGGGATTGGCGGTGGGAACATTCGCTGTTTATTTGCTCATTAGCATTGCCATCGGAAGTTTTAAAGGCGTTGGTTCGCTCATCTCACTTTTGGTTTCGGGACCATTCGCCATGGGAATATCTTTGTTTTCCCTTTCCATTTCCAGACATCTAGACGCCAGGCTTGAACAGGTATTCGAGGGCTTCAAAAAATTCGGCAAAGCTCTTTCGGCCTATTTGCTGGTAGTTTTGTTCACTCTTTTGTGGGCGCTTTTGCTAATCATCCCCGGCATCATCGCCGCCATTTCATATTCGCAGGTGTTTTATATTTTAAACGACGACGGAATAATCAGCGCCGGTGACGCCATCAAGAAAAGCAAAAAAATGATGTATGGTTACAAATGGAAATATTTCTGTTTGGGATTTCGATTTATCGGCTGGGCGCTGCTTTCGATTTTGACTTTGGGAATCGGCTTTCTCTGGCTATTTCCGTACATTCAAGTCACTATGGCGAAGTTTTATGATGACGTAAAGTCGGTCGGTGCTGTGACCAATTAAACAAAACATGAAAAAATATATAATTGCAATTTTAGTTTTAATAGTTATCGCCGTTGGCTTGCAATATGGCGCCAAGCACTGGAAAACGACAAACGCTCCGGAAAGCAAAGCAACGTACACAAACGCTTCAGCGGATTTAATCGTCGTCGATTTGCCTTTTCCCGGCGCGGTGGTTGGAAAAGATTTTAGTGTCATAGGAAAGGCGAGGGGAACGTGGTATTTCGAAGCTTCTTTTCCGGTCAAAGTTCTGGACAAAGACGGAAATGTTTTGGCCCAAATGCCGGCCCAAGCGGAAGGGGGCTGGATGACCGAAAATTTTGTGCCATTCAAAGCGGACATAAAAATTCCGGAAACATACATCGGCCCGGCTACTTTGATTTTGAAAAACGACAACCCGTCAGGCGACCCCACTCGCGACAAATCCATTTCTTTCCCGATAAATATTGAATACTAAAATCTTCATGTGTTGTTCAGCATAGGTTGGTTACTATTATTTAATTAGTATTAATCAAATTATTATGCTCATCACAATAGGAGTCATACTTTTGATATTGTGGGCTCTTGGTCTTATCACCGGATACACTTTCGGTTGGTTTATCCACGTGCTTTTGGTGGCGGCCATCGTGCTGTTTCTCATTCGCATAATCCAAGGCAGAAATCCGATCAGATAATCGGTTTCAGTCTTCGTCGTCTTCCTCCTCGCGAATTTCTTCCCATCTCCTCCGCATTTCGGTTTTGAAATCATCTACGGCGTCATCTTTCAAGTCTTTGAACTTGGAATATTTTCTCATGACACCGTCGATGATTTCATCAAATTTTTCGCGTGAAAAATCTTTGGCTTTTTCCATTTTGGCAAAAATTTCTTCCTTGGCGTCTTCAATCCACCAATCGACTTTTTGCCTATTGCGTCTGGCTTTTTTTGAGCCGAAAAATAAATAACCTCCGGCAGCTACGGCTGTCAAAACTCCGGCCAAAAATGCGCCGAACGAATTTCCTTTGTGATTGTGAAAATCTTTCATAATTTTTATGATTAAAATTTAGAAATAATATTTTTAATTAGTAATTGAAACATTCGCACGTTTCGACTGACTCGTCTAGCGCTTCTCACAAGTTTGATGAGACTGATTCCCGCCATGGCGAACACGACAGTCAGCAGGACAACGCAAACTGTCACGATTAAAAATAAAGCATCCGCGATAACGAGCAATGCAAATGTGTTCATATTATAAGGCTATACTGCGCGGATAAAGTTGGCGTGAAGAACGGGCCTAAAAATGCTAGAATCTCTGGATGAAAAAGATTTTGAGAAAAAATTTTTTCAACCGGCCGGCGCCGGAGGTGGCCAGGGATTTGTTGGGAAAATATTTGGTCCGAGAAATCGGCGGGAAGCAAACCGCGTACATGATTGTGGAAACGGAAGCTTATGACAGTACGGACGACTTGGCCTCTCACGCTTCGAAAAGTCGGACAGAAAGGAACGAAGTTATGTTCGGCGAGCCCGGAATTTTTTACGCATACTTGGTTTACGGAATGCACACGATGCTCAATGTGGTAACCGGAAAAAAAGATCATCCCGGCGCGGTGCTCATTCGCGGACTGCAAAACATTTCCGGTCCGGGAACTTTGACCAAGGCGCTTGGCATCGGACGCGAAGTGAACAAATTACCGGCGTTTCCGAAAAGCGGATTATGGTTCGAAGATGGGGGAGAAATTGTCGCTCAAAAAAATATCAAAAAAACTCCGCGCATCGGTGTCGCCTACGCCGGTCCGGTTTGGTCCAAAAAGTTATGGCGGTTTGTCATCATCCGTACTTCATGAATTAAAATGTATAGTGTACATATGAAAAGCTGATATTCAAAAGAAACCCCAGCCATTACGGACTGGGATTTTTGAAAGAACTGCTAACTCTATGTGGGTATAATAAATTTTTTAATACAAAAAACATGAAAAGTATAGAGTATACAATAGTCGCAGTAGTTATAATCGGGTTCGTGTTTTTGTATACAAATTATAAAAAAACCACAACAGAATCAGTAGTATCAACAATATCAACCACCACTACCGAAATAGATACGGGCAATTGGCGAACCTATACAGATGAAAAATATGGTTTTTCCTACATGGTCCCTACACAAAATAACTTTGATGCTTTCAATCCAAGAAGTTTTCTTGATGTAGTTCCTCTCCAATTTTCATCAAGCACTCCAGATTTAAAAAGTTATGCTGAGGATATGTGGAACATGCTTAAAAATGAGAAAAATCCAAATCTTCATTATATGCCAGTATCAGAATTTGAACAGATTATTTTAAACGGTAGAACCGGGTATCGTTTTACTCGAGATATTAATTTCAATGATTTGTATCATGACTTTCCTGATAAAAAATATACACAGACTAATA
The DNA here is from genome assembly GCA_903861205.1 of uncultured bacterium. Lineage (GTDB taxonomy): Bacteria > Patescibacteriota > Minisyncoccia > Phycocordibacterales > DATDWN01 > CAIOTC01. The sequence continues at coordinate 221,763 of CAIOTC010000020.1, read as the reverse complement.
TATTAACAACAAACCAAAACAATCAATTATTTTGGATATATTACACAAAAGGAAATAGTATAGGTGAAAAAATTTTCTCTACCTTAAAGATTGATGCAAATCTTATTGCACCAAAAATTAAACCTGATAATTGGCAAACAATTAAAGAAAGTAATGGTAATTTTGAATTTTTATACCCTACCAATATATTTACTGAAAATCTTACTAATCGTAATTCAATATTAAATACTCTAGGGAAAAGAGGTTATATCACAGTTTATAAATTTGAGCCTTCTGAATATGAAAAAGTATGGAATAGTCCTGAAATAAAAAATATGAAAAAAGTCAAGGTAGGAAATTTATATGGTTATGAATCCACATCCGGAGAGGGCGGAAGTTGGGGGACTTCATTTTCAGTACCAATGAATGATCACCACACAATTGTAATTGTATTTGGTTCAAACGAAGACAGTATATACCCGGTAGCCGATGATACAGAACTTCAAAATCAAATTCTTTCTACGTTTAAATTTTCAACAGATTAAAGAAAATTCCAGCCACCATAGCACGATGAACCATTAGTGTTGCATCGAATAATTTTTCATTTGACAAGATAAATTATTTAGTATATACTTACAGGGTAACTAAATCTCACTAGTTTTTGTACGCACTTACTATTTGGGACATTCTTGGTCACTCGATTATTATAAAGACCAAAAGTTGCAGGCTTTTGGCCTTTATATAATATGTACACGAATACAAAAAGAAATTCGTCGTTTCGCCAGGCGGGTGGCAGAATGGCCGGACGCGGGCAGGCTCGCCGAGGAGGCGGAAAAAGCGAGAAAATAGATATTTCTCGTTTTGTCAATAAAGTGACAACAACTGAAAAGGTTGTCCTTTTTACGCCGGTCAATAAATTTCAAGATTTTCAAATTGATGAAAGGTTGAAAAAATCGATAACCGCCAAGGGTTATGTTTTGCCGACGCCGATACAGGATCGGACCATACCGGAAATTCTTTTGGGGCACGACCTAGTTGGCATTGCCAATACTGGCACGGGCAAGACCGCTGCGTTTCTCATTCCGCTTATTCACAAAATTTTGCGAAACAGAAAAGAGCAGGTCATGATTATAGTACCGACGCGCGAGCTGGCTATTCAGATTGAAAACGAATTGCGAGAATTTGTAACGGGAATGAAAATTTTTTCCGTTTGTTGCGTTGGCGGTGCGCCGATCGGCAAACAGCTGCGCGATTTGCGATACGAATATAACTTTATTATCGGCACGCCGGGCAGATTGAAAGATTTGATCGACCGAAAAATGATTCGACTGGCGGAATTCAACACGATTGTTTTGGACGAGGCCGACAGAATGCTCGACATGGGATTTGTAAATGACATGCGCGCCGTGATGAGTGGAATGCCGAAAAATCGACAGACTTTGTTTTTCTCGGCCACCCTTTCGCAGGACGTTGAAAAACTGATCGGTGAATTTTTGCGACAGCCGGTCCGCATTTCGGTCAAGACTTCCGACACTTCAAAAAATGTCGACCAGGATATTGTGCGTGTCAGGGACAGTCGAGAAAAAATCGATACCTTGCACAAACTGCTCTGTCAAAAGGAGCTGACCAAAGTACTCATTTTCGGACGAACCAAACACGGTGTGGAAAAACTTTCGCAGAATCTGACCGAATGCGGATTCAAGGCGGAGTCGATTCATGGCAACAAAAATCACAGTAAGCGCCAGCAAGCTTTGCGACAATTTAAAGACAGTACCATTCAGATTTTGGTGGCAACCGACGTGGCTGCTCGCGGTCTCGATATCGCCGACGTTAGCCATGTCATCAACTTCGACATTCCCGCTACACACGACGACTATGTTCACCGCATCGGCCGCACAGGTCGCGCCGGCAAACTCGGCAAAGCGCTGACTTTTGTCTCCTAGAAATCTTGCAAAAATATTTTTTCTATTTCCTACTGTGTTATCCACAGGTATTTTTGTTGACGGTGAACGAAGGTTCACCTATACTTAATGCATTACCAACCATAACCAAGAATCGCAAATTTTGTCGAGCCGACACTTTTACGGCGCATTGCGGAGCCCGTGAAGAGGTGAGCAGGAAGAAATTTTCCAGCAGGAAAATATTCTGGCGACGGAAAAGTGTTGGATCGTAAGAAATTTGTGATTCAATAAAAAAATATGAGCAAACAAAATTTTGAAAGAACTTTGCGAAGGGAGTTGGAAGTTTTGAATGATCAAATCGATCACAAAATAATCAAAGGTTTGCCATATGGAAAGGAGTCTCGCCGGCACAAATTCATCGTGCAGAGACTTTCGGAAATTCGCAAAAACGCAAATTCCCGCGCAAACTGGCTTGGCAGATCTCTCGGTTTTGCCACAACTTTTATACTATAGTATGTACCCAATATGCATAACGACTACAAAAATAAAATAATATCTTTTTACAGGCGCAACAAACGCATGCCGGGATATGCGGAAATAATGTCGCTGGTTGGTTTCAAATCGAAAAATGCGGTTTACAAATTGATAAACAAATTGGTGGACGAAGGCGTGGTAAAAAAGGACGCCAAAGGACGATTGACGCCAGCTGTTGGTCTCGATGAAGTGCCGATGCTCGGACTTGTCGAGGCTGGATTTCCGACTTTGGTGGACGGGGAGATGACCGACACCATGTCTATCAACGATTATTTGGTGCGAGATAAAGAAGCCACATACCTTTTGGAAGTGAAGGGAGACTCGATGATTGACGAGGGTATCAAGGAGGGCGACCTAGTTATTGTTGAGCGCAAAGGTGAACCGAAAGATGGCGACATCGTCATTGCCGAAATCGACGGCGGTTGGACAATGAAATATTACAAAAAGAAGGGGAGCATTACGTACCTAAAACCAGCCAACAAAAAATACTCACCGCTCTATCCGCAGTACGAACTCAAAGTGGCGGCCATCGTCAAAGGAGTGATTCGCAAGTATTGACTATTTTAAATGGTTATCGACGGCGCGTAAAACTCATGACCGCTGGCATTAAGGTACTGTTTAAGCTCACCCATTATAATCAATATCTCCTGTTCTATTTGCTGAATTTGATATTTGATTGCTTGGAGATCAGGCGAACCCCCTTGGTTAGTTGGCGGTGGCGGAATGATTCCGGTTGGCGGCGTAGGCGTGGTACCATTTGCGGACACGGTGGTTGTAAATGTCTGTATCGGGGAAGTGGTGTTTGCTCCGGAGTCGCTGCCTGAGACTCTTTGGAAGTAATACGTATTGTTTGGCGCGAGACCTGAAAGAGTAACGGAGTGATCAGTGGTCAGCGTGTTGTCTGGAGTGGTTGAAGAGGTAAGATTTGTCGGTTGTGGTCCGTATTGTATTTGGGAAGTTGCCGGTATATCTGTCGTCCATGTAATTGTAACCGCAGTACCGTCACCACTTACTGACTGGTTCACATTTGAAATTGTCGGCGCTGTCCCGGCGGGCGTAGTGGACGACTGGCTTTCCGGGGGTTGCGGTGTACCGACTACGACCGATCCGGACATTCCGACGCCCCCGGGTCCGCCGTGAAATGAACAGTAGTACGGATAGACTCCGGCCTTATTGAATGTCCAGCCGAAAGTGGCGCCGGGATTGATGGATCCGCTGCTAAACATGGTGCTAACATCGGAATTGTCGGAAGTGACGGTGTGGGCGACTGACCCGTTGTTTGTCCACAAGATGGTGCTCCCGACCGGAATCATCACGTTTGGAGGCGAGAATGAATTGTCCACTATTGAAATGGCGTAAATTGTCGTCGATGCCAGATTTGTATCTGCCGAAGCTGTTTTTGAAAAGCTAAAACCGGATATGGCTGAAATTCCTATTAATAAAATAAAAATAAACGAAGAATTTTTAGTTGTGTTTTTCATGGTCAGAAAATATTAATATCTTCCAGTGAAAATAAAATGAAGTGGGGAAATGTCAATATGTTGATATCTCTATCTTAATTTATGAAATAGTTATATAATGGGTACATTATTATAAGTAACAAAATTTATGGCGAAAACAAATTCAGCGTTTATGAAGCCGATGGCAGTTAGCGATGAGCTAGCCGCAGTGGTGGGCAAAGGACCTATGCCTAGATCCGAAGTTGTTAAAAAACTTTGGGTATACATTAAAAAGGAGAATCTTCAGGATCCAAAGAACAAGCGAAATATAAATGCTGATGAAAATTTGAAAAAAGTTTTCGGTGGCAAATCGGTTGTCAACATGTTTGAAATGACAAAGCTCGTTTCAAAACATTTGTCGTAATCGTAAGTCAAAAAACTCGTTCCTGTGTCATTCCCGCGCAGGCGGGAATCCACATTTTCGTGTATATCTCTGGATTCCCGTCTGCGCGGGAATGACAGATATAGAGTTTCGTAAAATGTGATTATAATTCCAATAGCGCATTCACATAGTGCGTGGCGACGCCACCATAGCTTTTGTCTTGGATGAAAGCGTCATGGATATTCGTTAACTGCTTTTCGTAATAGCTTTTCGGAGTGTTGTGAAAGGTGACATAGGGAGGCAAGACGTCGCCGGTTTCCTGGGCGACGATAATTTTCGTTTGATAACCGTCTGCCCGGCTTATTTCGTCTCTGGAAACATCTATTGAGCCGTCATCGCCTTTGGTAAAATTGCGATAAGCCATGACGATAATTTTGCTTCCGGGTTTTTGTTCCAGAACGGAAAGCAGATGGTCGATGGTGTACGCATTTTTTCCTCCGTAAGAAAAGGCGGGCGTTTCCGCGCTTTTGCTGTCATAAAACTCCGGAATAACCACGGAAAATTGAATATTTTGATTTTTAAGGACACTTGCGGTCTGATCAACCAAAGAGACGAAGTTGTAAAGCACTGTTGCTTTGTCGTTTTGGTATGACGGCAGCATATATGGTTCGACATCATACTGAAAACCGCGCAATTTTTCTTTTTGCGCTTTATTAAATTTCAAAACGTAATCCAAAACGGTCAAAGGTTTGTACAAATTACCTTCCTCGGCCCAGTTTTGCCAGCCGGCTTCGGCATCGACGGTCATGTTGTTTTTGTGCGCTTCAGTCACGAAAGACTCCAATGTGTCGTCAAAATTTTTCTTAGCTCTATCTTTTTCCGGACCATTTGGCATGACATATATGTCCAGATACGTGTCGATGGAAATGTAAATATTTTTGATGCCGTCTTTTTTGGCGCCGGCGATGATAGAGTCTCTGTACTCCGGCGTGATGTAGGAAATCGGCGTCCACAGCCAAGTTCCTTTTTCAAACGGTTCGGATTTGGGCGCCGGTTTAGCCGGCAGACTGCTCACAATATTTGCCAGAAAATCTTTTTTGTTGACGAAAGAAACGTCTTTGTATTTCGGATCTGTCGTTATGGCGTTTTGTGTGATGTGTTTGTCTGAATATTGGGTTGGATAAAAAGTGCTTGTCGTTTTTTGCGCGCCTGAACCCTGTGCTACGGATGTCTTGGGCGAGTTTTTTGACCACATCAAAAACCCGGCAACGCTTGCCAGCAAAACAAAAACCGGCACAACATACCAGAGCTCATTTCTTGAGGAGCTTTTTTTCTTTCTCACACATTAATTATATATCATCTACTGTGCTGTGGAAACTCCGGAGGAGTTCAAAAGTGTTGGCCAAGTGACAGAAACGTAGCCGTTCGCGTCCACCGCCTCAACCATATAATAGTACGGAGACGTGTTGCCACTTGTCCAAAGATTGGTCAAAGTGACGGAGTGGCTGTTGGTTATTGTGTTGTCCGAAACAACATTGCCTCCGATAGTCGGCTGAACAGTCGGACTGTCTGGTTCCGAGGCAATGATTGGAGTTGCGCTGTAAAATACTTTTCCGGTTGTTGGTCTGTCCGTTTGCCACGATACGACTGCGCCGTTTACGGTTGTTGTGCCGGTGTTTTGAGTGGAAAGGGAAGTGGCCACACTGGATATGGCTGGAGCTTGGCCCGGTCCCATTGAAGTTGTGCCGCCCATAGAGCCATTGCCGAATCCACCATTTGCAATTAGTTCGTTAATTTTTGCCATTGTCTGCGGTCCGACTCTGCCGACGGCCGATATTCCATATTTATTTTGGAAATTTTTGACTGCCGCGGATGTCAGTGATCCGAAATAGCCGGTCACTAGACCTTGAAGGTAAATGCTCGTGTCCTGTGCCAAAAAAGTTTGCAACGTCGAAACATCTGCGCCTGTCGAACCAATGTCCAGACTGGACGAAATGGGCGAAAGTGCCTCGGCCTTTTGAACGAAAAAAGGGAAAGCGAACAAAACTAAAACCAAACTGGACGAAACAAAAATTGCTAATTTTTTATTCATGAAATTTTTTGATAATTTAATAATATTAACTAAGCACACTAAGAGAATTATGTCAGTGCCAGATGTATTTATTATGAAGCGTGGTATTATTAACTCATGGCTTTTGTTGAACCTATTCGCAACTGGTATGCTCGCTATGAGCGGCCGATTTCGTCGTTCTCGCTTATTTTCGGTTTCGTTTTTGACGCGGTGACGCTTCGGCGCGTGGACATGTTCTGGGAAAATTTTTGGATTATCGCCCATCTTTTCATCGTTGGCTTTTTCATTGCCCTCATTCACATCCGCGAAAATCAGCCCGGTGACGAAAAAGATCCGCACAAAGCGCATTTTTGGTACGTCAACATTCTGCAATTTTTCTTCGGCGGAATTTTGTCGACCTATCTGGTTTTTTATTTCAGAAGCGCCGATATTCTCGTCACCTGGCCATTTATTTTTCTTTTAGCTTTGGCATTTTGGGCCAATGAATCTCTCAAACGTCATTATGTCAGGTTAAGTTTTCAACTCAGCCTTTTCTTTCTTTCCGTGTATTCATTTGCCATTTTTCTTCTGCCCATTTTGATGCACCAAATCGGAACAGGAATTTTTTTGCTTTCTGGCCTGTCCAGTATTATTTTTATGGGCGCTTATGTCCACGTTTTGTTTTTATTCATCAAGAAAAAGAAAGAAATCAACAGAAAAATGATTTTCATTTCTGTTGGAAGCATTTTTGTTATTGTGAATTTTTTATATTTTACCAATCTTATTCCGCCCATTCCACTTTCTCTCAAAGATGCCGGTGTTTTTCATCTGGTTCAAAAAAATCAAACAGGCAGTTACTTTGTGGCGTACGAAGATTTGGGCTGGCGCGGATACTTTCAGCTCTACCAAAATTACAAAGAAGTTCCCGGTGATCCGGTTTACGCCTACAGCGCGGTTTTTTCTCCGGGTGATTTGAACATCACTATTGTCCACGAATGGCAGTATTTGGATCCGGCGCAAAATAAATGGCTGACAAAAAGCAAAATACAACTTCCGCTGGTCGGCGGCCGAGAAAATGGTTTCCGAACGTATTCCGAAAGCTCCAACCTTTCCGCCGGAAAATGGCGCGTGAACGTCGAAACTCTGCAAGGCCAAGTCATCGGCCGTTTGCGTTTCAACATAGTACCCACCAAAACCGAGCCGCTGTTGACAACTGAGGTAAAGTAATTTTCCCGCGTGGTATAATTAGGTTGAATTAAAAACTCGTCGAGCCGACACTTTTCCGGCGCATTGCGGAGTGCGTGAAGACACGAGCAGGAAGAAATTTTCCAGCAGGAAAATATTCTGGCGACGGAAAAATGTTGGGTCGTAAGAGATTTTTAATTCATTACAACTAGAATTCATGCCTCGGATCAAACTTTACATAAAACATCTGTTTGGCACTTTTATTTTCTTTGCACTATTGGTCATTGCTCTTTTTGAGTCGAAAAATTACATTCAGGATATTTTGGCCAATCCGGAAAATTATTTCAAAAGCGATTTGTTGTTGCCGGATTTGCATTTTGCCATTGTTTTCATTTTGCTCGCGACCATCGTCGTCCTTATTACCTACATTTTCTATTTGATACTAACCCTGAACACTCGTTCTGAACTGGCCGTTTGGAACGCCACCAAATCGTTGGCTCTCTCCAAGGAACAGTTCAAGCGACTCTACGAAAGTGCGCCGGTGCCTTACCTTTTGCTCGACAAAAACGGAAACATTCGCGATCCGAACAAAGCCGCCTTGCGCTTTTTCGAGGTTGTGCCGGAAGAAATCGCCGACAAGGATTTTTTTTCTCTTTTCGCGCCGGAATCTGCGGCTGAGTCCGACAAATTTCACCGATATTACAAAACCGGCATGCCCATCAACAGGCAGGAAGTGCAGATGATGACGAAAAAAAATGGCGCCAGGTGGGTTTTGCTTTCCATTTTCGAAATGAAAAATCCCGGCAGCTTTTCCAGCACCGGACTTGCGGTTATTTTCGATATCACCGAGCAGAAACTTTTGGATCAAACCAAAACGGAATTCGTTTCGCTGGCCTCGCATCAGCTGCGCACACCGCTGGCCACCACTAAATGGTTTACGGAAATGTTGGCCTCAGGCGATTTGGGCTCTTTGACCGACAAGCAAAAAGAATACGTTGACAAACTTGGCACGGCCAACGAGGAAATGATCAATCTGGTTGATGTTTTGCTAAACGTTTCCAGAATCGAAATGGGCAAGCTGTCCGTCGAGTCGAAACCGACAAATGTCGAGGAACTTTCCGAGAGTGTTTTGTCCGAACTCTCGCTTCAAATCGACAGGAAAAAAATCCGGATCGACAAGCGGTACGACGGACTTTTGAAAAATGTCAAAAGCGATCCGAAACTTTTGCGCATCGTTATCCAAAACTTGATCGGCAATGCGGTCAAATACACTTCGGATGACGGAGAAATTTCCATCGCTTTTCGTGATTTTGGCAGTGAAAAACAGATTGTCATTTCGGACAACGGAGTGGGAATTCCGAAAGCCGAGCAGGACAAAGTTTTCACCAAACTTTTTCGCGCCGGCAACGTCCGCGGACTTTCTGGCAAAGATGGTACCGGTTTGGGCTTATATCTGGTAAAATCAGTAGTGGATGCGCTCGGCGGTAAAATTAGTTTTGTGTCGGAGGAAAATAAAGGCAGCACATTCACTGTGACATTTTAATAAATTATTATTTTAAGAATTTTTATGACAGACGAAAATAAAAAGAAAATATTAATAGTGGACGATGATTCAAATTTGAACACTGTCTTGGTGGACAAACTGAAATTTTCCGGCTTTGACGCGGTTGGCGCTCCGGATGGCGAGGAAGGTTTGAAAAAAGCGCTCGAACTGCATCCGGATGTTATCTTGCTCGATCTTGTCATGCCAAAAATGGATGGCCTGGAGATGCTCAAAAAATTGCGCGAGGATGAGTGGGGCAAGGAGGCCAAAGTGATCGTCCTGACTTTGCTCGAAGAAACGGATTATATCGCCAAAACGATGGAAAGTGGTATTTACGGATACATTATAAAAACGGAATACAGTTTAAACGGCATATTGAAAAAAGTGGAGGAAATGGTTGCGGGCGCCAAATAAATTAAAATGGTCATTACAAAAAGAGAATTCATCGCATATTCGACCGCGGCGATAATAATCGTTCTGATTATCGGCGTGAGCTTTTATTTTTATTCCAAAAACAAAAGCGACAAAGCTCTGGCGGTGCGACTTGCTCAGAACAAAGCCTATGTGGAACAAAAAAGAGCCGAAGCGGTTACGGCCAAAACCTTAGCTCAGGCCAAGAAAAATTTGGAACTGGCCAAGGCTGGCCTCAGCAATCTTTTGGCCAGATCCGGCGCGGAACAAGCCGTCATTGCTCAAATCCAGAGCGAGTACTCGAATGTGAGCGATACAATCATCAAAAAAACTGATGTCATGTTTCAAAATCCGACCACGCAAAATCCGGCAATAAAAATAAAAATTTCCAACAACAAAACTAAAAACGACATAAATCAGAAACGTTTGCAGATAACGCAGCTGCTCGACTCGTGGAGTAATACCATTGCCGAAATTAATTCCGACATCCCGAGCGTAAATCCTCCCCCGGCGCTGCCGGCTTTGGTGGAAAAAGCCAAGGAGGACGTCGCCCTGGTTCAAACTTATGTGGATGATTTGAAAAATATTGTCGACGCTCTGACTCCGGCCAATTCCGGATTGTCGCAGAGCGAAATAGATTCTTACAAAGCGATTGTCGAATCGGTTTCAAACGAAGCTCAAAAGGACGTCACAAAAATGGATGCGATTGAAAAAGCGGCCGAAAAAGTTGAAGTAACTTATGCTGATCCGAATCCGCCTCCACTTCCTTCGCCTGGTGTGCCGCCGGAAAATCCGCAGGAACCAATAGAGCCGACGCCGATTACGCCACCCATTGTCACGCCGGATGAAATAAAAAATCAGCAGGACGCTGTTTCGCAAGCTCAGGACGAAGTGACATATCAAGAGCAAAATCAACCTCCGGCGGGAGAGCCGTCCGGTTCGACCGGTTCATCGGATTCTTCACAAAATCCTCCGCCACAGTATTCTCCATTTCAAAATCTGGACACTTCCGGCTGGCCAGACCAAGCGCCAAACAACTCCTCTGATCCTTCGCTTATCGAAGGTGCGAATAAATTGTAGAATTTATTCCTCCTTTTTTAAAGGAGGTGGCGAAGCCGGAGGATTTTTAAATCCCTCCTCGCATTAGCGAGTGCTCCCTTTAAAAAGGGAGAATTGGAAATAGTCCAATGATTTTTTGGTTGTGTAAACTTTGATTTTTTAATTTTTTTTGTTATAAATATGAAGTGTAAAAAATTTTAATAATTACAATTAATTCAGCAAAACTAATGGCAAAAAGTAAAAAATTTGTGTACGCATTTGAGGAAGGGAACAGAAGCATGAAAGAAATTTTGGGAGGCAAGGGAGCCAACTTGGCGGAGATGAAAAATCTCGGTATTAATGTTCCTCCCGGCTTCACCATCACCACAGAAGTCTGCGACCAATATTATAAAGACAAAAAAACTCTTAACACTGAGGTCAAAAGGCAGATTGAAATCAAACTGAAAGATTTGCAGAAAAAAATGGGCAAGGTGCTCGGCGATGCCAACGATCCGCTTTTGGTTTCCGTGCGATCCGGCGCGGCCGCATCGATGCCAGGCATGATGGACACCATTTTGAACTTGGGACTGAACGACAAATCCGTTTTGGGTTTGGCCAAGAAAACGAACAATCCGCGTTTCGCCTGGGATTCATACCGACGTCTGATTCAAATGTTCGGCTCAGTTGTTATGGAAGTTGAGCATGCTGATTTCGAACACATATTAGAAAAGGTCAAAGCGAGCAAGGGTGCAAAATTTGATACTGATTTGACGGCGGAAGATTTGCAGGAAATTGTTGCGCGATACAAAGCCCAGATCAAAAAAGTTAAAGGTGTTGATTTTCCGCAAGATCCAATCAAACAAATGTATTTGTCGATTAATGCTGTTTTTGGTTCTTGGAACAACTATCGTGCTATTCGTTATCGCGAAATAAACAATATCAAAGGGCTGATCGGCACGGCCGTCAACATTCAAGCCATGGTTTTCGGCAACCTCGGCGACACGTCCGGCACGGGTGTTTGCTTTACGCGCAATCCGTCGACCGGCGAGGCTAAGTTCTACGGCGAGTATTTGATGAACGCGCAGGGCGAGGACGTGGTGGCTGGTATTCGCACTCCGCTTGCCGTTTCCACTTTGCAAAAACAAAATCCGGCCATTTACAAAGAGCTGGTGACCATCTGCAACAAAGTTGAAAAACATTATCGCGACATGCAGGACATGGAGTTCACCATTCAGGACAACAAACTTTACATTTTGCAGGCGCGAAACGGCAAACGTACGGCCACATCGGCAGTCCGCGTGGCGGTGGAGTTGGTCAAAGAAAAAATATTGACCAAAGAGGAAGCACTTTTGCGAATCGATCCGAACCAGCTCAATCAGCTCCTTCACAAACAGTTTGATTCCGTGGCGCTCTCCAAAGCGGAAGTAATTGCCACCGGACTGCCAGCATCTCCGGGAGCGGCTGTTGGTGAAATTGTTTTTACCGCCAAGGACGCATTTGAAAAAACACAAAAAGGTTTGGATGTCATTTTGGTTCGTGTGGAAACTTCGCCCGAGGATATCGACGGCATGCACAGCGCCAAAGGAATTTTGACGGCGCGCGGTGGCATGACATCGCACGCTGCCGTGGTGGCCCGAGGCATGGGCACGTGTTGCGTGGCCGGATGTTCGGAAATTGAAATAAATGAAAAAGCCAAAACATTGACGGTCAAAAGTGCCGGAAAAGGTGTTGCTCTGAAAGAAGGCGATTACATTTCTCTCGACGGCTCAACCGGAAAAGTTTACGCCGGCAAAATCGGCACGCGAGATCCGGAACTTTCCGGTGACTTTGGCAAGCTGATGGCTTGGGCAGACAGCATCCGCAAGATAGGCGTGCGAACAAACGCTGACACTCCAACTGACGCCTCTGTGGCCAGAAAATTCGGCGCCGAAGGTATCGGCCTTTGCCGAACCGAGCACATGTTTTTCGATGTTAATCGCATCAAGGCTGTGCGCGAAATGATTTTGGCTGGCGATTTGGAAAGCAGAAAAAAAGCTTTGGCTAAACTCCTACCTTACCAAAAAGAAGATTTTGTTGAGCTGTTCCGCACTATGGATGGTTTTCCTGTGACAGTTCGCTTGCTTGACCCACCGCTACACGAATTTTTGCCGAAAGAGAAAAAAGATATCGAGGAACTTTCTCGCGAAATGAAAGTGGACGTCAAAACATTGATGGCTAAAATCGACGATCTGCACGAATTCAATCCGATGCTCGGACATCGAGGTTGCAGACTGGCCATCACTTTCCCGGAAATTTACGACATGCAAGTTGAGGCGATTATTGAAGCGGCCATCGAAGTTTCTCGCGGGCCAAAGAAATTGAAAAAAATCCAGCCGGAAATAATGATTCCGCTGGTAGCCACGACCAAAGAATTTTCGATTATAAAAGACAGAATCGTGGAAATTGTCGAAAGAAAAATGAAAGAGGCCAAAGTCAAAATTGCTTACAAAGTTGGTACCATGATTGAAGTTCCTCGGGCTGCCTTGGTGGCAGACAAAATCGTGGAGGCTGGAGCTGAATTCTTCTCATTCGGCACCAACGACCTGACCCAAATGGGCATCGGACTTTCCCGCGATGACGCCGGAAAATTTTTGAAAGAATATGTTGCCCAAGGAATTTTCGATCAGGATCCGTTTGAAGTGCTTGACCAGGAAGGTGTCGGTGAACTCATTCGCATCGCCATCAAAAAGGGCAGGGGAGTCAAAAAAGATTTGAAAGTCGGTATTTGCGGAGAGCATGGCGGCGAACCGAAAACAGTCGAATTCTGCCACCGCGAAGGCTTCACCTACGTGTCCTGCTCGCCCTTCCGCGTCCCCATCGCCCGCCTTGCCGCCGCCCAAGCCGCGATAAAGGATAAAACCAAAAAATAAATTTTGATCTACGTCAACTTGACAAAAAATATACAATATGCTAGCCTTTCGGGCAGAAGTTGTTTGTAAAGAAAGGAAGAAATATGTGAACGGAGAGATTTTCAGAGGTCACACCGAGGAGTGTTTTTCACACCTCATAAAGTGGTTCAACTCAAAAATTCATCGGGGACAGCACGGCCGGTTTGCAGCCATGAAGCCTATGATGGATTTTTGCGAAATATCCCGCCAGACAGTAGAAAGGTGGATGGATGAAAGTTTGGAATGTATTTCTCCGAAAGGGGAAATTCTTCTCAAACTTCTCTGCTACCTTGATCTCCTTGGCTACAAAGTCATCGAGTTCGAAAGAATGCCGAAAGTCTTGCGCAATTTCGCGGAGCTAATCGGCTACGGTATCTTGTCCGCCCAACAGGCTTCCGAGCTTGTTGGCTATCTTTCTGGTTCCCAGCAAACCTATGCAGTTCTGTGGGAAAAAGAAGGTCTCGGCAAGGACAAAGAAACCAAAATGTGGGAAATCTGGAAGGAACGAAGAGACGAACTGGACAATAAAAAGCAACTGGCTTTGAAGTCCAGTCGTCTGGAAATTCTTTTCAAACCTACACCGAAAGAAAAGCCATTGGTGCAACAAGTTCTGGCTCTGCCGGAACCGACCAAGAGCTTTTCTTCTCGCTATTCCGCCATGCTTCTTATCATGGAGGGGGTGCTTATGTCGTTCGAAGAGGGAATGTTTGACAATCTCTCGCCGGATGATCTGGCCACTCTTAACGTGCGCTCTTGCAGTACCGTCCTTCGACTCTCAACCCATTTGAATGCGCTGAGTTCGAAGCTCATGGCAATAGGAAAGGGAGTAGCCAATGGATAACAAAAGCTACAGTGCTGTCGTTCAGTGTGTTTTTCCTAACGGCAAGCACGGTCCCAATGCTGTTGCGTCTATCGAAGTTCTCGGCAATGTCACTTTTGCTCTTAAGCCACCGGTTTGGGAGGAAAAGTACTGGCCCGAGGAAGGGGACATTGTTGTTCTCTCGGAGATCCGCAAAAAAACGCGCGGATGGCGTGCGTATTCTGGGCGGTTTTTTCAACCGTCCGACGAACAACCCACAACCAAGCAAAGCAGTACAGAGTAGTACAGAAGAGAGGAAAAAAGATGCGAGTTGTGAGAACGATCACGGTGAAGTTGCACGATCTCAAGTTGAACTTGTTCGTGCGCAAGGAGCTGGACACTGAGCGTGCCCTGTTCCTCTCCGAGCTGATTGAAGCCGGGGTCAAGATGGCCGATAACATCAAGGTCACCAAGGACTTCGTTGTCGTCGACGGCCGCCATCGCTACGAAGGTTATGACCTGAACAAGGTCACGGAAATCGAAGTGGATGTGGTTGACATCGACAACGAAGTCGACCTTATCTCCGAAGCCTACCGCGCCAACATCGGTGGGTCCAAGCCTCCGACTGCCGAGGACACCGACCACACGGTTGAGCTCCTCCTCGAACGCAAGCAGTCCATCAGCGCGATTGGCAAGCTCTTGGCTTTGCCGAATTCCATGGCGCGCAAGTATGTGAGCGAGGTCAAGTCTCGCCTCAACCGCGCCAGGATGATGGCGGCAGTCGAGGCTGTTGTTCACGGAGGTTTGACGGCGGCCCAGTCGGCCGAGAAGTTCGAGGTCGAGCTGGACAAGCTCAAAGAGCAACTCTCCGGCACCCGCAAGCGCCACAAGGCGAACAAGCACGGTGTGGAAGAACTTCAGCGTAAGCTGACGTTCAACTACAAGTCGCTCGCTTCGTCCAACGCTTCGTACATGCGGAAGATCCTCGATAAGTTCGATGACGGTGATATGCTGGCCGAGCAGGTCGGCGAAGTCATCTGTCACATCGAGTCTCTCCAAAAGAAGCAGACCCGGGCGATCGCCGACTGGCGCCGCCGCTTCGAGGCCAAGTGCGCAGAGAAGTCGGGTAAGCCGGCCGAAGAGTCGGCAGCCTAACAACATGTTCTTTCACTTAACCCACCCGGGGTGCTCCGTAGCGCCCCGGGTTTTTTTATATCATCAAATTTTCATGAAGTAATGCTAAAATATAAATAGTAAAAATTATTATCAATTTAATGTTTAATATTATTAAAAAATTTATAAGAGAGAATAGGAATTTTATCTTGGTATGCATCGCGGTCGTTTTGATCGGCCTTTTTTTGTATGGCAACTTGCAGCCGAAAGCTCTGGCCGAGACGATGGCTTGGATTTATCCGGGCGAACCGGCGTGCAGCGCGTCGGCGGAATACAGCGATGGTCGAGTGATTGATGTCTTAAAGCCGGAGTATTTTAATGTTAACAATTCCGGTGTGCTCGATCTGGCCACCGAGCAAAGCGCCGGCTGCAACGGATTTTCGCCAGACAATTTGGCGGGCATAAAAAAATATTCAAAGGAGCAATATATTACCGTGGCCAATACCGGCGCCAGCGGCCTTTCCGTTTTTTTGGCCAGGTCGACAACGAATGAGGCTGATATAAACACGCTCGTTTCTTTTGTGGTAAATAATGATGTCACCGGTATTGAAATTGACTTTGAAAATTTCAGTAATTGGGATGGAAATATGTATTTGGAGTACAAACAATTTCTGCAAAAACTCGGCGATGCTTTGCACGCGAAAAATAAAAAGCTGATGATTGACGGACCGGCCATCGTTTCGGCCGAGCAAAACTTATTCATTTTCAAATATGGTGATATGGCCAAACTGCCGATCGATAAAGTTGTGATTTTGATTTACGATTACGAGTTTGATCACGGTGTTGGTCAACCGGTTTCGCCGATTGGTTGGATTCAGGATGTAATATCGGCCACCAAAAAGAATTTTCCTGACACTTCAAAAATTACTGCCGGTATACCGTCGTATGGATACGTTGGATCAAAAAGTACCGGACAAATAAAACTTTTAACATTTGACCAGACACGGAACGAACTTGGGTTTATCGATTCGGTTCGCGATCCGGCGTCACTTGAAATGACATGGACAAACGGAGATAATGTTTATTTTTATCAGGACAGTCAGAGTATGGCTCTGAAAGTGAAAGTCATTCAAAACATGGGGATAAGTTCCATTTCGATCTGGCATTTGGGCGGAAACCCATGGTATAATTTTAAGTAATTTTAATAGCTAACTTATAAAGGTATGGCAAAAGGCGACGGACACAAAAAAGAAAAAAAGAAACCGAAGAAAGTGAAAAAATAAAAAAGAGAAAACCCAGCTGGCGAACCAGCTGGGTTTGTTTTGGTGTGCGGTTTTTCAGGCTGCCACAGCCAGAACTTTTTCGGCGACCAACCGGGGCCGGATGGCTGAGATGGGCTTGGCGAACTGACAGTGGCGGCGGCGTAGCACAAAACCATATTCGTTGCTTCCGACGGTTCGTGCTACGAGCCAGTTGCCGGCGTGTGTCTCGTACAAGACCTTTTCGCCGCCGACCGGCATGTAGGTTGGCAGAACGCGAACGTTTGCCGGCCAGAGCGCTGGAGCCGGTTCGGCTTCCGGGGCGGTGCTCACGTCGGGAGGCTCCTCGATCTCCGGCCAGTAGCCGGCGCCGAGAATTTTGGTGGCCGTGATCTTGGCGCGGCGAGCGCGCCGGTTGATGACAGTGGCGATCATGATTACGATCGCCAACGAAGACAAAACGTTCAAGAAAGTTGTCATTTTTTCTCACCTTTCAAAATAACAATTTTGTGAGCCCTTAATTCCTCTACTATTATACACCCGTTCACTAAAACTGTCAAGTTTTAAATTCATTTAAATTTCATTAATAAAATATGGCTTAAAACAACGATAGATTTCGTTGACACCCGGTGTCCAAAAATTTTGCTCCGCTGGGAAATTAATCATAGCTTCATGATTAGTTCACTGATTAGAATTAACATAAATATTTACAATTAACTGAAATTATATGATGAGATATTATTTGGGTATGCTATAATGGTTAAATGAAAGTTTTTCAGAAAATGTTGGTTGTTGCTCTAGTGGTCGTTGTATTTGGCGGGATTTTTTACTTTGCGGCAAAGCCGGTAGCGCAGACGCCCCGCGTTGATACGTTTACGACCGAAAAAAATCAGACAGATTATATGACGATGGATTTGTCTTATCCCGAATCAGCGGCTATAAATTATCCGGAACTTTTTGCCTATGTGCAAAAAAGCAAACAAGATTTTCTGGACGATTTCAACTCGCTCACTCCGACAGATATTCAGACGATGCACTTGGGCGGCGATCGCAAATATAATTTTACATTGACCACAAACGTGGCCACTTCGACCAAAACTGTCACTTACATTGTTGAGGTTTATACGTTTACCGGTGGGGCGCACGGGGGCACGAGTGTGGCGACTTTCACATATGATGCTGGCGGAAAGCTTGTCACTTTGCAGGATGTTTTTATGGCGCCATATTTGCAAAAGGTTTCCGATCTGGCCCATAATTATTTTTACGCGACAATCGATCCGGGATATTTGCAGCCGGACAGCGTGAACGCCGGTACTGCTCCGACAGCTGAAAATTATTCGGCCTGGTATTTGACCGACAAAAATATTGTTTTTATTTTCGGACAATATCAAGTCGGTCCGTACGTTTTGGGCATTCAGGAATTTCCGCTTAGTAAGCAATCGATAGCTGACATTTTATCACCGAAATTCAAATAGCATGCACGAACTCATCAATTATATTCAAAGTTTGGGATATCTAGGTTACGCGCTCATGTTTGCCATTATCTTTTTTGAAAGTTTTCCTTTGACTTTTCTTTTGCCCGGCGACAGCCTGCTTTTCACTGCCGGACTTTTGGCATCGCAGGGGTATTTCAGCATGGGACTTTTGATTCTGACATTTTTTGTTGCTGCTGTTGTTGGTTACATATTTAGTTATTTTTTTGGACAGAAAATCATCAAGCGTTTTTTCAGAAATCCCGATTCGAAAATTTTCAACCCGAAATATGTTGTTTACACTCGCGAGTTTTACGAAAAGTATGGCGCCAAAACGGTTATTATCGGGCGTTTTGTGCCGATTGTCCGCAGTTTCGGTCCGGCGTTGGCTGGCGTGGCCGACATGACCTTCAAGAAATTCATGGTTTATTCTTTTGTTGGCGCAGTGCTGTGGGCCATCGGCATGACGTGCATCGGTTTTTATCTCGGACATATTTTCCCGCAAACGGAAACGTTTTTAACACCGATTATTGTCAGTATTATTTTCGTTTCCCTTTTGCCGACTGTTTTTGAATATCTCAAAAGGAATTCATCTCGCGTCCAGTAAAATTAAGTGATGACAGAACAAAAAATAGAACAAGCTGTTTTTGGCGGAGGATGTTTTTGGTGCACGGAGGCCGTTTTCAAAATGCTGAACGGTGTCACAAAAGTTGAGCCCGGTTATTCCGGCGGAACGACAAAAAATCCGACATACGACGATGTTGGCACGGGACTGACCGGACATGCCGAAGCGACACTCATTGAATTTAATCCGAAAATTATTTCCTACGAAAAATTGCTGACGGTTTTTTTCGGAACTCACGATCCGACAACGTTGAACAGGCAAGGTGGCGATGTTGGTACGCAATATCGCTCCGTCATTTTCTACACAAGCGAAAAACAAAAAGAAATTGCCGAAAATTTTATAAAAAATCTGAATAATCAGTCCGAAAAAGGCGCGCCGATTGTGACGGAGGTCGCTCCATTCGACATATTTTATTCGGCTGAAGATTATCACAAAAATTATTTTGAAAACCACAAAGATGCGCCGTATTGCCAGCTGGTCATCGATCCAAAGCTGGAAAAAGTGCAAAAAGATTTTGGAGAACTACTGACAAAGTAAATTATATCTTACGATATATCGTAAGATATTGAATATATGAAAAAAGAAATGCCAAAAAATGAGGATGAAATAAAAGACATTTTAACTCCCGAGGAATATCATGTTTTGCGAGAGAAGGGAACCGAGGTGCCGTTTTCCGGCAAACTTTTGCACGAAACGCGTTATGGACAATATTTGTGCAAAGTTTGCGGTAATCCGCTTTTTGAATCGGACACAAAATTTGATTCCGGAACCGGCTGGCCGAGTTTTGATGAGGCTATCCCCGGCGCAGTGCGCGAGTTGGTGGATGATTCGCTCGGCATGCATCGCATGGAAGTGGTTTGCGCCAAATGTGGCAGCCATCTAGGACACATTTTCCGCGACGGACCGACGAAAACCGGAAAAAGATATTGTCTGAATTCGGTGTGTCTTGATCTAGAAGAAAAATAATTTCAAAATTCTCAGCGAGATTTTTTCCAAGAGACTGGAAGTGGTGGAAAAGAAAAAGGGCGAGCGCAGTGCTCACCCTTCAGTTGACTTTGTGTAGGGCAGAAACAACAGCCAGCTTTCGCTGGCAGAATTTGGAGATAATGCTGCGGAAAATCCAAGGTCTAACTTTTTCCGTAATCTGACCAAATTCGCCCCCGGCTTGCCTAGTTAGAGCCGCTTCAGCTGTCGTTTTTCTGTGTTCTAGGCAACACAAACGCCGACAGCCTCAGCAATAGGTTACTACTACATGTAAATTTTGTCAAGTATTTTGAAAATGGTTTCAAACCCTGTGATATAGGTTTACAAAGTAAACCTAATGTCTTTTAGACATATATCACAGGGTCAAGTATAATTGTGTAATGCAAGATGAAATTTTTTCGGTTAGTGGATATTTGGATAGGCTAAATTTGATACTGAAAAATCAGAAAGCCAAAATCAGTGGGGAAATTTCAGGACTTCAGATGTACGAGGGGCGGAGCTATTTATATTTTTCGCTGAAAGACAAAGATGGAAGTACCGTCAAATGTTTTATGTGGAAAAATGATTTCAGAATTTCCGGCGTTAAACTGGCCGATGGAATGGAAATCGTGGTCACGGCTTATCCGAACATCTACAAACCGAACGGCGGACTGACTCTACAGGTTGAACTAGTGGAGTTGGTCGGCGAAGGTGCGCTCAAAATGGCTTATGATGAGTTGAAGAAAAAATTGGAAATGGAAGGACTTTTGGCCGAGGAACGCAAAAGGGAAATTCCAAATTATCCGCATCGCATCGGTGTCATTACATCAAAAAGCGGAGCGGTCATCAACGATTTTCTTTCCAACATCGGCAAGTACGGTTTTGAAATTATTTTTGTCGATTCAAAAGTGGAAGGGCAGGACGCCATCAAGGATTTGCTCGCTTCCGTCGAAACTTTGTCCGGAAAAAATGTCGACGTGTTGGTCATGATGCGCGGCGGTGGATCACTCGAATCATTTTTGGCGTTCAACAACGAAACTCTGGTGCGCGCCGTGGCCGCTTTTCCGGCGCCGGTTATCACGGGAATCGGTCACGACAAAGATGTGCCGCTTGTTTCGCTGGTTTCGGACAAAAACGTGTCCACACCGACAGCCGTGGCGCACTTGCTCAACGAATCGTGGGACTCGGCAACTTCGTCGGTGCGACTGTCCGAGGAAAAAATTTTATCCGGTTTTGGATCGGCCGTGAGAAACAAGCAATTTGAAGTTGAAAATTCGAAAGTTTTGATTGAGCAGAAATTTGTTTCCATTTTTGACATGTTTCGCCGGGCGGAATCGACCGTTTTCGGCGCGATGCAAAAAATTGAATCGCAGATTGGCAGGTTGTCTGATTTTGTGGCGAATAAATCTCGAGAATTGAATTCGAATTTTGAAAACATGTCCGTCAGTTTGAAAAATAAAATCGGCCAATACGAAAAAATAATTCAAATTTCCAGCCCGGAAAGGCAGCTTTCCCGCGGATACAGCATCGTCAAATCCGGCAACAAAATTATTCGCAGCAGACAAGATGTTTCGAGCGGCGACAAGCTTGATATAATAGTCTCAGATGGTAAGATTAATTCACAGGTAATATGACCCGGTAGTAGAAGTCGGCATTGTGCAGAGCACATAAAAAGATGCCGACTTCACTACGGGACTATCCCGTAGTGAAAATGGCATTGAATAAATTCATTACGTGGTTAAATAACAAAAATCGACATTAATAACATTAAATTTTGAAATGACATTCAGTTCGTAGAACGATGCCATTTTCTACTACGGGATGAAAAAAGAAAATCAAAAAACAAATTTAAACGAGACGCTCAAGAAATTAAAAGAAGTCGTTTCGTGGTTTGAGTCGCAGTCCGAGCCCGATGTCGAAAAAGGTCTCGAGCTGGTCAAGGAAGGCGCGGAGCTCATCAAAGAGTCACGTGAAAGACTGTCTCAGATCGAAAACGAATTCAAGGAAATTAAAAAAGAGATACAAAAATAATTACAAGAAACACAAAAATGACAAACAAACTTATAGCAAATGCGCCGGAAAAATTCTTGCCAGTCAAAACATTGACTCGCGAAGAAGTTCACAATTTTAATCAGGAAAGAATAGATTTAATAACAAAAGAATTCACAGACGGTTTCAATTTTATAAAAAATTATCCGAAGTCCGTTACATTTTTCGGCGGTTCGCGCATCAAGGAAAATGACTCTTATTATGCGCTGGCGTATTCATTGGGAGGGAGAATTGTTAAAGATTTAGGTTATTCTGTTTTCTCCGGCGGAGGGCCGGGCATCATGGAGGCGGCCAATCGTGGGGCGTTTGAAGCTGGCGGGCAGTCTTTGGGGCTGACCATAAAGTTGCCGCATGAGCAGACCACCAACCAATATTTGACCGATAATGTTGACTTGTATTATTTTTTCATCCGAAAAGTCTGCCTGTCTTTTTCGGCCGAAGCCTACATATTTTTTCCTGGCGGGTTTGGGACGCTCGACGAATTTTTCGAAATTTTGACGCTTGTCCAAACGCACAAAATTGAAAAAATTCCTCTTATTCTGGTTGGCAAAGATTTTTGGAGCGGTGTGGATAGTCTTATAAAGAATGAAATGCTAACGCGCGGCACGATTGAGGAGAACGATATCGATTTGTACAAAATTACAGATGATGTGGATGAAATAATTGAAATTATTCGCAAGGTTCCCGTAAAAGAAAATATTGAATTTTCCTACAAAGAAGTAGTATAATAAAAGGATGAGAAAATTAGAAACAAAAGAATGGGTCGCAGTCGTCGTGTCGCTGTTTGTCGTCGGATTCTTTTTCGTCTTTGGCCAGGGTTTGATTTCAATATTCACTTCCGGCAAAACCAGCGCGCTTGCCGTACAGACTCCGCAAATAACGACGCAAGATGTCGTGGCCGGAGTTGGTGACCAGGCTGTGGTTGGAAGCAGAGTGACTTTCCATTACACCGGAAGATTTATCGACGGCCGAGTTTTTGACAGCTCGGTTACACGCGGAGAGCCGGCACAGTTTGTTCTCGGAGCGGGACAGGTTATTTCGGGATTGGATCAGGGAATGGTTGGCATGCGTGTCGGTGGCAAGAGAATTATCTCGATCCCACCGGAGCTCGGCTACGGAGCGAACGACTACATGTCGATACCCGGAAATTCTACACTGGTGTTTGAGATTGAACTGCTGAAAGTGGAAAAATAATAAATCTAAATTTTAAATAAAAAAAGACCGGACACCCGTCCGGTTTTCGCTTGCCTATTTTTTTTCGAATCGATCAGTTCCCAAGTTAGGTTGTGCGAATCCACACCCATCTGGAATCGTGGGGAAAGGATTCCATCTTTCGAGTCGCACAAATTGTCCATCCTTCGAACCAATTCGCGAAATCAGAATTTTGCCAAAAGTCAGAATCAAAATTACTGCAAAAATAACATCGATGGGAACGCGCTGATCGTAAAAATAAACGATCAGATTGAAAACTTCTTTTCTGAAAATCACCAAGATAGCCATAAAGAACAAGGTTTTCTTCATAAATCCTCCTTTCATAATTAAAGCATACCGACAATAATATTGCAATTTTTCGATTTTCGGCAATTTTGTGATATTCTCAATACATGTCTTTAACCTTCGATATTCATTCAGAGCTTGAAAATGGCTTGGGGCGAGTTGGGACGATACACACTCCGCATGGCGATATCCAGACGCCGGCTTTTGTGACCGTGGGCACGAAAGCGA
This sequence comes from uncultured bacterium, assembly GCA_903861205.1. GTDB lineage: Bacteria > Patescibacteriota > Minisyncoccia > Phycocordibacterales > DATDWN01 > CAIOTC01. The sequence goes on along the minus strand of CAIOTC010000020.1, from coordinate 198,369 downwards.
CAGTCAAAGCGCTGACGCCGGAGCAGGTCAAGGATGCAGGCGCGCAGGTGGTTTTGGCCAACACATATCATTTATATTTGGAACCTGGCGATGAACTAATAAAAAATCTCGGAGGACTGCACAAGGTAATGAATTGGCGGGGGCCGATTATGACAGACTCCGGAGGCTTTCAAGTTTTTTCACTTGGTGCCGGTTTGAACAAAAAAATTGGAAAAGTGGCCAAACATGAGGAACTGCTTTTGCCGGAAAGTCATGGTATCGATGAAGATGAGGAAATGAAGCCGAAGCGGGCGATTATCGATCCGGACGGCGTGACATTTCGCTCGTACTCGGACGGCTCAGCCCACTATTTCACACCGGAAAAATCGATCGACATTCAGCACAATCTCGGCGCTGACATTATTTTCGCTTTTGACGAGTGCACTTCTCCACACGAACCGCATCACTATCAGGCCGAGGCGCTAGACAGAACTCACAGATGGGCACGCCGAAGTCTGGAACATCACAAAAAATCTGGCAAGCAAAACGAGCAAGCGCTTTTTGGCATTGTGCAGGGCGGGCGAGATGAATCACTGCGAAAAGAAAGCGCCACTGTTATCGGCGGAATGTCGTTTGACGGTTTTGGCATCGGCGGCTCGTTTGAAAAAGAGGACATGAGCAAAGCGGTCGAGTGGTGTAACAGGATTTTGCCGAAAGAGAAACCGCGGCACTTGCTCGGTATTGGCGAGCCGGTGGATTTGTTTGGCGCGGTGGAAAATGGCTGCGATTTGTTTGACTGCGTTTCGCCCACGCGCGTTGGCCGCAACGGAAATGTTTACACAACCGGCGGGCGAGTGAACATTGGTCGAGCCGAATTCCGCGAGGACTCTTCGCCAATCGACAGCGAGTGCCAGTGCTACACTTGCAAAAATTACAGCCGGGCCTACGTGGCGCATCTTTTCCGCGCAAATGAAATGCTGGCCGGTACGCTCGCTTCAATCCACAATTTGTATTTTATCATTCACATGGTGGACAAAATGCGCCAGACCATGCTTTCCGGCGATTTCAATTCATACAAAAAAGATTTCTTAGAGAAGTATTATAAAGATTAAAAATTTGCAATTTCCTGTGATTTTCGCTACTATGTAGAAACTATGGAATTTGCAATAATAGCAACAGGCGGCAAGCAATACAAAGTCTCAAAAGGGGACACGGTTAAAATTGAGAAAATCAAGGGCGATTTGAAGGTGGGCGACAAGGTAACTTTCGACCAGGTTCTGCTCGTGGAAGACGGCAAAGACACAACCATCGGTACTCCATTCATCACTGGCGCAAAAGTGGCCGGAACACTCTCCGAAATCGGCCGAAACAAGACGGTTGAGGTCATCAAATACAAACAAAAATCCCGCTATTTCAAGAAGAATGGTCATCGCCAACCATGGTTCAAAGTAACGATTGAGAGCATTAAATAATCTCAAATTTGTAAAAAAATTGCACTCCGCGGGGAGTGCATTTTGGTACTAAAATCTCATGTGGTATAGATTTGCTCGTGCGGCGCTACTTCTGGCTCTTCCAACATCTTCCATGATATCGAATATAATTCCTGCTTGTTCCTCAGGAGGAAGAGATTTCCATTTTTCGGCGAATTCCTTTCTTTTTTGTTGCCGTAATCTTTCCTGCTCATCGTCCTGCTGTTTTTTTCGCGCAATCTCCCAAGGGGTCAATTGTCGTGCCATAAAGAACCTCCTGCAGATAAGATTACACATTTTCACCCAAAAAACAACCCAGTTTTTGGACACCGGGTGTCAACGAAAAAGAGCCTTATTATTAGCGACGGATTTTATTGGCGGTTTTTCAGGGCGTTTTTGATGGTGTCGGAGTCGGAGTATTCCAACTCGGTGCCGGTAGAAAGTCCGCGGCCGAGGGTGGAAATTTTGATGTTGTGTTTTTCGGCCAGTGGTCGCAAAATTTGCGAAAGGTAAGTCAGAGTATTTTCGCCTTCAGGATTGTAATTCAAGGCAATAATAATTTCCGAAAGTCCTTCAGTGGCAAGGGTGCCCCTTGCCACTTTTTTTTCAATCAATTCCAGCAAATCTTTTTGACGGATTCTTTTTTCCGGATTTTTTTCCAGGATCGGCACTGTTCCGCCGAGAATGAAATAGTAGCCGTTGTAACTTCCGGTTTTTTCAATATTTTCAAAATCGACATCGTGCGAAACAATCATCAAAGTTTTTCCGTCTCGTTTTTCATCTCGGCAGACAGGGCATGTTGTCACCGGATTTCCATTTCTGGCAAAAAATCTAAAACATGTGTCGCAACACACTACATGCGACTTAACCTCGCCAATCAGCTTTGAAAGCTCACTGGCATAACCATTCGGTCTCGTAAGCAAAAAATAAACAAACCGTTTAGCCTGCCTCGGCCCAATCCCCGGAAATTCTTTGAATAGTTCGATAAGTTTGGCGGTGCTGTCCATGAGATGATTATAGTTAAAATTAACCACTAAGCAAATTTTTGAAAAAGTATTTTATTTTTGGCGCATCCGCAGGCCTGAAGCTTGGACTTGTCAACGACCAGGCTTTTGGAGCCTGGCTCATTGACAAGTTCAGGCCGAGGACGAGAACGAGCTCTCCGCAGGAGAGAGCGAGTGGCGACAAAAATAAAATACTTTTTCAAAAATTTGTGCCGTCTAGAACTCCGAAAACTCCTTCTCCGCGCCGCCATACTTACTTTTATCCATACTCTGAAACGTCGCCTTTTTGTCGTTGAAATACAAATCCACTTTACCCGTCTCGCCGTTGCGGTGCTTCTCGATCAAAATTTCGGCGATGTTTGTTTTTTCGCTTTCCTCTTTATATTTATCCTCGCGATGAATAAACATGACGATGTCGGCATCTTGCTCGATGGATCCGGAGTCGCGCAAGTCGGACAGACGAGGACGGCCGCCGCGTTGTTCGACGGCTCGAGAAAGTTGGGAAAGCGCCAGCACCGGAATGTTCAACTCGCGCGCCAGATTTTTGAGCGAGTGGGAAATCTCAGTAATTTGCTGAACGACGTTGTCGTTTTTGGTTTGCGGAACCATTAGTTGAAGGTAGTCGACAATGATCAAATCCAAACTCTTTTCGCTTTTCAAACGGCGGGCAATGGAGCGCATTTTCAAAATATTATTTCCCGGCTGGTCGTCGATATAAATCGGCGCGGCCGAGAGTTTATTCATCGCTTCGCGGATCGGTTCGAAGTCCGTTTGAATGGAAAGTTTTCCTGTGCGCATTTTCCAAGCGTCAACGTTGGCTTGTGCGGCCATCATGCGGTCAACGAGCTGCTGCGAACTCATTTCGAGCGAAAAAATACCGACGGAAGTGTTGTGGTTGACCGCGCTCTGGCGAGCGATATCGAGAGCCAACGAAGTTTTTCCCATCGAAGGTCTGGCCGCCAAAATAATCAAATCCGATTTCTGAAATCCGGAAAGTTTGTTGTCCAGTTCTGCAAAACCGGTGGAAATTCCGCGCATGCCGCCTGTGTCGTTGTGCAATCTGTCGAGGCGTTCCCAGGCTTCGTCAAGTTCGTCCTTGAGCGGAGTAAATTTGTGCGAGGTGGTAAAGTTGGTCACCTCGAAAAGTTTTTTCTCGGCTTGGTCCAGTGACTCCTCGAGTTCCTGATTTTCATCGTAGCCGATTTGGTTGATATGATCGGAAGCTTCGATCAACCGGCGCATCATATATTTTTTCTGAATGATCTGGGCGTAATAGGCGATGTTGGCGGATGATGGCACGACGGAAACCAACTCGGTCAAATAAGTGTTGCCACCGATTTGATCGAGCCAACCTTTTTCGGAAAGCTTGGCTGAAACGGAAAGCATGTCGATCGGTGCGTGCTTGCTGAAAAGTTCCATCATTGTTTCGAAAATGATGCGATGTTTGTCGGAGTAAAAAGAATCCGGCGAGACGATATCGGTCACGTCGTAAAGCGCTTCGGGCCGCAACATGACCGAGCCGAGAAAAGCCATCTCTGCCTCGAGGTTTTGCGGCGGAATTCGCAGTCGTGGATTTCCCATTTGAAACGAGTTGATTGTCTGAACCATGCAAGCATTCTACCACGCCCGGATTTTCCCGCGCCACTAGACAGAAGTGCAAAATGGGTGGACAAGCTGGGGAGAAAAGCGTAGCCTATATTAAGGAGGTTTTATGGCGGATAATCAAGTGAATTTCCCGGAAACGCATTTGGAGCATTTTATCAAAAGAGCTCTGGAACATCACAGACTAGTTCTGGATCCATCAGACGCCAGGAAAATAGTCAGTCGGATTGAAAAAGGGAGGTACTTCGTTATTGCCAGAAACAGAAAACATTGTGGCTCGATGTGCGCCGTCAAGCGTGATGGCTGCATACCAACGTGTGTTATGGTTAATCATACAAACAGAAATGGTATCGTTGTTCCTTTGCCGATCGTTTATTGTGAAGTAAAAAGAGAATTGATTACTGTTCTACCAAAGGGCTGTATTGAATTCAGAGAACATAAAAAGTTCGGCGGTAAAAAAAGACTCAGCAAACGCTGAGTCATATTTTTTTAACTCTTGTTCCTTCCGGAGTATCTTTTACTTCAAATCCAAGTGATTCGATTTTGGCGCGCAACTCGTCGCTTTTGGCAAAATCTTTTTCGGCGCGGGCGTTGTCGCGGGCGGAAACGAGTGTGGCAACCTCAGCTGGAATTTCTACATTATACGACACTAAGTGTCGTAAACTTGCTTCGTCTAGCTTAAGTCCCAGTACTTTGTCGAAATCTAAAATCAAATCCAGTTTTGTTTTGTCGTCGATTTCTTTTGACTTGACGATTTGCCAGACAATCCCGATGCCTTTGGCGATGTTTAAATCATCGGCGAGGCATTCCGAAAAATCTTTTTTATTTTTTTCAAAAACTTCAGTATTTGTGGCAAGGGTGCCCCTTGCCACTTCGTCTTTCAAATCAGCAACAAAATCGCGCAATTTGAAATACGCTGTCTGCGCCGCTTCCAAACTTTCCCAAGTGAAATTGAGGCCGGTTTTGTAGTGCGTGGTCATTATTAAATATCGCAAGGAAAGTGGATCGAATCCGCGCGCCATCAAATCCGAAACCAAAATGGAATTGCCGAGCGATTTGCTGATTTTTTGTCCGTCAATATTCATCCATTCGTTGTGTAGCCAGTAGTTGGCCGTTCCATGTCCGAACGCTCCAAAAGCTTGGGTGATTTCGTTGGTGTGATGGACTGGAATGTGTTCCTTGCCTCCGGTGTGAATATCAAAAGTATCGCCGAGGTACTTGGTCGACATGGCCGTGCACTCGATGTGCCAGCCGGGAAAGCCGACGCCCCACGGCGATTCCCATTTCATAATGTGATTCGGCTGGTTGGTAATCCAAAGCAAAAAATCCCACGGCTTTTTCTTTTCTTCGTCGACTTCCACGCGGCTGCCGGCGTGCTGGTCCTCCAGATTCAAATGAGCGAAATCAGCGTAGCTGGGAAATTTTTGCGTGTCGAAAACAAGTCCGGTTTTGGTCGGATAAGCAAAACCGTTTTTATCGATTTTTTTGATGAGTTCGATCTGCTCGGGAATGTGTTCGGTGGCACGGCACAAAACATCAGGCGTGGTGATGTTGAGAAGCGTCATACTCTCTTTAAATTGCGCAATATATTTGTCAGCAATTTCCCAAACAGTTTTGCCTTCTCGCTCGGCCCCTTTTTCCATTTTGTCTTCGCCGGTGTCGGCATCGCCGAGATTGTCGCCGGTCAGGTGTCCGACATCGGTCAAGTTCATGACCCATTTTGTTTTGTAACCGAGGTAATTCAGCGAACGCACCAAACAATCCCACTGAACGTAAGCGTACATGTGCCCGATGTGCTGGTTCCAATACACCGTCGGCCCGCAGGAATAAATGCCGACGAAGCCATCGGTGATGGGAGTAAATTTATCTTTCTTTCCTGTTAAGGTGTTGTGTAAATATAGTTCAGACATAATTTAAAATTTAGAATTTAAAATTTTGCAATTAATTTTCAATTTCAAAATTTAGAAATTTTAAATTCAATTTAAATTCTAAATTTTAAATTAAAAATTTGAGCGAAGCGATCATATCCACTTTTTATGTCTCGCGTAAACCGCCGTAATAAGCCCGACCGTACACATCAGCGCCAGAATAATCCAAAAAGCGTTCGGGTTGTTCTGAAGCGGAAAATTTTTGATGCTCATTCCGAAAAGCTGGCTGATGATGGTCAGCGGCAAAATGACCGCGCCCAAAATGGTTAGCTGTTTTATCGTCTCGTTCTGCTTGGTGGAAAGGAGCGAATCGTTGGTGTCGCGCAGTTCGTGCAAAACTTCCAAGTTTGATCTGATGGCGGAATTGATCCTCATGTATTCCAAGGTGATTGATTCAATGTCTCGCGCAAAATCATTTCCGAAAACCGTTTCGCCGTGGCGGTGGAGAGCTTCGAGCACTTCGCGGTGGAGTTCCGTCACGCGTTTGAAGTTGAGCAGTGTGCGAGTGACTTCGGAAATGGAAACAACCATATCGCGCTCCTTGCCGTGAAAAATCTGCGCTGTGATGTCGTCGGTCAAATCCTCAATGTATTCCAACTCGTCAAAAAGTCCGGCGTAAAGTTCGCGAAGCATGTTCACAAAAATAATGTGACTGCCCGTCTCCGCATTTTCCTTTTCCAAAATTTCCTTGACCTCCAAAGTTTTGCTGAATTTGTGCAAGGCGTCGATGGTGTCGTATCGCGCGGTGATGAGTAAATTTTTGCCGATGATGAAGTCGACTTCCTGGTTTTGTTCCTTACCATGGCTGTGTTTCCAGGCGGGGAAGTGGAGAATGCAATAAATATAATTGTTGTGGAATTCGATGCGCGGTTTGCGTGTGCCGGCCGAAAGTTCGCGAGCCACGAATGGGTGGATTTTGTAGCGGTCCACGATTTCGCGGATTTCTTCCGCTGTGCCGTTGTCAATATCAACCCACGTTTCGCCGTTGTATTTGTATGTGTTTAGCATAAATACATTATATATTGTCTCGTACCGTTTCCGCAAACTACTTCGATACCGCAAATTTCTTACGAGGAAACTCATTTTGGTCGCCAGAATATTTTTCTGCTGAAAAATTTCTTCCTGCTCGCCTCTTCACGGGCTCCGCAATGCGCCCAAAATGAATTTCCTCAACAAAATTTGCTTAGTGGTGATTTCGGATTCGCACCCAAGGTCTGGCCTTGGGAAATTGGGCACCAAAGGCCAGACCTTTGGAATTTGTTTAAGCGGGTTGACTTTTTTACACTACATGGTGTATGATTATAGGTGGAGGCGTAGTCATGAGAGTAAAGAGTTTTAAAGTTGGGGTAGCAAACGGATTGACCGAGTCGTTGGAATATTTGGACGACCAGGTGAATGGATTGGGCAACATCACAATTCATTCATTGGCGGACAAGTATATTAACGATGGCGAAGGTCATCAATTCGATTTGGGTTGTTGTCCTGGTCCAAAAATTGTACGCGTGGTTGTGTATACCATCCTCCCACGCCGACATCGTAATAAGTAGCTCATCGTTATATGACCCCCCGCCCACCAGCGACAGGAATTCCTGCCACTACGGTGAGCGGGTTTTTCTGTGACAACTTTTTTCAAGGTTAAACTTTGAAATACGAATACAAAATCACCACTAACAAAATCAGAAAGAATCACTTTTCCGGCGCATTGCGGAATGCGTGAAGACATGAGCAGGAAGAAAATTTTCAGCAGAAAATTATTCTGGCGACGGAAAAGTGATTCTTTCTGATTTTGTGTTGTAAGTTAAAGTTTGACCACTTCGTTAAACTTTGCGATAATGAACGGAATGCAGAATATAAAAGCGAAAATTAAAAATGGTGCGTTGAAAGTTTGGGGGTTGGCGAAACAGCCGAAATATTTTGTTGGCGCGGTTGTGGTGCTTGCCATTTTTTCCTCCGGTTTTTTTCTGGGACGCGATTACACACCGGCCGAAGCGAAAGTAGCGAATGTAACTGACAAAGACGCAAATGGCGTGACCAATGTTGACTTTGCGCCGTTTTGGAAAGCTTGGCAGACGATCAACGAAAAATATGTACCAACAAACAGCACGACCACAACTAACGTGGATGATCAAGCCCGCGTTTGGGGCGCGATTTCCGGCATGGTGGATTCTCTGGGCGATCCTTACACAACTTTTTTCCCGCCCGTTGAAAACAAAAATTTCAATGAAGAAATCAGCGGTAACTTCGAGGGTGTTGGCATGGAAGTCGGCATTCGCGACAACGTCCTCACCGTCATTTCTCCGCTGAAAGGTTCGCCGGCCCAAAAAGCCGGAGTGAAAGCGGGCGACAAAGTGGTTCAGGTTGACAAAACGCCGACAGCTAAACTTTCCACCGAAGATTCCATCAAACTGATTCGTGGTCCAAAAGGCACGACTGTCAAACTACTCATCGTTCGCGACGGTGTGGCAGATCCGTTTGAAATTTCCATCGTTCGCGATGTTATCGACCTGCCAACCATCGACACCGAAACCAAAGGCGCACTGTCAAGCAACTCTGGCGCGTCCGGAAAGAGTCCGGACAACACTGGCGACGTGTATGTTATTCATTTGTACAGTTTCAACGCTATTTCTCCTGATCTTTTTCGCAACTCTTTGCGATCGTTTGTCGAGTCGGGCAAATCAAAACTGATTATCGACTTGCGTGGCAACCCCGGCGGATATTTGGAAGCGGCGATCGATATGGCCAGCTGGTTTTTGCCGGCGGGCAAGACGGTTGTCAGCGAGGACTTCCGCAACAACACCGACAACACCGTTTATCGCAGCAAAGGTTACAACATTTTCAGCGACCAACTCAAATTGGTAGTGCTCATCGACGGTGGATCGGCCAGCGCTTCGGAAATTTTGGCTGGCGCTTTGCATGACAATGGCGTGGCCACTTTAGTCGGCGAGCAATCGTTCGGCAAAGGTTCGGTCCAGGAATTGGTGTCGATCACCGACAACACATCACTCAAAGTAACCATCGCTAAATGGCTGACACCGAACGGCATTTCGATTTCACACCAAGGTTTGACGCCGGACGTGGTGGTCAAGTTGGACGAGGCAAAGTTTTTGAAAGGGGAAGATACGCAGATGGAAAAAGCGGTGGAAATATTAGATAAGTAAAATAATTTAAAATTTAAAATTTTTAATTTAAAATGAATTTAAAATGACAAAACTTAAAAATTAAAAATTCATTAAAAATTCTAAATTAAAAATTAAAAATTATTCCTAATATTATGAAAGTCATATTACTCAAAGAAGTTCCTAAACTTGGTCACAAGTACGATATTAAAGACGTTTCCGACGGACACGCGCTCAATTTTCTCATTCCGCGCGGATTGGTGGAGGCGGCTACTCCGCAGTCGATCCAAAAAATCGAACAGATGAAATCAAAAGAAGGCGCCGAGAAAAAAATTCAGGCGGAACTTTTGGTCAAAAGTTTGGACGCTTTGCGCGCTGCGACGGTGACCATTAAAGGCAAGGCCAACGAAAAAGGCCACTTGTTCGCCGGCATCGGCAAGGAAACTTTGATTGAAGAAATTTTCAAACAAACACACTTGAACCTCGATCCGGAAACGGTTGTTTTGGAAAAGCCGCTCAAAACTGTAGGAGAACACAAAGTGACAGTCGAAGCTCTGGGCAAAAGAGCTGAAGTGACAGTAATTATTGAAGCGGAATAATTTGACGCGTTTTCAATATTGTTATCCACAGTCAAACAAAAAGCTTCATTTTCATGAAGTTTTTTGTTTGTTAAAATTAATACAACATGAAAAAGTTGTATTTGAGGTTGGCCTATGTGATTTTTTCGATCCTCATATTTTTCTTTGTTGCGCCGTTTGCCACTGCGTTTTTTGCGAACTATGTCGTTAATATTTCGTCTATTGGCGGTCTCTATCTTGACTCGCTTCAAAGCACCACTACGCCGTTTTCCATTTCTCTCGATCCAAAATATATTCCGTATTTTAACTATGCAATAGGCGGAGCAAAATATCGCATCAGCCGTTCAAATTATTACGATAACGATCTTTGTCCCTACATATCTTTGTCGCCGAAAAATGAAGAGTCGACCGAAATCGGTTTTGAACAAAATGCCAGTGATTTTTACAACACAGACGCAACAGGTGAAATAAATGGCGCGAGTGACACTTCCGACAATTGGAACATTACCATCACTTCACCGTGTTTCGAAGGCCAGTGCCCGGCAGACTACAATCCGGAAATAAACGGTGATCCGCTTCCGCAATCGCTCAAGGGCCAAACATTTACTTGCAATATTTCTGTGTATTCCGTCGATCCGCCCGTTTTGGTTAAGAAATTATTTGACCAAAATGTTGCGTACGCTGTCGTGCAAAACAAAATAACCGTCTCGGCCACGCTGACTGGTCAGTACACACCGCCTGTGACAGGTTACTCCAATGTGCTCTTTTTGCCTGGCCTCGAGGCCAGTCGGTTGTATACAACAAAAACCATTTTAGGTGTGCCTATCGAGGACCAACTGTGGGAGCCAAACTGGAATAGCGATGGGGTTGATCTGTACCTAAACTCTTCCGGTCAAAGTATAAATCCAAATATTTACACGCGAGATATTATACTAGAATCAAATGTGCCGTTTTGGATGGGATTTTTGGGTCAGAATATTTATAAAAGTTTTGCCAAAACGATGGATAGTTTAGTGGAGACGACCTCGTCAAAAAAGATGGCGGAGTGGCGAGCTTTTGCCTATGATTGGCGGCAAAGTCCGGATGATATTGCTAGCGAGATTTCTCTTTTGGATACGTTGCAGTCGTTGGTAAATTCGTCAAATACCGGCAAGGTCACGATCGTGGCGCACAGTAACGGCGGTATTGTCGCGAAATTACTTTTGAAAAAACTTGAGGATGACAAAATAGCCGGGAGAAATAGTTTGATAGATCACATCGATACCGTCATGCTTGTGGCAGTGCCTCAGTTTGGCACACCGACGGCTATTCCCGCGCTTCTCCACGGATATGATCAGGACTTGGGACTTGGTTTGCTTCTCAACACTCCGACTGCTCGCGAGCTGGGTCGCAACATGCCCGGGGGTTATACACTCTTGCCCAGTCGAGAATATTACAATCATGTTTCCACACCGGTCACATATTTTGTGCCGAACACCCTTGATCCATATATGACAAATGATATCAAGTGGTATGGTCAGAGTATTTCAGATTATGATTCCGAAAACAGTTTTTTGGCTGGTAGCGACGGCAGAACAAATCCAGGCACGCTTGATACTTTGAAGCCCATCAAACTCGGCACGAATTTTTTGACACAAGCAGATGCTACACATAACCGGATTGACAAGATGACTTTGCCATCAAATATTCGTCTTATTCAAATAGCCGGTTGGGGGTTGGATACCATTGCCGGTTTTCAATACAACGCAAGCACGACTTGTTCATATGCGACCGACAATGGATGTACCGGAAAATTTATTCTTGATGAAAAACCAATCTTTACATCTGACGGTGACAAGACTGTGGTGACCCCGAGTGCGTTGGGAATGGAAGGGGAGAGGTGGTGGGTGAATATGTTTAAATACAACAACGATAAATTTCCGCTTGATCCAAAAAATGAACACAAGAATATTTTAGAAGTCCAGCCACTCCTTGATTTTGTTTCAAGTATAATTCAATCTACTAAAATATCTTCTACATATCTAAGTACCACTTCTCCGATTGATATAAAAAACCGCCTTCGTCTCTCGGTTCATTCGCCGGTAACGCTTGATGCATACGACGCAAGTGGAAATCACACGGGCAAAGTGTGTCCGCCAACAACGGATATTTGCTACACGGAAGAAAATATACCAAACTCCGGATATTACGAATTTGGCGAGGGCAAGTATCTCAATATTCCTCAAGATGGTGTGCAAAAAATAATAATTCAAGGCACGGATGTCGGGACGTTTACTTTTGATGCAGAAACTGTAAGTCCAAATGGACAGTCCAGTACATCTTCATTTATCGATATTCCAGTAACCACACAAACGCAAGCGGAAATAACTGAAAGCCAGAATGGCGTGCCACAGATGACCCTGGATGTGACTGGAGATGGTAAAACAGATTTCACTCTCACTCCAAATTCCACTTTTGATCCAATTACATATTTGCAAATCATGCAGACTACAATTGATTCCCTGGATCTGACTCAAACCAAAAAGAACGCTTTTGATAAAAGAGTTGATAACATAATCAAGTCAATCCAAAAAGGAAAAGTGGACAAAGCTAAACTGAAAGCTGACAGATTCAAAACTGTTTTGGAAAATAAATTGTCAAAACCTGATCCAAAAAAACCGAAACCAAAACGATTATCAAAAACCGATGCACAACTTCTGCTTGATTTATTGAATGGATTATTAGATAATTTAAGTTGATATGAAAAAAATATTTATTTTTCCCACAATGTTGTTTGTTTTAGTTATGTTAGTTATTTATTTAAACATTAGTTATTTTAGCATCTATAACACAGAATTATTTCATCCGATGTTTGGGACTTTACTACCACTAACATTATTGTTGTTCTTGGCTGGTTTTTTGAAAAACATCAAACCCAAGTTAGTTTTTTTAACAGTTATAATTTTTGGTGTTATAGATTTTATTTTATTATCAAAGGTTGAACCTCTATGCTCTGGTATAGTTTGCTTTGATCGCACACTCATGGCTCTGGTGTTATCATCACTATTTTCAGTTATCTATTTTATCGTTCTTCTATTCCAAAACAAAAAAAATCTTAAAAATAAGTGAAAGGAATGAAAACGTACGAATCTTACAGAGAATTTAAAAAGCCGTCGTGGGCGCCGCCGGCGTGGATCTTTGGTCCGGTTTGGACGTTTCTATATTGTCTTATTGCCATTTCGTTCGGCGCGGTTTTTTACAAAACTCTGGCACATCAAATTCCGGCAACCATAGCATTGCCGTTCGTTCTCAATCTTGTTTTCAACTTTTCCTTCACTTACTTTCTGTTTGGTCTCAAAAATTATTATCTCGCCGCCGCGGATGTTTTGCTTGTTCTTGCCACTCTCATCTGGGCAACATTCGCAATTTTTCCCATCATCCCGTGGATTGCCTACATGCAAATCCCATATCTCCTCTGGGTTTCTTTCGCCACGGTACTGCAACTAACTGTCACATATCTGAACAGATAGTAGATCGCAGATGGCAGGTGACAAGTGACAGACAATTTTCCCCCACAAACATCATTCGCCGTAGACGGCGAATGATGTTATATTAAATGTGTGATGATTTCTAAAGAAGTTAAAGAACTGAAAGAAATATTTGAAATTTTCGCCAATGAACATCGGCTAACAATTTTGAAATTTCTGAAGGAAAAGAAAAGCGGATCGGTCGGCGAAATAGCAGACGGCACAGGTGCATCATTCAAAGCTATTTCAAAACATTTGCTATTTCTCGCAAAAAAGGGAATTTTGAATCGCCAATACGACGGTCATTTCGTGTTATATAAAATATCTGATGACCTATCAGTAACTACTCGTGCAATTATCTCAAATTTCTAAAATTTCATTCGCCGTCCAAGGCGAATGAAATAAGGGAATATCAGTATTATAAATATAAATTATGGTAAAAACTTCTGTTTGAAACTTTTGACTGAAAGTCGGGTTAGTGGTAGAGTTCTGGGCGGAAAGGGGACGTATGAATTGCCATTTTTGCAATAACGGAGACATGAGTCGTGCAATTTTGGTGCCGGTTCGGTCGCCGGATGGTGGTCTGGCCGTGTTTTCTTGTGTTGATTGCTCGAAAAAGAACGGCTTGTACTGCGAAAGGCATAATGTGCCGTGTGTTGGTTTTGAGGATCAAACCACAGCTTGTCTTTTTTGCATAGAGGAGCTTGTAAAGTTTGAGCATAGGAGAGCGAATGAAGTGGCGGAGAAGGTAAAAAATTCCATAGATGAGTACGATCGGAAGCGCCTTAGAAGGTCTGCAAAAGTTTCTGCACAAGTGACGGGAAGCAGCGAAGACATCGCTATTTTGCGTTTTGTCGCAAGCAGAGCAATAAGGGACAAAGTCAGTATCGAGCACATAATCGATTGGGTGAAAAAAGAAAAAACATGCGAGTGTTTGATTTGTCGAGTCTAACTTTTCTATTTTCCCCACCCGCGAAATCCAAGGGCCGCCCACAGCGCCCTTTTTGTTTGTAGTTGAAAAAAGGAGGAAAAGGTGGTATATTAAAAGTATGGAAAATTGTACATTTTGTAAAATTGTGAGAGGTGAATTGCCTTGTCATAAAGTTTGGGAAGATGAAAAGCATATGGCTTTTCTTTCTCGAAATCCAAACACCGAAGGATTTTCGGTTGTAATCACCAAGGAACACTATCCGAGTTACGCGTTTGATTTGCCAGACCAAGTTTTGGCAGATCTGGTTATTGCGGCCAGAAAAGTTGCAAAACTGATTGATTCAAAACTTGATGATGTTGGAAGAACGGGCATGATCTTTGAGGGATTTGGGATTGACCATATTCATGCCAAACTTTTTCCGATGCACGGCACGGCAAATATGGGTGAATGGAAACCGGTTAAATCAAATGTGGACAAATATTTCGAAAAATATGAAGGTTATATTTCCTCACACGACTACAAAAAAGAAGACGACAATAAACTAGCTGTTCTGGCAAAGAAGATAAGAGAATGAATCGGCCGTTCTGACATCAATCAGGGCGGTTTTATTTTTGAAAATGTTTCTTGATTTTGTGCTGACGGAGTGGTAGAGTTCTGGGCGGAAAGGGGAATACGAAAATGGCTCGAATTCGAATAGTAGCCGTCCCGCCGGGGTTTGCTCCGCTGAGTATAAGGGAACAATGGGTCGGTATTGAAATTCCGCTTGCAACAAACAGGGATATTTCTAAAAATCCGCCATCCGAATTAGGCATTGGTTCCGCTAACAGGGGCGGTTACATGGTTCTAACTAGCAAGGCTATTGAAGCTCTCAAATCGGCAGAAAGAATTTCCGCCGCTGCATTTTGGAAACAGTTGACTCTTGGTCACTACCTTGTTTTTAAAAGAGATGTTTGCGAACTTATTCCAGAACCGTAAAACAAAATGTTTATTAGGCCCAAATCCGAACGGACGAGGGCTTTTTGTTTTGAAAAAAGCGTGAATTTGGGTCACTTTTGACCCAAATTCACGCGATTTTTGGCTTTCTGCGTGAATCTGAAAGATCTAAAACTTTTAATAGACACTCACCAAATTAAAAGTTAAGGCCCTAACTTTTAATTTGCATATTGAATGATTAGGTTAAAAGTGGTAGAGTTTGGACATGAAATTTATGGAAAAGAAATCATTAAATAACAACCTGCACAAAGCAAACGTTGCAAAGAAAGATGAGTTTTATACCCAGCTTGTTGATATTGAAAAGGAGCTAAAACATTACAAAGAACAATTTCGCGGCAAGGTGGTGTATTGCAACTGTGATGACCCATTTGAGAGTAATTTTTTCAAATACTTCGCTTCAAAATTCAACGCTCTCGGATTAAAAAAACTTATCGCTACTAGCTACAAACCATCTCCCATTGCCAACACACAACTCGGACTATTCGGCGACGACAAGGTATTAGATACGCCCAAAGGTCGTCCTAAAGTAACCGCGAACAAATTCATTGTGAGTGAGGTGGATGATATGGATGGCGACGGCGCATTTGACTTGCGTGATATTGCCGAACAACTCAAGGCGAATAAAAATAATGAGTGGACTCCATTGGAGGGTGAAGGGGACTTTAGAAGTAAAGAAAGTATAGAACTGCTAAAACAGGCTGACATTGTGGTGACAAATCCACCATTTTCTTTGTTTCGGGAATATGTCGCGCAGTTGGTGGAATATGATAAAAAGTTTTTGATTTTAGGTAGCCAGAACGCTATCACATACAAAGAAACTTTCAAACTTATCCAAGAAAATAAGTTGTGGCTTGGTTATGATAATGGTGGCACAAAGTGGTTTCAGGTTCCTGATGATTATGATATTGAGACAGAGTCAAGAATAAAAATTGAAAAGGGCACGAAGTTTTTTAGTATGGGTAGCATAGTTTGGTTTACAAATCTTGATACTTCAAAGCGTCATGAAAAACTAATACTTTATAAAAAATATACAACTAAAGAATATCCGAAGTATGACTACCAAGATATTATTGAGGTTTCAAAGGTTGCAGAAATACCATTAGATTATGACGGGGCAATCGCAGTTCCAAAAACCTTTATTGATAAGTATAATCCAGAGCAGTTTAAATTGTTGGGTTTTTTGAACGGTGGTGGTAAAGATGAAACTGTATTAGGTAAACATCCGTTCGCAAGAATTTTAATACGAAATAAGAAAGTAAAAAAATAATTTTATGAGTAATGAAGAAAAATATAAAATAGCTTTTCGGCTAACAACAGGATCATCTACAGGCTTAACATTTCTTCAAGATTATCTATATGATAATCAGGAAACAGACCCCGCTTTTATAAGATCAATCTATATCCTACTTTCTTACAATGTTGAATTATTTTTGAAATCAAGAGTTGTTATGTTGGGATCGTTTTTAAATGAGAACGATCTGAAAAAGAAGCTAACAAGTTTGTCTCATAATTTATTAAATATTAAAAAATAATTGGGTGACAATGAATTGTTGAAAATAGGAATTAAAAAAATTACTAAAAGTGATACTCAATATATAATGGAAACTACAAAAGATACAGAAATAAGGATAGAAGACTTTATAGATATCAGGTATGACTATATTTTTGGGAAAATGCGAATGATTTATGGTAATGAATATAAAGAAATTAAGAAATATTTAGATGTTTTATTTGGTATTTTGAAATCTGTAAAAGATCAAAATGACCTAGTTAAGATTGTGAAATAAAATAACATGAAAATCAACCCACACAAAATTACTGTTCGCGAAGTGGCAGAGGAGGTGTAAATATGGTATAATTAAACTATGGAAAATATTGATGCAATCAGTAAAGAGCGAGCTATAAAACTTTTTGGCAGTCGGGAGATCGATAGTTTTGAAGTCGGCACCACCAGGGGCTTGCAACAGATCCATACCCATCTCTTTGGCGGTCTGTATGGCTTTGCTGGAGAAATTCGCGATAAAGATTTGAGCAAGGGCGGTTTTCGCTTTGCCTCTCATTTATATCTGGTGGAAAGTTTGGCTAAGGTAGAGAAAATGCCCGAGCATACCTTTGAAGAGATAGTGGTCAAATACGTGGAAATGAACATCGCACATCCTTTTATGGAGGGCAACGGCCGAAGCATGCGGATTTGGTTGGATTTGATTTTGAAAAAGAATCTGAAGAAGTGCGTCGATTGGGCCAAAGTTGACAAACAGGATTATCTGAACGCCATGCAACGCAGTCCCATTAACAGTTTGGAAATCCGCGAACTTCTGCGCGGCTCTTTGACTGACAAAATAGACGATCGCGAAGTTTACATGAAGGGCATTGAGCAATCGTACTATTACGAAGAAGAGGATTTGCATAAGGGAAACTAATGAAAATTAACCTACACAAAATTACTGTTCGTGAGGTATTTGCTGGCTACAAAGATAGTGATGAGGAGGGTGTCGTCGCCTACAAAGGCAAGCTTGATATCCGACCAAAATATCAGCGCGAATTTGTCTACAAACCGGAGCAACGCAATGCCGTAATAAAGACTGTGAGTCATAAGTTTCCACTCAATGTTATGTATTGGATAGAAAACAGTTCCGGAAGTTATGAGCTCCTCGATGGTCAGCAACGCACTCTAAGTATTTGTCAGTATGTCAACGGCGACTTTTCCATACACGATCGTTTTTTTCACAATCTCACAAAAGAAGAACAGAATCTGATTTTGGATTACGAATTGATGATCTATTTTTGTGATGGTACTGATAAAGAGAGAATTGACTGGTTTGAAGTGATTAATACGGCAGGTGAAAAGCTTACACCACAGGAGCTTTTGAATGCAGTCTATACTGGTCCGTGGCTTTCTGACGCAAAGCTCAAATTTAGTAAATCAAACTGCGCGGCATACCTATTGGCCAGTGATGGCGGGCAATTAGTGACCGGCTCACCAATCAGGCAAGAATATTTGGAGACCGCACTATTGTGGATCAATAATGGTAATGTGGCCGACTACATGGCAAAACATCAGCACAATAAAAACTCTGACGAACTATGGCAATACTTTCAAAATGTAATTGCGTGGGTACGGAAAATGTTTGTAAATTATCGAAGGGAAATGGCGGGTGTGAATTGGGGTGAACTATACAACCAATTCAAGGACAAGAAACTTGATCTAAAGAAACTTGAAAAAGAAATTATTAAATTAATGCAGGACGAAGATGTGACTAAAAAATCCGGTATTTATCCTTATGTTTTAACGAGACAGGAAAAATATCTTTCAATTCGTGACTTTACTCCAAACCAAAAGAGGGAAGCATATGAAAAACAAAAAGGAATTTGTGTAAAATGCAGAGAACATTTTGAAATAGGAGAAATGGAAGCGGATCACATAACACCATGGCACGAGGGTGGAAAAACGATTTCCGAAAATTGTCAGATGTTGTGCAAGGATTGCAACCGAAGAAAATCAGGAAAATAAAAATATCAATGATAAATTATTAATTTTAAATACATGAAAAATATCAAACAACAATTTATTGATGACACTGAAAAAGAAATTATCAACAAGGATCGGGAAATCAAGGAGTCTGATGAAGAACTTGAAATCTTAAACGCAAAACTAAAAGTTGAAAATAGATCTTTAAGTATGGATGATATAAAAGAAAATCTAAAAGAGGATTTTAAATATTCGATTTTAGCTTTGGAAAATATGATAACAATGGAGGAAAACAAAAATTCTGAATATAAAAAAGAGTTAGAAATTTTAAAATATAGAAAAGCGGTAATCAAAAGCCAGTTTACAGATAGTGAGCTTGATGATTAAAATGTATGATTTATGCCAATATGCCTGAAACCAAATACAAAATGCGGGCGGTGAGGGGTGCATTTACGGATGCGGGGATTCTGGATGATTTGGGGACGGAAATGATTGAGAATTTGGCGGGGGATGATTGGATAGAAAAAATTGTCTAAATATGAAATTTGAAAAATTAAATCCTAAAAAAGTTGAGAAAGATTTGGCGGTTTTTTTAAGTAAAATTAAAATAAAAGGTGTTTCGGTAGAATGGCTGAAAGATTTTATTTTTAATTTTGATAAACCAACCAGCTCTATTTCAAAAGATTATTTTCAGTTTATGATGAATAAGTTGCCGGCGGAAATAAACGAAAAAGATTTTGAAAAAGCTATGATGCTTTTTAATGATGCGTGGAATGCTTTTCCCCAGAAAATTTTAAAAGGTGCTTCGCCTCAAGATAAATTTTTTGAAGGTGTAAAAGACGGAGAATTGGAAGAAAATGTGGATGAATCAAAACTTACAGAACAAGAAAAAATGTTCAAGCAACATTTTGAATATGCTGAGAAAAATCTGGATGGTTATATGAAATGGGCGTTTGATGAAGTTATGCCAAAGTATGATAAATATGTAAAAAATTTAAAATTAGATAAAAGAACCACACTTGATTCTGTCGGGGTTGCCGGAGTATTTTTGGAAATTTGTGGACAAATGGGGATGTTTGAATTTGATAAATTACACCCGGGGTTTATAGAAGATTTTCCAAAACTATTTGAAAAATCCGTAGTAGGTCCGAAAATTTCAAGAGAACAAATAAAATCACATATCACATCGTTCATATCTTTTCTTGAAATCTTTTATAATATTAATTTTTTGCACAGATCCAGTCTGATGTTTTAAAATTAATGAACACCTCGGAAAACGTAGTCAGATACCTTTAATCCAGGTGTGATAAAATATATTTATGAAAATTTTTATTTGTGCCAGCAAATATCATTACCACAAAATACCGGAAATTGTTCCGGAGCTTGAATCCATGGGGCATAAACTAACTATGCCGAACGGTTATGATTCCCCGGGAATGGAAGAGGAAATGAAAAATAAAAGTAAAGAGGAAAGTGAAAATTGGAAAAAGGAAATGCTCAAAAAAGATTACGAGATAATTTCTCGACATGATGCGATTTTGGTTTTAAATTTAGAAAAGAAAGGGATTCAGAATTATATCGGAGGCGCAACTTTTCTGGAGATCCATAACGCTTTTTTGCTGAATAAAAAAATTTTTCTTTACAACCCTATTCCTGACTGTATTTTTGCCGACGAAATTCGCGGCATGACTCCTATAATATTGGAAGGCAATATTAAAATTATGAATACGTTTCTACCTAAAAAATTTTTTGAAATTTTGGAAAAGCAACGAGCGAAGTATCAAAACGCTTACAAACCATGGACGGGTGAGGAGGATATTGAGTTGGAAAAACTAGGAATTGAGAAAAGTAAGACAATAAAGGAACTTTCTGTTATGTTCGGCCGCAACCCCGGCGCTATTCGTTCACGACTGAAAAAATTTGGGTTGTAACACCTATAAATAATTGACCGCCCGCTTTGACAGAACCTGTCGCAGGGCGGGTTTTTTTAAAATTGAAAAAGCCCCGCGGGGTCCGTCTGGTGACGGGCGCGGGGCGGTTGGGACGGCCTGGACTATGGCAGATCCTCCGGTTTAGTCACTTTGGCTGACATTGAACCGGCGACGAAGCCGGCAACCATGAGACCTGGGCCGGCGAGAACGGCGACCTGCTGAACATTATTCAGCTTTCCCATAGCCTTCCTGGCGTTTTTCATTGTGGCGTTGGCTTGCTTGACTGTGTCATGTGTCTCGGCGTTCGACAGCAACTTCACATCATCCGACACTGGCGGCACCCCGAACGAGTTTTTGTCTGTGGATTTCGCAAACGGAATCTCCAGTGTTATGATTACGGGAGCTCCGGACGTAGGCAACTCATTTGTAATGGATGACGCCACGATAACAACGGTGCCGGAACCGTCGTCCATTGTTTTATTACTAACCATGCTTACCGCGGTCGCGGTAGCAGCCCGGCAACGGGCATTTACTCCTTAAGAATATGAAATACAAATCTGTTCTATTCTTCGGGTGCGGTCTTGTCGCTTGCCTCGTGCTGGGCGGGATTCTGCTGTATGGGCAAAATCCGCCCACGATTGCTGCGCCAATCGCAACGCCCGGTCTTGTCGTGGTTAACACGCCGACTCAAGTGACGTTCACCGTGGATCTTTCCGGCACGCCGTCTGCTATCCCTACGGGCGTTAATCTGCTTCGGCTTAACTCAGCCGGCGTACAGACCATTGTCGCCACGATGGGGGATAACGGGAAAGCAGGGGATGTGAAGGCTGGGGATAAGGTCTTCACAGCTGTCCTCACGCTCAACGAGGCTCAGCCGGCCTCCTTCAACTTTCAAGTGTCCGCCGCCTTTCCAGGACAATTGAAGCGAGTGTTGTCGCCAGTCCTTCAGTTTGCTGCCTTGGCACCGACGACCATTCCAGTCGTGCTTCCACCCGATCCTGGCGTGGC
Source organism: uncultured bacterium (assembly GCA_903861205.1). Classification (GTDB taxonomy): domain Bacteria; phylum Patescibacteriota; class Minisyncoccia; order Phycocordibacterales; family DATDWN01; genus CAIOTC01. The sequence goes on along the minus strand of CAIOTC010000020.1, from coordinate 176,855 downwards.
GGGAAAAGCGACCATTGCCGGTATAGACTCAGACGGTGATGGCGTGAGGGATGATGTTCAGCGACTGATTATCTTTTCGGCGCCGGATTCTGCTCGTCACCGAGAGGCACTGAAAGAGCAGGCCGTGGCTATCCAACATGCGTTACTTTCGCAGACTGATCAACAGGCAACTGATGCGGGTGTAGCAGAGATCGACTCAATTGAGTGCTTAGACTATCTGGGAAAACGTAACCAGGGAATTTGGAGACAAGTGCTAGCACAGATGCTTAATACCACCGACAGAATCAAAGCTCATGACACGGCAGCTGCTCGCACCAACGGACAAGTGTTTACCCTACTACCAGACAACATTCAAAATACGGCGTGTTCGTTCAATATGGATACTCTATCCAATTAGCTAGTGGAGAACTATTACATGTGCACATCACTATTCTTGCGGGCTGGCCTTACTTTCTGCGTTGTTGTTTCTGCTTCTGCGCAGCAGCCGGTGGACTTATGTTCTTCATTACAAACAAAGAGCGTATACTTTGGCAATGGAATATGGGCGGGTAGTGAGTGGGCTGTAATGGCGGACGACGCCACCCTCGCCCAAGCCTGGCGGCGAGCTCGAATACCGACCTGGCTTTCACCAACAACCCGTCGCTGCGCCCGCCGGGCAGCCGGATCGCTGACGGCGCCAGGTGCGGCTTGGCCGCGGCATCGTGCACCGCGATATCAAGCCCGCCACCGCACCTTCACGGCGACCGTGCGATACAGCCGCGCCGACGGCACGCGCGGGGAGGCCTCGTCTTACCCGGTCACCAGCCGCACCGACGAGCGTATCGCGCGCGGCTGGCTCGCCGTTGCGGCCTGTGATGCAACCGCGATTCCACATTCTAAACTACTGAAATCAGGCCGCTTGCCGCGAGGCCGGTGTGATTGTCCGGCACAGGTGTGCAGCGGCCGGGAAGGCGCCACCGCGTTGCGCAGCTCGCGCGCGTTGCCGGGCCGGCGGCCGCGCCGCTGCACCGTCACCGGGACGGGCTTGTATTCGCCCAGCCGCTCGTGCGCGAACGGCGAGACGCGCTGCGGGCTGCCGTTGCGAATCTCGCGCGCCACCCGCATCAGGTCGCTCGCCACCGCTACACCGGTGGGCCGCGATCCCGCGCCGCGGCCATAGTAGAACGTATCTTCCCCGTAAACGCCCTTCACCCAGACGGCGTTGTAGGAGCCGTGCACGCCGGCCAGAATCGTCGTGGTGGGGATTAATGCAGGCCGCACCGAGAGAATCAGGCCTCGACAGGGTACGAGAAGTCGTCGTTGGAGTTGAATTTGACGGAAGCAAAACCAAACTGACCATAATGCCTTACAAAATAAAAGTTTTTGCTCCGGACTTTTTGAAAGGCGACGAAAGAGAAAATTTCTGCGATGAATATTTGAAAAATTTTACTCACGATGGTTGCGGTTTGGATGTGATATAATACTCGCATGACAAACAACAAAACGCTTCAAATCGTGCTTTTGGTTTTGATAATCATCGGGCTCGGACTTTTAGCCACGCAGAAATTGTGGGTTGGGAATGTGGTCAATTTTATTTTGAAATATGACAAAACGAAAACGGTCAAAAACGATCCGCTCAATATCACTTACAATGTTGCCGGAAAATATTTTAGGCTGGTAAACGGCAAAGCGGAAAAAGATAATGTGGCGGTTTTCGGCCAGCCGGTTTACGGCGACCTAAATGGCGATGGAGTGAGTGACGCAGTGATGTATTTGACCGAGAACTCTGGTGGCAGCGGAACATTTTTTTACGTGGTTGAGGCAATAAATAAAGGCGGTGTGTACAAAGGGACAAACGCCATGTTTGTCGGCGACAGAATCGCTCCGCAAAATATCGAAATTCAAAAAGGCGTAGCGGTGGTTAACTACGCTGACAGAAATCCAGGCGAGAGTTTTGCTGTTCAACCGTCGCTCGGGAAAAGCATCTGGGTTCATTTGGACGAAAAAAATATGGAAATCGGCGAGCTTGTGCAGGGTTACGAGACGAGGTAAAATTATTGTTAGTAATTAGCAACTAATAAATAATAGTATGGAAAAAACATACAAAAATTGCCAAAGCTGTGACATGCCTTTGGAAAAAGATCCGGCCGGCGGGGGAACGAACGCCGACGGAAGTAAATCGACGATGTATTGCAGTTATTGTTATCAAAACGGCGCGTTTACTTGGACGGATTGCACAGCGCCGCAAATGCAAGAATTTTGCAAAAAGAAATTGCGTGAAATGGGCTACGGCCGATTCATGGCATGGTTCTATACTAGCCGAATTCCGATGCTCGAACGCTGGAAAAAATAAAAATCAATAAAATTAAATCAAAAATCATTCGCCATCAACGGCGAATGATTTTGCAAATGGGAGAATTGGATATTAAAACAAAGTGAAGAGGTTTTGACGGTGAACGATAGTTCACCTATAATAGAGGGATGAAAACTATCCCGCGAGACAAAGTTATTTTCCACATGGATGGCGACGCTTTTTTCGTGGCTTGCGAGGTGGCCAAAAATCCGGCTTTGCGCGGACGAACGGTGGTGACAGGCGAGGAACGCGGAATCGTTTCGGCGCTTTCATACGAAGCCAAGGCACTCGGTATTGTGCGCGGAATGCCAATATTTAAATTGAAAAAAGAATTTCCCAACGTATTGATTTTGCCGGGGGATTACGCTTCGTACGCAAAATATTCGAACGACATGTTCCAGATCGTTCGCCGATACGCGGATGATGTCGAGGAATATAGCATCGACGAATGTTTTGCCGAGCTAACGGGTCTCGATCGAACGCTTCGTATGACATATTTGCAAATCGCCGAGCGGATTAAACGCGAAGTGGTCAGCGAGCTCGGTTTGTCGGTTTCGGTGGGATTGGCGCCGACAAAAGTTTTGGCCAAGGTGGCGTCGAAATGGAAAAAGCCGGACGGACTTTCTGTCATTGAAAAAAAGACAGCGCCGGAATTTCTGTCCAAAACGCCGATCGAAAAAATCTGGGGCATCGGTCCGCAAACTTCCAAATTTTTGAAAAGTAGGGGGATTGTCACGGCCCAGGACTTCGTTGGAAAAAATATTTCATGGGTCAAAGAAAATCTTTCCAAGCCGTACGAAATCATTTGGTTGGAGCTCAACGGCGTTTACGTTTTGGAAATCGATCCGGAGCCGAAAACCGTTTATTCATCGGTTCAAAAAACACGGACATTTCATCCGCCAACAAACGACAAAAATTTTTTGCTTTCACAACTTTCGAAACATATCGAGGAAGCTTGCGCCAAGGCTCGGCATTATAAACTGGTTCCGCGCAAAATTTCTTTTTTTCTCAAAACCCAAAATTTCAGGTACGACGCTTTTTCGGCCGTTCTTTCATCGCCGACAAATGCTCCGGAAACTCTGATTTCTTTGGCACGCAAATATTTTTCCAAAATGCACCGACCCGGCGTTTTGTACCGGACAGCTGGTGTCACTTTGCAGGAGCTTGCCCCGGAGTCTGTCTCGCAGGCGGATTTGTTTGGCGAAACGGACAAGGCGCGAAAGTTCGAAACAATCCACAAACAGATCGACTCGCTTGAAGACAAATTCGGCAAGCGCGTTGTTTACCTCGCTTCCACTCACAAAGCGTTGAAGCGCAAAGTCAAAGGCACCGAAGCCGACGAAGTGGATCGTAATTTGCTGTTTTTGTAAAAAACAAACCCCTTTCGGGGAATGTTTTAGACAACGCTGACGACTTTTTTGGTTTTGACTGACGAGTCGAAATGAGTTTTGCGTTTTGTGGAGAATTTGACGGTGCCTGCGGCGAGTGCGAAAAGGGTGTGATCCTTGCCCATGCCGACATTTTTGCCGGCCAAAACATCCGTTCCGCGCTGGCGAATAATAACAGAGCCTGCCAGAGCTTTGTCTCCTTCAGTGATTTTGACGCCGAGATATTTTGGTCCGGAATCTCGCCCGTTTTTTGTTGTTCCAGCTGACTTTTTATGTGCCATGGTAAATAAGTTATATTTGAAAAATAAAAATTTTGTCGAGGTAACACTTTTACGGCGCATTCCGGAGCCCGTGAAGAGGCGAGGAGGAAGAAAATTTTCAGCAGAAAATTATTCTGGCGACGGAAAAGTGTTGGCTCGTAAGAAATTTTTTGTTAAAATGTAACCACATGAGTATAAACGATTTGGTGGAAAATGTAAAGTCTCGGGTGGCGCCGTTTTATACGCTCATACTTTGCCTGGTAATTGCCGGTATTTTCTTCTGTTTGGGCCGGCTGTCTGCCATAGAGGATAGACATACTCCGATTCGCATAATTCAGCCGGAAAATGGACAGGCGGCCAGTGCAGTTTCCGCTGTTTTCCCAAAGGGGACCCCTTTGGGAAATGATTCGGCACAAGCCGGAGAATCCGGCCAAGTCGTCGCTTCCAAAAATGGCACTAAATATTATTTTCCGTGGTGCGGTGGTGTCAAAAATATCAAACCGGAAAATATCGTCACCTTCGCCTCAGTGGAGGCGGCTAAGGCCAAGGGTTATTCCCCAGCAGCGAATTGTAAAGGATTAAAATAAATGTTATACTTTTTTCATGCAACTACAAACATTTATTGAACGAGTTAAGGCTTTTTTTACCAGAAAAAAAATAATTTGGACCGTAATTATACTTCTCGTCCTTTTTGGAGGGTGGTTTTTATTTGGCCGAAAATCAGCCGGCGGTAACATTCAGACTGATTTTGTCAAGCGAATGGACATCGAGAAAACCGTTTTGACCACCGGACAGGTTGTCAGCTCGACCGACCTCGATTTGGGCTTCCAGACGGGCGGAATTGTCAGACGAATCAACGTCAAAGAAGGCGATAAAGTGGGGGCGGGGGAAACGCTGGCCGTGCTCGATCAAAGCAGCGCCCTGGCCTCTCTGGCCTCGGCCAAAGCGAGTTATGAAAAAGTGAAAGCGGCCGCGACTCCGCAGGACGTGGCTGTTAGTCAGGCTGCCGTTGACACCGCGACAACCGCGCTTTCGAATGCCAAACAAAATTTGTTTAATGGGCTTTCCACTGCATACAACAACGCCAACACGGCCGTACTGTCCAACACGAACGCTTTGTTTTCGAACTCTCAATCATCCAATCCGCAGTTCGGCATTCCCGGCACGGTTATAACCAATCAGCAATTGGCAAGTAGCGTGAATAGTGAAAGAGCGGCGATCAATTCGTCTCTGGTTTTATGGCAGACAGAAATTTCCACTTTGTCCGAAAGCAGCGTTGACAAAGTGACAACGGATTCGCTCGCCAATCTTTTTGCTGTGAGTAATTACATGACGGACGTCATCAGTCTTTTAACATCGTACACACAGGTCACTTCCGGTGGTAGTCAAGCGACTGTTTCGTCCGATGCCGCCTCGGTTGTTTCTGGCAAATCAACTGTGGACGCTGCTTACACGGCCGTCACAACCTACAGTCAGGCGGTTAAAAGCGCGCAGGCCAGCTTGAGTCAGGCGCAGGCGGCGTTATCTTTGAAGCAAGCGCCGGCCAGGCAGGAAGATGTCGATATTGCGGCGGCGCAAGTTCAAGCCGCTCAAGTTATTTTGGACAACACCGTTTTGGTCGCGCCGGCAAACGGAACGATTACGCAGGTGGATGTCAAACTCGGCGAACAAGCTCAAGCCATGAAAGAAGCGATGAAGCTTCAAAATGTCGGACAGTTGCACACCGAAGCACTGGTCAGCGAAGCGGACATTGCCTCCGTCGGCGTCGGACAGACGATCGACAACACGTTCGACGCGCTCGGTCCGTACCAGCATTTCAAAAGCACAGTTCTGACCGTCAATCCGGCCTCAACTGTTATTTCTGGCGTGGTTGATTACAAAGTGACCGGCTCGCTCGAAAATATTCCGCAAGTCAAACCGGGCATGACCGCCAACATGACTATTTTGGTGGCGGAGAAAAAAGGTGTTCTGGCTATTCCGTCCGGAGCGATCGTTAATCGATCTGAAAAACGTTATGTCAAAGTGATCGATGATCCGAAAAAGAAAACTTACCACGAAGTGGAAGTGACGACCGGGCTGGAAGCGGATGGCGGATTTACGGAAGTTTTGTCTGGGTTGACGGAAGGTCAGGAAATAGTCACATATATTAAATAAACACAGCATCACTCCTCCTTTTTTAAAGGAGGTGCCCGCAGGGCGGAGGATTTTGAAATTAAAAAATCCCTCGGCCTTCGGCCACTCCCTTTAGGAAAGGGAGAATTATTCGCAGATTAGTATACTTATGAGTTTAATCCACGTAGAAAATCTGAAAAAGGATTACGAGAACGAAGGAGTTTTGACTCCGGTTTTGCACGGCGTCGATTTCAACATGGAGCTCGGTGAATTCGTGGCCATCATGGGACCGTCCGGATCCGGCAAATCGACCTTGATGCACATTTTGAGTTTTCTCGATCGGCCGACATCCGGACTTTTTGAGTTTGAAGGCCGCGACACCAAAAATTTCGACAAAGATTATTTGGCCAAACTCCGCAACGAGCGTATTGGTTTCGTTTTCCAATCGTTCAACCTTTTACCACGCACGACAGTTCTTGACAACGTCCGGTTGCCACTCATTTACAGCAAAAAATTAAACCAGGAAGACTTGGCCAAAAAAGCGCTGGCGGCTGTCGGGCTGTCGCATCGTTTGGAATTTTTCACCAACCAAATTTCCGGCGGCGAAAAACAGCGCGTGGCCATCGCTCGCGCTCTCGTGTGCGACCCGGCCGTTATTTTTGCCGACGAACCGACAGGAAATCTTGATTCGAAATCCGGCAATTCCGTGTTGTCCATTTTGCAGGAGCTCAACAACAAAGGACACACTATTATATTGGTCACTCACGAAATGGACACGGCCAATCACGCCAAACGCATCATTCACATCAAAGACGGCATGATTGTCGGCGATGAAAAAGTGACCAAGCGCACAATCGCCACGGCTGATGGAGTGTTGAAGAAGTAAAATACAATTTAAAATTTAGAATTTATAATTTAAAATAAATTTAGAATTTTAAATTTTTAAATTTTGTCATTTTAAATTCATTCTAAATTCTAAATTTTAAATTAAAAATTTGTATTTATGAACTTTCTTTCCACCATCAAAATGACCATTCGCAATTTAATGGCGCGCAAGGGCCGGTCGTTTTTGACCATGCTCGGTATTGTTATTGGGGTGGCTGGAGTTATTATTATCATTTCTCTCGGCGCCGGAGCGCAGACTCTGGTGCTTGGTCAGGTCAACAAGCTTGGTTCGAATTTACTTTCCATCCAACCGGGCGCGAGCGATCCGAAAGGTCCGCCGGCGCAAGTTTACGGAATTATTACAACCTCGCTTGTTAACACTGACGCCGACGCTCTGCGTAGTCCGACAAATGTTCCGCATTCAGTCGCGGTCAACTCCTTGGTGCGCGGAACGGTGACCGTGGCTTGGCAAAACAAAACCGCGGACACAAATTTCGTCGGGACCGATTCCGGTTACACCAAAGTGGTCAATATTACGATGCAAGAAGGCCAATTCATGGCGCCGCAAGACGCTGACGGGGGAGCCAATGTTGTCGTGCTCGGTTCAACGGTGGCCAACGAACTTTTCGCCGGCACCGGTGTTGATCCGATTGGACAAGTGGTCAAAGTTCGCAGTGCTTCGCAGTCGCAACCCGGCGGAGTTCCACTGCGCGTTGTCGGCGTGGTCACTCCTCGCGGTACAGTTTTTTTCCAGGACCAAGACGACCAAGTTTTTTTGCCAATAGCCATTGGCCAAGGACAGCTTCTCGGCATCCATTATTTGCAAGCCATCAATTTGAAAGTTGATGCCTCGGAAAATATCGATCAAACTATTGCCGACGTTACCAGAGTTTTGTCGCAGACACATCACATTCAAAGTATCGACAATATCGATTTTACTGTGCGCAGTACGGCCACGGCGGTTTCGCTGCTCACCACCATCACCTCGGCTTTGAGTTTATTTTTGACGTCGATGGCGGCCATCGCGCTTCTCGTCGGCGGTATCGGCATTCTCAATATTATGCTGGTGACGGTGGCCGAGAGAACACGCGAGATCGGTTTGCGCAAAGCGGTTGGCGCGACGAATTCAAATGTCCGAAACCAATTTTTGCTCGAGGCCGGCACACTGACATCGATCGGAGGATTCATCGGAATTGTTCTCGGCGCGATTGTTTCTTTCCTCATGGCCATTTTGATGCAATATCTCGGTTACGATTGGGCTTTTGTTATTTCGCCAATGTCGATTATTTCTGCTGTCGGGGTTTCCATTTTGACAGGCGTTATTTTCGGTTTGTATCCGTCGTACAAAGCGGCGAAACTCGATCCGATTGAGGCACTGAGATATGAATAACAATTTAAAATTTAAAATGAATTTGCAATGATCAAATTTTAATTTAAAAATTCATTAAAAATTTTAAATTAAAAATTAAAAATTTTCCACCATGCTTACCGCCTTGAAACAATCCATCAAAGCCTTGCGTTCGAATCCCGGTCGGACGGCTTTGACCATGCTCGGGATTATCATTGGCATCAGCACGGTTATTTTAGTGCTCTCGGCCGGCGCCGGCTTCCGTTCGCTCATCAACGCGCAAGTCGAAGCTTTCGGCAGTAACACGCTTTTCATCAAAATTCGCGTTCCGCCAACGACCAAAAATCGGGCCGCCTCGGCTTCGCAAGCCGGCCTCTCCTCGGCTTTTTCCGGCGTGGTTGTGAGCAGTTTCAAACAGCGCGATCTCGACGATATCAAAAAACTTTCCGGTGTGGTTGACGACTACGGCATTGTTACCGGGCAAGCCCTTGCCAGTTATCGCGATAACAAAAAAAGCACTATTTATTACGGCGCGTCGGCTGAGCGTTTCAACATCGACAAAACCAAATTAGCCGAGGGTCGCTTTTACACGCAAGCCGAGGATACCGGTGGCGCGCAAGTGGTGATTCTCGGGGCTACGATCGCTAAGGATCTTTTTGGTCAGGACGATCCGATCGGCAAACTTTTGCGTCTCGGCAATTTAAATTTTCAAGTGGTCGGCGTTTACGAAACGCAGGGCGCGCTTTCCGAGTCGGACAACATTGTTTTTATGCCACTTGTTACGGCCCAGAGAAAAATGCTCGGCATCGATTACATTTCAGTTGGCATCGTGGAACTGTCCGATTTGAACGCGGCCGATTCGACCATCGCCCAAATAAATTCACTCATGGAGCACAATCACAACATCACCGATCCGGCCAAAGACGACTTTGTCGTGCAATCGCAAGCACAAGCCATGGACACGTTTAACACCATTTTTAACGGTATCACGTATCTACTCATCGCCATCGCGGCCATCTCGCTCTTGGTCGGCGGAGTTGGGATTATGAACATCATGTACGTGGTGGTGACCGAGCGCACGTCCGAAATCGGACTCAAAAAAGCGCTTGGCGCGCGAGAAGCGGACATTTTGAACGAATTTTTGCTTGAAGCTGTTTTGGTGACAATTTTTGGCGGGATTGTTGGCATCGCTTTCGGCGCGTTCCTGGGCTGGGTGGTTTCCATTGCCGCCGCCTCGGCCCATTTGGCCTGGGCATTTTCCGTGCCGTTTTATGCTATCGTTTTGGGCTTCGGTGTTTCGGCCGTCATCGGAATATTTTTCGGAGTTTTTCCGGCACGCTCGGCAGCAAAGATGGATCCGATAGAAGCGCTCCGCTACGAATAATAATTTAAAATTTAGAATTTAAAATTTAAAATGAATTTTCAATTATTAATTTTTAAATTTAAAAATCCATTTTAAATTAAAAATTAAAAATTTAATGAGATCTTTCCATTATTATTCCCCAATAATTTTTCAGAAAATCGGTTATGTTGTTTTTTTTATTTTGTACAAAATATTCGTTCGCATTGAAATTCGCGGGCGAGAAAATCTTTTAGGTTTGACCGGACCGATAATTTTGGCTTCAAATCATACATGTGAGCTAGATGTAACGGCGATGCCGCAGGTATTGCCTTTTTTTTCACCAATGTGGCCAATTTATTATGTCGCCAAACCAAAAGAAAAATATAAAACGATAGGCTGGAGAGGATACATATACGGCGGAGCTTTTTTTAGCGTGCTTGGCGGATATTCTGTTTATTCCGGGTATAAAGATTATTCCGTTTCTTTGGCAGATTTTGTCGTAGCTTTAAAATCAGGAAGTACTGTCCAAATTTTTCCGGAGGGTAAATGTACGCGCGACGGCCACATGAATCCGGCTCGCGGGGGCCTCGGATTTTTGGCACACGCCACGCAGGCCACGGTCGTGCCCATTGCTATCGATACATTTTTCCACATGTCCTGGAGAGAATTTTTTACCCGCCAAAGAAAAGTAATCATAACAATCGGCAAACCAATTTTTCCACAAGAACTTTTTCCGCAAGAACCATTCTTGCGGGGACTCTCTGTTTCCGACTACCAATCTGCTTCCCAAAACGTCCTCGACCACATTAAAATATTATTAGCTGGACATTAATAGTCACGGCAGCGCTACCAAATTTTTAGAACATGCTGAAATGGTTTTGAAAAGAAGTGGGTTTGGGATGGAAAATTTTATTGGATAAATATAAAAAAATCGCTCTGACCGAAGCTAGAGCGATACTGCGTTTTGATCTAACGAAGAAACTTCAATTAATGGTCTCGTTTCCAGTGTGACGAGCAAGTTCCATTTCTCGCCAGTGATCTTTCCAGGAAAATTCGGATACTTTACTGGCAGCGAGAACACAGATTGCTTTTTCCTTGTGGTTTGTAATGATCACAGGAATTTTACTCTCTGCCTGTATCATACGCTGACAACTTTGGTACAAGGCACGAACTAGGTTTGCTGGATGTTGAGAACTGATGCAACACACAGCCATTGCGTCGCCAGTTATATTGAGACTTCTTTTTTGATACTCCGTGGCATCACACTGGATAGACACAACCACGGAAAGTTTTTCGACGCTGTCCGTCAAAAGCCCGTCGGTTGAGAAAGCGATTTTGGTTGTGGTTTGGCCGTTGGCCATTCCAAGCGTAAATTCGGCGATCAGAAGTTTTATATTCTGAGGTTCGTTTTTGTTCAGAGTGATAATGACATGAGGTTTTTCTCCATGTCCACCAAATCTCACTTTGTAATCATGAACCAATATACTTATGGCTTCTTTCGGCATGTGGCCTCCGGTGGCAATGCTATAACAAAAAAGGACATAAAACAAGCCGCCCAACAAGAGTACGGCTAGAGCCGCTTATTTTTTTAAACTTTGCCGCAAGGTTTCGCAAGACAAGCTGGAGGCTTTCTTTTTTTCAAAAATTTATTATACTGGGAGTATGAAAGAAAAGAAAAATAAAAAAATAAAATCATATGGCAAAAATACTGTTGATCTGATCTCTTATTATTCAAAGACATGGTCAGCTTTAGCTGAATATGATAAAAAGCCCTCCAAAAAATAAATGCAAAATGAGGACATGAACTTGAATTTTAGGTGGAAAAAAGCCATAGTTATGTCATGGCATCTTTAAATCTTGGAATGGGGCGAACGCAAGACAACACGCCAAAGTTAGCCGTGATTGCCTGAAAAACTGTTTCAAACAGATTCCATTTGAATTTACTGTCCAAATTCCAAATCCTATGAAAAGGGGAGTGGATTATGGTTTTCTAAAAGGGGAGAATTGGAATTTTGGCACTGATACGACTATTTGATATTCGGACCACAATTTTGCTACAATATATGGCAGATTTTACAAATTATTAATAATCAATTTTTATGAAAAAAATAGTCATTGCGGTGGTCGTTGTTTTAGTGGTTGTTGGTGGATTTTTTCTTTTCAAAAATTCCAAACCAACAAGTCCATCAGGTTTGAAGATTGGTGTCATCTTGCCACTTACTGGTGATCTCTCCATCACGGGAGAAAAGTTGTATCAAGGTGAACAGTTAGCACAAGCTCAACTGGAAAAGGATGGTGTGCAGTTTGTTATTGAGGATAGTCACTCAAAACCAACGGATGCAGTGTCCGCCGCTTCAAAACTTTTGAATGTTGATAAAGTCGATGTGATCATTGGTACATATTCTCCTGACGAAACAATTGCTGTTGCTCCGCTGGCTTTGAAAGCAAATAAAGATGTATTTTCCTTTTCGTTCTGTAGCGATTCGTTCAAACCGTTGACAAATGTTTTCTGTGGTTATCCGAATGCTGACAAACAGCTCGATACTGTTGTGCCAATGATTCAAAAGAAAGTAATCAAAACAATGGCACTGATTGACGCAAACAGCGATTTTGGCATTCAATCTCGTGATGGAATGGTAAGAAAGGCAACAACTGCTGGCTACACTGTTGTTTATAACGATCTTGCACCAAGTTCTGCTGGTGACTATAGGACCTTCGCTACGAAAATAGTGGCAAGCAAAGCGGATGCGGTGTTTGTGACGATGGACAACCCAACTGACGCATTGGAAATAGTGAAAGAGTTGCGACAGCTCGGCTACAAAGAGACCGCGATTACTTTTATCGATGTTGATAACAAAAACTTGCAGCAGTTTGGCACATTTGCGGAAGGAACATTTGCTCCTGGCATCGCACCAAGTCAATTCTCCGCTAATTACACAGCAATGTATACGGCAAAATACAACAAAGCTCCCGACTATGTTTCCGCTCTCGGTTATGACATGACTACTTATGTAGTCAAAGCTATGGAAGCCAATCCTGGAAAAGATGTGACAACAGCAGTTTTCAATTACACATACACAAATCCAGCAATCGGCAATTTCAGTTTTTTGCAGGATCATACTGTCGTGTATCAGCTTGAACTTCAGATGGCAAAAAATCAGCAGTACGTGAAAGCAGTATATTAAAAGAAAAAGCCCTCAGCAAAAAACTGGGGGCTTTGCTTTAGTCCGTCGAAACGAACTCTAGACTTGAATATACTCTTCGCAATCGATTCCATACTCACTTTTGAAGGCGACTTCGGGTTGGTCGTCGATCACCACTCGAACTGTGGCACCTCGCATCATCTCTTTCGAAATGATTTTATAGAGAATGCCAGCTTTGCGAAGTTGCTGTGAGAGTATGTGGATGTCGCCACCAGTCCACACCGTGATCGGACCGCCGTCAGCTTTTTCTTCAGCCATGGTGATAACCTCGGAGCGGATCTGGCCGTCAGTGGTCAGGATTGTTCCCTCAACATCAATGCAGACATCGGGGAATTTCTGTCCAGCAAGCTTGCTGGAAGAGTTTCGCGTCGGTGCAGCTTCCATGACGAGCGAGATGAGTTCGGCTTGATTCTTGTCGCCGAAAACTTTTCGTGCCCTCTTTTCCCACTGCGTCATACGATCAGCATCCCGTTCAGCGGAATAGAGGTCATGGTGCAGAATTCCAATATCGCTGTTCGTTTGAGCAACGCCGAGTAAAGCAATCGCCAGAGGATCAGAGGGGCGGTTGCTGGTCTTCACCATCTCGATTGCAGCAAGTACTTCTTCCGAAGTTGCGGGTAATCGAAGGAATATCACATTCGGATAACCCGTCGCCGCAAACCACTTCTCGGATTTCTTGTCGATGTACATGGCTGGTGTAAGCCAGCCGAGCATGACGATCGGAAGACCTTTGTCGACAATTTCGAGTGTTGTGTCGAGGCCGTGGATGTCCTGCCTGTTGTAGCCAGAACCCGCTGGTTCCAGTTGGACAATGTAGAAGTCTTTGTTGTTGAGATCCGAGAACATGGTTCCCAGAGTATTAGCGATTCCTTCTTCAGCCAAAATCTTCATTGTGTATTCTCCTTGAAATTGAACTTTTCTACTTTCTATTATACACCTTTACATAAGCTATGTCAATGGTCGCTTTAAATCCATGACACTACACATATTTTGTATAAAATGTCATAATAAATACACATGGACATTATTCCGCAACTCATAGTAAATAGTATTATCGCAGGGGCTATTTACTCAATGGTTGCTTTGGGTTTCAACCTCATCTACGGGACCGCAAAATTCTTCGATCTCGGATATGGCGTACTGACGGCTGTTGGTGGGTATGCCGTTTTTTATTTTTCCAGAACACTTGGCTTTGATATTTATATCAGCATTTTGCTCGGAGTTTTAATTGCTGGACTTGTCGGATATTTGGTTGAAAAAGCGGTCTACAAAAAACTGCGAGCCAGAAAAGCATCGAGCATGGTCTTTATGGTTGCGGCTCTCGGAGTTATGACCACACTACAGGCGATAATCGCAATTTTGTTTTCAAGCCAGTTCCAAGTTTTTCCTGCAACCATAAGCACACAAACATTTCAAATATTCGGCGGTGTTATTACTGGTGTTCAACTCATTGCACTTGCACCCAGTATTTTGATCATGTTTGGACTAGTCCTGACTTTACGATTTACAAAATTTGGCAAAGCAATAAAAGCGGTTTCGGACGATTCTGAAGTGGCTAAAATGGTTGGTATTAACACTGACGGAATTATCAGCAAAGTATTTTTCATTGGATCATGCATCGCTGGGCTGGCTGGCATCCTAGTTGGCTTTGACACTGGCATAGAGCCGACAATGGGTTTCTCTCTGCTACTGAAAGGTGTGATTGCTTCTATTATTGGTGGGGTTGGCAATATTTATGGCGGAGTTATCGGAGCGTTTCTGCTCGGCTTTATCGAAAACTTTGGCATTTGGAAAATATCTGGTGAATGGAAAGACGCAATTTCTTTCGGTGTGCTCATACTTTTCCTTTTGTTTAGACCAAACGGAATTTTAGGCAAAAAACAATAACATGGACTACTTCGTACACATTGCAATCCTAATAGGAATTTACTCGATACTGGCATTATCGCTTAACCTTATCGTTGGCTACACAGGACTACTCTCCATCACGCAAGCGGCATTTTATGGAATCGGGGCGTATGTCACAGCCATCCTTCTGACTTCGTTCGGCATGAACTTTTTTCTGTCGATTGTTATTGGAATGATAATCACAGGTGTCGTCAGTTTGGCCATCGGCTATGTTCTTTCCAAATTTGATGGCGATTATTTTGCTCTCGGTTCGTTTGGCTTCAACATTATTGTTTACAGCATATTTTTGAACTGGCAATCTTTGACACGAGGACCGCTTGGCATTCCAGGAATCGCAAAGCCAGTTTTGTTTAATATTGATTTCAGCAATAACTTTTATTTTCTGATTATGGTTGCAGTGTTCGCGTTGCTTGTTTACTTTATTTCACAATTTATCACCCGTTCGTCTTTCGGCAGAGTGCTCAAAGCCATACGAGAAGATGAAAAAGCCATTGAAGTTTTCGGATACAACACGCTGTTTTTCAAACTGACAATTTTTGTTATCGGAGCGATGATTGCGTCTATAGCTGGTGCACTTTTTGCATCCTATATCACATATGTTGATCCAACAAGTTTTGCACTTTCGGAATCAATTTTCATTTTGGCAATTATCATTCTCGGTGGACTGGCAAACAATAAAGGTGCTGTTATAGGAGCGGTTTGCCTGGTTATTTTGCCAGAAGCATTACGTTTTGTCGGATTTCCGAGCGATATTGCAGCCCAAATGCGACAAGTCACATATGGCTTAATTTTGATATTATTGATGTTGTACAGACCACAAGGACTAATTGGTGAATACAAACTATGAACATTCTCGAAACCAAAAAAATAACGAAACATTTTGATGGAGTATATGCCGTCGATGGGCTTTCGGTTGGTTTTGAAAAAGGAAAAATCACTGGATTGATCGGGCCGAATGGCTCTGGCAAATCAACTCTGATCAATTTGCTGACTGGCGTCATTCAAATTGATGGCGGTTCGTTTGTTATTTCATCCAAAGAAGAAATTTCAAAAATCTTGCCTCACGAGGTATCTGACTACGGCATAACACGAACATTTCAGGAAGTTAGATTGTTCGAGCAAATGCCCGTTTTGGACAATATTTTTGTTGTCCTAACAAAAAGAAATGTTTTTTCTTCACTGTTTGAAACGCACAAAAAATTCCATCTTGAAAGAGCGGAGGAAGTTTTGAAAAAAGTTGATTTGTGGGAAAAGAGAAATGACCTAGCTAAAAATTTGTCATACGGCCAGAGAAAACTGCTCGAAATAGGCAGGGTGCTTGCAATGTCCAACGGCTTCGGTGATGACAGTGATATTTTCTTTCTGGACGAACCATTTGCTGGGCTTTTTCCAGAGATGAGAAAAATTGTTATCGGAGTGATTCAACACCTAAAAGAGCAAGGTAAAACTGTGATTTTGGTTGAACACAACATAGATATCATTCGTGAGTTATGTGATCACATAATAGTTTTGGATAACGGCAAACTTTTGGCGGAAGGCATCCCCAATGATGTGCTTTCAAAGCGAGAAGTCATGGACGCCTATTTGGGCGAGTAAAAATGAAATGGACAAAGAAAAATTATTACAACTGAATAATTTGCATGTGAACTACGGAAGTTTGAAAGCTCTCGATGGTATTTCCATGTTTGTGGATGAAGGTGAAATTGTGGCATTGATGGGACCAAACGGAGCTGGTAAATCCACGATATTGAAAGCTGTATTCGGACTTATTCCAATTCACTCTGGGAAAGTTTTGTGGCATGAAAAGGAAATTTCACCAGAGACACGCGAGATGATAGACAGAGGTATTTCATATGTGCCACAAGGCCGACGAGTTTTCTCCAGTTTGACGGTTAAAGAAAATTTAGAAATCGGTGCTTACACAGTTGAATCAAAAAATGAAATAAAAGAGAGAATCGCGGAAGTTTTGGATTTGTTTCCAGCACTCAAACCAAAACTGAAAGAATTGTCAGGACATCTTTCTGGCGGTCAACAGCAAATGTTGGCTATTGCTCGTGGAATGATGACAGATCCAAAAGTGCTACTGCTTGATGAACCTTCAATCGGACTTGCACCAAAAATTGTTAAAGAAGTTTTTGAAAAAATAAAACACATAAATGAAGCTCGTAAAATATCTATTGTGATAGTTGAGCATAATCTAAAATCGGTAAATGAAATTGCACACAGGACTTACGTTTTGGATAAAGGAAACATTGTGGCTGAAGGCAAGCCTAAAAATTTGATGGATTCTGGAATTTTAGAAAAAGTATTTTTGGGAAATATATAAAACGAAAGCCCGCACATTACATGCGGGCGGACCTCCTTTCTTTTGAATCAACCGATTTGTTACGACTTCGGTTTGGTAGTAGTCGGTGCAGTTTCTTTTTGCACGGGTTTGGGCGGAGAAAACGTCCTCGTGGGCTTAACATTAGCCCCTAGGTCTCGGAATCCTCCCCTCGAGCCGAATCCAGGCATCGTAGTCCTCCTACTGAGCGGCCTTTTTGGGTGCCTTTTTGTCGGCATCCTTTTCTTTGCGATTGCTCTTGAGCGGAACCAACCTGACCAGCCCGCCCTTGGAACCAAACTGTCCCATGTGCTCTCCTTTTTCTGATTGGAATTGTATCAAAACTGCTCGCCGAGTTCAACCGAACTAGTACATTCCTCCAGAAGATTCCTCAGAGTGCTCCATTTTCAGGAACATCCCAAGCTCAGTCGTCCTTGGCTCGATTGTCGCCAGAATCTCACTGATTGTATCTTTTGAAGATGAACCGAGGATGATTATTCCTCTCGGTTGCTGGATGGGTCTCCGTTCGAGCGAAGCATGCCACATCAGTGTACCAGAAGCACGTTTACGGATTGTGAAGATCACCATCTCGTAACTCAGCTTGATGCACTGAGGATCATAGTCGGTCATGCCGAGTTTGCGACAGGTGGCCTCTTGATTTGCCCACGTTGCCGCGAGAATGTGCAGATACAGCTCGTAGAACCTCTCAAGCTGGCAAGCCATGAGAACCATATCAAAAGTCACTATTTGTCGCACGGTTAAAGCTCCTTGTGAAAGAACACTTGATTCCTGAATTTCAGATCACAACTTTCGTTATGATCTGAATACAAGGGGCGACAAACTGCGTCGCCCTATAAAGAACACCTAGTACTCGATGGCTCCATCACCTTCAGGCAACCGAATCGGGCCGACTGGGTCTTTTTTGATGATTTCCCGCATGACCCCGAACAGTACTTCGCCATCCACCTCGAGAGTGGTATTGTTGTCCGTGTTGGAACGGCCAGTGGAATAAATCATTGCAACTTCTTTGCCGTCCTTGTTAACCATGATGGCTGGACGCATGGGCAGTATGTTGCAACCGACCCAACATTCGCTCATGCCGATTGAAATCTCGAATCCACGAAAGTTGATTTTGACACTCGGCGTATTCATCGTCTATCTCCTCAAAGAACAGATAAGGGATTGCTCCCACCGCAGAAAACTTTTTCAAATTTTCTATGGTAGAAGTCCGACGATTGTCGGACACCTGCGTTGCAGGTTTTGGAGATTCCTTTACTGTTGCTTGGGGTCTCAACCCATTACCTACGGAGAAGTGGCCGAGGACGCATATAGTTTTGAAGTTCGCGTTCGTGTTCTTCGAAACGAATTCTTTTCATGCGTTCGCGTTCTTCTTTCGTCTCACTCACACGATCGCCGACCCATGCAATTGCCATGGCGACTATCATGAGAATCAGTGCCGCAAAGATGTGACCACGAACGGTCATCTCTTGTGCGAAACTGTAGTGAGCTTGCAGGCCACGGAGTTCGTAGAAAGTCTGACGAAGCTCCTGGAATGCAAACCAGCCAGGCACGAATGCCACAGCATAGAAAGAAAGCATCGCTATGAGTCGAATCATTGTTTCTCCTTGTTTAGTCGAAGTGGTGCTTCATCGATTTGTGAAAAGTGATGGCAAATGCCACCATCGCCAGCGAAACGCTGATCGTGCAGAGCACTCCAGGGGTCTTGTAGGGCAGAACTTGGAAGCAACGAAATGCTACCCAGCCCCAAACGAGGACCCAAAACAACAAGAAAAGCCTGTATTTAAGCATTGAATCTCCTATGTCGGTGAACTTTTATTCCGATGTCTATTATACACGAATTTGTCTTTCTGTCAAGCCAGCACCTATGTTTAACTATGAAGTCAAAAAATAATAAGTTATACTAATGAATATGGAAATAAAATCACAATTTGAATATGATGGGAAAATATTCAATTTCACTTATCATGACGGTGTGCCAACCGCTGAAACAGATCCAAAAATGCTAGATGGCGTACATGCTTTCTGTTTTTATAATAACAAACTGGTAATTGTTGGACATGAAAATGGTAGATGGACTCCTCCTGGTGGAAGTATTGAAAAAGGCGAAACATACGAGGATGCTTCAGTAAGAGAAATAAAAGAAGAATCAAATATGAAAGTTCTCCGTCAGGAATGTATTGGCTATCAAGACATCGAGACACCAGGAGAAAATAGAATTCAAAGACAGTTTAGAATGTTTGCCATCGTCGAACCATACGGAGATTTTGAATCTGATCCAGATGGAGATATTTCAGAAATTAAACTTATTGATCCAAAAGATTTCAAAAAATATTTTGACTGGGGAAAAATCGGAGATCGACTTGTGGAGCGAGCATTGGAGATGAAAGAAAAATTAAATAAATGAATTTACTTCTAACATCAAATGGCTTTATCGGTTCCTCTCTGGAAAAAGACTTTCTAGAGATCACTGGTGGCAAAACAAATCTAAAAGTCGCACTAATACCGACAGCTGGCGATATTATTGAATGGGGCCCATATTCAACCGACAGCACAAAATTTGTTGCAAAGTTAATCAGCGAAAATAAAGTGGAAGCGAGCAAGGAATATTTATACTAAAAGAAAAAAGATATGATGTGGTGGTTGCAGATTTGAAAGATGACTCGGAAAAAATAAAAGAAAAATTGAATAGTGTGGATATTATCGATGTTTGCGGTGGCGATGTGAACTATTTGCTTGACTGGGCGAAGAAATCAAAATTGGACACATATCTGAAAAATTTGCTCGATAAGGGTGTGGTGTATATTGGCACAAGTGCTGGTAGTTGTCTACTTGGGCCAGATATTGGATTTGGTTGGTGGGAGCCGAATGATCCAACTGACCATGTCGGATTAAAAATCACTGACTTTATTTTGCTTCCACACCAAAAAGAAAGTAACGAATCTGAAAATGTGAAAAAATACACTGAGCGAAAAAAATATTTGCAAACGATAATGGATTTTCCATGGAAGGTGTATCTATTACAGGATGGGCAAGCGATAAAGGATGTTGGTGACAAAATTGAATATATTGGACCAGGAATGAAAATATCTATCTAAAAATGGAAAATAGAAAAATCCAAGTAGACAAATATTCCGAAAATTGGCCAGCCATTTTCAACGATGAAAAGGTGGTAATCCAAAATGTTACAGGCAATGTAAACATCGAACACATTGGTAGCACCTCTGTTCCTGGATTAAATGCTAAACCAGTCATCGATATGATGGCAATGGCGGACGATTTGAACGATGTAATGAATTTTGTTGAACCGCTTAAAAAAATTGGATATGTTTACATTCCAGAATTGGAATTACAAATCCCTGATCGAAAATTTTTTCAGAAAAGAATTGACGATATCCCAAAATATCACCTATCATTTGCCGAGCCGACAAGTCAATATTGGAAAGAGCATATTTTATTTAGAAATTATTTGAAAACTCACCCAGAATCAGTCAATGAATACGAAAATCTCAAAAAACAGCTGGCTGAAAAATTTGTCTCGGATTTTGATGCTTACAATGCAGGGAAAACGGAATTTATAAGGTCGATTATTGAAAAAGCCATTATGGAACTGAAAACGAACTAACATATTTATGTCCGATTACAAACACAAAAAGATTCTGATTTTGGGCGATGCTGGTCGTGGAAAAACCACATTCGCCGAAAACTTTTACAGAAAACTGGTACCCAGCATTATCCCATAGTTGATAAAACTCATTTGAAATAATTTAATGAACATTAACAGCGGGATATATGAAAGATTTTACCTTTTTCTCCGCCGTCAAAGAAATCGCTTCTTCAAGTTTTGTTTCTTGCTCTGGGTCAGAAAACAGAAAATTTATTTCGCCAACATTTAACTTCACACCGAACTCCGAGGCGATTTTTTGCATTTCTTCCAGTTGTTCGTCATAATCCAGTTGACTAATCGTGAATTTTCCGTCTTTTACTTCAATCGCCCCTCCTTCTGGTTTATCCCTGTACGGGTGAAAACTGATTGTATCGACAAGCGGTGTCTCAATTTTATTTTCCGCCTGCAATTGTTTAATTTCTCCCAAAACTTCTCTCAAATATGTCGGGTCAAAACAAGCAACGCCAGCAACTGAAAGTTTCGTGGTAAGACTTTCCTCCTTTATTTTTTGGGCCACGTCAAAGAAAAATTTTCCATATTCAACCGAGTTAACATGGCTGGCGTGTTGTAATTTATCAGCAAACATTATCGCTGTGTTTCTGGAAATATTTGTTTCGTTTCCGATTTCAAGTTGCACACCTTCGCCAGCATTTTCAATAATTTTTTGGCAGAGAGCCACATATTGTTCAGTTTGTTCTGGGGTTTCTGGCACATTAGACGATCTTTCTTTACCGCGACGGTGGTCGTAAAATTGGACCACTAAGGTTATGTCATCAGTTTGCTCTTCAACTTTTTTTATTTGGTCAATGAATTCTGGTGATATTGCCACATCAAAAGTTCCGTCTGGATTTATTTTGACAGCTTGAGATGGCGTAAGCGGAGAACATTCACCAGCTGGGTGTATTCTGACATGTTGCAATTTTCCATTAAAGCCAGATAAATACTCGTCAAATTCTGTCATTTTGCGAGCTTCTTTTTCTTTGTTTTCTGAAATAATTTTTTCTGCTTTATTAGTTCCGACGATGGCTTGCAACTCCTCCGATATATTTCCGTCTCTTTCTTGAATGTATTGCAGGTATTTTTCCTGTGGCCAAAAATTTCTGGCATCAACGATAAAATCTTGGTCAAAATTTATTCCGACAAGCTCTGGATTTTCCACCACTAAAGATTGTTCATATTCTCTGCTCTCGCGTTCTTTTCGTTCCTCTGCACTTTCTGTGGGTGGTAAAGCCACTTCCTTTTCGACGATAGGTGGTTTTATTGTTTCTGGCGATATTGGTTCTTGGGGGATTTCTAAATTTTCCATAAAACTATATTATAATATCACAAAAAAACGACACCGTGAAGTGCCGCCTTTTTGTTTGACTATTTTGCCATCACTTCCAGGAATTTGTGATTAAAGCAAAAATGAACGACTCGGCCTCTTCGCTGGATAGTCCGTCAACTTGATTTAACCACATTTCTCTTTCTGTTGAATCAATGGCTTTCTGAAAAATTAAGTCCAGTAAAATGGACCGCTGTCTGTCATCAATTGGTTTGTCATTGCCAACATAATCAACATGCGGAAAAACAAAATTTCTTTTTGGGCTTTCAAAACTAGCTGTCATTGTGTTTGTAATCATGATAGTTTTTGAGTTATTTTTTGATAATTTGTAATGTTATCTGGTTGCCGCGAGTTTAGAAATCCGTCCTGCGGCATCGCTCTTGCTCATCTCATCGACCGAGTTGATTTCCGAATCATCCGCTCCGATATTTTCCAAAAGTTTGAGCAAATATCCGCGTTGTCTGGGTGTGATGGGAACAAATTCATTTTCTCTCTGACCGTATGTTTCTTGCTCAACTGGTGTCACAGTCGTTTCGGCCGCGGTGTTTTGTTTGGTAAAATCGATATGCAGGGCATCCAACATTTTTGTGGCCCTCACAACCGAATCGATCAGTGAGGCGTTCGCGGCGAATGATACCGTTTTTTCGAGATATCGATTGAGCTTGTTGATTACTGTCATGCCACGACCAAAACCTAAAATCGGTCCATCTTTGCCGTCTTTTCTCAGAGTACAGATAAACCCGACTACACCAGGGATGTTTTTGAATGCTTGAAGTGTCTGCGTGTCCTCGGCAAATTCTGCGGTAAAGTGAAGGGTGCAAATATTTTTTCTGATTTCATCCTGGACCGCTCGGTTAGTTTGGATGTCGTACGGCCTGCTCTTTAACTGAATCGGCGAGACAATGTCTCGCCTGTAAGAAGTGTTCATAATTTTGAATTGATTATTTTTCGAATGATAATGGTGTCCAATAAGTACTCCACGGTAGCTGTGTCACCAATTGAAAAATTACTTATGTTTTTCAAAATGTGGTTGGCTAGGAGCACCTTTGGAACTGGCAACAAATCGTATTTGCGACCGCCTGTGCCAGACAAGCGGTTGGCGTAACTAATCGTCAATGTCTTCTTCATATGATTTTCGTTCGCCGATTCTCTCGACCTGCCTTACATAAAAAAGGTACACTGGCCTACGATACTTCTTGATTATGTTGCCGTCAGCATCGGTGGTTTGCACATACGTAATCGACCTAAGGGCTTTCTCACCTTTGCGGACCCTAAACCCCAACTTGAGCCAAGACTGAAATGTCCTGGCGTTGTGGAATGGATCGTAGTTTTTCAACTCCGACTCACCCCAACGAGCCTTAATTTGCTCTGATACGAGAGCGAGCGTTTCCTGAGAATTTTTATATTCTGTGACAGGACCATCTTCGATGATTTTGCTTATGCTTTTCATCATAATTATTAATAATAAAAAAACCACACGATGACTGGTCGTGCGAGAAGTATTGGTTTTATTTTTAATTTTTTACTTCTCACCTGCTTAGTTTTAGCTCCCTTGCTCGTCACGCAGTGTCTTAGGCACTGGCGGGGGGGTGGTCTATTTGGTACCATACGAGATTTGTTATCCTCTATGGTTGCGGTACCGTTTGTGTCTGCGACTCCAAATTTGAAAAGTAACATGGGTGGTTGTCTCGGATTATTCACGCCGTAAACAATTGTTTTGGCAAAAAAATTCTCCGACAGATTTTAGCTTTTTTACTGACGAATAAAGCTCTGGGGGATAAGCTCCATGCGTCGGTGGAACTAATCATCCTGTGTAGATATGGTGGCTACTTCTAATTCAATCTGCAAATTTTCCACATTTTTCTCGGATATTGGGACTTTAGTATAATGTTAGGCATGACTGGACCATATATTGAAAATTGTTTTTGCCTTACAGCAAAACGCACTGATGATAGCTGGTTTCGACCAAGAAAAATTGGCGATAACATTATCAGAGATTACGAGCGACACGACATTAATTATCAATATGAAAAGATTGGTGACGATTATTACTTGAATGTAGTCGTAGGTGAAAACACACCACAAAAAATCCTAACCGAAACTTTGGAAACCTATTTTGGAGATAGGACATATTTTCATTGCAACAAATGTGACTGTCGATGCCACAAGCTTTTTCTTTTACCAGACGGACATATTTTTCTTTGCAAAAATTGTCATGGAATTAAATATCAAAACTTCAATCCTCATTCCAAACAAGGACAAGTCTTAATTCGTGCCAAAAAGATTTTGAAACTGATTTACCAACAAGAAAGAATGACCTCGAGAATCTGGTATCGGAGCGTTTACACCAAAAGATACGAAAAGTTTCTGAATAATTGTTTGAAAATCGGTTTGACTGATGTTGTGGAAGAAGCTCGGTCATTGGAGGCCATAATCACTCGAATGTCTGAAAAATAGGACGAATTCTGAAATTTTTTGTGTTTTTTGAATTATTTTGATCACTCGGAAAACTCCGAATCGGTCTCAGTTAGCTTTCCCACGGATTGAAATTCCACAGGCTTGGCTGAAAATTAGGAGAAGTATTTGGGACTTTAGTATAATTAAAACCAAATGGTAAAACTTGCTAAAAAGGCAATGTTTAAGCCATAAATATGAATATTTAACTATTATATAGAAAAAAGTTGGCTTTCTCGGCTGACTTAGTGGATGTGTTTTTTACAATTCAAACTCAAAATATGGATCAGGACAACCATATCAAAAGTCCTGCAAATGGTGGGGATAAGTCAGTAGAAACAGCGTGGCTTTGAAACATCGAAGAAATGCCAATTATGGCATAAGCATTTGAATCGTTCATTCTTGCGAAAGCCTGGGGAACAGCGAGCCCCGACGAGTCGCCCAAGCTGCCAGGCAGTCTAAAGAGTGAGGGATTTAAGTGACCAACTATTTCGTTAAAGTGCCCGTTGCTTTCACACGGGATTTGTAGTGGGTTTTCTGAAAGTTTCGTCCACCTTCAATGGTGCCTTCGCTTTCAAGATTTTGACTACAGCTGGAAAGGATCAGTGATGCGAAACTGAGTTGATGGGAGTTTGATTTATAAAACGATGTTGCTTGAAAACGAAGAACAAAGGAATTGTGTGAAAGCAACCAGCTGGACACAGAATTTCTATTTTGAACTCAATAGGTGTGTTGGTTGCACAAATGTGAATGTAATCAGCCGACATACGTGTTTGGCGTCTCTTCTTTCTAGTTTGGCATCTCGTGGAAAAAATAACCACTTCCAGCTTTTTTCTGGAAAGGGGGGCTCGTCCTATGGAAATGAATATGAAAAATATGAAATGAAATTATGAAAATCGTGTTGGCGGACAGTTTGATTAAAAAAATCGTTCCGCCGACAAACATTTTCAAATCAGATTATCAATTAGTTAACTTTACTCATATGACAAATGTATTAACGAAAATGACCGTCAGCGAGAGGCAAAGACTGGCATCTATACCGCGTTCTCGATGTGCAAAATGCAAGAGCAGGCAAAGCTACCTTAATCCGCTGGCCAAATGTTGGGAATGTGGAGAAAAATTTTGTTTTGATCACTTCTGGCGAGGATTATTCAAACAGGGAATAAAGCAGACGGACGAACTTCGAAATGTCTGCGACGGATGCCGAGAAAAATTCGGTTATGAAGAACTGGCGAACATTCAGGCCAGAAATTCAGAAAAATAATCCTTAATCAGCTGGTTAGGAGAGTGTTTTGGGACTGTAGTATAATCGATGACAAGTATGAATATTAACTATTTCGGTGTTGGTCAGGTCTGAAACTGCTTCGGACCGTTCTCTTTTGGAAAAGCAACTTTTGGCACCATTTTAGTCGAAAAACGCCCAAAATAGCGATTGTTCTCTATTTTTTTGGAAATATCCACAATGAACCCCATCTCTTGCGTGGTAGGTCTGTGGATATTCCTACCGCGTAATAGATGGGGTTTTTGCTTTTTCAAAAACTGGACAAGTCTGGATCGGCGGCGACGGACCGCAAAATTATCATTAATTTGCAAACTATTATGACAATTCGATATAAATTTCCGTTCAAAAACGTTGATTTGGCGGAAAAAGTTAACAAAATCCTGGCGGAATACAACGTTCCGCTGACATTGAGACAAGTCTACTATCGGCTGGTTTCCATCGGACTGAAGAACGCCAGGAATGTCTACACTAACCTCTCGGGCAAGCTTTCGAGGCTTCGCGAGCGAGGAATGGTCTCCTGGGAAAGTATAATCGACCTCAGGCGACAACCCGAGAAAACACCATCATGGACAAGCCCAAAGTCATTTTTCGTGACTGTCGGCCAGTCGTACAAACGAAGCCTACAGCAAGGACAACCGAACTATACGGAAGTGTGGTGCGAAAAAGCCGTTGCAATTAGCCATATTATCAACAAATACGATGTGCCATTGCTGGCTGGCGGTGGCTACCGAAGCAGTTCGGCTCTGTATGACGCCGCCGAACGGATACGGGAGCAGGACAAGCCAGGTGTGATTCTCTACATGGGCGACTTTGATCCTTCTGGGCTAGACATTGAACGGGACATCAAAACCAAGATGGAAGAAGTTTTCCATGTGGAAGTCGAGGTTCAAAGAGTCCTGCTGACCTTCGAGGACATCACAGACTACGATTTGCTGCCAAATCCAGTAAAACCGAAGGATCCGAGGACCCGCCAGTATGTCGAGAGGTACGGCTTTGAAAACGCGTACGAACTCGACGCCCTGCCACCAAACATTATATCGGAAAGGCTGGAAGAAGCCATCCGTCGAAAACTGGACATGGACCTGTTCCTAAACCAGATGTCGAGGTGGGAGAAGGACAACGCCGAAATCGCCGAATTCATTGACAGTTGGAACACTCGGCAGTCCAACCGAAATTAAAAAACCATCGCGGGGTGACTCTGTCCGTCTGATTTTCGACGGGCGGGCAGGAATCACTCTGCGAATAACCAAAAAAATATGAGTAATTTAGAAAATGAGGTGTTGGAAGTGTTCTGTGTTGATTTGCTAAATGCAAAAGACAAAGTAACTTTTGATTCTGCCGTGGTCCAAGGATTGCATGTGACATATTGGATGGAGGATGACAATGTGGAAGAGCGAATTAATAACGCTTTTGACATTCTGTTCGAGGAGGTGCTGAAGGATAGGGGTATAAGTCGACAAGACAATATTTAAAATTATTTGCTAAAATATAACAACAAAACCATGATTGAATTAACACAAAAAAACATCAAATTCGTAGCCTTGTATGCAAGGGTCTCAACCTCAAATCAGGAGGACCAACAGACAATTGAGGTCCAACTAGCAGAAGTAAATTCTTATGCCAAAGAACACGGTTTTGAAATTGTTAAAACATACAAAGACGAGGGATGGAGCGGGGACATACTGTATCGGCCAGATCTTGATCAGTTACGAATTGATGCAAAAAAGAGAATTTGGGATGCCGTGCTTACCTATGACCCAGATCGATTAGCAAGACGAGGTGCTTGGCAAGAACTGATAATAGAAGAATTATCGGAGCTGGAGATTCCTGTACTTTTTGTTACTATACCTCCACCAAAAAATGACGAGGATGTCATCATGTATAAAATGAGAGGTGTTTTTGCTGAGTATGAACGCATGAAGATCAAAGAAAGATTTCGATTAGGAAAAATTAGCAGAGTTAAAAATGGCCATGTCCTGACCAGCGAAGCTCCATACGGCTATAACTACATTCCAAACAAAGGAAAACGCGGAACTCCAGAGTATGTTGTCGGTCATTACGAAATCAACGAATATGAAGCGAATGTTATAAAGAATATATTTAAAATGGTTGCTGATGATGGATTGACTGTCAGGGGTGTTGTCAGAGAGTTGCAAAAAACTGGTATAAAACCAAGAAAAAGTCTTAAAGGTGTTTGGAGTACAAGCACTCTCAGCACATTGTTAAGACACGAGGTTTTTATCGGCACGACATACTGGGGAGCATCATATGCGGTAGTTCCAGAAAATCCGAAAAAATTTGAAAAGTACAGGAAAATAAAAAAGACTAGCAGGAAAATGAGACCAAAAACTGAATGGTACCCGATAACAGTCCCTGCGATTATCGAAGACAAAGATTTGTTTATACGGGCTGGATTGCGATTGAAAAAGAATTTTGAGACTCTTGGCAGAAACAAAGTAAACGAATATCTCTTGGCTGGCATGATTTGGTGTGTCTGTGGTGGCAGAAGGGCAGGGGAAGGTGTGCAGAAAGGCAAACACCTCTATTACAGATGCACCAATCGTGTCCATACATTTCCATTTCCTCCGACATGCAAACAACCAGGAATCAACGCCAGAATTGCCGACGAGGCTGTATGGGAAAGAATGAAAGAGGTTATGAGTTCACCGACTTTGCTGCTTGAGCAAATCGAGCGATGGAAAAATACTCGCGGAAATAATGTGCTGAACAAAATGTCAATTGATACCGATCTGACGCAAAAAGAAATCGTAAAATTGCGATCGCAAGAGGACCGCTTTGCCAAAGCATATGCTCAGGAAGTTATCACACTTGAGAAGTTTGAAGAATATGTAAAACCCTTGCGAGAAAAAATTCGTTCATTTGAAGATCAAATAAACAAAGCTCATTTGGAAGCCGTAACAAAGGATGATGTGCTGTTACCGAACGAAGACGAGGTTAAAATGTTTGCAGGGGAAGCATTACAAAAACTCAAGGGCTTGAATTTTAAAGCAAAACAGGCCATTATTAGACAAGTTATTAACAAAGTGCTGGCTGGCACCAATGACTTGCAAGTGTACGGTCTAATAAATCTAAGCGAAATTTATGTCTTCTTCTGTCCTGAATATAGCTATGGCTCGGACGCTACACAACACGATAATTTAAACAAAAACAATGACGTCTTCCGCTCTAAGTATAGGAATCGTGGGCCTCCCGAACGTCGGCAAGTCGACGCTCTTTAATGCGCTGACAAAAAAAGCCGTGCCGGCGGAGAATTATCCTTTTTGCACGATTGATCCGTCGGTCGGGATTGTGCCGGTGCCGGACGATCGACTGTGGAAATTGTCGGAGTTCAGCAAGTCGGCCAAAACCATTCCGGCCGTGGTGGAGTTTGTCGACATCGCGGGGCTGGTCAAGGGCGCATCGATGGGTGAGGGGCTCGGCAATAAATTTTTGCAGAATATTCGTGAGGTGGATGCCATCGCTGAGGTGGTGCGGATTTTCGAGGACAAAGATATCATTCACGTGCACAATAAAATCGATCCGCTCTCCGATATTGAGGTCATAAACCTTGAACTTATTTTAGCGGACTTGCAGACGGTGGAAAAACGCCGCGCCGGTCTGCAAAAGGATATCAAATCTCACAAAAAAGAAGCGGTCGAAGAGGGTGAGGCACTGGCCAAAATCCAAAAAGTTTTAGAGGACAGTAAACTAGCAAGAACAGTTCTTGCTAGTTTGGACGAAAAGGAAATCGAATACGTAAAACTTTTGCAACTTTTGAGCATGAAGCCAATTTTGTATGTGCTCAACGCTTCAGAAGCAGCGGCCAAAAACTTGACCGAAGTGAAAGAAAATTTGCCCACCGACGAGGCGGGAATTCCCGGGCCGTACGTCGAAGTTGATCCGATTTTTGAAAAAGGTTTTGACGATCTTATCAAAAAAGCGTACGAGACTTTGAACCTGATGACATATTTCACGACCGGTGAGGACGAGTCGCGCGCTTGGACGATTGTTCGCGATAGCACTGCGCCCGTGGCTGGCATGGCCATTCACACCGACTTCCGCGACAAATTTATTCGTGCCGAAGTGATCGAATGGGACAAACTGCTCTCTGCCGGCTCCTACGCGAAGGCCCGCGAAAAAGGGCTTGTGAGAACGGAAGGGAAGGAGTATGTGGTCAAGGATGGTGATGTTGTGGAGTTTAGAATTTGATAACAAAACAAAAACAAACATAATTTTGGAGACTCCGGACGCCGGCGGGCGGAGGCTTGAGGAATTTTTCAGCAGAAAAATATCCGTGCTCCAAAATTATGTTTGTTTTTGTTTTGTGTTATAATACATCTATTACAAATTAACTATTATTCTATGGAACCACAAACACAAAAAACATCGGCCAAAGATTTCTTTTTGAATCTTGGCGCCATTGTCGCGTTATTCACGTCAGTCATTGCCTTGCTCAATTTGCTTTTCACTGTCATCAATGTCGCTTATCCGCAAATCACCACTTATTATTACGGTAGTAGCGCCTCAATCAGTTTTCCGCTGTCTACGCTCATTATTTTCTTCCCGATTTACGTATTACTTATGTGGCTTCTCGAAAGGGATTATGTCACCGCACCGGAAAAGAAAAATCTCGGCGTGCGACGCTGGCTGACTTACATTACACTTTTCATCGCCGGATTGACGTTAGCGGGCGATTTGGTAACGGTTCTGTATTATTTCCTTGATGGCCAGGAATTAACCGCCGGTTTTCTCATGAAAATTTTGGCTGTTTTTGTCGTCATCTTGATGGTTTTCATGTTCTATATTTCTGACATTCGCAACAAACTGACATCGATGTCGCGAAAAGCTTGGTTGGTTGGCGCTGTTTGTTTGCTTCTCGCTTCTATTGTTTGGGGATTTGCCATTATTGGTTCTCCTCGCTCACAACAACTCATAAAATACGACAGCCAGAAAGTTTCCGATTTGCAAAATATAAATTATCAAGTGCAAAATTATTATCAAACAAAAGGAACTTTGCCGGATAAAATTTCCGATTTGTCGGGAGTAAATTATTCTTCGATTCCGGTTGATTCTCAAACCCAAAAGCCATACGAATACGTTTTGATCGGCCAGAGCGCTAAGGCTTATCAGTTGTGCGCGACGTTCAACAAAGATTCGAAAGACGCCGGTGTTCAAGTTCAGACATATCCATACATGAATGGAGATACGTGGGCGCATCCGGCCGGACATTATTGTTTCGACGAATCGATTCCAGTTTCGCAATATAAAAATGTACCGATGGTGCCATTGCAATAGATGATTTTTCGTGTAGAATAATGTAATGCCAAAAGAGTACAACCATCTATCTATTGAAAAAAAATGGCAAAAAGAATGGGAAAGAAAAAAAACTTTCCAGGCCAAAAGCAAAGGCAAAAAGTATTATTCTTTGATGGAATTTCCGTACCCGTCCGGTGACGGACTTCACACCGGTCATGTTCGCGGTTATACCGCAATGGATGTTATCTCTCGTAAACGCAGGATGGAAGATTTTAATGTTCTTTTTCCAATTGGTTGGGATGCTTTCGGTTTGCCGACGGAAAATTATGCGATTAAAACTGGGATTCAACCAGCCATTGTCACAAAAACGAATACCGATAATTTCAGAAAACAATTTAAAGGATTGGGAATGTCTTTTGACTGGTCGCGGGAAATAAACACGACTGACCCAAAATATTACAAATGGACGCAGTGGATTTTTCTGCAGATGTTCAAAAATGGTTTGGCTTACAAAAAGAAAATGTCGATTAATTGGTGTCCGAAAGATAAAATCGGTTTGGCCAACGAGGAGGTGGTGGGTGGCTGTTGCGAGAGGTGCGGCACGCCGGTGGAAAAGCGCGAAAAGGAGCAGTGGATGCTGGCTATCACCAAATACGCCGACAGATTGGACAAGGATCTCGACCTCGTCGACTATTTGCCACAAATAAAAACGCAGCAGAGAAATTGGATCGGCCGAAGCGAAGGCGCCGAGATTGATTTTTTCTGCCAATGCCAAAAGGATAAAATAAAAGTTTTTACCACGCGCCCTGATACGCTTTTTGGGGTGACATATATAGTGCTGGCTCCCGAACACAAAATGGTCGGCAAACTTTTGGAATTTTTGAAAAACAGACAAGAAGTCGAAAATTATATAAAATCCGTTTCGACCAAATCGGCCATTGACAGGATGGATGACAAGAAAGAAAAAACCGGCGTGGAAATGAAAGGCATCAGGGTAATAAATCCGGCCAATGGTGAGCTGGTTCCGATTTTCATTGCCGACTACGTTTTGGCTGACTATGGCACGGGTGCCGTCATGGCCGTGCCGGCTCATGATGATCGCGATTTTGAATTTGCCCAAAAGTACAATTTGCCGATTCGCGAAGTGATTGTGCCAAAAGTAACTGACCAAACTGAACTTCCGAGAGCGGACAAAAAAACCGTCGAAAGAAATGCCATTCACGCCATCATCATCGATCCAAAAACAAAAAAGATTTTGACTTTGCGCTGGAAAAAATTTCCATGGACGACATTTGTGACCGGCGGAGTTGAGGGAGGTGAAGACGTAATTGAGGCTGCTCGACGCGAAATTTTGGAGGAGACAGGTTACAGCGAATTGAAATACATCAAAACTCTCGGCGGTCCGGTGGAGTGTCATTTTTACGCTGAGCATAAAGATGAAAACAGAAAGGCACATTTCAGCACGATAGTTTTCGAGTTGGCTAGTGAAAAAAGAGCCATTGTGACTGAAGATGAAAAAAATAAGCACGAAGTCGCTTGGATGAGCTGGCAGGAATTGAAATCAGACAAAAATTTGAAATGCGCGGAATTTTTTATTTGGGACGATCGATTTAATAATCCAGTTCATGCTTTTTGCGATGAAGGTGTTTCGATAAATTCTGGAGAATTCAATGGATTGTCTAGCGAAGATGTAAAAAAGAAAATCACCGAATTCGCCGGAGGAAAATGGGTGGAAACTTTCAAACTGCGCGATTGGATTTTTTCGCGCCAGAGATATTGGGGCGAGCCGATACCGACCGTTTTTTGCGAAAATTGCAAAAAACGAATTTCCAATTTCCAATTTCCAATTTCCAATAAAAATTCAAAATCAGAATTTTCAGAAGGTGAGCTTGCAAACCCCGGCTGGATCGCTATTCCGGAAAAAGATTTGCCGCTTGTTTTGCCAAAGGTGAAAAATTACAAACCGACTGACACTGGCGAGTCTCCGCTGGCTGACATTTCATCGTGGGTTAATACTAAATGTCCGCAATGTGGCGGCAAAGCCAGGCGAGAAACGGACACAATGCCAAACTGGGCCGGTTCGTCGTGGTACTACCTGCGCTACGCCGATCCAAAAAATAGCAAAAAATTTGCTGATCCAAAAAATTTAAAATATTTTACTCCTGTTGATTGGTACAACGGCGGCATGGAACACACCACTTTGCATCTGCTTTATTCGCGATTTTGGCACAAATTTTTGTATGATCAGAAACTCGTGCCGACAAAGGAGCCTTACCAAAAACGCACCTCGCACGGCATGATTTTGGCTGAAAATGGCGAAAAAATGTCAAAATCGCGCGGAAATGTCATAAATCCGGACGATATTGTCAAAATGTACGGCGCCGATACTTTGCGCGTTTACGAAATGTTTATGGGTCCGTTTGATCAGGCCATCGCGTGGGATACGAACAGCATTTCCGGATCGCGACGCTTTTTGGAACGCGTGTGGCGACTGCAATTCAAAGTGGCAAGGGGCACCCTTGCCAATGAAAAAAATAAGGCGTTAGCTACGACAGAAACTCTACTCCACAAAACAATCCAAAAAGTTACGGACGATATCGAGACGATGCATTTCAACACGGCTATTAGTGCCATGATGATTTTGGTTAATGAATTCGAAAAAGCGGAAAAAGTTTCTCGCGAGCAATACGAAAAATTGATTTTGCTTCTGTCTCCGTTTGCTCCGCATATTGCCGAGGAATTGTGGCAGGTTGTTGGTAATAAAAAATCTCTATCGGCGCAAAAATGGCCCAAGGCCGATCCGAAAAAAATGAAAGAAAGCGAAGTATCTTTTGTCGTCCAAATAAACGGCAAAGTGCGAGCCCAAATGACTGTTCCGGCCGGCCAAACGCAGGACGAGGCGGTTTCTTTGGCCCAGAAAATGCCGGATGTGGATAAGTGGCTGTCCGGCAAAAAAATTGTTAAAACAATTCATATTCAGGATAGGTTGCTGAACTTTGTGATAGTTTAGAAAAAATCGGCTCAAACAATGCTTTTCCGTCGCATTGCGGAGCCCGTGAAGAGGCGAGCAGGAAGAAATTTTTCAGCAGAAAAATATTCTGGCGACGGAAAAGCATTGTTTGAGCCGGTTTTCGTGACTCCTTGACTTAAATTGTCAATAATGATACAAATAACATACATTCGTTGTAACTATTAGCACTTAGTAATAATTTTGCAACATTTTATGAGCGAAAAAACAACAATAACATTCAAGCCAAAGCAAGTTGTGAAGAGGATGCTGTCCGTTCTTTCCGCGCGCGCGCAAGACGTCATTAACGGACGTTTTGGCTTGGGCGCAGATACCAAGCGTATGACGCTTGAAGCAATCGGCAAGAAATATAAAATAACTCGCGAAAGAGTACGCCAAATCGAAAGCTATTCGATTATCAATATCCGCAAGTCGAAAGAATATGCCAAGGAAAAGCCGG
The DNA here is from genome assembly GCA_903861205.1 of uncultured bacterium. Classification (GTDB taxonomy): domain Bacteria; phylum Patescibacteriota; class Minisyncoccia; order Phycocordibacterales; family DATDWN01; genus CAIOTC01. The sequence continues at coordinate 142,286 of CAIOTC010000020.1, read as the reverse complement.
CCTTTGACGAAATCAAAAACATCATGGTTGAACTCGGCACGATGGTTTCCGAGGAAAGCTTTTTGAAGCATATTTCCAAAGATAAATCGACTCAAAACCATATTCACTTTATGCTGGTTGTCGGCGAAGAATTCATCAAAGAAAAAGAGGATGACGAATTCAAACACCGATGGCACGTGGACCGAGAGCTTTCAAAGAAAATTCATGAGTCGCTCCGCAAGCTTTACAGTACCCTTTCAGACGATGAAATTTTGCTCGAATCAGACATGGTTGCCAAGTTTTTGGAAAATTTGAAAGATGTTTCCGACAAATACAAAACCGAGGAAATTGCCAAACGTTGGTTGACACTTTCCAAGCTGATCGATAAAAATCCGCTCGGCGAATGGGGCAAGTCTCGCTCATCGAACATCAACGCAAAAGGCATGCGCGATTACGCTTACTTGGTTATCCGCCGACACGGCAGCCCGATCCATTTCCGCGAAGTGGCCAAACTGATCACTGAACTTTTCAGCAAGAAAGCGCATGTGGCCACGACACACAATGAACTCATCAAAGATCCGCGATTCGTTCTGGTTGGCCGAGGACTTTACGCGCTGACAGAGTGGGGATACATGAGCGGTGTGGTCAAGGATGTCATCAAAGAAATTTTGGAGAAAAATGGCCCGCTTCCGAAAGATAAAATTATCGAGAAAGTGATGAAAGAAAGATACGTCAAGGAAAATACCATCATGGTCAATCTCCAGAATCCAAAATATTTCAAGAAAACAAAAGAAGGCAAATACGCGGTAGCTTAAGCGAGTAAATCTCTTACGAACTCACATCATTTTCGGAGACGAAAGCCCGTCCAGCGACGGGCTTTCTCTGTCCTCGGCCTCAATTTGTCAATGAGCCCTGTGATATTGCCCAAAGGGCACCCATATCACAGGGTCGTTGACAAAACCATGCTCGAGGTCTGCGGATGCTCCGAAAATGATGCGAGCTCGACGAGATTTACATGTTTTCTTTTTTGTTTGTTGTGTATTATAATTAGACCATGTTACAGCCATTCATCTCCTTTTTCACAAGTCCGCATGTTGCTTTGGCGATGAAAATTTTGTACCAAACCTCTTTTGTTTGGTTGCCGGCCCTACTTTTCATTTTGCTGTGGGAGTTGTGGATTACATACGTCCGGGCTAAATTTTTTGCCAAGCAAGAATATGTTTTGCTGGAAATGAAACTCCCGCGTGAAATTTTCAAATCGCCTTTGGCCATGGAAATTTTTTTCAACGGTTTGCACCAAACAGGCCAGGAGGGTGATTGGTGGGTTAGAAATTTCAAAGGTCAAACAAGGCCGTGGTATTCTTTGGAAATTGTTTCCATAGATGGCTCGATCCATTTTTTCATTTGGACTCGCAAAGGTTTGAAGAACGTCATCGAAGCCAGTTTGTATTCGCAGTTTCCCGGCATAGAAGTTTATGAAGCGCCGGATTACACTTTACTTTACAGTTATGATCCGGAAAAAAATAGTTTGTGGGCCAAAGAGTTCGCTCTGACTAAACCTGACCCGTTTCCCATAAAAACATATGTTGATTATGGAATGGATAAAGATCCGAAGGAAGAATACAGAATTGATCCGATGACTCCGCTCATAGAATTCATGGGATCTCTCGGCAGAGAACACCAAGCATGGATTCAAATTATTATTCGTGCACACAAAGCGGAAGATAAAAACCCCGATGGCGGAAAACCGATAGATAAAAAGTGGGAAAAAGGCGCGGGAGACGAAATTAAAAAAATTCTTGAAAAAACAAAAGGCGAGAAGGGCGAAGATGGGAAGCCGGGGCCAGCTAGACGTTTAACAAAAGGTGAAGAGGAAGTTGTCCACGCCATCGAAAGAAGCATTTCTAAACTTGGTTTTGATGTCGGTATTCGTGCCATATATACCGCGTCCAAAGACCTTTATTCCGCCGGCAATACTGTTGGTATTATGGGTGGTTTCAAAAATTACAACTCAAACAATTTGAATGGTTTTAAACCGCAATCGCATCCGGAGGGCGAATACAAGTATTTTCCGTTTATAAAAAGGCCAAAGAAAACAATCGATAAAGAAAAAAGAAAGTTGTTAAACTCATATAAACATCGTGCCTGGTTTTACAACGAATTCAAAAAACCGTCATTTGTTTTGAACACTGAGGAACTAGCGACGATTTTCCACTTCCCAGCCGGAGGTTTGGCCACCTCACCGTCGTTCACACGCATTGGCTCGAAGAAATCCGAAGCGCCGTCAAACTTGCCGATATAATACGAATATACGAATGATTCGAATCTACGAATGGCTACGAATAAATGCGTCTGGATTGATGCACCAAAAAAGATTTTGGATTTTTTTTGCGGTAATTATTCTGGTTGCTTGCATGATTTTTTTGATCAGTCCGCCGAGCAGTTTTCCGCAGGGCGAAGTTTTTACCGTTCATGCCGGTGATTCGCTCCAGCAAATTTCAAACAATTTGAAAAATGAAAATGTCATCAGATCTGTTTTTGCGTTTAGAACCTCGGCTATTATTTTGGGCGGGGAACACAAAATTATTGCCGGCGATTATTTACTCGATAAAAAGGAAAACGCGCTTGTTTTGGCTTATCGTCTTATAAACGGTTCGTTTCATTTGCAGACAGTCAAAATTACCATACCGGAAGGCTGGTGCGCATATGAAATTACTGATTACTTAGGAAAAACACTTTTAAAATTTGATAAGAAACAATTTCTAGCATTGGCCGAGAAAAATGAAGGCTATCTTTTTCCGGACACATATTTTGTTTCGCCTACCGCCAAACCGGAGGAAATTATTGACCTGATGAAAAATAATTTTGCCGCCAAAATTTCAGCTGTGCAAAAACAAATTTTGGCTTCCGGACATTCGGAAAGCGATATAATAAAAATGGCTTCGATTTTGGAGGGCGAAGCATTACCGGCCGACAGGCCAAAAGTGGCGGGGATTTTGTGGAGGAGGCTGGCGCTAGGCATGCCGCTGCAGGTTGATTCGACGTTCAAATATATCAATGAAAAAAACTCGTACGATCTGACAGCTGATGATTTAAAAATTGACTCGCCGTACAATACGTACATAAATAAAGGTTTGCCGCCGACGCCGATCAATAATCCTGGGCTAAATTCCATTTTGGCCGCGATTACGCCAGTTAAAACAAAATATCTGTACTTTTTGACGGAAAAAGACGGCACGATTCACTACGCGGTGACTTTTGCGGAACATGTGGCGAATAAAGTGAGGTATTTGAAGTAGGCATTTGTCATCCCCGCGCAGGCGGGGATCCAGATCTTAAAAACCTAGATTCCCGCATACGCGGGAATGACAACAGACAACTAAACCAACCCCATTGTTTTTAAAGAAATAATAATTTTGCCAGACGAAATTCTTTTCAACGAACTGATTATGATGGTTGTGGAGGAAACTCACTTGGTGTACGTTGGTAATCCAACTTCACCGAGTGTGGTTCCGAACTCGTTTATGATTTTTTGAAAAAGAAAATCGCGGCGGTTACCCGACGCGAATAAGTTACCCATCACTTGTTATGACTTTTTTTGAAAAATTTCAGTATCAAAATACTGACAAGAAAATACAGAATAAGACCCGATACGAGCGATACATTTTTTGAAGTATTACTCGTTTTTGTCAGATTAAAATACAGTGTTTCAAAAACACCAAAAAGCAATGTCCAAATAAAAACCAGGAATTCTCTAATTGTCATTTGCCTTTACCTCCGAAAATAAGTATATTATACAAAAATGAAAAGTCAAGGCAAAAAAGTCCTTGTTGGAGTTTCGGGCGGAGTGGACAGCTCGGTGGCTTTGGCGTTGCTGAAAAAGCAGGGGTATGACGTAACTGGTGTGTTTTTGAAGGTCTGGCATCCGGAGTGGTTGCCATGCGATTGGAAGGAGGAGAGACGAAGCGCCATGCGGGTTTGTGCCACGCTGGGTGTGCCTTTTATGACGCTGGATTGTGAAAAGGAATACAAAAAGGAAGTAGTGGATTATATGATTGCCGAGTATCGCGCCGGACGAACGCCAAATCCGGATGTTTTTTGCAACAAATATGTGAAATTCGGAGTGTTTTTGAAAAAAGCACTTGATCTTGGCGTGGATTTCGTGGCTACGGGGCACTACGCAAGGGTTGATTCAGGATTCAAGAGTCAAGATTCAAGAATAATTAACCAGCACCATTCATGCATCATGAATCATGAATCCTGTTTCAATTTGCTTGAGGGAAAAGATAAAAACAAAGATCAGTCATATTTTCTGTACACATTAGATCAGGACCAACTTTCTCACACACTTTTTCCAATTGGAGATTTGACCAAGCCGGAGGTCAGAAAATTGGCCAAGAAATTTGGTTTGTCGACTGCGACAAAAAAAGACAGCCAGGGCGTTTGTTTTTTGGAAAATTTGGACATCAAAGATTTTCTTTCGCATTATATAAAAACGAAAAAAGGTGATGTGCTGAAAACGAACGGGGAAGTCATTGGTTTTCATGATGGCGCCATTCTTTACACCATCGGCGAACGTCACGGATTTACAATTACTAAAAAGTCACCAAACGATCCGCGGTATTTCGTGGTGGCAAAAGATTTGGAAAAAAATACTATCACAGTGGCAAACAAAGAATCAGAAAGTGAGGCGGTTTTCTCGACCAAAGAAGTTGTCATTAAAGATCTGCATTTAATTTCTCCGACACCCGGTGTTTGGGAAACTTCACGCCGGGTGTCAGAGAAATTTTCCGTTCGCATCCGTTATCGCCAGGAAAAACAAAAATGCAGTATCGAGAAAGAATCAGATGGCTGGCATATTCTTTTTAACGAACCGCAAAACGGTGTTGCTCCCGGCCAGTCAGCTGTGCTGTACGACAACGATGTTTGTCTTGGTGGCGGAGTTATCGATGCTGTGCAATAATATAGTGTATGGATACAGAAATAAAAGATGTTATTGAACCAAGCGATATTTTAAAACCAAAAAGTGAATCAATTTTTGTCATTAAGGCGGATGGAACGCGCGAGCCGTTTGACAGCACAAAACTTGAACAGTCGCTGAAACACGCCGGCGCTTCGAGTAGCACAGTTGAAGCGATAATAAGCAACATAAAAGATTCGATCATCGACGACATGACGACGCACGATATTTATATTCGGGCGTTCGAGCTTTTGCACAAGGAAGATCGAAGAATGTCGGTGACATATTCTCTGCGCCGAGCCATCATGGAGCTCGGGCCGTCCGGTTTTGCATTCGAGGATTACGTGGCGGAAATTTTTCGGCAAAAAGGTTTTGAGACTTTAACTGATCAGAAAGTTCGCGGAAAATATGTCGAGCACGAAATCGACGTGGTGGCTTGGAACGACCAAAAACTCATCATGGTGGAAGCCAAATTCCACAACCAGCTTGGCGTAAAATCGGATTTGAAAATCGCACTTTACGTCAAGGAAAGATTCGACGACTTGAGCGAAATGACATTTAATTACGGCGGGAAGGAGAGGAAACTGGATGAGGGCTGGTTGGTGACGAACACCAAATTCACCACTACGGCTATTGAATATGGCTCGCACCAGGGCAATCGTTTGGTCATGATCGGCTGGAACTATCCGGTTCACGGCAATTTGCACGATATGATTTTGGAGGCCAAACTTCACCCATTGACGTGCCTTGTCAATCTTTCCGGTTTTGCCAAAAAAGAACTTTTGGCCCAGGGTGTTGTGCTTTGTAAAACGATCGCCGAAAATCAGGGTTTGCTGGATACTGTCGGTTTGACGGAAGATGAAAAACAAAAAGTTTTGGAAGAAATTAAGGCACTATGAAAAATTTTCAATTTTTAATTTAGAATTTTTATTGAATTCTCAATGATTAAATTTTAAATTGGAAAATTTTAAATTCATTTTAAATTATAAATTTTAAATTAAAAATTCATCATGCCCCTTAGCCTTGAAGAAAGATTTGAAAAATTGAAACAAATTCGCGAGGAACTTTTGCATTTCGAAAATTCTCCGCTCTACAAATATCGCGTCGAAAACAAATATTATCCGGTGGTCGGAGAGGGAAGTCACATGGCTAAAATCATGTTTGTCGGCGAAGCTCCGGGCAAAAACGAAGCGCAAACGGCTCGGCCTTTTTGCGGACAATCCGGCAGAATCCTCGACGAAATGCTCGAATCGATCAAACTGAACAGAAGCGACGTTTATATCACCAACGTGGTCAAGGACCGCCCGCAAGAAAACCGCGATCCTTTGCCGGAAGAAATTATTTTGTATGCGCCGTTTCTGGACAGGCAGATTGAAATTATCCAGCCGAAAGTCATTGCCACATTGGGCAGATTTTCCATGGGTTATGTTATGAACAAATTTGGCCTTTTTGATATGCTCCGTCCGATCAGTGAAATTCACGGCAAGGAATTCGTAGCTAGCACGAGCTACGGCGAAATTCACATCGTGCCCCTATATCATCCCGCTGTCGCCCTTTACAACGGTTCGCACAAAACGACGTTGCTCCAAGATTTTCAAGTGCTGAAAAAATATATTTAGTTTTGGTTGACTCGCGTTTGGGAGGTGATAAAATAGTGACATGAAAAAGAAAGAGGAAAAAAATAAAGAAGTAACTTTAGAAACTATTTTGGAAAAAATTGATGATGTTTTTCATAGTGTAAATGTTAAGCTGACTTCGATCGATTTGAAATTAAATGAGCATGATTTACAATTCCAGAAGATGGCGAGAAGATCAGATAGAATGGAGGTTATGTTGAAAAAAGACATAGATAATTTGGCAATAGCAACAGCGAGAGGATTTAGCGAAGTGCATAAAGAAATGCAAGACATGCATACAGAATTGCAAGATATTGAAGAAAGATTAACAAATAAAATACAAGGTGTTGAAAGACGGATTGATGATATTGCGGATAATAAAGCCAATAGGGAACAATTGAAATTGATCGATCTGCGGGTATTAAAAATAGAAAAGAAAATCGGGGTTTAGTTTTTTTTCGTAATATGTCATAATGTCAGTTATGACATCAAACGAAATCCGCCAGAAATATCTGCAATTTTTCAAGGAAAAAGGTCACGCCGTCATTCCTTCGGCTTCCTTGGTGCCGGAAAATGATCCGTCGGTTCTTTTTACCACTGCTGGAATGCATCCCTTAGTGCCATATTTGCTGGGTGAAAAACATCCGGCCGGAGCTCGACTTTGCGACGTGCAGAAATGCATCAGAACAGGTGACATCGACGAAGTCGGCGATTACTGCCATCACACTTTTTTTGAAATGCTCGGCAACTGGTCGCTTGGAGAATACTTTAAAAAAGAAGCCATTGAATTCAGTTTTGAATTTTTGACTTCACCAAAATGGCTGGGCTTGGATAAAAATCGACTGGCCGTTTCTGTTTTTGAGGGCGATTCTGACGCGCCCTTTGATGATGAAGCTTTTGAAACATGGAAAAGTTTAGGAATTCCGGAAAAAAGAATTGCTAAACTGCCGAAGAAAAATAATTGGTGGGGACCGGCCGGGGAAACGGGACCGTGCGGACCGGACACGGAAATGTTTTATTGGGTTGGCGAGCCGGACAAAGTGCCGGAAAGTTTCAACGATGATAATTCGCTTTGGCTCGAAATCTGGAACGACGTTTTCATGCAATACAATAAAACCGCTCTCGGAAAATTCGAACAACTGTCGCAAAAAAATGTCGACACCGGAATGGGACTCGAAAGAACTTTGGCCGTGGTCAATGGCCTGGATGACAATTACCGCACAGAACTTTTCTGGCCGATTATCGAAAAGATTGAAAAGCTGTCCGGACAAACTTACCGAGGTGACACCTTGGTGAAAGCGATGCGCATTATTGCCGATCATTTGAAAGCGGCCACGTTTATTTTGGGCGACGAAAAAGGAATCGCGCCGTCCAACACTGGCCAGGGTTACGTTTTACGCCGCTTGATTCGCCGCGCAGTACGTTATGGCAAACAACTGGGCATGAAATCTTTTACCAAAGATATTGCCGAAGTTGTCATCGAAATGTTTGGTGATGTTTATCCGGAACTTTCAAAGAACAAAAATTTTGTTTTTGATAATTTATCCCAAGAAGAAGAAAAATTCGAAAAAACTTTGGAAAATGGTTTGAAAGAATTTGAAAAGGGAACAAGCCCGTTTGTACTTTTTACTACTTACGGTTTTCCACTGGAAATGACGAAAGAATTGGCAAAAGAAAAGGGTGTGGAAATTGATGAAAAGAAATTTTTCGAGGACATGGAGAAACACCAGGAACTTTCTCGAACATCTAGTGCCGGAATGTTCAAGGGCGGACTCTCCGATGCGGGTGAGGAAAACAAAAAATTGCACACAGCTACCCATTTACTGCGTCGGGCGCTGGAGGAAATTTTACAAACGGAAATTACCCAGAAGGGAAGTAACATCACCGCCGAGCGACTGCGATTTGATTTTAATTTTGGGCGAAAAATGACAGACGAAGAAAAAAAGAAAGTGGAAGATTTGGTCAACGAAAAAATTTCGCTGAAACTTCCGGTGCACAAAATAATAATGAACAAAGAAGAGGCCGAAAAAACCGGCGCTGCCCACATTTTTGGCGACAAATATGGCGACGAAGTTTCTATTTATTACATCGGCGACTCGCTCGAAACAGCCCACTCAAAAGAATTTTGCGGAGGTCCGCATGTCGACAACATCGGCACTCTCGGCCACTTCCGCATCACAAAAGAAGAAGCCGTATCTGCGGGTGTCCGCCGCATCAAAGCGGTGCTGGAGTAAAATTTTTAAAAACGGTCCGCTCGCCCAGTATTTTTCCTCGACCGACAGCCGTCTCCTGCGGACGGCAGTCTCTAATCCTCAGCCTGAACTTGTCAATGAGCCCTGCGCTTCGCTCCGGGTCGTTGACAAGTCCAAGCTTCAGGCCTGCGGAGCCGAGGAAAAACACTGGGCGAGCGAACCCCTGTGAGCAATCTTTTCTGATTGACAGTTTGACATTAACTTGATATCATGTCGACGGAGGTGAATTTCCAAACAAAATGTTTTTACGTTTTTTGAAAGATGAGCAAGGACAAGACATTATTGAATGTGTTCTGCTTATGACATTTGTTGTGCTGGTTTTGTTCGCTTTTTTCATTGCCAGCGGTGGCACCATTGTCAATGGGAATGCGATTTCGTCGTATAGCAGAACAATCATTCAGATTCTATCTTGGATTACCGCCGGAGTTGTAGTGGTCATTTTTCTCAATCGTCGGCGTAACCGGAACAAGTCTCGTTAGAAGACAATCCTGAATTTCTCTCATCTCTCGTTTGGCTTCGGCTAGCGGGAGATTTTCTTTTTGTAAAAAATTTCAAATCACCACTAAGCAAAATCAGTTTTGCAATTCATTTTTGCAACATCCGCAGCCCGCGAGCTGGTCTTGTCAACGACCCCTCCCAGTTTTGGATTCCAAAGGTCTGGCCTTTAATGCCCAATTTCCCAAGGCCAGACCTTAAAACTGGAGAGGGGCTCATTGACAAGTCGCGGAGCGAGGACCGAATAAATTTTGGCGCTGGCCAAAATTTGTGTTTGCAAAAATGAATTGCAAAACTGATTTTGTGTTGTGGATATGGAAAATATGCTAAAATATATGCATGCCCCTTTCTCTTTTTGACAACAAAGAAGAAGTTTCGCTTCTCATCGATATCGGCAACGGAAGCGTTTCCGGCGCTTTGGTACTTTTTGGAAATGGTGCCAAACCCGCGTTACTTTACAGCGCGCGATTACCACTAACAGTGAACGATAAATCAGACAGCGCCAAACTTATTTCTTCGATGACCGCTTCTCTCGGCGAAGTTTTGTTATCTATCATGAAAAAAGGATTATTGGTACCATATTTCAAAACAAAACCGAAAAATGTTTCTGCCGTTCTCGTTTCTTTTTCATCGCCATGGTTTGCCTCACGGGCCAAAAATTTGCACTTGGCCCAAGACACGCCATTTATTATTACCAAGAAATTTTTGGACAGTGTCGTGGCGGCCGAAGAAAAAGCTTTTGAGGAAGATTTGCAAAACGGCGAATATGAAAATTTGTTTGACAAAAATATCCAAATTCTTGAGAACACGATTATTCATACGAAAATAAACGGTTATCCGATCGAAGAATGCGTCGGCAAAAAAACGAAAACTCTCGACACTTCCTTATTCATGTCCGTTGCTTCGAAATCGATCATCAACATCATTTCAGACCAAATTTTCAAAAACACTCACATTCACAAAAACAAAATTTATTTCCATACCTTTCCACTCATTTCTTTTTCGGTTATTCGTGATTTATTCCCGGCAACTAGCAATTTTCTCGTTTTGGATATCACATCAGAGACAACCGACATGACGCTTGTTTCGGACAATGCCATTGCCAAAGTTTTATCTTTTCCGTCCGGCAGAAATTTCATCATCCGCCAAATCTCAAAATCATTCGGCGTCTCCGCGGAAATTGCAGAGTCATATCTGCACGCTTACAATTCCAAAAAAACGGATGACGAAACAAATTTGCGGATTGATTCGGCCCTCTCGGATGTGGAAAAAGAATGGTCAATCTATTTTGAGGACGCTTTCGCGGAATTATCGAAAGATTCCGTTTTGCCGCCGCGCGCTTATATCACGACAGATCCGGACGTTGCATCGCTTTATAGTCATTTTCTCAAACTACCAAAATTGGACAGTACTTCTCTCTTTCGAAAAAGCGTGGAGGTGATACATATCAGCGCTGGAATATTGTCGGCGGTCTATAAAGATGATCCGCATTTTCCACCGGACGAGTTCGTGGCCATGATTGCCGCTTTTTACAACAAAATATGTACGAAGTAACGAATAAATTACGAATGGCTACGAATAAAGAATAAAAATGCATTTCATTCGTTGCAATTCGTAGACCCATTCGTTATTTCGTATATTTTTATTCACAGTTTTGTTTGCAAAGGAAATATTATAGCGTACAATATATAGAAGAACTATCTCATTTATGCAAAACGAACGAAATAAAAAAAATATTGTTCAAGATGTCGTTCCTGCCCGAAGATCTATTCGCAATGTGGAGCTTCCTTCGCGCAGAATGGCTAGAAGTGAAGACACGATTGTGCCGGAAGAAATAAAAGTCAAACCAAAAAAAATTTCACCAAAGCCGGAAATAAAACAAGAAGTTAAGCTGGAGCCTAAATCGGAAAAAACTTCCTACAAATTTGAATACGACGAACCGAAAAAATCCGGCAAGAAATGGCTTTATGTTTCTATTTGTGTTTTTGTTTTAGCACTAGCGTTCGGCATTTCGGCGTTTTTCAAGGGCGCAAAGATAACAGTGACTCCGAAGCATCAAACCACAGATTTGAACGCGACTTTCACCGCCAAAAAAGACGACACTGGCGGGGGATTGGCTTTTCAAATAGTGACTGCCAGCAAAGATGTGGAGAAAACCGTACCGGCCACCGGCCAGAGTCAGGTGGAAAAAAAGGCCGTCGGTAAAATAATTGTCACAAATAATTACAGTGCAACCGCGCAAAAACTTGTGGCCACGACGCGTTTTCAAACTTCCAGCGGTCTCATCTTCCGCGCCATTTCGCCGGTGACCATTCCGGGCAAGCAGGTGGTGAATGGTAAAACCGTTCCCGGCAGCGCTGAGGTGGCCGTGGCGGCCGACGCGTCGGGAGACAAATATAACATTGCCCCATCAAATTTTACCATTCCGGGTTTTAAAGGCGATCCGCGCTACACTTCGATAACTGCAAAATCTGAAACCCCTATGACTGGCGGATTTTCCGGTATCCAGAAAACGGTGGCCGGTGATGTTTTAACCTCAACCAACACGGAGCTTGAAAGCAGCCTCAAAACCGCGCTTGAAACCGATATTGCCTCGCAGATTCCGGCAAATTTTGTCATGTACTCGAGCGGACTTTCCTACGTTTTTTCTCCGGTAGAACAGGCAAGTTCAAATGACAGTAGCGCCGTGCTTAGAAAAAAAGGAACTGCTTACGCCATTATTTTTGATAAAGGTTCGCTTTCTCGGGCCGTCGTTTCAAAGCTGTTGCCGGACACCGCCAACGACCTTGTCAAGACGACAAACCTTGAAAAGCTGACTTTTGCCTACCCGGCCGAGGAAACGTTTGATCCGTCTGGGAGCGCTAAAACACTGGACTTTTCGCTTTCCGGTCAAGCTAACCTAGTCTGGGTTTTTGACGAAAATAAGCTTAAATCTGACCTTCTGGGGCTTTCAAAAAAGCAGGCCAAAGAGGTCCTGGCCGGGTATGGTGCTATTACCGAAGTGTGGCTTTCAACCAGCCCATTTTGGAACCAAACCATTCCAACAAATTCAACCAAAGTCACTTTGGTAAATACTCTTGCAAACTAAAAGGGATTCTGCTACTATATATCCCATTGAAATAATGCACGACCAGAATAAAAAAGATAACGCGGTAATCGGTGTAGTAACCGAGGCGCTTCCAAACGCTTTTTTCAAAGTAAAGTTGAACGGGACCGACGAAGAAATACTGACTTATCTTTCTGGGAAAATGCGTTTACACCGGATCAGGGTTCTGATCGGGGATAGGGTTTTTGTGGAAATCGATCCTTATGGCGGCAAAGGCCGCATAGTGAAGAGAATGTAAAATGAAAGTTAAATCATCAGTCAAAAAAATTTGTGTGAAGTGCCAAATCGTACGCCGAAAAGGGTACGTTTATGTTGTGTGCAAAGGGAACGCAAGGCATAAACAAAGACAAGGGTAGAACAAAATTTTCAATTTATAATTTAGAATTTTTAATGAATTTCTAAATTATAAAATTTAAAAATTGGAAATTCAATACAAAATTAAAAATTTTAAATTAAAAATTATTTCATGCGCATTCTAGGAATCACATTACCGGAAGAAAAAAGATTGGAAATTGGACTGACTGTCCTTTACGGTATTGGACGACCGCTGGCCAAAACAATTTTGAAGGAAGCCAAAGTGGAAGTGGGCTTGAAACCAAAAGATGTGACCGTTGATCAAGAAAATGCTATCAGAAAGATTGTTGAAGGATACAAAATCGAAGGAGATTTGAAACGCGAGGTGGCCGGAAACATCAAAAGATTAAAGGATATCAAAGCTTACCGAGGAACCAGACACGCCAGGGGACTTCCGTCGAAGGGCCAGAGAACGAAAACAAATTCCAGAACTCGTCGAGGAAATGTCAGGAAGACTATGGGGACTGGTAGAAAAGTGGCAGATAAGAAATAGGGATAATTTTCAATTTTTAATTTAAAATTTTTAATGAATGTCTAAATTTGAAAATTGAGTCATTAAAAATTCAATAAAAATTAAAAATTTTAAATTAAAAATTTAATTCACATGGGTAAAAAACGAATTGTCACAGAAGAATCAAAAGAATCGGAGGCAAAAGTGCCCGCGGTTTCGGCTGTCTCCAAAAAGAAAGCCGATAACGGGATACTTTTCATTGAATCAACCTACAATAATACCAAACTGGTTTTGACCGACAGCAAAGGGAATGTTCTGGCCACGTCGTCCTCCGGAGGAATCGGCTTCAAAGGCGCCAAGAAAGGCACACCGTTTGCCGCGGCCAAAGTCGGTGAGATTTTGGGAGGCAAAGCCAGCACGATGGGAATGCGAGAAGTAGCCGTTGTGGTCAAAGGTGTCGGATCCGGACGCGAGTCAGGTATCCGTGGATTTATTTCCAAAGGCATCAATATCACGTCGATCAAGGATGTGACCGCAGTGCCGCATAATGGACCGAAACCGAAGAAACCGCGAAGGGTATAAAACAATTTTTAATTTTTGAATTTAGAATTTTTAATGAATTTCTAAATTTAAAAAATTGAACATTTTAAATTCAATAAAAATTAAAAATTTTAAATTATAAATTTATAAAATGCATATTGGACCAAAATACAAAATAGCAAGACGAGTTGGCGCACCGATATTTGAGAAAACTCAAACTCAAAAGTATGCTCTTCGCTCGGAAAGAAAAGGCAAAACTCGCAAATTTTTGAAACCAAAATCCGAATACGGTTTGCAACTGAACGAAAAGCAAAAGGCTCGATTTACATACGGTCTCACCGAGAGACAATTTTCAAATTACGTCAAAGCGGCTTTGGCCCAAAAAAGCACTCACACAACCCAGACAATTTTTGAAAATTTGGAACTGCGAGTGGACAACGCGATTTATCGTTTGGGATTTGCTCCAACTCGGATGGCCGCTCGCCAGATGGTTTCTCACGGACACATCACAATCAACGACAAAAAGATCACCACGCCTTCGCGACGCTTGGAAATGAAAGATGTCATCGGCATCAGAGCCGGATCTGCCGCCAAAAGTTTGTTTTCACACTTGGTGGATGGCGCAAAGAGCACCACAGCACCTTCATGGATTGCTTTTGACGCGCAGAAAAAGACAGCAACGATTCAGGGTATGCCACAGCTTGCCGGTACCGATTTGATGTTCAATCTAAACGCAGTTGTTGAGTTCTACAGCCGATAAAGAGGGTATTTGACTTTATAATCATTTTTTGTTATATTTTAACTTGCATTTTATAACCTTTTTTAATAAATTTTATGTCTGACTACAACATAGTGTTACCATCAAAACCTAGAATCGTGTCGGAAGTCGATTTTAACGGAACATACGAAATCGACGGATTGTATCCCGGCTACGGGCATACTTTGGGCAACTCACTTCGCCGCATCATTTTGTCGTCTTTGCCTGGCTCGGCTGTCACCGCTGTTAAAATAGACGGCGTAAATCATGAGTTTTCTGTCATCGAAGGCGTGAAGGAGGACGCTATTACCATTTTGCTTAATCTGAAAAGAGTTCGCTTGCTCATTGTCGGCGACGAACCGGTCACTCTCGCATTGAAGGCCAAGGGCGCCAAAGAAGTCAAAGCCGGCGACATAAAACTTCCTGGCGGTGTGGAAATTCTCAACCCGGATCTTGTTGTTTGCACATTGACGGACAAGAGCTCGGCGATTGACATGGAAATCACCGCTGAAAAAGGTCTCGGTTTTGTTCAAAAAGAAGTTTTGCAAAAAAATCGCCTGGACATCGGCTACATCGGACTTGACGCTATTTTCACTCCGGTCAGACGCGTCAGCTACGAGGTGGAAAACATGCGTATCGGCGACAGAACCGATTTCAATCGTCTGAAAATTTTGATTGAAACAGACGGCACTATTACTCCAAAGGAAGCGCTTGAGAAATCGATTGAAATCATGATTTCCCAGTTGAAAGCTATTGTTGGTTTCAAGGAAGAGCAGGTGTCTTCTCCGGCCACTGAAGAAAAAAAGAAATCAGATGCTGGAGACAAATCAGAAGTTGACGAGGATGTTTTGAAAACTCGCATCGATACGCTTAACCTTTCCGCTCGCACGCTGAATGCCCTTTCAAACGCCAATATCAGAACTGTCGGAGGTTTGTCGCGCAAGAAAGAGAAAGATATTTTGGATATTGACGGCCTTGGCGGAAAAGCGCTGACGGAGATAAAGGAAGTGCTGGCAAATTTTGGAATAACACTGAAGTAGATATAATTTTCAATTTTTAATTTAAAATTTTTAATGAATATCAAAATTTAAAAATTAAAAAATTGAAAATTCAATAAAAATTAAAAATTCTAAATTATAAAATTTAATTACCATGAGACACGGAAATTCAAACAGAAAATTCGGACGAGTACGCAAAGTGCGAAGCGCGCTGGTAAAGTCGCTGGCTTTGTCGCTGGTGGTAAAAGGCAAAATCCAGACAACCGGACCGAAAGCGTCGGAACTGCGTTCGTATGTTGAAAAAATGGTAACACAAGGCAAGAAAAACACTGTGACGACTCGCAGACTTTTGACGGCAAAAATCGGCAAAGCTGGTGCGGACAAAATTCTCGCCGACCTTTCGCCGAAATACATGGAGCGAAACGGCGGATACACGAGAATTACAAAATTACCGAATCGAAAAAGTGATAACAGTAGCATATCGGTGATAGAGTTTGTGTAAAAAGTTGAATAAGTTTGATAAGTTTAATAAGGAAATGCAAGAAACTTATACAACTTATTAAACTAAAGCGAAGCGTAACTTATTAAACTACAATGAAATACACACTTGATGCAGAAAACAAAAAAATCGGAAGAGTAGCCACGCAGGCTGCGGTTTTCCTGATGGGCAAGAATACTCCGGAATTCAAGAAGAATGGTATTCCAGAAATAAAAGTTGAAATATTGAATGCTTCCAAGGCTTCAATTGCTAACAAAAAAATGGCAGGGAAAACATACAGCAGATATTCAGGATACCCGGGCGGTTTGACCAAAGAATCGATGTCCAGAAAAATCGAGAAAAAGGGTTACAGCGAACTTTTCCGCGAGGCAGTTTCCGGTATGTTGCCAAAAAATAAATTGCGAGCCAAAATGATGAATAATTTAACAGTAGTTGAATAAGTTTAATAAGTTGAATAAGGAAATGCAGAAAACTTATACAACTTATTAAACTAAAGCGAAGCGTAACTTATTAAACTTATCATGGTAGAAACAAACGAAAAATACATAGAAGCTGTCGGACGAAGAAAAACGAGCGTGGCAAGAGTTCGCATTACTCCGGCTGCCAAAAACAGCATCACGGTGAATGAAAAAGAATTGCACGAATATTTTCCTATTGATGAAATGCAGCTCATTGCTCGCGAACCTTTGATTGAAAAAGTTGGTGAAAAATTTGTTATTACGGCGCACATAAATGGTGGGGGAATCCACTCACAATCGGAAGCTCTTCGACACGGCATTGCCCGCGCACTTGTAAAATTTAACGGTGAACTCCGAAAACCGCTCAAAAAAGAAGGATATTTGAAACGCGACCCTCGATCAAAAGAACGCCGCAAGTTCGGTTTGAAAAAAGCAAGGAAGGCACCTCAGTGGAGTAAGCGATAGTCGTAAAATTTCTTACGAGCCAGTTCATTTTCGGAGACGAAAATTTTCCGGCGAAAAATTTTCTCTGTCCTCGGTCGCAATTTGTCAATGAGCCCCGCCCCAAAAAGGCGGGGTCGTTGACAGAACCGTGCTCCGTGCCTGCGGAGTCTACAAAAAGGAGAATTTTTGGAATTTTACTCAGTGGTGATTTTTTGATATTATAACCAACATGAACGATGATTTAAACCAAAACAAGAAAGAAAATGAAGAAAATGAACCCGAGGTGGATACCGACAACGGGGATGATTTTGTGTTCGAAGAAAACACAGATGTAACTGGCCCCGATGCCGAGCAGAAAATAAAAAAGCTAAAAGAAAGAATAAAAGAATTGGAAAAGAAAAACGCTGAGTTGATGGATGGCTGGCAAAGGGATAAAGCGGATTTTTTGAATGCCCGCCGACAGGACGCGGAGAACCAGAAAAAGTTTGCTACGTTCGCCAAGGAAGATATTATCACCGAACTCTTGCAGACGCTTGATTCGTTTGAATCGGCTTTCAAAAATAAAGAGTCCTGGGAAAAAGTTGATGAAAATTGGCGAAAAGGTGTGGAGTATATTCACACCCAACTCTCTGGCGCGCTCGCCCAACACGGCTTGTCTGTAGTTAATCCGCTTGGTGAAAAATTCGACCACAACCGTGACGAAGCCATTGAAACTGTGCCAGTCGAAAATCCGGATGATGACGGCAAAATTTTGGAAGTGGTCAACTCCGGCTACAAATTGCACGATAAACTGATACGCGCACCAAAGGTGAAAGTGGGGGAATATAAAATGTAGTTATTTCTGTGTCATTCCCGCGTAGGCGGGAATCCAGAAATGTGTATGGTATCTAGATTCCCGCCTACGCGGGAATGACAAACATTAGAGTTTTATAATTCAAACAAAAGAAAAACCGCCGACCGAAGTCGGCGGGATTAAGTCGTTGCAGCAGCGGATTATTCAACGGTACTCCTCTTCAGAAAGAACTGATTGTCTTTTATGCAGATAGTTATAAATTCTGCGCAAAGAAGTTCTTGAATCCAGAATTCCAAGGTATCATCGTTGCTGATACCAAGATTTTTGTGATTATCTTCTAAAATTGTTCCTTTCGGGAATTCATTTCTCAGTTCTTCTAGAGATACTGGTCTCTTCGCATTTTGAATGAAAATCCCAATTTTTCTTGCCGGTTCACACGCACAATCGAGATACGTCATATAGAACCTCCTTTCATATCTTAGCATATTATATAAATTCTGTCAATTTTGAAAAATGAAAAATGTGATATAATTTTAATATAAAAAATGAAGCAAGTTACACTATCAAAAAGCAATTATATTGAAAAAATCCTGCGCGATGCGGACGGACGGCTGGTGCGTGCCACTTTTTGCGTGTACGAAAACGGCGGGCGCATCAAAGCTCGGCTAGTAAGCGCAGTTTACATTGAAGAAAACATTGCAACAGAAAATAAAATTCCACTTCTTAATTTTACAACACTTAGTGTCGTAAAATACCAAAAGGCTTCTTTGGGTGGCAAAATCACTTCGCCGTATTTTAATTCGTCACTATTATATTCTTTGGGATCTAAACCTCGCGCGCCAACGAGATAAACATGCGAATATACGAATAACTCCAATCTACGAATGTATGCGAATGGAATGCATTATTCGTAGCCATTCGTATCATTCGTTCATTCGCATATTCGTATTCTTAACTTATAAAATCTAAACTTAAAAAATCATGTCTAAAATTATAGGAATTGACCTGGGAACAACCAACTCGGCCGTCGCCGTCATGGAAGCCGGACAGCCGAAAATATTGGAAAATGCCGAAGGCGCGCGCACTACGCCGTCCATCGTGGCGGTTTCGAAAACAGGCGAGAGAATCGTCGGCCTTTTGGCCAAGCGCCAGGCGGTGACCAATGCCAAGAACACTGTTTTCGGCATCAAACGCTTTATCGGACACACATTCGATGATCCGGCCGTTCAAAAAGACAAAGCCATTGTTCCATTCGAAGTGCTCAAATCGGCAACTGGCGGAGTGAAAGTAAAAATGAATGGCAGTGAATACACGCCGGAAGAAATTTCAGCAATGATTATCGGCAAGCTCAAAGCTGACGCCGAGGCCAAGCTTGGTGAGAAAGTGACGGAAGCCATCATCACCGTGCCGGCATATTTCAACGATTCGCAAAGGCAAGCCACCAAGGACGCCGGACAAATCGCCGGACTGAATGTCAAACGAATCATCAACGAACCGACGGCTGCGGCGTTAGCTTACGGTTTCGACAAAAATCGCAAAGACGAAAAAATCGTCGTCTTTGACTTCGGTGGTGGAACATTCGATATTTCCGTTTTGGAAGTTGATGTAGATGAAGTTGGTGGAGATATCAAAGTGAAAGCGACTGACGGCGACTCGCATCTCGGAGGAAAAGACATTGATCAAAAAATCATCAACTACTTGGCGGACGAATTCAAAAAAGAATCCGGTATCGATCTGCGTTCGGACACATTGGCTCTCCAGCGCCTCGACGAAGCGGCAGAAAAAGCCAAAATCGAACTTTCGACAGCAATGGAATCGGAAATAAACATTCCGTTTATAACTTCCGACGCTTCCGGCCCGAAACATTTACTCATTAAACTTTCGCGAGCCAAACTGGAAGAACTCTGCGCCGAATTCATCGACCGTGCCATGATGATTACCAAGCGCGCCATGGAAGCGTCCGGTTACTCTACATCGCAAATCAACGAAGTCATTTTGGTCGGCGGGCAAACTCGTATGCCAAAAATGGCCGAAAAAGTGAAAGAATATTTCGGCAAAGAACCAAACAAATCGATCAATCCGGACGAGGTTGTCGCCCTCGGCGCAGCTATACAGGGAGGCATCATGTCGGGCGACGTTAAGGACGTTTTGCTCCTGGACGTCATTCCACTGTCTTTGGGCATAGAAACGATGGGGGGCGTAGCTACGAAGCTTATAGAGCGAAACACGACCATTCCAGCGTCAAGGTCCCAGATTTTCTCGACGGCCGCCGACAACCAGACTAGTGTGGAAATCCATATTGTCCAGGGCGAACGTGCCATGGCGGGGGACAACAAGTCGCTCGGACGCTTCATTCTCGACGGTATTCCACCATCTCCGCGTGGCATGCCACAAGTTGAGGTGACTTTTGACGTCGACGCCAACGGCATCCTTTCGGTCAAAGCCAGGGACAAAGCGACCAATAAAGAACAGTCGATTCGAATCGAAGCGCGCTCCGGACTTTCAAAAGAAGATATCGAGAAAATGCAAAAGGACGCCGAGGCGCACGCGGCTGACGACCAGAAGAAAAAAGATGTGGTTGAAGCCAAAAATATTGGTGAGCAACTCATCTACACGGCTGAAAAATCTTTACGTGACGCAGGGGACAAAGTACCGACTGAATTGCGTGCCTCGATTGAAAATAAAATTACCGATTTGAAAAAAGCCAAAGAAGGTGAGGATATGGAACAGATTAAAAAGACAACGACCGAACTTTCAACAGAACTTTCCAAAATCGGTGAGATTTTAAACAAGGCTGCACAGGAACAGGGTGGCCAAACTCCGCCGAAAGATGACAAGGGAAATGGCGGCGAAGGTCCTGTCCGTGACGCTGACTTCGAAGAAAAGAAATAGTTTCAAGAATTTCTTACTGGCAAAAGTTTTTCCGTCGCCAGAATATTTTCCTGCTGGAAAATTTCTTCCTGCTCGCGTCTTCACGCGCTCCGCAATGCGCCGGAAAAGCTTTTGTCAGACGAAATTCTTTCCAAAAGACTGGATGTGGTAAAAAAGAAAAAGCGCTAGGTTGTCCTAGGCTTAAAATACTAATAGTTAAATCTTGAGAAATCAGGAATTTTATCTATGGATTCTGGCTGTGGCATTCGTATAATTCGTAATTGATATGGCTCGCATTCAAAAAAATATTCAGGGTACCACTCGTTAAGAACATTTTGCACATATCCCTTATTTTTTAGAATATTTACGGCTTCTTCTTGACAGTTGAAATAGCCAAATGTTTTTCCTGCATAATTTTGTATAGTGAACATTGTCTTTCCTCCGCCAATCACCCTACTTGAAAAATAACTTCATGTCAAGTATATTGTTCTTAAAAAAGTGTTAGAATGTATCCATGAATAAAGACTACTACAACTCACTAGGCATCGACAAAAAGGCCAGCAAGGACGAAATCAAAAAAGCTTTTCGGACGTTGGCTCACAAATATCATCCCGACAAAAAAGGCGGTGATGACGCAAAATTCAAAGAAATAAATGAAGCATATTCGGTGCTCTCTGATGACAGAAAACGCGCTGAATACGATGCTTACGGACGAACGTTTGCGAGCGGAAACGGAGGAGGAAATGCTCAAGGTTTCGGCGGCAACAATGCTTGGGGCGATTTTGATTTCTCACAATTTACGCAGGCCGGAGGCGCAGCCGGGGGTGGATTCGAGTTCGACCTCGGCGACATTTTCGGCGATGTATTTGGAGGTGGCAGACAACGCGCTAAAGCAAAACGTGGACGAGATATTTCCATTGACATTGAGCTGTCATTCGAGGACGCGGTTTTTGGCGCCGAACGAACTGTTCTGCTCAACAAAACATCCGTTTGTGATGTTTGCAAAGGCACTGGAGCGGAAAAGGGCTCGGAATTGGCCGAGTGCAGCATTTGCAACGGCAAAGGAACGATTCGCGAAATGAACCGAACATTTTTCGGCCAGTTTGAATCGACGAAAACTTGCGAAGTTTGTCACGGGACTGGCAAAGTGCCAAGAGTAAAATGCCACAACTGCAAAGGCGCGGGGGTCATTAAAAAAGAAAGTGAAATTAAAGTTAAAATTCCGGCTGGTATCGACAATGGCGAAATGATTCGCCTGTCCGGAGCAGGGGAGGCGGTTTCAGGCGGAACGGCGGGGGATTTGTACATTAAAATTTACGTAAAAAAGCACGCCCTATTTCGTCGCGAAGGAAACAACCTAGCAACAGATCTAAATATAAAATTATCGCAGGCATTGCTCGGCGGAAATTACGTTTTGAAGACCCTCGATGGCGACATCAACATTAAAATTCCGGAAGGCGTGGCTTTTGGCGAGATTTTACGTGTCAAAGGCAAAGGCATACCGTACGACAGCAGCCACCGCGGAGATATTTTGATCAAAGTAAATATTATCTTGCCGAAAAAACTATCCAAGGATGCGAAGAAAGCTGTAGAGGATCTGAAAATGGAAGGAATCTAGAAAAATCAAAAACAAAATCTTGTTTGCCAAAAGCTTTTTTGGCGCATTGCGGAGCCCGTGAAGAGGTGAGCAGGAAGAAAATTTTCAGCAGAAAATTATTCTGGCGACAAAAAAGATTTTGGGAATAAGAGATTTTGTTTTTGATTTTATTTGGTTTATAATATAGATATGGGTACCATTACAAACTTTTTGCATGGCGGAGGTTCCTACTTTTCCAGCGACATTTTTGTTTTGGTTGTTTTATTCATCATCTTTTTCGTTTACGCTTTATATTTCGGCAAGAGCCGAATCATTTCTCTCATCTTGGCATTCTACCCGGCACAGTTGCTATTTCAAAATTTCCCATTTTTAAATTCCCTCCTCTTTATGAAAGGGGAGTCGCTTCTCCTCTTGAACAAGGTTTTGATTTTCCTGGTTTTTTGGATTGTGCTCGATATTTTGATTGGCCGGTATGTATTTCAGGATTCTGGCTACGGCAGCATGCACTATGCCCGCTTGGCCGGGTATGCGGTGGCGATGGTCATCATCGTAATGATATTTTCATATTCAATCGTCAGTTTGGACGTCGTGCACAACTTTTCTCCGTCAATCGATGTCATTTTCACTGGCGCAGACCGACTTTTCTGGTGGCTCTTGGCTCCTTTGGCCCTTTTGTTCGTTTTGTAGGCGGCCACCCGCCGTCAACTTGATTTTAAGCCCTTTTTACTGCGTGGTTATTTTTGACTTTCTATGGCCAAATGAGGCCATTTTTTTGGCAATATTTATGCACAATTTCACTAAAAATGCTTGACAAGTGGCCGGCAAATATGATACAATAAATACCGAAATCAGTAAAGCTGATTTTTTCGTTTTAGAACCAATCAAACAAATCTTTAGTCGCTTGACTGGTTCCGATACTGTTAGCTTTCCAGAATTATCACTTAATCAAGTTGTTATTTTAAATTTCACAGCAATTAGTTTGTTCATGGTTATGTCCAGTGTCGCCGGAATCCAAAGTCCGGTCACTGTCACAGAAACTCCGACATTGGAACAGCAGAACGTTGTCAAAGAGATATCCAAAAATGAAGTGGAAAAAATGATGAGTACCGAGCAATATGTTCGCCAGTACTTTTCAGATATTCCGATCATGGTTCAAATAGCCAAATGTGAGTCGCATTATCGTCAGCTTGACGACAACGGCGATATTCACAGAGGTGTTGAGAACAACCAGGATGTCGGTGTGATGCAAATCAACGAGCATTACCATCTGGACACGGCGCAAAAGGAGAAATTTGATATCTACACTCTGGAAGGAAACACTCAGTACGCGCGAGAACTATACGAAAAATTCGGCACTCAGCCGTGGTCCTCATCGAAAGCCTGTTGGGGTAAGTACGTGAACAAGGACGTAGCCGTAAACACAGCTAAATAATCTCTCACGAGATTTCAAAAAACTCCCATCTCGGGAGTTTTTTGTTGCCTTGACGATGCGGTTAAAATAAGTAGTCTTATTAACGGAGGTTCTTTATATGAGAAACAGGGAAGTCGAATATACTTTTAGAGTTGGAAAAAACGTACCGGATAACATAGCATGGTGCACATGTTTGTTGTTTGGCAACATAATGTCTGCCATGAATCCCGATCCAGATTTGGCAGGATTGACATTTGAAGCTTATGGTAAAAAAATTAATCCTCATCTCTGGCCCAACAGCCCGGAAAACAAAAGACTGGTCGAATTAATGAAGGATATAAACTACGTGCTTCTATCAGTCGGGTTAACAAACGGAAAAGATGTTTATCTTGTCACGCTCGAACTTTTGAAAGATTATTCTCCAACCCTCTGTTTATTCCCAGGTGAAGAGGATAGGAGATACGAATCATTTTCCTGGAAATATGAGTTAAAGGATTATGATTTTAAGTATATATGCGATGTACCAAATGGCCGGTCAAAATGACGGCCTTTTTCTTTATTCTTTCAGAGGGTGAAATTGCTTGTGTGTGTTCTCTGCATATTTGTCGGAAGCATGGACGTAGCGGTATGTTTGCTCAAAATTTAAATTCATTTAGTTTGAAATTCAAGAGCATAATACACAGAGGGGACAAAAAGGAAAACACAATCAGGCATCGTGTGCAAATTAATCCATGTCTTAAACAAAGAAGTCGAACCGACTTCAATAAATAGATTTGGAAAATTTTCACAATATACTCCAAGATCAGCCCTCCCTTGATTAAGGAATGGCTCATCGATTACTTCAAAGCCGTTCTCTCGAAAATGTTTTTTAATAATAGCCATCATCGCTCTGTGCCACTCTTCTCCATGTCTTTCTCCAATGCTTTCTTTTTCCCAATCACTACTATCATCTACCCAAAGGCCATTAATTTGCTTACTTTTCAGTTCTTTAGCCAGAATGTTTCCTCTTATTATTGAAATACTTATTTGTCTGAGCATTTCGTCTATGGAAAGTTTGGAGGTATATTGATTCTCGTTACAATCAGATTTTTGCAGTTCCGTAAAATCAAAAGTTTCAGCCAGCCATGTCTTTTCTTTTAAAATTGCCTTCTCAACTATATGCCATGGGAGCTCGATATTATTTTTTATGCGATGTGTTTCCTGCATGGAATTTTTCGTGAATATCACGTAATCTTTTATTTGTCACGTGAGTATATATTTGTGTAGTTGCAACATTCTTATGACCCAACAACTCTTGAACACTACGCAAATCAGCACCATGTGTAAGCAAGTCTGTTGCATAAGTATGACGAAGGGTATGGGGTGTAACTTTTTTAGAAATTCCTGCTAATATTGCACAATGAGCAATCATTTTTTGAATTGAGCGGGGAGAGAGTCTGTTTGTATCTGCATTACGAGATTGATAATTAATAAACAATGGCTTATCTACATCACGTCTAGATGCCAAATATACTCTCAGCCACTCAGCAGCTCTTGGAGAAATAAATATTGTTCTTACATATTTACCCTTACCAACGATAGAAAGCTCAAACGTTCTTTTAGAATCTTTATCTTTTAGAAAAGAAAGCTGATCAACATTAAGTGAGACTAGCTCTGAAATACGCATTCCGGAAGAAAAAAATAATTCCATAATAGCTCTATCGCGTAATCCTCCAGGAGTTTTCAAATCAGGAATTTTAAGCATTTCCTCAATATCTCTAAATTCAAGAAATGAAATTGTCTCATCACTCTTTTGTTTTGCCAACTTAATTTTAGAAGATGATAGAGTTTCAATGTCTCTATCAGCAAGAAAATCTAGAAGTGCTCGTAAAGCGATAAGGTAGTAGTTCTGTGATTTCTTACCTAAATTACCTCCAGATTGAGTTTTATATGTCCTGGCAAGATACAAACGATAATTCCATATATCATCAGTTGTTAATTCAGATGGTAACATTTTCTCATTATTGATTACTTGTAGCCATTTAGAAAACAACTTCAAATATTGTGCATAATTTTTTTGGGTATTATTTGATAATCCTTTTTCAACTTCACAATAATCTAGAAAGGGAAGGATGTAGTCTGCGATTGGTTGCTCGATTTTTTTATTTTTCATAAATATTATTTATTACATTATACATTACCAAACTGATAGGGGAGAAGACCTTTCGTCCTCCGCACTTTCATTATATAGGTTCGCACAATATATGTAAAACGAACTTATTCACAAGTACCAAAATGATCGAGAAGTTGTTTGGGTGTTTTGTTATTATAGACCAATTATAAATTTTTACGATTTTTGGACAAAAAATGACGCTCTAAAATGCGTCAGGTTAAGACTTCTATCACCCATTTACACTTGCATGCCTTATAAATTTTAAAAATTTAATTCTACTAGGGGATAGGAATAATAGAAAAAAGACTGGATTTCGTTCCAGCCTCTCCCCTATTTTTGTTGTGTAAAAAATTACTCGGTTGTCGTTCCATCAAATTCCTCGTTATCGGCGAGCGCCTCGTCTTTTGTTTGATGAATTGTTCCATCCATGTGATGAGCCGGCGAGTAAATGGTATACATTTTCAAATCTTCGTCTTCAGACATGTTTATCACATTATGCTCGGAGCCGGCCGGAACGATAATGACATCGCCATCCATCACTTCATATTCATTTCCATCTATTAAAACTTTCCCCTGCCCCGCTTCAAATCTGAAAAACTGATCATTTTCTTCGTGCGTCTCCAAACCTATTTCTTCACCTGGTTCAAGTGACATTAAAACTAATTGCATATGCTCGCCAGTGTAAAGAACTTTGCGAAAGTTTTCGTTTTCTATCGTCAAACTTTCAATATTTGCATGATAACCATTTTTCATAAAATATAAGTTAGTTAATAATTATTTCAATCATAAAAGATTGAATGTGATGTATGCGTGAATTTGTGCCAATTATTGAAAATTTTGTCCAGGCGAACACTTTTTCAATAAAAATGTCCACTCGTCGCACTCGCTTTTGTCCTGGAAAACGCAGTACCCTGTTTGGCTGCCGTCCTGATTTGTTCTGATATCTGTTGTGCCGCCCTGCGATTCGCAATACACCGATGCCGGGTTTGCGATAAGAATACTGGCATTCTCATTTTTCATGTTAGGAAAAAAGAACAGAATGGCTGTGATGGCAAATACGATCACGGCAAACAAGATTCCAATTATCGTTCCCAGAACACTGCCGGAAGAAAGCATTGATAGCCCGATCAAAATAATAATGACAGGCCAAAGATCAGCGAAATTGATATTCAAGCCCCGCATGTCGATCCACCCTGAATTTTGCGCAAGCAAAACAAGGCCAATTAATACAATCGCGAGACCTACAAAAAACCTTCCTATGTTTAACGGCTTTTTATATTGATTTTCCATTTTATCTTTTGGAAATTATCGAAAGGCCAATCAAAATAATAATAAGAGGTCCTATCACACTGAATCCCAGCCATGGCACCGGCATGACTTGATGCAAGAGCGCGATAAGGCCGATCAAAATAATGATTAAGGCGAATCCATTTCTCCTTCCAGCAAACCAGTGCTCATTGCTTCTAATTTTGCGGGCGAATTCATGCGCATCATTTTTCAAATCTTCGGCAGAATTTCTTATTTGTTCTTTGAATTTATCATCATCTATTCCGACGGAGCCGTTTTGCTCGCCTTCCAGTGGAATTACAAAAATTAAAATTATATATAACAAAACACCGACGCCGGAGAGTGCCAAAAGAACGAACAAAATTCTGAAAATGACCGGATCGACGGCGAAATAAACTCCCATTCCCCCGCAAATACCGGAGATAATTCTGTCATTTTTTGATCTGTAAAGTTTTTTGGGTTGGTTTTCCATATCTTAAAAATTATTAATATGTGACTATTATAATATATATTATAAATTTGGCAAATAGGCCAATGGATCCAAATAGGCTTTGATATCGGCCAGTGGGATGGTGGCTTTTTTGCAACCGATACTGTTTACGTATTGCTCTATGCGCACACCTTGCGTGGCATAAAGCCCGAGATGAAGGTGCGGACCGGTGCTGTAACCTGTGTTGCCACTGTAACCGAGCAAATCGCCGGTTGAAACACTTTGGCCAGTAGAAACGGAAATGACCGACAGATGTCCGTAAATAGTCGAGAGCCCATTGTCGTGTTTGACCATGACCCATTTACCGAATGAATAGCAACCAGGGTAGATGTCTGTGTTCCCTGTTCCCGCGACGGTGCCGCCGAGGACACTTTTGACCGGCGTGCCGATGCTGGCTCTAAAGTCTACTCCGTTGTGCGAGCCGGAAGCGTAAAGTTTTTCCGCGCCGACAGTTTTGCCAAATTGCTGGGTGATAAAAATATTATCAAGCGGCCAAGACAAAATTCCGGCAAGGGGTGGTGGGTAAGAACTTTTGTCGATGAGCAGATGTAGTTGTGATTCAAAATCATAAAGCTCTTTTTCAAATTGGTTTTTTTGTTCCTCTTTTGTTTTGACCAGCTGTTGGTAAGTGGATTCTTTGTTTTTCGTCTGTGTCAGCAAAGTGGCTTTTTCCTGTACCGCACTTTCCACCACTTGTTTTTTTCCGTTCAAATCAGTTTTCAAAACGACAAGCTGGCTTTTTTGCGTCTGATTTTCAGTTTGTTTTGATTCCATGTCTGCCTTGAGATTTTTCAGTTCGGTTGATTGGGAAGATATTTGATCCTGAATATTTCTGATGTCATCGATGTCTTTCCACACATCACTCAAACTTTTACTGGACAAAATTGTGACAAATGTGTCTGTGGCGTCAAGTGCTTGAACAGACCGGAGCATCTGGCCCAGGGCTTCTTTGTTGCGATCGATATGGCTCGATGTGCTGGCAATTCCGTCGTTTAGTTGTTGTATGGTCAATTGAGTTTTGGCGATTTTATTCTGGGTAAGAGAAAGGTCAGTCTCAAGTTTTTTCTTGGTCAAGTCCAGCGTTTTAAGGGTAGTCTGCAAAGTTTTAGCCTGCTTCCCTGCGCTGTCCACCTCGGCGTTGTACTGTTTGATTTCGTCTTCCAGTTGTTTGATCTGCTGATTTCTTAAATCAATTTTACTTTGCAAATCCGAAGCCGTGTCAGAAAAAACTACCATAGGAAAAATAGCGATAACACCTAGTGTGACAAACAGTATTAGTATTTTTTTTAAAATAACCATCGAATTTTTAATTTTTGAATTTTTAATTTTATAAATAATATCTCAATTTCTAATTTTTAAAAATTAAAACATTTGAAAATTATTTAAAAATTATAAAATTAAAAATTAAAAATTTATTCAATCTAATTTTTTAATCGCTTTCTCTGCTCTAGCTAAAGTTTCCATTTTTCCAAGAATATAAATTAGAGTGAAAGGATCCGGACTTTTTTCTTTCCCCGACAACGCTACACGCAAAGGCCACAAAACGTTTCCCCTACCCTGCAGGGTGGCATAATCAAAAATCAAAGTTTTGATTTTTTCAACGCTATCAAAATTTTTATCTGATGATTTTTCCAAAATTTCGGTAACGTATTCCAAATGTTTTTTTGCCTCAGCCAAGTTGGAATCCTTCCAAATCAATTTTTCTTTTTCATATTCAGGCGCGTTGAAAAAGTAATCCAACTCCCCTTCTGCTACAAACGTGTCAATATCTCCCCATTTGGAAATTCGATCAAAAATAATCGGACACAATTTTTCCGACATCACGCCTTCCAAATCAATTCCCAGAATTTTCAAACGCTCGACGATTTTTTCATTCCTTTCTTTTTCCGACAGCATTTTCATATGCTCTTTGTTCATCCAATCGAGTTTGTCATCCGACCACTGTGCACCTGACCGTTGAACTTTATTTAAGTCAAAAGCTTCGATTAATTCTTCTCTCGTAAAGATTTCTTTCTCTCCGCCCGGATTAAAACCGAGAAAGGCCAAAAAATTTATCATTGTGTCCGGCAAGTAGCCCTCCTTTTCGTAATCCATAAAATCCTTGGCGCCGTCGCGTTTACCGAGTTTTCTTTTTCCATCGGCTCCCATGATTGGCGGGGTGGTAACAAAATGCGGTGGCTGCACCCCGAGTGCTTCGTAAACGGACAAAAACTTCGGTGTGGAAGAAATAAATTCTTGTCCGCGCACGACGTGAGTGACGCCCATGTCAATATCGTCGACAATATGAGCAAAATTGTATGTCGGATAACCATCGCTTTTGATCAAAATAAAATCATCGAGCGCTTCCGGCCCTGCGGACAATTCTCCCCAAACCAGATCAGTCCAGGTGTAAGTTTTCAGTTCCGAAACTTTGAATCGCAATGGCTGGTGACCATCCCATTCGGGCAGTGTTTCTGGTCTGTGTTCGCGGTATAAAAATGGTTTTTTGTCAGCCTCGGCTTGCTTCCTAAATTTCTCGATTTCCTCCTCTGTATATGGATCAGCGTATGCCAGACCTTTTGCTATCAATTTTTCCGCA
The DNA here is from genome assembly GCA_903861205.1 of uncultured bacterium. GTDB lineage: Bacteria > Patescibacteriota > Minisyncoccia > Phycocordibacterales > DATDWN01 > CAIOTC01. The sequence continues at coordinate 112,198 of CAIOTC010000020.1, read as the reverse complement.
AATTTTTTGTACAAATGCAAGCGTTGTGATTGGATGTATGGATCGTGCGGGCCGGGAGCATCGGGGCCTTCGTCCCAATTTAATCCCACCCACTTGAGCGATTTTTGGATGTGTTCAATCGAACCCTCCACTTCTCGTGCCTTGTCGGTGTCCTCGATGCGCAAAATAAATTTGCCGTTGTTTTTTCGTGCCAGAAGCCATGCATACAAAGCCGTACGCACACCACCCACATGCAAAAAGCCCGTCGGTGACGGCGCAAATCTAGTAGTAATGTTTTGTGGTTTTTCTTTCATTTGTTTAACATACGAATCAACGAATAATGCCAATCTACGAATGACTACGAATAATACAGGAACAAATGAATTCGAATTGCACTATTCGTAGCCATTCGTATCATTCGTTCATTCGCAGATTCGTATCTTACTTTTCATGCTCAAGAGCTATCGACAATATCTGTTGTGCGATGAGTTTGGCCGAATCGCGTCGGGCAAATTCTCCGGCTGCTTTTTTCATTTTCTCCACAATTGCCGGATTTCCCAGGATTCTCTCAATTTCCGAAACGACAATGTGCGAGGTCAAATTTTTTTCCTCGATCACTTCGGCCGCTCCAACTCTAGCATAAGCGTAAGCGTTCTGCCTCTGATGGTCGCCGTTTGAATTGGTGATTGGAATAATCAAACTTGGTTTTTGCCAAGAAGCGATTTCAAAAATAGTCGAGCCAGCGCGAGAAATAATAACGTCTGCCGCGCCAGCGGCCATGCGTTCCTGGAGCAAATCCAAATAATCAAAAGGTTTGTATCTGTCTTTGTGCGGATTTTTCCCCAGAATTATTTCTGCTGTTTCTTTCATTATAGCGAGATTTTTTTTGCCGGTTTGATGAATAATTTGATATTTGGAAACAAGTTCCGGCAGGGCATCCATAATTATTTCGTTAATCAGTTGCGCGCCTTGCGACCCACAAAGAACCAAAATGGTCGGAATATTTTCTTCAAGTTTCAAAAAATCTTTGGTTCCAAACGAAAGTGGCAACATCAAATCCTTGCGAATCGGGTTGCCCGTCCAGGCAGTTTTGCCGGCAGGAAAATATTTGGCTGATTCAGGATAAGAGACGGCGATTTTCTGGGCAAATTTTCCGGCCCAGGCGTTTACTCGGCCAGGGACAGTGTCAGATTCGTGAATGACAACCGGTATGCGCAGGATTCTCGCCGCAAACATGGCCGGGAAGCTGGCATAGGCGCCTTTGCCAAAAATTACGTCCGGATAAATTTTGTAAATCGTCCAAATTGCGCCAAGTGTTCCGAAAAAAGTTTTGAACAGGTCAAAAAAGTTTTTGAAAATGCTTGCCACACTCGGATTAACTCTCATTTTTCCGGTGCTGACCGGAACAAATTTGAGGTTGTTTTCGTAAAGTAAGCCTTCGTTATAACTTTCGGTGGACATGAAGTACAGTTCCGGTTGGAGCAAGTGGTTTTCGTTTGCCAGAATATTTAATTCCTCGGCAACGGCAATAATCGGATAAAAATGCCCGCCTGATCCTCCGCCTGTTAGTAATATCTTCATAAAATTGAATAATGATTTATGATTCAGGATTCATGAATAATGCTTTTGCTTTCGTATTATTCATGATTCTTGAATCTTGTTTCTTGAATCTATTTTCTCTTCGCGCTTTTCGAAATATTTAGTACTATCCCCACCTCGGCTAAGGCTACGAATAATGCAGTTCCGCCCTGGCTGACGAAAGGTAAGGGAATTCCCGACAGGGGCAAAACTCCGACCATCGCGCCGATATTCACAAATGCTTGCGACACAATCATTATAACAATTCCGACCACCACAAGTCTACCGAACGGATCGGTCACTTTTGTGGCAATTTTGAGGCCACGAAAGGCAAAAAAGACAAACAACAAAACGATTCCGATTGCTCCCAAAAAGCCGAATTCCTCGCCAGCCACGGCAAAAATGGAATCCCCGATCGGTTCCGGCAAATAGTTGAATTTCTGAATGCTCTGACCGAATCCCCTGCCAGTGATTCCGCCCGAGCCGATGGCGATGAGTGATTGTTGAATCTGGTAGCCGCTGCCGAGAGCATTTTCGCTCGGGTTCATATAAGTGGTGATGCGGCTCATGATATACGGTCGCTCATAAGCGATTATTCCGAGCCCGGCCACACCGATAACTGACATGATGATAATGTATCTCCATCGTCCACCGGCTGACAAAAACATGGCAATGCCGGCAAAACAGGTGATGAGAAATGTGTCCGTGTCAGGCTGTTTCAAAAGTATGGCGCCAGTCACAGCTGTCAAAATGAGAAACGGCAAAAATCCGTAAGTGAAAGTTTGAGTTCTGTCTTTGACGCTGGCCAGCCATGTGGCAAAATATAAAACAAAAGCGATTTTTAAAAGTTCTGACGGTTGGACCGACAGGGGTCCGAGGTAAATCCATCTGTGCGCTCCGCCGTGCGCCACGCCAAGACCCGGTACGAAGACCAAAAGTGTGAAGAGAAACGCCAGTACGTAAATGTAAAAAGCGAATTTACGGTAAATTTTGTAATCGAGCTGACTGGTGACGATGCAGGCCAGGCAACCCAGAAAAAGTCCGAAAAAGACCTGACTGAAAGCGACGTTGCCGTACTTGACGCTTTGGCTGGAAAGCAGTCCGAGCGACGCGGACGAAAAAATCAAATACCCGCCAATGACGAGAATGAAGATGGATATAAGAAATGGAATGTCGACTTTGATGCGTTTCATGTTTTGAAAAAATTCAAAATTTCTTACGAGCCAAAACAATTTTGGAGCACGCGTATTTTTCTGCTGAAAAATCGCTCAAGTCTCCGCTCGCCAGCGTCCGAAGTCTCCAAAATTGTTTTGTCTCGACGAAATTATTAAATTTTTGCTAATAAGTTATCAACTCACAAGTACGACAATGACGCCGATGATGGCGAAGACGATGCTGATGATCCAGTAGCGCATGACCACTTTTTCGCGGGACCAGCCGATAACTTCGAAATGATGGTGGAGTGGGGCAACTTTGAAAACGCGCCGGTGGCCGAAATATTTGTAGGAGATCATTTGGATGATGACGGAAACGGATGTGATGACGAGAGGAAAAGCGATGATTGGCAGGACCAAAACGGAATTGGTCAAAAAGGCGATAACCGATAGCGTGACGGTTAGTCCCAGAACACCAGTCTCACCCATGTAAAATCTGGCCGGCGGAATGTTAAACCACAAGAAAGCCAGAATTCCGCCGGCCACCACCGCGCAAAAAGCGGAGATGTCGATTTGATGATGAACAAAAGCGATGACTGAATAGGCGGTGAAAATGGTGGCTAAAACTCCGCCGGAAAGTCCGTCCATTCCGTCGATGACGCTGGAGGAAAAAACGGAAAGCATGATGATGATGAAAAACGGAATGAACATTACTCCCAGATCGATGTCGTACCAGAACGGCACGTGGATCATGGTCGCGCCGAGTTTAAAATAAAACCAGCAACCAATGAGAAGCCCGATGAGAACAATGCTAGCCACTTTTATTCTTCTGTAAACGATACTGTCTCGCGCGTAACTTCCCTTGCCGATAATTTGGAGCATGTCATCAATCAGTCCGATGAGCGAAGCAAAAATGAGCGTGGCCAGCGGAATGAGAGTTTGGCTGCGGCTGAAGAAATTCAGTTTAGAGGTCAAGTCTGTCGGTAAAATAATATGAAGCAAATAAATGAGAGCGACGGCCAAAAGAACCGAAACCCAAATGATTACCCCGCCGACACGTGGTGTGGAAAGTTCGCCTTTAGTGTTGTGAATTTTGGCAAAATCGTCGGTTGTAATATCTCCCGTTTCCGTCCGCGGATTTTTTTTCCACATTTTATATTTGTAGAAAAAGTTGGTGAAAAATGGGGTGATTAAAATACCCAAAAAAAATGTCAGGATGGAAGGAACAATAACTTTGATGACATCAATTGGCATGGGTTTAATTTAAAATTTAGAATTTAAAATTTAAAATTGTTTCCAATAAACACATTGTACCACAGAGCAAGCATGAGGAGTAAGTATATTTTACGTGAATTGTCCGCGCGCTTTTGAAAGTGGTCGGTGATTAATTTTTGAATGTAATCGATGTTCATGTGCGACAAAATGTACTGATTTTTTAAAATAATGTCGTAAACATCCTGTCTGTCGGCCGTCAGCCAATCGCGAACCGGTGTCGGGAAGCCGAGTTTTTTTCTGTTGCGGGTCGATTCCGGAATGATGTCTTTAAACGCCTCGCGCAAAAGATATTTTGTCACCCCGCCTCGCCACTTGAATTCTTGTGGTAAAGTCGCTGCCAGTTTGGCCACTTCAGTGTCGAGAAACGGCACGCGCAGTTCGAGCGAGTTGGCCATGGTCATTTTGTCCGCTTTGGCCAAAATGTCGCCGATGAGCCATGTGTGGATGTCGATGTATTGCATTTTCTCAGAATCGTTCAAATTTTTTGCGTGTTCGTATAGTGAAAACAGCGAAAACGATTCTTGTCGGTCGCCTTTCCATAACAAATCACGCTCATCGTTTTTAAAGACTGAAGCGTTACCGATGTACCAGTCTGAAAGTTTGTAATAAGCTCTGCGGATGAAATTTTTGCCCCAGAATTCGAAAGTAATTTTTAAAATAATTCCCAAAATAATTTTTGGCAGCCATGAAATTTTCTGGTAAGCAAACGGCGCCAAATAAATATTGTATCCGCCAAAAAGTTCGTCCGCACCTTCGCCGGAAAGCACGACCGTGACGTGTTTGTGGGCTTCGCGAGCCACGAAATACAACCCGATGGCTGACGGATCTGCCACTGGTTCGTCAAAATGCCAGACAGCTTTCGGCAAGACGCTGAAATATTCGTCGGGACCGATTTTTATTTCGGTGTGGTCTGTATCAAGAAAATCGGAAGTTTCTTTCGATTCCTTCCCTTCGGTAAGTGTGTCAAATCCTACTGTAAAAGTTTTTATTTTTTTATCACCGCGAACTTTCTGCATGGTGGTAGCAATAATACTGCTGTCCACTCCCCCACTCAAAAATGAACCAACCGGTACGTCGGCAATCATATGATGCGCCACCGAATCCTGAATCACGTTGTAAATTTCCTGCGCAGTCTCTTTTTCCCCTAGGCCTGGCCTCGGTGAAAAATCGAATTCCCAATATTTTTTTATTTCCACATCACCGTTTTCCACATTTATTCTCATGTAGTGGCCGGGCGGTAGCTTGTAAACATTTTTGAAAAAAGTTTCGTCGAGCGGATTGTATTGAAATTGCAAATAATTATAAACGGCGTTGTCGTTCACATCCGATTTGAAGCCAGGAAAACTTAAAAAGCTTTTTATTTCAGAAGAAAATGCCAGAATTTTTCCCTGCCCGTCGGCGGTGTCAGGGCTTGCATCCTTCAAATAATAAAGCGGTTTAATGCCAAAAAAATCGCGGGCGAAAAAAATGGTTTTTGTTTCAATGTTGTAAATGCAAAAAGCGAACATTCCGCGCAGACGCGTCAGCATTTTCTCGCCGTGGAGTTCGAACATGTGCAAAATAACTTCCGTGTCAGTATGCGTTTTAAAAACGCAACCCTGGGCGACCAGTTCCTCGTGCAGTTCTTTGTAATTATAAATTTCGCCGTTGAAGAAAATGAGAAGTTTTTCGCTCGAAGATGTGATAGGTTGTTTGCCTGTGGAAAGATCGATAATGGACAATCGGCGCATGCCCAGAGCCACATTTTCGTCAACAAAAAAGCCGTCCTCGTCCGGACCGCGATGAAAAATCCGCGAGACCATTTCCCGCATAGCCACGCCCTTATCCTCGATTTTTGGGTCGATTATTCCGGCAATTCCACACATAAATACAGTATAACTCAAAACGAATTTATTTCAAAAAACAGATCAGGGTTGTTTGAAATAAGCTTGACAAACATATTAAAATAATACAAACTTTTCACGGAAAGGAAGTTTTTATGTGGGATCCTTACGCCGAGTTTGAAACAGCCGTAATGCAAAATGGGATAACCGTCCACGCAGCTCACTGGCCAAATCGACAATGGCAAGCCATGGGTTTTGTCATTAACAGCGGGGCTGAGCAAGACCCTCCTGGATTAGAAGGTCTTGCTCACTTTGTTGAACACGTTATTTGCGAAAACGCTATCGTTCCACGTAGTAGCATTGATGCGTTGTTTGAAGATTGTGGCGGTGGAGTAAATTTGGGCGCCACCGGATTTCCATTTACAAAATGGAGTTTCTTTGTTCCAATCGACAAGGAAATTCTCGCCAAAGCTTTTTCAATTTTTGGACACATGTTGCTTTCGTGCCAGCTTGAAAAATTTATTGAGCGAGAACGACGAGTCATATTGGCGGAGTTTAATCGGTCATTCAAGGCGAAAGAGTTGATTGAATTAGGCTGGCGTCAGAGACGTGCGCTTTACAAGGACACTTTTCTGGAACGTTTCCTTTCTCCGCTCGGAATACCCGAATCACTCGAAAGAATTGGACAGACAGATCTTCAGTCATTCTACGACGGGCATTACAACCCAGCAAATATGCACGTCGTGGGCGTCGGAGGCATGACTGTCGGCGAACTGGCCAATCTCCTTTTTCAAAGTCCATTTGGGATAAACAAAAGGGGAGAAAGAACGCCCTTACCGAAAAAATTCTCGGATATTTCGCCGCTATTGGAAACTCACTACGTTTTCGAGGCTTCAAAGTATTCCACATTGTCGGTGAATGTGGGTGCGTACGAGAGCAAGACAAAGATTCCAGCTAGCATAAACTTCTGGGTTATTCGAATATTACGTGACATGTTTAGAGAAGTTCTTTACGAGGAATTGCGCGAACGCCGCTCGTGGACATACAGCGCCACGGCTTCGGTGTACAATTTCAGGCAGTTCTACGAGTTTTCAATAGAATGTAAAAGCTTCGAATTGGAAGCTCTGGACGAGATTGAAGGAGTTATCGAGGTGTGCATTGCCTCTATTGGCGATCGTGAAGATTTATTCGATCAAACAAAACTACGTGTTGTGGCGGACAATCTGTTAATCGATGCTAATGGCCGAGAAATTCGGAATGGCGCCATGGACGCCGTGGCGAATCGTCACCGGGTTGTTTCGCTAGACGAATATGATGAGGATATTCGAAAAATTACGATGACAGACATACGCGCTGCACTTCGCTGGCTTACGCCAGAAATGCGCTACACAATGATTCTCAAACCATAAGTTTTGCAAGTCCAGTTTTATCTGGCAAGTTCACCCGAAAAGTGGACTTTTTATTCTCCCCTCTCATATTTCATGCTCGCGTTGACCAGATTAACCACGTCGGTAAAGCGCCCGTCCTGGGTAGAGCCGAGAACGACGACGACGACCGGATGGCCGATGGAGGCGTCGAAAGCGATGACTAAATTCCCGCCGGCCAGTTCAGTGTAACCTGTTTTGGAAGCCAAAAGTCCGGGAATTTTATTGATTACTTCGTTGGTACTTTGCGCATCATGTGTTTTTGAGAGCGATGAAATGTTCGAGTCGCCAAATTTTGTCATTTCTAAAATTTCCGGTTTATTTTTCAACATGTACTCCAGAAGTTTTGAAATATCTTCGGCCGAACCGTATGCGCCACTTTGGGTTGGGCTTTCGTCGAGTCCGCTTTCGTTGACAAAATATGTTTGTCCAAGTCCCAGATCGTGTGCTTCAGTATTCATTTGTTTGATAAAATCTTGCCGGCCGACGTCAAAATCGCTCGTATTATTTATTGTGGCGCCGACAACAGAAGCAACCGATCTCGCGCCGTCATTGGACGAAACGACCAGAGAAAAGTCGAGCAAGTCAGACAATTTCCAATTTTCTCCATCAGCAAGTCCGCTATCCCCTTCTGTGGTCAGAAATTCTTTCCGAATTGTGACGCGTGAATTTTTTGGCATCAAATTTGTGGCAACGAGCGCGGTCATGAGTTTGGTCAGCGATGCCAGAGGCAGTTGCGCCGTTTCATTTTTTTGGAACAAAACTTTTTGGTTAACAACATCAAAAACATAGGCTGATTTGGCGGTCAGTTCAACATTGTCGAACGCGTTATTTTGAGCAACTGTCGGCTGGCTGCTGTTTTCTATGGCGCGTGTCAAATTTTTCAGACTGATGACATTGTAAATGAAAAAAACCAAAGCCACCGCGATAAAAACCAGTACGGCGTTTAATACCAAGAGCCACGATGAAATTTTTTCGTTTTTATTCTCCATAAATTTCCTCCTCTTCCACTACCTCCAACTGTTTCTTCATATTATCATATTCCGGCAAGTCGCAAATGTTTTTTATACCCAGGTGCAAGAGCGCGTCCATGGTGATGTTGTAAACAAATGATCTCTCGTCCCCTTCCTTGTTTTTCTTCTCGACCAGTCCGCGCAAAAGGAGCGTCCGGAGGGCGAACTGGCAGTTGACGCCGCGAATGTACTCGATTTCCTTGCGGCTGACCGGACCTTTGTAGGCGATGATGGAGAGCGTTTCGATGCTGGCCCGACCAAGGTCGCGTTCGCGCTCGTCCTTTACCACTTTTTCCACAATTTCCGCCATTTCCGGCGCCGTGGTCAAGGCAATTTCGCCGTCATGCTCGACAAGGCACATTCCACTGTCTTTCAAAAATTCAGAAAGGTTTTCCACACATTCGCGGATCTCATTTTCATTCGCTTCCAAAATTTTGGCTAAGTAAGAAAAAGAAACCGGTTCGGCCAAATAAAAAAGTACGGCATGAATTTCCTTGGCGATTTGTGTTTTAGATTTTTGCATTTTAATATTTTGGTACTCCGAGATATTGATTCTCCATCTCTATGTCTTGAAAATATTTGTCCTGTCGCACTTGGATAATTCCCTGTTTAACCAGTTCTAGCATGGCCAGAAAACTGACGATAACATTAATCTTGTTTTCTTTTGTTCCGGCTCCTCCACCTGCGTGACTGGAAAAATCTTTGAAGCTCATTTTGAGGCTTGATGTGATGCGTCGGGTCAAGTTCTCAATCGTTTCCTCCAGACTGATTACTTTTTGGACAACAGCTTTGGCCACAACCTCCTTTTTCGGCATGTTTAAAATGACTTCTTTGATAATTTCAAAAATCCTTGATTGCGTAGTTTGTTTGTCCGGTGCAAAAACGATTTGCTTTTCTTTGGACGGCAAGCGCAAATACGATACGTGAATGCCAAATCGCTCACGCAAATGGACGGCAAGTGCTTTGTATTTTTTGTATTCTGAAAGCCGTGTTTCCAAATCCTCGATACTTTGTTGTTCCTCCTCCGAAAGCGAAAGGTTTGGCAAAAGCGATTTCGATTTGATCAAAACAAGCGTCGAAGCAATCAAAATGAAATGCGCGCTGTCGGCGATCGGGAAATTCTCCAAATTTTTGACGTATGAAATATAGTCGTCAGCCACCTGGGCCAGCGATATGTCGTTTATGAAAAGTTTACGCTTCTCGATAAGCGAAAGCAGCGTGTCCAGCGGCCCTTCAAAAACCCCCGTTTTAACGTTAAACTCGGAATCCATAGCACTATTATATCAGATCCGGTTGTCCACAGGCGGTTGCAAAAAAACAAAATAAGAGTATTATTTAATAAGGTCTGTTGCGTGTTTGCTCCTTTTACCCGCGCGTGCTGGGACGGCATGCGCGGGCTTTTTTTACACTGTGATATAAGTTTGCTTTGCAAACTTTAGACCTCAGGTCTATATCACAGGGTTATTTTTTCTTAATGTTCAGAGTCAAACCGAGTTCACGCAGTTGCGTATCTGAAATCTCGCTTGGCGCGCCCATCATTAGGTCTTTACCCTCGCCAGTTTTTGGATACGCAATGACTTCTCGAATGTTTGGTTCATTTTGAAGAAGCATAACAGTACGATCAATACCAGGAGCAAATCCGCCGTGCGGAGGCGCGCCATAAGTGAAAGCCTCGAGCATATGACCAAATTTTTTCTGCTGTTCCTCCTCCGAAATATTCAGCAGTTTGAATACTTGTTTTTGTTCGGCGCGATCGTGGATTCTGATCGAGCCGGATGATAGCTCGAATCCATTGAGCACCAGATCGTATGAATTGGCTCTTATGCTAAATAAATCCTCGCCTTTCATAAATTTTTCTTTGTCTTCCGGTTTTATAGAGCAAAATGGGTGGTGTGCCGCGGCGATGGTGCCGTCATCTTTTTTCTCGAACATCGGAAAATCGGTAATCCAGGCAAAAGCCAGCTCGTCTGGATTATTTTTATCCTGACGCAAATCCGGCTTGTCCATGCCATACTTTTCCATCGTCTCGGCAAACGTAAATCTCGGAAAAGGAACCGTGGTGATTTTTTTGTTTGGGTACAGTGTTTGGACAAGCTCAATAAACATTTTTTCCGTATATTCCAAAACATCTTCCTGTTCGACAAAGGACATCTCGTAATCCAGCTGGGTGAATTCCGGCTGGCGATCTCCACGGCTATCCTCGTCGCGCATACATCGCGCAATTTGAAAATATTTTTCGAAGCCGGCTACCATGGAAAGCTGTTTAAATTGCTGTGGCGACTGTGGCAAAACATAAAACTTACCCTGATAAAGTCGCGATGGCACCACATATTCACGCGAACCTTCCGGCGTGCCCTTCATCATGATTGGCGTTTCAATTTCCACAAAATCATTTTGATGCATGTAGTCGCGGAAAAAAGAAATTATTTTGTCGCGAGCGCGGATGTTTTTTTGCATTCTGTCGGAGCGTAAATCCAAGTATCGATATTTCAGCCGCATGTCTTCGCCAACACCTTTGGTGTCTGTCGAGATATCAAAAGGCAAAACTTCCGCTTTGTTCAGGACCTCGATATTTTTGACTTCCAACTCAATGTCGCCGTTCTGCGCTCCGGCTTTGATATTTTTTTCCGGGCGTTTGTTCACAACACCACTAACCGCCAAAACCCACTCGGTCCGCATCTCCTTGGCTGTTTCAATCGCCTCGCTACCCGGCAAAACAACACACTGCACCAGTCCGGTCATGTCGCGCATGTCCATGAAAACCATCTTGCCCTGATCACGCCGAACATTAACCCAACCCTTGATCGTCACCTCCTGGCTGGTCAACTCGTTCAAATCTTTGATATAAGTCCTTTTCATGAGATTTATACTACCATATTTTTTAAACTCGTGTTAGTCTCATTGCAAAAGGTAAAAAATATGATGTAAATTCTTCTGAAGAAATTTCATATATGCTGTTTTTTTTTCCAAGATCATTTACTACATCATCAAGTATATCGATCTCGGTATTATTTTTTGTATCAGGTAATTTTTTTAATTCTGCAATAATGTTTCTTGCTCTATCCACAGCACTTCCAAGCAAATCTGCTTTATTTTTTTCTTTGGCTGATAAAACTCTGGCGACTTCCGGTCCCAAATTTGCCATGAGAAAAAGAGATGTTCGTGTTGTTTTCATATTATTTTTGAATTAATAATTTTTTTCATTTTTTTTCGAATATTTTCATCTTGTACTTCCATTTTTCTGTTTCCCACTGCCGGTCGTATATTTATAAGAGAATTATATTCTACCCAGGAATCTTTTGGTTCATCAAAATTTATGTTAAACCCCCAAACATCTTTCTGCTCCGATCCATTTTCCATCAAAACCATATTGGCATCGACATGATATTCTCCGCCAAAAGCGATGATTTCTCTCTGAATGTCAACCACGCCCTTTATCATATTCACATAAAAAACCTCCGCCAGTTTTTTCAGCTCGTCAACTGTAATATTATTTTCAACAATTTTGATGTTCATAGGGATAATAATACCAGATTATTATTCTTTGATGAACCCACTGATCTGCAAATTCCATAATTTCTTGTACAAACCACCCTCTTTATTTGAGAGTTCCTCATGATTTCCTTGTTCAACAATCTGCCCATTCTCCATGCCAATAATGCGATCCATTTTTTTGATCGTTGAAAGTCTATGGGCAACTACAATAGTTGTGCAATCTCGCATGAGCGTATCAAGCGCATCCTGAATAAGCGATTCCGAATGGGAGTCGAGACTTGATGTGGCTTCATCCAGAATAAGTATTGGTGCTCTTTTCAAGATTGCTCGCGCAATAGCCACACGCTGACGTTCACCTCCCGACAGTTTGATTCCTCTCTCTCCCACAAATGTCTCGTATTTCAGTGGCAAAGTATCAATAAATTCATCGCAGTGTGCCAGCCTTGCGGCTTCTTTTACTTCCCCATCTGTTGCATCGCGGCGTCCGTATCTAATATTTTCCATGAGCGTCCTATGAAATAATAACGGATCTTGCGGAACCAAACTGATTTGTTCACGCAGGCTATCTTGTGTTGCGTTTTTAATATCCTGACCGTTTATGCAAATAGAACCCTCGGTAACGTCATACAGTCGCATTATCAGTCGAACGAATGTTGTTTTGCCAGCTCCAGATGGTCCGATAATGGCAATTTTTTCTCCGGGCTGAATTTTTATATTGATATTCTTTAAAACTTGGCGCGTTTCGTTAAAATTAAATGACACATTTTTAAATTCAATCTCCCCCCTGGAAACGAGCATATATTGAGCCGAAGGAATATCTTTAATGTCGTAAGGTTTAACGAGTATTTCCACCATTTCTTTCGAATCGGCAATACTTTGATATACACTGCGAATAACCCTATTCAAGCCCCACAACTGTTGAGCCAGTCCGATAATGTATGTTTGGGCAAGCACAAATGTACCTATGGTGATAAGTCCGCGGCTCCAATATTTGATTGCGTAATAAAATATCAGAAATTCAACAATGAGAATGAGTAATGCCTGAGTCGCGTCAACCACTTCGCCTAGTTGCCACGTAAACCTTGTTTTCTTCGCCTGGTCGTTGGAAACATTTTTAAATTCACCAGATTCATATTTGTGACCGGTAAAAAACGAGATTGCATTATTGTTTGTGATGGCGTCGGCGAGATACCCTGAAGTTTTTGAATCCGCTTCTGCCGAAGCCAGATCGTATTTCAATTTCCATCTGGAAAATGTGAAATTGAATGTTGAAAATACAACAATCCAACCAATCATAATGATAGAAACTATCGGCGCAATAAAATATGTGATGGCCACAGACGCAATAATCGTAACTATAAGCGGCATAATATTGAATGCCACGCTGTCAGTCAGAGATTCAAATGCTCGACTAAAACGATTAACTTTTTGGACTAGACCTCCGCTAAAACTATTTGCAAAGAATGTGTATGAATGCATCATCATATAGTCAAACGAATTCTGTTTCAATCGTGCCATAATTCTGGACTGCATCAAGTTATACATGTACATGCCTATACGCCAAAGAAGCCAGTTCAATGCATGAAAAACTAGTATTACAAGTATGATATGCACCAGTGATGTCAATACAATCGTTCTGTCGGTTGCAGAACCTAAAACATCGAAGAATTTTTTGTAGTACAGTGGAACAAAAATATTGACAATGACAGAAAAGAAAAAAGATACGTACGCAAAGAAAAACAAACCCTTGGACGACTTTGTTCCATCCCAAAACTTTCTCATTATTTGTGAGATTTTTACATTTTTACCTGTTTTCTCCATATATTTTAATACAACTTCACACCAATCGCTTCCCTCACCTGTTCCATTTTTTTCTCAGCTTTTTGTTTGGCGCGTTTGCCGCCCTCACGCAGAATGTCTAGAACGTAGTCGGTGTCCGAGGCAATCTGCGCGCGCTTTTCTCGGAGCGGAGCGATGAATTTTTCGATGTTGGCGATCAAAATTTCTTTTGATTCTTTGTGTCCCATTCCGCCTTTTTCGTATCGTGAGCGAAGTTCCAAAAGTTCATCCTGCGTCGAGAAAAGTTTGTGTAATTTGAAGACATTGTCCTCGTCCGGATTTTTAGGTTCATCAATCCCCTTCGAGTCGGTCTGGATGGACATGACTGCTTTTTTGATTTCATCTGCTGTGGCAAAAAGTTCGATGGTGTTGTTGTAGCTTTTTGACATTTTTTGTCCGTCAGTGCCGGGCACGGTTGCTACGGTTTCCAAAATTTTCGATTCCGGCATTTTAAAAACATCACTTTTAAAAATGAAGTTGAATTTCTGGGCCGTGTCGCGGGCGTACTCGACATGCTGTTTTTGATCCTGCCCCACCGGCACCACATCGGTGTCGTACAGCAAAATATCGGCCGCCATGAGCATCGGATAATTAAATGTGCCGACAGAAATTTCTTTGTTTTTGGCCTCGGCATCTTTGTAGGCGTGAGCGCGCATCAGGTACGGCATGGTCGTGATGGAGTCGAAAATCCAAGCCAGTTCGGCGTGTTCCGGCACATCTGACTGTTTGAAAATAATGGCTTTTTGTGGATCGAGCCCTAGCGCCAGATAGTCGATGGTCAAATCCATAATCTGTTTCGACATCTCCGTCTTGTCTTGAATAAGGTTGAGCGCGTGATAATCCGCCAGCATGAAAAGGCAGGAATAGTCGTTTTGCATATCGACAAACTGCTTCATCGCTCCAAAATAATTCCCAATATGTGGCCGCCCCGTCGGCTTGACTCCCGATAAAAGTGTCTTTTTGTTCATGCTTATAGTTTAACAAAAAATAATAAATTTAGGAATTACCTAATTAAATATCATATTTTGATTTAAAATCAAATTCTATTACTGTATTGTTAGGTTCACAAATAATATAAATACTCCCAGCTAAAACTTTAGATACTTTACACGCTAAAAGTGGTTCCTGGTCTGATTCAGAATGCCACTCGCTTCCAGCGTCAGGTGCATTTACAAAGTTTGCTCTATCCAGAATGTATACATATCCATCAGTAAAAAGATTTGGATCATGCGCAACAAATAAATCGTATATTTCTGTGGGTACTTTAAAAACAAGTTTGAAGTTGTCTCCGCTGTGCCCAAAGATGTAGTTACCAAATTTTTTCTTCAGATAACTACGATTTAATACAGCAATAGATAATGCAACCCTGGGTATTTCAGTAGCGTATACAGCCTTTTTTCTGCCAGATTCCTTAACTAAACAATGTGCCTGTCTCGTTTCGAGACAACTGTATACTTCATTAGAATTTGTTCCATGTATAAGAAAATCATTATTACTAGTCAACGTATCAAAAAAACTCATTACTTCATTAAATGAAAATTGTGTTAGATCAGCACAATCGTTTACTACTTCAATTTTGCTTTCGTTACATAATTGCGTAATTTTTTCTTTTTTACTTATCTCAAATTTCTCAAACATATATTTTATTATACTAGAAAATACATACTCGGTCGACTAAACTACTTCTTCATATAAGAAATCCAAAAGTTGCGTTTGAAGATGCGGTTTCCCATGGTGGTGTAGCTGGTTTTCTTTTCGAGATGCAAAATGGTGAAAAATTTTTCGTACGTGGCCACGAAATCTGCCATGCTCCAAACTCGCTCGACGATTCCGGTTTCCGGCAAAATGTAGGTGTCTGTCTCGGCGCCCGGATTATTTTTCAAAAGATATTTTGCATTATCGTCGCCATCTTTGCACAGCGCTTTGACGAAAAAGTACCCATCTTCTTTTAAAACACGATGTGTTTCAATTAAATAAATTTCTCGTTCAGCCTCGGAAAGCGAGTTTGAAGAAGTGACATCCAAAACAACATCAAACGAATTGTCCTCGCACGGAAACGTTTCGCCGATGCTTTGCTTTTGGTACGAAATATTCAGACCTGCTTCCAGGGCGAAATTTTTAGCTATGGCGATTGCCGTTTCAGAAATTTCAAAACTGGTTACTTTTGCGCCAAGTTGTGTAAAATAAAAACTGTTGCGACCAGTCCCGGAACCCAGATCCAGAACTTCAGGACACCCGGTGTCAAGATTCCCAGACACCGGGTGTCCTGAAATTTTTTTCAGCCACTTCACAAAACGCACCACATCGGCCTGTGGCTTATTTTCTTTTACCAAAAATTTCGACTCTCTATATTCCCTATCCCACGCATGTTCCTGTGTCATACCAGTAATTTATACATTTTTCTTAAAGAAATTCAATCATTCGCCGTCTATGGCGAATGAAATTTAAGGGTGCAGCGACTATTAAGCTTTCGGTAACTGAATGAAGAATGTCGAGCCTTTGCCCAGCCCATCCGATTCGACCCAAATTTTGCCGTCTTGCGCTTCCACCATTTGCTTGGCTATGTAAAGGCCGAGACCGGTGCCGATGACGTTGGTGCGGAAAGCGTCCTTGGCTCGGGTAAATTTGGTGAAAAGTTTCGGGATGTCTTCCGGCGCGATGCCAATGCCGGTGTCGGAAATTTTTATCGTAATATATTGGCCGTTGCACGACAGCGAAACATTGATACCGCCCTGCTTGGTATATTTTATGGAGTTGTCGATGATGTTGTTCACAACCTGTTTTATTTTGCCAACATCACCGTGCGCCATGCAAATATAATCCGACAGTTCCAAATTCATTGTGAGCGATGTTTTTTCGATTGTTGGTTTGAGCTCGATCAAAATTTCCTGGATCAAAGCGGTCGCGTCGAAATCCACCACGTCGTATTTCATCCGACCCTGCTCGATGCGCGAAATGTTCAGAAACTCGTCGACAATAACGACCAAGTTGGTGCACGAAGTGGCAATGACCTGGATCGCCCCGCGAACTTTCGGCGAAATCTCCCCATAATCACCATCCATCACATTGGCCGCATATCCCCGAATAGCGGTCAACGGCGCCCGTATTTGGTGAGTCGCCAACGACAAAAACTCCGACTTCATCTGATCCAACTCCTTCAACCGATCATTCGCCCGCTCAAGATCTTTGGCAAGATTTTCCTTTTCTTCTCTGGTCTTGACTTCTCTCATAACAGAACGAACAATTAAAACCCCAAAAACAAATACTGCCACAAGAACAATTACATTTACTAATTTTTCAGTTAAATTATCTGCAAAGAATATTCTCGTAAAGAGAACCAGTGAAATAGCGATAGTAAATAATTCAGTAGCGAGAGATTTAATATTGAATAATTGATATTTCAATATCGAATAAGTAACAAAAAAGACGTACAGTATTATCAAATAATTTCCAAATGGGTAAATATTAAAAAATTGTGGGAAAAAATTTGTAATTCCGCCGCTTACTCCGATAATACTTCCTATCAAAATGTATTTTATTTGATTTCTGTCCGGATTTGATCGATTTAAAGAATGTCTGAACAATAAAACTAATGAATACAAAAAATAACCAACAAAAAAAGCAAAAAAGAAATAGTATATTTCCCCTGGTTCAACCCAATGGTTAAACATAAATTTGGGAGGAACATCTTTAACAAAATATTTTGTGTAATTTAGAATTTGAAAGGCTAGACATAATAAATATCCGACGATCAAAGAGAATTTTTTGCTTTTCTCTTTTTTTAATAAAACAAGTGTAAAATGGTAGAAAAAAATTGGTATGAAAATAGCACCCATATACAAAAAATAATTCCAAAGCCACGCTTCTTTTACACTTTCTGAAATGACAATTCTGGAAATACCGAAACTCCATGTGGCAACACCAAGACTTGTCAACGCCCATAAATAATTTAGTTTTGACCTTCTATTTTTAAAGAATACAAATACAGCTAAAAAAATTGAGGTGACCGAAAGAAATACATTTGATAACATGAACAAATTAAGCATGTCTACATTATATCAAGTCAAATGATAAAAACATATTGGAATTGTGAACAAATTTTAGATCATCTCTTCAAATTTATTATAAATAGATGTTTTTGGTTTCCATTCTAACTTATTTTTTACTTTTTCTCCTGAAGCAATGAAATTCCCATTTATAAAATTAAATATTTCTTTGTTAATATACAAACCTTTTTTAAATCTGGAAATAAAACCTATCACTGGAGAAAATAATTTTAATATGAAAATTGGCAAATTATAAATTTTTACCTCGATTTTAAAATAAATTTCAACTTGTTTTATAAAATCTCTGATAGTTATTATTTCAGAAGAAACAATAAAAGATTCTCCGACATAATCACCTTTTTCAGCCAATAGAATAGCATCTACAACATCGTTAACATAAACAACAGATAGTCTTTTATCGAGTAAGCTTTTAAAGAAAACTTTGTATTTTAATAGAAATTTCACAAAATCACTAAAAAGCGGGCTGCCATATCCATAAACTGATGTAGGTAAAATAACAGTTATTGGAAGTCCTATTTTAATATACTTTTGCGCTTCCAAAAAACTAAGATATTTAGTATAGGAGTAATGAGTTGTGTGTTTTTTTGGAAAATTGTCAGTTTCAACAACAATTTTTTCTCCCATTGGATGATAAACCATTGCGGTACTTAAATACAAAATTTTTGGAATTTTAAATTGTTTCGCAATATCAAAAATGATTTTCGTTCCGTCAATATTAATTTTCCCCATCTCTTTTTTGTCTCTTCCATAAATACCATAGCCAACATACGCGGCTAAATGATAAAGACGATCTGATCCATATAGAAAATTTTTATATGTTTCCGGTTTAGTAATATCCCCTTCCAAATATTGAACATTTTCCGCAGTTGAAATAGAAATTTTTGATAAATCCCTAGTTAGACAAAAAATCTGGTCATCTTTGTTTTGAGATAATTTCTCAACCAATCTCCTGCCAATAAATCCACTTCCTCCAGTGACAAATATTTTCATAAAATTTATTCAGTATGATTTTAATCATCCAGATTTACAAATAAACCCTTATGATCAGAAAGATATTCCTCCACTAACTCAAGATGTGTGAAGTTAAAATTATCAGGTATCATTATATAATCCAAACACCCATTATCTTTTGTGTACGATATATATGGTTTATAATTATATGATAATTTATAGCCATTAAACAAATTGGAATATTTCGGTAAGTTAAACATATTAAAGTCTCCAGCC
This sequence comes from uncultured bacterium, assembly GCA_903861205.1. Lineage (GTDB taxonomy): Bacteria > Patescibacteriota > Minisyncoccia > Phycocordibacterales > DATDWN01 > CAIOTC01. The sequence goes on along the minus strand of CAIOTC010000020.1, from coordinate 93,324 downwards.
ATAATTCTTTTTTCTCCGCGTGAGTGAATAAAATTCAAAAATTCGACTAATTCATTTTTGGCAGATTCTTCCTTGTTGGTAAAATGAATATTCGCAAAATAATATATTCTTGATTTTATTTTTAAATCAAAACAAAGAATTGATCTTGGCTCTGACTCATCTTTTTCTTTTTTCAAAAAATATTCAAATGAATTTACGACTGGATATTTTGAAATAACCGCCATTCCATGCTGCACAGGTGTCTCTAATTTTTTTCCTCTTTGAAATTCTTTAGGATAGATTGTGGAATGAATTGAATATTCATATTCCGGCAATAATTTTTTTATGATTTCAACTTGTGAAAAAAAAGATAAGGTAGTGTCTATTTGAACCTCTTGCAAGAAAATAATGTCAGGACTTTTATTTTTGATTACCTTTTCAATGTTTGACAACCTCAAATCAAAATCATAATATCTCCATAAGTTTAGGGTAAAAATCGTTATCATATATTTATTATAAATACTTGTCTATTTATAAATTGTAGCTACTGCAGTTGTATTTCCTACCGCAAATGTAAAACTAGTGATTCCGGGGTACACTCCACTGAAAGAATAGATGGCTAGATTGTACACGGTAGATGAGTTTAACCTGCCAAACGCCCATCCACTTCCGAGTGTTCCAGACTTTGCATCATTAGGATTTCCATCAGAAAATAACCATGTCATGTTTGGATCAACAATGCAGGCGGCGCTGTATGAAGCTCGAAAAACAACCTGCGCTGCACCAACACCTCTGTCGGCCTGAAAAGCTAATTTGGGTTGTTCGGTACACGCATCATGCATTGCTTTGAGAGAGTTGATTATAGCCATTGATTCCGCATCTGTTGGTGGTTGTGCTGGAGTAGGAAGTGGCGCAAAATTCACCAATCCATTTTTTGCTGCCTCCGTAGCCAATGCCTGCACGTCTGCAAAAATTTTTGCTTTTGCTGCAGAGTCAATTGTGGATAAATATGTTATCGGACCAAAGGGTGTGTTTTCTGTGATATAAGTGGGAGTAACATCTGGTGTCGGATTTATGGAAACCGGTGTAGGTATAAATGTTGTGCCGGTTGAATAAACAGCGGGTACTATTGTTGTGGTTGGTGATGTTTGAGCTGGTATTGTTTGTATTGCCGGCGCAGCAATCGGAAGTTGTGTTGAAACTAATTCCTTGTTTATTTTTTCTCGCGTCATCGGCCCGACAAATCCTGTCGCCGGCAAGCCGAAGGATGATTGGTATGTTACAACAGCCCTCTTGGTCAACGAATAAAATCCGCCACTGGCTTGGCCACTCAAAAATCCTTTGCCAATGAGTAAATTTTGCAGATCAGTGACAGCTTGTCCCCGACTTCCGAAAGATAAGTTGGCGTCAATCGAAGCTATGGAAACCGCTGGAACGATTATTAACAAAACCACGAGGAGATATTTGTGTGTTTTCATATAACATATAGTAGCACTTATTGATATATAATGGTATAGTTATAATAATATGAAATCTAAGAAATTTGTTTTGGTTGTCGGTGCTATCTTAATTATCCTTGCCATTTCCTACGCTGTTTTCTCATATATTTTGCACCAAAGGGAATCGCGCGTAAATCCGCCGGTAGCAATAGTTGTCTCTCCGGAAACCGCCTTAGTTCAAACAACAAATGCACAACCGCTAACACCTGTCACACTTTCGTTCATTCTAACACCGGAAAATTCAACAACAATCACATCTGCTTATTTGAAAACTATTGATACAACAACAATTCCGTCCGAGCAAGTTCAACTTTCAAAAAATGCTGACGGAACTTTTTCTGGCACTCTTGTAGCTCCGACAGAATGGCTCTCTAAACCGCAAACTGTTTCTTTTGTTTTGTATTTCAATGGAGTGAAAACATCCAAAATCGTTCGCTTTGCAGTAACCGACATTTCAGTTACACTTCCGCCAGACCCAGGTGAAGCTGGAAAAGTGACACTCGCCGGCATCGACTCTGACCATGACGGTGTTAGAGATGATTTGCAGAGAGAGATTGTGTTTATGTATCCGGGAAACGATCTAATACGACGAATATTGAGAGCAGAAATGAAAGTGACGCAAGAGGTCTTATTGACTAATGGAGATCATGATTATTATGTAAAATTATTGCTGAAAGAATTTGCTTTAGACAATTGTTATACATATACAGAATTTGGCCTGAATCCATCTGATGGTAATGGACAGTTTTTACATAATTTGGTTAAAAATACACCGGAAAGAAAGAAAATATACGAGGAACATAATAGGCTGGCTCTACCTTTCGCTGGCCCGTCGATTTATCTTAGTTCGGAAGATTGCACCCAGCCCATTGTTCAGGGTCAATATTAAAATATATAAATCAATATTGTCAACATTGACTTTCTCTCCAAAATAGTACAGTCTTAAATCAGATCTACACCATGGGTCACATCAATATGGTCCATCGTTGTTGTTCTTTGAAATAAAAGAGCGGTGACGATTGATCAAGTTGGTAGTGTATTACCATAGGTGAATCTCAAAAAGGGGTGGTATGAAAACCATTCTGAATTTCACGGTAGTTTTTCTGCTTCTGGTCCTGTCCAGTGGCATACTAATGGCGCAGACTTGTCCCCAAGGTAAGACTGCGTTTATCTGGGTTAACGGGATTTTGGTGCCAGATTCGGGGACATGGAATAAAGATGTTAGGGGTTATGAAGTAAAATTCAAATCTTCCTTAACATCCCGAAACCTCGACCCGAACTGTGTCAAGTTCGTCCCCGTCTACAACCAAAGCCAGGGCTTTCGCGACGACCTCAAACAATCAAAAGGTCAGATTGAGCTGGATCGGCTTCAAGGCCAGCTGAACGACCTGGCGAACAAAGCCATCTCGGACTTGAATCTGTTGAACCTCGTCGGTACATTCATTAGGAACACCGACAGAAGTGTTGTGCAAGGTGACCCTGACCTCAAGTTAGTCACTGATGAAATTTTCAATCAGTGGGTCGCAGGTTACCGAGTTGTCCTTGTGGGTCACAGTCAAGGTTCACTGTTCGTGAACGAAGCCTACAACATCAAATATCGGGAAGCATTGCTCGCCACAAATACGAGTACATTCTTCCAGCCAAACACGCTCCAAGTAATCAACATTGCCGGTGTAGCTCACAGTGTTGCTGACGGGCACAACAGGTATACCACTCAATGTAATGATATCATTGAGTATCTCAGTCTACTCAAATACATTCCGTTTAGCGGATTTAGCGCAAGTGATGATCCGTTACCCTGGAATGTTACCGACAATAGCAAAAGATCGTGCATCGATCCTGGGAGTGTAGTTGTTGCAACTGTACTGGGCCAGATCATCACCCAGTCTGACATAACAGGCATCTTTAGCGGAATAAACCTTACAGAAATGAGACACGCTTTTGATGTCCACTCATTGAGTGACTCGTACCTGCTGGACAATTCCACCACGCAAAAGCAAATATTCACACAAATGGCGGATTCGCTAGCCACTGTTACCACCTTTGGTCCCACCAACAGTGAAGATGTTTGGATTACCAATATCTATTACGGCGGTGGTATGGACAACAACGAGTGTCGTATTGGCGGATGGGGAGACTATTACTATTGTCTCTTCAAATTCAGCCTATACGGTCAACCTTCCATTGTAGACTATGCGGGACTTCAATTCTACAAGTACGCAGAGGGAGGAAATCGCAGTGGAATTTACTCCGACCGTGTCACAAGCAGTTGGACAGAAAGTACCCGATGGTTGAATCAACCGTCGGCCGTCAATCTCTCCACGCTTCCGCCACCGGTGGATGGTCAGTGGTACACTATCGACATCACCAGCCTCTACAACGGTTGGCAGAACGGTAGCTACCCAAACTACGGCATCAGATTGCGACCAACATCGGTTGCCAGTGATGTGCACAATACTTTTCGCAGTTCGGAATATGCTGATGCAAATTTTAGACCACGTTTGGTCTTGAAATATGTATCTTCATCTCCGTCACCACCTCCACTAAACACCGTGCCAACCCTGACGCTCTCCGGAGCAAATCCGCTTTCACTCAACGTCGGCGCACAATTTGTCGAGCCGGGTTACACCGCGACTGATGCCGAGGATGGAAACATCACGAGCAGAGTTGTGGTCAGCGGTTCAGTCAACACTGCTGTCGCTGGCACTTACACATTGACTTATTCTGTTACGGACAACGGTGGATTGTCGGCGTCCAAAACGCGAACAGTCAATGTCGTGGCAACGCGAGTTTCCGGCACGACAACAATCACTCTCACCTCCGCCAACAGCACTGTGGTTTGGCTGTCGAGTAACTACTATGGTGGTGGTATGCAAAATGCGGAATGTCGTATCGGTGGATGGGGCGATTACTACTACTGCCTGATCAAATTCAACATTTCCGCACCAGGATCAAAAATAGTCCTACGCCTATACAAGTACGTCGAGGGAGGATCTCTCAGTGGGATCATTCTCGACCGAGTAACTTCCGACTGGAATGGCGTAACGAAGTGGTCGGCCAAACCGGCATCGGTCAATATCACCACTCTCCCACAACCAGTCTACGGTCAGTGGTATGAAATTGATATCACCTCTCTATACAATGGCTGGCAAAACGGAACATTTCCAAACTACGGGATTATGCTCCGGCCAACAGTTAACGGCCCAGATGTGCACAACACATTTTGGAGTCCGCTGTATTCGGACGCAACCCTTCGACCACAACTTGTGGTGACAACTGCCACAAACTCGACACCACCAGTTGTTCAACCGCCACCTCTGCCGTCTTTCACTGGTTCGTGCGCGGTCAACGGTTCACTCAATCCGATTACCCTGCAAGCCGGCAACACCGCGTACTATGGAGCCGGTTACAACAACATCGGCGCGGTTCACTTTTTCTGGACAGGCGCTTCCGGTGGTGATGTTTCCAGCGCTTCGCAGATCTACAACTATGCCGGTGTCTACAATGCTTCAGTCATGATGACCGACTCCGCATCACCTCCGCGACAAATTACAGTCAATTGTCCGCAGGTGACAGTGTCCGCTCCACCCCCACCGCCTTCTCCGGTTCCATTTGCCACTAGTTGCTACATCACTCCTTCCTTGATCAAGTTGGGAGCGAGTGCAACATACACAGCAAACGCATCAGGAGGTTACTCGCCATACATTTTCAATCTGCCAGGCATGGTGTACTCCACATCGCCGTTCAACCAGTTGACGACCATCACACCCGGCAACATTGGCACGCAAGTCTACCAAGGCTTCGTTCAGGACAGCAGTGGTCAAGTGCTCAAACCAACCTGCTCTGTCACGGTGACGAAGTAACTAGCATAGCTCACATGCCACCCGCTCACGCCACCAATAGTTATTTTGCAAGTGGTTCAAACGAGTCACTTGCTCGTTCCAAACTTCCCCCGCGTCTTGTGTATTTCCAAACATATCTGGAAATACCTCGACGCGGGGCTTTTAATTTTAAAATATTTAGTCCACTTCTTTTTTAAGATACTCCAAAGTTTCCGCTACGGTTGGTGGACATTTGTTCAGACATTTTAGACAATTTTTGTCGGCGAATTCTTTGGTACATTGACCGATGCAAATTATTTTTTCATTTTTTGGCAGATTCAAGCCTTCAGCTTTGCCGATGACCACATTATATTTGTTTTTACCGATGAAAATTTTGGTTATGATCCTGAAATGTTTGATCGGATGTTTTTTCATCAGTTTGCCGGATTCGTTTATGGCGGTAATACATCGCGAGCAAGCTGTGGTTGGCCAAGCGTTGATATTGCCGAATTTTTCAAATTTTGACGCCAGCAAAAAACTACTGACTTTAAATTCCTTGTATTTTTTCAACTCATCTTCTGTTGGAAATTTTCCAACTCCAAAACTTTCCGCAAAACAAATATGTTTGACTTGTTTGAAATCAATTCCAACTATATTGCAAACAACTGAATCTAATTCCACCATATCAACACCGGCAAAAATTAAATTTAATTTTTTACCCTTGCCATGGTGTGGACCATTGCCTTCCATCGCAACTATTCCGTCGATTATATTTAAATCCGGTTTTATCAGCGTGGCAAGCAAAGCTATTGATTCTTCCAACTTCGTGTGGTGCATGTTTATTCTATCCCCCGGTGCCACGAGCCCCATTTGATTTTTTATCGACAACGAAACAGTTGTTTCCATGTGCATTTTTAATACCGCCAGATTGATGTAAAAATCAACCCCTTTCAAAATTTGCGGAACTAAAAATTTAAAACTTTTTGATTCGACCAAATTTTTCGGTTCCTTGTCCAAATCAATCAACTTTACTTTTGGTATTTTTTGCAAAAAAGAAAAACCACCCCCTTCAATTATTTGGTTGAATGGAAATTGTTTATCAAAAGTTCCCAAAAGGGCGCCGTGCCCAATTAGAACTTCTTCCGCCCCCATTCCAATTAAAAATTCCACCAGTTCTTTCAAAAATTCCGGATTTGTATTCTCACCTGGAATTAGCGGTGGCCGGCCTGAAAAATTTGGTTTTATAAAAATTTTACCTTTTATCTCAACATTTAAATCACTAAAAATTTTCTCAAAAGTTTGTTTGAGTGTTTTACCATTTTCTTTGAAAATAACAGTTGACATAATAACCTGTTTTATTTTAATAGTAATTTTTCTTTCAACTCCAACGCTCTCTTTATTATTCTCTCACCCACCTCACCCCAGTCAAAGTATTGTTTGTAATCTTTTGGATCAATTAGTTTTATTTCTGTTATATCTCCATCTGGATCAGAAACAAAATCACCGTATGGTTCAACAATACAAAATGAACGAGTTTGTCTAATTATTTTTCCATCTTCGTAAATATCTTGAAAACCGATAAGTTCCTGATGCAAAACTTTCATATTGGATTCTTCTTGTATTTCTCGAACAGTAGCTTCTTCGTAAGTTTCACCGGGTTCTATTCCTCCACCTGGTAATGTCCAATACCCTTTATCTTTTGCATATACCACAACCAGTTTATCGCCATAAAAACAAAACCCGTGAACGGCCTGTAAAATTTTTCCTTCCAGATTTTGATTTGGATCCAATCCTTCGTAATAGATAACATCAAAATCCTTTCCCGCTTTGTTTTTTATGGTTGATTTTATTTGCATAAATTTTAATTATATAAATTTTCAATACTTGGATAATTCTTGCCAGACAGGCCAGCGATTTCCAGCATGATTTTGTCGGTTAGAACGCGGAAGGTTTTCTCGTTTAATTTTGAGTGATGGTATTCAGTGAAATGCATCGGTTTACCGATATGTATTGTAACAATTTTTTTGAATTTCGGCCGTTTGTCATGTTTGGCCATTATATCATACGTTCCTTTGATGCCGACCGGAAGTACAGGGACTTCGCCGCGTACCGCATATTTTGCTACACCAGTGAAAGCTTGTAACATCTCTTTTTCGTGCGGAGAACGCGTACCCTCCGGAAAAATCCCAATCATTTTTCCGTTTTCCAAATGCTTCAAAATTGTCTCGTGCAAATCTTCCTTGCCGTGCATTTTTCTGTCAACTTTTATTTGCCCAGTCAATTTTACCAGCGGATACCAAAACGGATTTGTAAAAAATTTTTCAGCCGCCAGAAAATGGATTTTTCTCGGCGAGATTGAAATAAAACACAAAAAATCAAAAAAACTTTGATGGTTAAAAGCCACGATGACCGCGCCGGTTTTTGGAACATTCTCAATCCCCTCCACCCTTTTGACCCAAATTAGTCGGACAAGTGTTCCGAGAGTTAGTCTTATTAACAAATATGAAATTTGCAAAAAAACATTGTCGTGGTATTCAGACATATAGACATTTTTTACCCGTTCAGTATAACACAGAAAATTTAAACTCTTAATTTTTTAAATGAAAAATTTATGAGCTTGGCGAGGAGGAGGGCGATGAGGCATAGGATGATTGGAAGGTAAATATAATACAGGTCAACAGAAATCCATAACAATACAGCTGGAATTAAAAGCCAGATTATCCACTTATTTTTTGCGCCAAAACCGAACAATTCAAACAAAAATGGCACAAAAAATACGTAGGCAAAAGGGAGACCGGCGATGAATATTGACAAATCTTTTCCTGTCCCTAAAAAAGAATTGTTATATTGTGGAGAAAATTTGTCGTATAAACTGCCGAAATATGGAGCAGTCAAATAACTCAAAATTAAAACTGCAACCAGCAATAAAACATTTTTTATAAAATAATTCATAAAATTAATTGTTAATTAACCAATCTAGATCGCTTTTTAATAAATTGTAAGCTTGTTGGTTTATGATTTTTTTCTTTAACAGTCCATCCAATTCTATCTTTACCAATTTTGCCAATATTTTGTCTATTTTCTTTTCAATTTTTTCCACCTTCTTCTGTTTTATTATATCAAATTTTTTCTCAAATTTTACAATAAATTGCACTTCCTTTATCAATGCGTCCTTTATTTTTTTATCTTTTATCCATCCCGAATCAAAACATTTGTTTATATCGCTAATTATATCCGGGTCAACAGAAATAGATTCTGGGTGAACGTTGTTCAATGTCAAATCAAGATTATTTATTTGATTCGGAACTGTTGTGCCTACAATTTCCGCGGTGTTGGAAGTTGTGTCGCCCACATAACTTGTATCAACTGTGTATTTTCCGCTTCCCGTTCCCTGCAACTGTATTTTATAATCTCCGTCCAAAGGATTTGGAATTGAAATATATTCTTCGGCTGTCTGATACCCTGAGTAAAACGCTCCGGGGATTTCATTGTATTCCTCGCCTGTGGCAAAATTTTTGCCAATTCTTCGGCCATTCGGATCCGTAATAACAAAATCTACCGGCGAAAGCAGTTGCAAAAGCAAAACCTTCACATCAACCCCATGATCGCGATCAAAAGTCGTTTGAGCCGTTTTACCTGTCAGAATATTATAAATTTTTGCCTCAGCCATGGTTGGAAGTTTTTGGTGCTCACCGGATACTACCTGATTTGCAACCAAACTGTCCAAAGTTGCGCCATTTATCGTGACCGTTCCATCTCCGGCACCCATTTCCAATCCCCTGTCAGCCGTTTGTCCGTCAAATCCATCCGGCTTGCCATCCAACCAAAGTGGGCTCGAGCTTGCTGTCACTCTTATTTTTTCTATTGTTGATGTTGCTCCAGCATTACCAACAATGTTTGTGATTCTCACTCCTGAATTCAGAAGTTTTTGCAAACCGGTATTGAGATCCAACGCTTCCAGAAAAACATTTTTTGGATAATTGTTTGGATATGTTCTCAAAACTCCGGTATTTTTATCTTTCAAATAATCAAAAACCGGTAACAGATTTTGGACTGACGCTATTGGATATTTTTGAATGTAATCGAACAAGCTTGTATAGAAATGTTCCAACGCTTCTACTTGGAAAAATTTCTTTGTTAAAATGTTAAAAGTGCCTGATTCAAACTCCCCTGCTTCCCATCTCAAATAATCAGACGGCGACCCCTTATGTGGCGTTCCCAAAAAGATAACTTGGTCAACATCATGCCTGTATTGGCCGGACTGAATATATTCGCGAGCCACCAACCCGCCCATCGAGTGCGCGACCAAATCGACTTTCGAACATTTGCAAATTTCCTTCACCTCGCTGATTTTATCTTTCAGTAAATTGGCGCTTTCAACGTTTGAGTTCCGCCATTCGTACGCAAAAGTGAAAAGATCTTTGCCTTCTTCGTATCCATTCGCTTTCAAAGTATCAATCAGGTCGTCGTACGTATGCAAAATCGGATCAATAATAAGTTTGCCGTTCTTATAAGCGCTTCCCATAATACCCGGAATGATGATGACTGGATCAATTGTCGGTGTGGGTGGTGCTTTGGTTATTCCATACAGACGGAAATACAAATCGGCAACCGTAGCGCAGGGAGTGACTTTGGCTTCTTGCCCGAGAGAATATTGGTAGCAGGCGCCGTCCACATTGTCCGCCGAGCTTCCGTAGTAAATAGGCAAAGAATTGAACTGATTATTCCCTTGCACGACAAAATAGTAATATTTAGTCGGATTCAAAATAACCGGATTGGTTAGATCAGGATAAAAACTCTCAACACTTTTATCAAGCTTCCCCATCGTGTCAGAGATAAACTGATTTACAAATTTACAATTTGAACCGTCAAAAAAGAATTTTCCGTATGCGTCATCATCGCACTCGTACAAAGAAAACCAAGTTTGCGAACCATAATAAATAGCACTTGGATTGCTTGATTGTATATCAATGCGCTTTAAACTTCCGAAAAGATTTGTGCCGAGTGTTTGAATCAAATGATTGAATGAGCTACCGATCTGTTGAGAAGAATCGAAGCCTGAATTGCCGTAACCCGGTCGGCCGATAATCGGTACTTCGAGATGCATTTTGACGCTTTTGCTTTTTATGACCGTCGAAGTGGCGATGTCAGTGTAAAAAGTGTAATCGTCAAAACCGGTTTTGTTTTCCGGAAATTCCGGAAAGTTCCAGGTGTAATAAAATTCGCCGGTCGTGGTTGCTGTCACACTTGAAGTGAAAAATTGTCCGGCCGAATCGGTGATGTTAAAATTTATTTTCGCGCCGAGATCGTTCGGATTTAGATATTCGTGCACCGAAGCTGTTTTCGTGCTAGTTGATACGTCAAAAGCAAAAATTCTGGTCGGATAATTTGCCGGATCGGTGACCGGACCGAGAATAAAATCTCTGTCGCACACGCTTTCGCAAAATTGGAAAGCGTAACCGCCCGGAATGCTGTGATCATTATATCCGTCGACTGTTACTCCAGCGTTGGCGCTACTGCCATCAAAAACCAAATCCTGGCCGTTGCCAAAAAAATATAAATAATTAGTTTGACCGGCGTTTCCGACACCATCATAGATATAAAACTCGCAGTAGTCCTCACCCACCTCGTGGCCGTAGTTAAAACTGTCGAGATTGGTGCCGGCAGTTATATTAGAGCATGATGTTCCTAACATCTTTTTTATTCTGACTTTGTTATATGCTCTAGGTACAATAAAACCGGAGGTGACAGGCGGATTGGCAAGTTCCGAAATACCTCCAACATAATACATATAAAAACTTTTGTGATAATCGCCGGCAACTTTGATGTTAATCCCCTGTCCAATGATCGGTTGTTCATACACGACATCACCAAAAACCGTGCCGCAAAAAGCGAAAAATGAAAACAAAACCGCCGGCAAAATCGCGAGACGAAAAAACTTCATGATGTAATTGTACCACGAAGTTTTTTGGTGAAAAGCAAATTATCAACAATTTAAAACCCCTGCGCGCCAAACGCAGGGGTGAAATACTTGGTAAACGAAGCAGGTGTCGTCAATTTGTCACCGTGACGGAGCAGGTTGGATATGTCACTTTACCTTGACTATCCTGGACAAAACCCGAGTAGGTCTGCACACCGACGCTAAGTGGTGGTGGAATGGTTGAGATCTGGGTGTTCGGCGCTCGGTAAAACACTGCGCCCGGCATGTAGAAAGTGTATGGCGGATAGCCACCATAAACACTAACTGCAAACGACGCGCTCGACCCCAATTTGATGGTGGGCGGTGAAATACTGCAAACGTAGGACAAGGCAACTGGCGGCGGTGGAGCGGGATTTGACACTGTCACCTGCGGGCATGTTGCTATCACTTGCTGTTGCGGCGAACCGGAGTCGGTCAACTTGACCGAAGCGGTGTATGTTCCGGAAGTGTTGTAAACTTGCGAGGCACTAGATGCATCACCTCCAGTAGCACCAGTCCACGAAAAGTGAATTGCACCAGTACCGCCCGAGAAGGAAGCATTGAAATACGCGGTGCCACTAACTTGCATTGTAACCGGATTTTGTCCTCCGTTTAGCGAGCAAGAACCAGTGAGAGGTACGGGTGGTGGTGGAGGAGGTGAAGGCGGGGGTGAGGGTGAAGACGGAGTAGGTGGAGAAGGTGCCGGAGGTGGCAAAGTAGGATCGCTTAATTCCGTGTTCCTCACTCTGGACACATCCAAATCTTTAACCTCTAACGTGTTGTCACCTTGAGAATCGAGCTCGAGATAGTAACCCTCTGCTTGATTGAACGCAGTTTTTACAGGAAGAGGACCTAACGACGAAATCGTTAGGTTATCGTCTTTCCAACCAAAGAACATCTGCCTCCAGTTTTCGCCAAAATCTTTAGTGCTGTCGGCTGTAATAGACGCCGCGACAGAATCATCCGACGCTTTTTTGAAACTGACGATAGACTTTCCCGCTCCTCGACTTCGAAATCGCAAGGATCCCCAAAACAAACCGGTAAAAACTCGGCGAGTTCGGAGAGTGATTTGCCCCGGGTCGAGAAAAGTTGGAAAACCGCTGAGCGAACTTAGAGTCAAACACCCCGAAGCTCGCAAAGGTTCAAGCGAGTTACCGGATTTTTTCGTCACAATCCAGTTGTCCTTGTAGTTCAAGGTTGGACTGTATGTATCGTGGAGATAACAATTTTCGTTACCTGCACAACCCGGATCTGGAAGCGAGTCAACCAAATGCGCGAAGATTTGCTTTTGTGTTGCAGATTTGTCGGCCGTGTAGGTCGAAAGTTGGTGTACGTTATATCCGTGCCACAACTTTGCTATATCCACTGTTGCAGCTATTGCATCAAGGACTCCGGCCAAAATACTGACGGGGGGTGGAGGCATCAAAAATGGAGTGCACGGAGCAGTCGGGTCGTTCACATTTCCCGGAAGTACTTTTGGAACAACCAGGATAATGTCATTGCACTGGGTGGTGTATTTGTTCCGCCCATCAGCGACATTATTGGCAGAACTCGCAATATTTACAACTGACAATAAGTTTGCGTCTGGCAGAGCAATGCTTTTGTCGGCGACTGCCTCTCTGATTCTGACAGTGTAAGCTTCGTTCGTTAAAAACGAACCCTGACTGTGACCAACCAGGACGACTCGGTAACCGAGATTTTGCCACGAATGAATTTTGTCTCCAATCGCGATTAAATCTGTTGTGAACCTCTTCGCGTCAAAGGAATAGTTCCAGAGAGCATATGCCAGCAAAATATTGTTCACCGAACTATTTTGCAAGACCGAAGAGTTAGCCAGAAAACTGTCAGTGAACTGCTGGTCCCACTGGAAGATTGACTGGCCGAAAATGTCCTTTAACATACCGAAGCTTTGGTTGTAGGCAGGATCGAACTTGATGTAAGCTTGGTCGATATCGGAATTAGCGTTAAAAAACTTGGTTCTAACGTCGTTGACTGTTGTATCCCAATCAGCCGAATTTTTTACTGCAATTCCGTTGACCCAAATGAACACAGCGCAGGACTTTCCTTGCGGACAAACCGTTTGAGCGTTTGCGTTGTTGATGAGTATGCCACTGGACAGAACCAGAAGCAGAAAAACTACCGTGAAATTTAGAATGGTTTTCATACCACTCCTTTTGGAGATTCACCTATACAATACACTACCAAGTCCACTTTCCACGCTGTTTCTTTCAAAGAACAGAAACAACATGGGTAGTAGACTTTCGTGTGTACCTATGGTGTAGAATCTAATTATAAGCTATATCATTTTTTAGAAAAAGTCAACGGTACATTGGATTTTTATAAGTTTACTGGTATGATATAGGAGATGAAAATAATTAATAAAAAAAATATCAGTATAATATTAGTAATTCTTGTATTATTTTTCATTGCAAGTACTATTATCGGGGGTGAAAGAGAAACACAAATTCCAATTCCTAAAATTTTAGAAGGAGCTCAAGTAGTTTTTGATAATCAAATGTATTACCAAATTGGTGTACAACAAGCAGGAACAAAAACATTTAAGACGATAGGGAGAGAAATAGTCACAGATAAAAGTCTTGATACATATTATCCGAATCGTTTTATATATAAACCAGTTTCTACTTCAACAAAATTTTCCGTTATAGGTGCTTTGAATAATGCTCAATATGGTTTATCTGCTATTGATAGTGGAACTAAAGGGGTAAATTATTTAATCTTACAAGATGAACAAGGAAATAAATCTTTAATTGCTTATCTATACTTTTATATTTCACTTTCAAATGGTTACATTCAAGATTCATTGAATGCTTCATACTATATAAATGGTCAGAGAATTGATTACATTCGTGAATCAGATTTGGATACAACAAAATAACTTTAATTCGATACTAGTTAGTTAGATTTACATTTAAAAATAAGTCCATAGACAACCATTTGTGCCATATCAGAATATCAGTAAAAAATGTAAGTATAAAAAGGAGAGCCAAATTAAATAATATTTTATAAAATAGGCTACCAGTGTTGAACAGGTAGCCTAAAACTAATATGTAACCACCAAGACAGCTGTTACATCCTAGAACTCCTGGTAATTAATCGGTCGCGGGACAAATAGCGCGGTAACTGACAAGTTGCTGTTCACATTGAATGAGCAAGCGCCCGAGCCGGTACACGCTCCTGTCCAGCCGATGAATTTCCAGTTGCCGACAGGTGTTGGAGTCAAAATGACAGGAGTACCTTGAGGATATGTCGCTGTGCATGTTGGGTGTCCTGATGAACCACAATCTATTCCTGCACCAGTGACATAACCACCCTGGGATGTCGTAACGCTGACAGTTAGGGTGTAATTTGGTGCTGTAGGAGTGACTATAACCTGAGATTGGGGACTATTTCCAGAAGCATTTGTGCAAACCAGATTGAAAGTTGTTGGAACAGTTAATCCACTCACAACTTCACCGATTGCATTTGATGTGGCTTTTGAACCGCTCCATCCTCCGCTTGCGGTACAACTTGTGGCGCCCGATGATGCCCATGTCAAAGTCGTGGATAGCGGCGAAGTTCCGGTCAGTGGATTTGCCACAAAGGACGTGATCGTCGGAAGCGCCGGACCAACCGTGACAACGGGACTAACAGTGGTTGAATTACCTGTGGCGTTCGTGCAATACAAACTGAATGTGTAGGAACCGGCGGCCAAACCGGAAATGGTTTGCGGTGATTGCGCCAGAGTTTTTGCTCCGTTCCAATTGGCGTTGACCGGATTGGACGATGCCGTGCAACCAGTGGCGCCGTTCGTGGCCGACCATGAGAGCGTTGTGGAAAGTGGCGCCGGTCCGGACGTCGGCGAGGCGGTGAAAGTGGTCACCGGAACCGGAGTGCATGAGCTTGGCGCGACCGTCGTGGCCGGAGTTGTCGGACCGGAAGCAGAAGTGCCGGAAGCGTCTGTCGCGGTGATCGTGTAGGTGTGATTGGAACCCGCAACAAGACCGGTGTCGGAAACGGCAAGAGCCGATCCGCTGTAAACCGTCCTGGCTCCGTCCTTCACGGTGTAGCTTGTTGCTCCGTACGAAGCGCTCCACGACAAATTGATTTGTCCCGTTCCGCAAGTGCCGGCTCCGGCCCAGAAACCGGTTGGAGTGAGAGGCACGCCGCATTCGTATTGCACCGTGTTGTCGGAGAGCCGTTGAAAATTCCACGGTTTGCCTTGACTGTCGGTGGTGTTCGTTGGCGTGCCGTAGCCTGTGGCGCCGGAATTGTCCGGTGTCAGCCAGACGTAAAAGCCGTCATAAGACGAATAAATATAATTATAATATCTCTTGCCATCACCTGAGTTGAGAAAAGCCACTTTGAAACTGGTGTCTTGATAAATGTTTGGAGCGGAAGTCGTTGTCCAAAATGGAGCGGAATAGTTGGCGTTAGGAACTATTTTGAAAACTGAGCTGTCCCAAGCGCATGACGAGCCTCCGAAGAATCGGCAACCAAGTTGGTAAACGGCGTTGTCCGTGCCGGTCCAGACCAAGTTGACGGTGTTTTGATTTCCACTGACAGTAGTGTACAAACCGACCGGCTGTACCGGCGAGGCGGCGGATAGCGGAGCGTTGTGCCACAAACCGTTGCACTGGGCGAAGTTGGCGGGGCTGACGATGAGAACGGCAGATTTTGTTTGCGGAACTGAAATGCCGTTGGTTGTGCCGGTAACGGTAATGGTGAGGTTGTACGTGCCGGGCATGATCGGACCGCCAACGGTCATCAAACTGATTGTGTCGGAATTATCACCGTCCGTCGAACTCAAAGCGTAGCTCTGCCCGCTCCAGCCCCAGCTGATGGAAGCGGATGAAGGCAGACCGGAATAGGTTATGTTGTAATTCAAACTATTTTTGCTGGAATCATTGTAGACGTGGATTTGGTAAGCGGCGGTGCCCCCATAATTTATAGTTTGTGAGTTGTTCACGTCAAATCTGAATTGCGGGCCGACTTGGCAGCCCTGCGGGCAGGAAGAGGTGGTTTCGTTGGCATCGCAGATGCCATTGTTGTTGCAAGATGAGCCGTTGCAACAAGTGGCTTCGCCGTAGCAAGCGTCGTCCGGATCAGTGCACTGGTTGCCGGACCACGTTTTGACGCATCCGCAACCGCCACCATCTTTTTGGCATATGTTTGCACCGCCAGATCCGTCATTGCAAAGATTTCCACCCGGATTAGGACAATCGTTGGTGTACCCCTGGTAACTGTCACAAATCGGACAATAAACTGTGGAGACGGATCCTTGACAACCACTGCCAGGATAGGGATAATTGCATGACCCGCCATTCGTTCCACTCCATGTTGAACACGGTGGCCAAGTCCAAGACGGCGGTTGCGGGTTGAGAAGCTGAGCATGCGCGACTTGGCCAAACAAACCGAAAGAAACAACAAACAGCAAAGTAAAAACAAAAAAACATTTCGCGTAAACTTTTAATGATCTGTCCATAACTTTAATTATACTACGTTGCGGAAATGTGTGGCAATAGCCGCCACACAACTTTTGTGCATAAGTTTTTTCTTCAAAAAATTAGTGCTTGACAAAAGATCTACCACTCAGTATTCTTGTCTTAGAAAAAGTACATTGAAAAACTGGTATCTGCAAGCCATTTGGCTTAAAAGGAGACGAGATGAAACGCTTATCCGGTCCTGTCGATGTTCAACTTGAATTGACCGAGAGTTGTAATTTTAGATGTAGACATTGTTACAACTACTGGAGGTACGACACAAAAAGCGACAAACAAGAATTGAACTCCACAGATTTTTTGAGAGTTATTGATACTCTGGCAAAATATGGCGTTAGTGCCATTACCCTCACTGGCGGCGAACCGCTTTTGAGACCAGGTGTGTTGTTTCCGACACTCAGAAAAGCCAAAGAATATGGGATGGAAATTGGGCTAAACACCAACGCGTCCTTAGTCACTTCGGACGCCGCTCAGCAACTAAAAGATGAAGGTCTTGATCATGTTCTATGTTCTATACTCGGGAAAGAAGAAACGCACAATTTCATAACAGGAACTAAAAGTGGATTCCCGCAAACATTAAAAGGAATAGAAAAATTGGTTAAAGCGGGTATATTGGTAGCTACAAATATGGTCGTTTCCAAGCTCAACCTTAGTGAAGTGTTTGAGGTAGGCAAACTTGTTAACAATCTAGGAGTAAAAACTTTCTGTGCAACCCCAATGGTTCCATCGCATGAGTCAAACTTACCTTTTGTTTTGAGTGGTGAAGAATGCAAATCTGCGCTGAGAAATCTTCTTTTGGTAGAACAAACTTTCAGAATAAGCGTCGACACGCTGGAACCCATAGCCAGATGCTTATTTAATGAAAACGATGAGGATGATTTTTTATCCTTTTTTGGCAACAGAATATGTTCCGCGGCCACAACATCATGCGCCATTTCCTCAACTGGAATGGTCAGGCCATGCATACATGCCGACAAATCATTCGGTAACGTTTTTCAAGAAGATTTTTCCGCCATTTGGACAAATATGAGTCCGTGGTCGGAGGAATCAATGCTTCCGACAGAGTGTATAAATTGTTCAGCTACGACAATATGCGAAGGTGGTTGTCGTATGTCATCAAAAACAACAAACGGTAGTTATAATGGTAAAGATATGTACATGTCTTTGCCCATATTCAACCCAAAAAGAGTGGCGAAGTTGCCCAATCGGAAAAAACAATTTGGAAAAATCTTGTTGGAAGAACGCGTTGAAATAAATTCCCTCACCAGATTGCGAGAGGAAAGTTTTGGCGGAATCGCCTATGTTGGAACTAGTGTCCAATTTTTGACGCACGATGGTTTTCAACTTGTTCGTCTTATGGTCCAAAAAAGAACCTTTTCCTCAGCTGAAATTACAGAGGAAACTGGTTTAGACGCCAGTGATATTATTGAGGTCGTATTGACACTTTTTAACAGCGGAGTTATCCTTAAATAGGAAAGGAGGATAGTATCCGTGCAAAACACAAAGAAGTTTTTTGTGAACTCTGCCGAGGTTATCAACCGCTCTCAGCAGTCTGCCGAGCTTGTCAACTCGATCGGACTCACTTCCGGCGGCAGTTGCCAGTGCGTCAACTGCCAATCATGTGACAACAAGTGCAACAAGTAGCCGACGAGGCGAGAGGGTTCTAGCTAGACTCTCTCGCCTTATTTTTTAGCGATAATTTAATTTTATGAAAATAAATATAGTCTACAAAGGTAAAGATTATAATGAAATAGAAAAAATGGCATCTACTGCTTATCAAGAAGCGGAGAAATTTTTTGATAAAAAACCAGAAAGTATAAACATTACTGTGCATAAATCAAGAAAGGATTTCGAGAACAAATTAAAAAGAATAACTCTTGAATGGGAAGTTGCAAATGCATCTTATTCAGGTGATATCGATATTTTGCATCCAGACTGCATGGCAAAAGAAAGCACTCACGAAAAAAATGAATTCCTTTCGATATTAAAACACGAAATCTCACACGTATTCTTAGATATTCTTTCTGGTGGACATAAAATACCAAAGTGGCTAAATGAAGGATTTTCTTCTTTTGTCGCTGGATTCAATATTTCTGATGAATATATATATATTGAGGAAAAATTTTTAAAGAAACTTGGAACTCCGAGGTGTTGGGATGAAAACTCAAACTATTACGCCTACAAAATTTCTCAGATGTTTGTCAGTTTTCTAGTTAAAGAATTTTCCATTGAAAAAGTTCGTGAACTCATATTTACCTTGGAAAAAAACTACTTCTATGACAATTTCAGCAAAAATTTTGAAAAAATATTTGGCAGTAATATAGAAATAATGGAAAAAGAATTCGTTAAATATATAAATTCAAAATAAATTTATAAAAATTCTTCCGATTTTTTCCACAAAAAATCCGGCCAGCGTCTCGTGAGAGGCGGTGGCCGGTTTCTTAATGCCGGGGAGTGAAGCTCCTTGGCGAAAGTACAATTGGTGAGAACGAAGCAGGGTAGCTGGCTCATTTCACCACCTTTGGCGACAGCGGGAACCCTTTGATCGGGGTTGTCGTCCCGTCTGCCATTTTGAAAAACATGAAAGCGTTTTGCTGGCCGGCGTCCGGATTAACATCGTCCGGAACGGCGAACACAACAATCTGCGTGCCGATGTCGCTCGGGTCCATGACCGCGAGTTGAATCGGCAGTTGGTGCATGTTCCAGTTGCCGCCCTCCGAAACATACGCCCAGATTTCAGCCGGCGACTGGATGTTGTCCCAGTCGGAGAGGTGAATATCTGCTGGCGCCATACCGGCGGGAAGAGGCACAGTCGGTTGGCCGAAGCCGGTTCCCTTTGCAAGGAACATTCCGCCGGGCTGGGCGGGATTTTTCGGCGTGACAGATGCGCCGGATCCGTCGGTCATGTCAAGCGGCGGATCGCTCGTGCCGTCATTTGCGCGGTTGAGCGAAGGGTTGACCGGAACCACAGTGATCGAAACGGGATCCGTCTCGCTCACGTAGGCGTCGGTGGCCCAATTGCGATTTTCGACAACCAACTGGTAAACACCGGGAGTCTGACTCCACGGAATCTGCCCGTTGGATTGCGACTGATGCGGCGGAGTGGATGTGGCGAAGGTGATGCCGAATTTCATCGGCAGGTAGCTGGTGTTGCCACTTGCGTCGGTGATTCTCATCCGGCAACCGCCGATTGAGTACGGCAATGGTCGGATGGTGGCAATGATCTCGACTTCGTACGTGATGTCCGTCACCAGTCCACACATGTTCGTTCCGAGCACACTCAGCACGCTGCCCTGGGCCACGGTTGATGTTGCTTCGCCCGTGGAAAGAGAGAATTTGCTGATGGCCGGTTTGCGCGGCGTTGCCGTGACAGTCACCGTGGCCGTGGCAGATCCGCCATAGCCAGTAGCCGTCAAAGTGAACGTGGTCGTCCCGCTGACAACAACTTGCGCCGTCCCCGAAACAGAAACCGAGCCGACGCCGTTGTCGATCGAGACCGAGTTGGCATTTGTCGTGTTCCAAGCGAGTGTGACAGCGTCGCCTTCCGTGACCGACAGGTTGTCGGCGGTGAAGCTGCTGACTGTCGTCGGTGGGAATTGGGAGACACCAGGGATCTGGGCTCGAAAGGTGTGTATATGTGGATCAGTTGGATAATTTGAATTATACACAACAAAATCCACAAAACCGGTTGATGTGACTGCAAAAACGCTGTACGGAAACAGTTTGGCATTGAGTCCGTCAATCACCGTCGAGCTGTCAATTACAGGGTATGTTGCACCAGTATCGGTGTTCGCCAAAATAACCTTGCTACTCTGGAATCCTATATTGACAGGGTTGCCACCGAGAATCATGTATGGAGGATTAAAATACACCCCCCGAATCTCGGTTGCCAGTTTGGTCGCCGACTGATCGTTTGCGCTGGAGTAAAACTCGCGCATTGAAGGCCACAACATGGCGTGTAAGCCAGTGTTGTCGGCATATGTGATCACGGCCGTTTTGGTTTTCTGATCGACCGAAAGGTCAACAGAGCTCCTGCCGGTCAAGATCTGCGGATTGTTGTCCCCTACGGGTCCGAGCAAAACGGTCAGCGGACCGCCTTTGGCGGAAACCGCGATTTCCGTCAGAAGATTGAGCGAGTTTGGAGTCGGTGTTGCCAACTCTTCAACCAAAATGTCCGTTCCAAGCCTGTAGGCCTGGATGATCTGGTGATCGCTCGTCAGAACGGTTTTGAGATCGCATTGCCCGCCGGATCCTTGTGCCCCGAGCTGGAAAAGTTTCGGAGTTGCATTCACAAATCCAGACAGAAAATAACTCCCGTCCGTATTCGAGAACGGTCCGGCAACAAGATCTGTGGGTTTCTGGTTCGGATTTCCGTCTATTGTGTAATCCGAACAGACAAGATTCACGCCTCCGTTAACCGCTTGGTACACGTTCACCATGTAATGGCCAACGTACACCCAGCTGGTCGGAGTTGTTACAAGCGACAAAGAATCCACATTCTGTCCGAACAAATTTTGAGGCCCTTTGGGCGGAAAAGAATTGTAGAAAACGTATGTCGCCCCAGCTTGCTTCCTTGAATTGTACCCGTCGGCAAATCCCAGAAAAGAAGCCATGGTTTTGGTTGGATCCAACTCGAAAATCAATCTGCCGGATCCGGAACCATTCAAGCTTTGAACACCCGACATCCAGAAGTTATTCGAGTCATCCACTCCAACGCTTCCCACAAGGGAGTTGACTGGCATCTGAATTTCTTCGTACACCACCTGCCCAAACAAGGGCAAGGCGGCAAACGCAAAAAACGCAATGACAAAGAACCGAAAAACCGTCTTCGTCTGCATGGCGAAAACCTCCTGACTTTATTATACAATGGAAACATCTTGCAACGCAAGTCAACACTAAAACCGCAAAAAGACGGCTTAAAATATCATTATTTCACTTTATCCAAGGTTTTGACGGCAACCTGCCCTACGGTTCCGGACAAAATATATTTGACTTGGCCGAGCGCGCCGGAGACGGTGTTTTGCAAATCGAGAACGGCAGCGAAGTTGGAAGAGTAACCGCCCGTCACCTGCCATTTTCCCTGGCCGAAACGCGAGATCGACGACATAAAATCTTTAACGGATGAGCTGGCGATTTGATATGTTATAAAAAATCCTGTTTGAGAGTCGACATATGAAAGATTTTTCATGCTGATTTGCGCGGCGTTCGGCAAAATCAAATCGTTATTTTCTTTCGACATTTTTTTCGGGTCAACGGGCAAAAGCTTCGCGACATCCGGAAAAACAACTTTCGACTCCCCCACCAGAGAAGCAAGCGTGATATTCGTCCGGGCCGGAGTGTTCACGGCCAATTGAAGGGCAACCTGCGTCGACTTGGCCATCTTGGCTTTGCTCGTCCAATAATACCAGCCGCCGGCCAGAGCCAACGCGACCACGATAATAATCAGCGCGACAAGCAAACTTTTTTTGGCGCCGTTTGTTTTCGGAACGGCTTGAGTTGTTTGCCCGACATTTTCAAGATTGTTTTCCATATAAATTTATTAAGTTCAAAAATAGTAAATGTTTTCACTTTAATTATACAACTTTGCGGAAAGTCAAAGCAATACCGACTGGACAATTTTTGTGCATAAGTTTTTTAAGTTATTATTTTCATAAAAAATAACCACTCGATATTACTCAAGCGGCTATAAACTCATTTAGAAAACTTAAATCTTTGTGTTTCCTAAAATAAATTGCGAAGTGAAGAACTTTGAACTCAAATTTCGAGAGGTCTGAAAGAAAGTCATTCTTTTGTGTAAAAATGATATTTCTAAAAGAATGTCTCGAAACAACAGTTCTATTTTTCTCTGTATCCAGAACCCTAACTTCGTCAAACTTTGAAAAAACTTGGTTGAAGTCATCGACTTGCAAGTCGACATTTTCCTCACCAAAATCAAAACTATGGATCATCAACAGACTGGTTGAGTAGTGGTGCTCGGAGAGAGACGACATTCGTCCGCTGGTTGTGACATCGCCATCAAACAAAACCTGTTGGCCGAAAATGTCCAGCCAGTTGATTCTGTTTTCCGCCGGCCTAAAATTTCCCAGAGCCTCGGCAATTGAATCTGCTGGAACTCCAAGATACGCCCCAAGAAGTCCGGCGACAACGGCCTGGTAGTAAAACAAACTCGTTTTTATGTAAGGCGCAAATCGTAAGGTTTGATTCGTGTAATTCAAAACAAGCATTGCTTCATCGCCAGCAATTGACACAAAAGCGTCCGCTCTCTGATTGGACAGAGAAAACCCAAAATCACCTTTTCTTTTCAGTCGAGAGATGCGAGTATCATCGATATTAAGCAAAGCCACACGAGATTTGTCGACCAAAGCTCGTTTGCCATCCACAATATCGTCCAGCGTATTTATTCCCTGCACACCAAGATGCACTCTTTTGATGTTCATAAACACGCTAATATCCGGTCTCAATATGTCAGTCAAAATGTCGATGTGATTTTTTCGATACATCGAGTATTCCAAAGTCAAGACTTGGTGCTCCGGCTCAAGAAAATTGACCAGCCACGAGGATAAAGTTAGTGGAGTCAGACGTTTTGAGTAAATTCTTCCACAACTGAATTTTTTATCCAATACACCCTGAATGAGTGCTGTGCCAGTAGTTTTTCCGACACTGCCAGTCACCCCAATTACTTGTGGATTAACTTGCAAAACAACATGTCGACAAATTCTCTCTATCGCGTGATAGATATTATCCACGCGAATGTAGCGAATGCCGATAAGTTGTTCGTCAGAAATTCTGTCGTCAACCACAAAAACAAAATTCTCGTAAACGCCCAGTTTTTGTATATTTAGCGTCCGGTCAAATGGTTTGTTATACCAGCCAAATTTTTCGGGATCATCTTCATACACCGCAAAGTAGAGAATTTTACTTTGTGGAGAGAAAGACTCGAATCGTTTCAAGTGTGCAATGTTGAGGATATCAAAATCCTCAACATTGCGTAGCCCAACGCACTTAGCATCCTGGATAATCTGAAGAAATGTCTGTGGACTGAGCTTCATCGTCATCCTCCTTTACTTTTTTGATTAGATCGACTAGTTCGTCGGTGTGGGTATTCGCAATGTCATGTCCGCCACCAGAAATGACATATAGGTCATGGTGCACTTCCGAGTCACCTAAAGCCTCCCTGACTAGGGCCAGAGGTGTAGCCGAATCGTTTCCACCATAAATTAAAGTTAACGGTTCGGAAATACTTTGCAAATCATTCCTCAAATCAACAGCAACAATGTTACGATACGTCTCGCGCATCACTCTCGTTGCCTTTGAATAGTAAGGATTTTTGACTATTTGTGTCAGGTAAAAATCCCGGAGCAAAGAGATGGGCACACCGGGAAGAATCTTTTTGAGAATCTTCTGCGGAAGGCTCAAATCCGAGTGTTCGTATTTGCGAAGAATCGCCGGAGAAACCAAAATAGCTTTGACTCCGTTTCCTTCATTTTGTTTTTTCCATCGCAGAGCAATCGCCCCACCAAAAGAATATCCTAAAATGTAACTTGATTCTTCTTTCTCGATAATTTCTCCAGCATAGTTGACGTAGTCATCCAATGTCCAAGGCTTTTCCGGATCTGGCTGTCCGCAAAATCCAGGCAAATTAATCGTCACGACATTGAAATGTTGTGACAGGGCGAGCACAAACTTTGAACGGTTGGACCATGCATCTGTACGTCCAGAGGATGTGTAGTTCGCGTAGTTCCAGCCATGGATCAAGAGAATTTTTGCTTTTGTCATAGTTTTGTTTTCAAATAACTCCCACTATATACAAGCATAAAATCAATTTAATGTAAATGACCACTTACATCACCCCCTTCAACTCCTCCTCGTATTTTTTGACCACGGACATGGTGGCGGACATTTGATCTTTGCCGAGTTTCATTTCTTCCTGAACTTCCAGCGCGATTTTTTGGAAAAGGTCCGGATTTTTTTCGATCATGGCAAACATTTTATCTTGCTCGACTTGCGGAACATCTTTTAATTTCGACGCTAACATTTTTTTCATCAAATAATCTTTTATACTCATGGGTTCAATTTTAAATTCTAAATTCTAAATTTTAAATTCTTCTCAAGTATGTTATCATAAAAATATATGAAGTGGAAACACGTTTTTATTTTAGTTTTTATCGCTGCAGGAAGTTTAGGCGCGCTTGTTTTTTATTACGGTTTCGGCTGGAACGATCTGGCTTCCCTTTCCTTTTACGAAAACCTGGCCAACCCGTCGGTGCGAATCGTCAAAGTTCAGGAAGGTTTGCGCAAAGAACAAATCGCCGATCTGATGGGCGACAAACTTGGCTGGGATCCAAGCGAAAAAGTTGAATTTGAAAACGCTCACATCGCGCTCGGCCTCGTCAGTATGGAAGGATATTACTTTCCGAAAAGTTACATGATAAACAAAGATGACAGTCCGGTTGATGTCAGCCAGACGATGCTTTCCGAATACAAAAAAGAAATCAAAACCGTGCCCAAACCGAAAGCGACAAAAATCATCAGCGAGGACACGGCCGTCAAAATCGCCTCCATTATTCAGCGCGAAGCAGCAGGCAAAAGCGATATGAAATTAATTTCCGGAATCATTTGGAATCGACTTTTTTCCGGCATGAAATTGCAAATGGACGCCACTCTGCAATACGCCAAAGGTTCCGAGGAAGACGGTTGGTGGCCGACAGTGGAACCGGCGGACAAGAAAATCGATTCGCTCTACAACACCTACATGTATCCGTCACTGCCGCCGACGCCGATCGCCAATCCCGGACTGGCCGCGCTCGACGCCGCTTACAATCCGCAAAAAACTTCCTGCCTGTATTATTTGCACGACAAAAAAGGCGTGATCCACTGCTCGTCAACATACGCCGGCCACCAAGCCAACATAAAAAAATACTACTGATTTTGTCATTATGCTATCAAAATCTTAAAACAAAAATCCCCGCGAGGAGGATTCTTGTTTTATTTCACGATATTTTTTTGGCTTAGTTCCTTTCCGTAAAATCAGGATTCGAGTTCATCGGAAACGTCAGCGCTGTCGGCGAACTCCCTGTTGGGAAGACCGTTTAACGCGCCCAACACGTCTCCGCTGGCTCCTTTGCCTTTGGCGTTCTGTATGATCATCTGTTTGTTGGCTGGATAGCTGATACCGCTGAGGTACTTTTCCAAGTCCACTGGTGATATTGTTGCTTTCATAAATTTAATTATTATCTAATTAATTTAAGTTAATTTAAGCCACTTAATCGACCAACGCGGACATTATAATATGAGCGGATTAAGAAAAGATGAATCGATTTACATTTTCAAAAGCGACAAAACTTTGTAGATCAGCATGGCCGGCCAGACTGCCGCCTTGAGAACGCCCAAAACTCCCATCCAAAACGTCGTCGCGTGTTGGATGTAATAAACCAGCGCGCCCAGAAATGCCACGCCATAAATCCCGCCCATTGTGCTGTTGCCTTTTTTGCACTTGCACAAACATTTTTCTGCTTCCATAATATTTTTTGTTAGTTTATAAAAAGTGGACCGTACAGGACTCGAACCTGCCACCCCTACATTGCAAATGTAGTGCTCTACCAGATGAGCTAACGGCCCAAACACAAGCTGAAATATAACAAAATTATCCACTCATCGCAAGAGATAAAACGTGGTGCAAAAAGTCACGCGTGGATATTCCGACGGCCGAAAGCGACTTGGGCAAAAGCGATTCATCGGTCAAACCAGGCAAGGAATTCGTTTCCAAAATATAAACTCCCCTGTTTGGCGAGACAATGAAATCTGATCTGGAATAATGTGACAATTGTAAGGATTCGTGTGCTTTTCTGGCGCATTCTTCCAGCACATTTTTTTCATCTTTCAAAAATTTCCCCGGGCAAATTTCCTCGCATGCGCCATCGGAATATTTTGAATCGTAATCGAAAAATTTGTCCTCATTTTTCATTCTTATTTCCACCGGCAGTAGCGCGTAGACTGGCTGACCTCTCCAATCCTCCATTACAGCGCATGTCGCTTCCTTGCCTTTTATAAATTCCTCGACCAAAACACTTGTGCCATGTTTGAAGGCTGACCTCGCAGCATCAATTATTTCCGGAATCGTTCTGACAACCGACACACCGATTGATGATCCGGAGCCGGCCGGTTTGACGATAACAGGCATTACAAATGTCTTGAAAATTTCTCTGACTTTTTCAGCAATATCGTCGTTTCTTTTTATAACCGCGTAGTGTGGAGTTTTCAGTCCGTGTTTAATAAAAATTTCTTTGCTTAAAACTTTGTTCATGCAAATGGCTGACGAATACGAGTTGGATCCGGTGTATTTGACGCCGTGATGATCTAAAATTTTTTGCAATTTGCCATCCTCGCCAAACGCGCCATGCAAAGCGTTAAAAACGACATCAACGTGAGGCAAAATTCTTTCAGGGCTTCGCACAATTCCTTGCACATGCCATGTGCCGTCTTTTGAAATGAAAATATCCAACGGCCTGTGAGTTTCCGAAAGTGTTTTCAAAACATTGGCTCCACTTTTAAGTGACACATCATACTCAGCCGACGGTCCGCCGCGAATGACGCCGATGCGCAAATTATTTGGAAGCGTTTGCATGCATATTATTATACATTAAATTTCACGTGCACAAAAATCCAACTGCCTGACCCGTGACAATTGGATTCGAATTAAAAAATGATGGCCCCAAATAGGGCCCGAAGATTTCTGCAGAAATCGAAGGAACATCCGGGGTTCATTATACAGAAAAAAAATTTTGAAGCAATGTGGAAAAGTCATAGTCGCAAATTTCTTACAATCCAACACTTTTCCGTCGCCAGAATAATTTTCTGGTGAAAATTTTCTTCCTGCTCATGTCTTCACGCATTCCGCAATGCGCCGGAAAAGTGTTGGCTCGACAAAATTTGCTCAGTGGTAATTTTTACTTCTTAATTGCTTATGAAAAGATAGGGCGAAGCGATGCGCTTCAGAGTTAGCCAATAAAATCTGCCTCTCAATTTCATTCCAACCGCCGGCCTGCCCCGTAGCGAGCTTTGCTCTGCTACCGGGGTCACCGAGAATTTGTTTTGGTCGGTGATGATCGTCTTTCACAACCGACACAACGGGAATTTGCGCGCCGTTTTCTTTCAGCACTTTCTCTGCAACATTTCTCTGTGCCACTCCCCCATCAACGACGATCAGATTCGGCAAAGACCACTCGATGTGCCCGAGTCGTCTCGTCAAAATTTCCGCCAATGCTTTGGTGTCATTCACTCCCGGATTTTCTCGAATTTTAAATTTTCTGTAATCTGATTTTTTGGTCTCGCCGTTTTCCACCACCGTCATCACCCCGACAACATTTTGCCCTGACATGTGCGCAACGTCGTAGGATTCAATTCTGAACCCTGCATTCAAAGGTCTGTCCTTGGGGAATTGGGCATTAAAGGCCAGACCTTGGGAATCCGCATTTTTAATCAGCGCCACATCGCGGATATGATTCAAAGCGAATATTTTATTTTTTATTTTTCCGGCTTTTTCAAACTCGCGATTTTTGGCCAAAATTTTCATTTCTTTTTCCAAATTTTTAACGATTTGTTTTTTATTACCTTCAAAAAATAACCTGATGTTCTTTATCGTTTTTGCATAATCTTTTTTGCTAATTTCTCCCGTGCAAACCCCCGGACACAATCCGAGCTGGCGATTGAAACATGGCCTTATTTTTAGCCCTCCTTTTCGTTGACACCCGGTGTCCACAGGTTGACACCTATCGCGGTATGGAAAAAGTTTGCGGACGATTTTCATTGCCTCCTTGAGTTGTCTGCCGTTGGTGAAGGGACCGAAGGAATACAATAATTTCCCAACACCAAGTGACTGCGTTGCTTCGCCGCCGACACTCGATGTTTCTAATTCCCTGCCGCGGACAACGAGAACACGCGGGAAATTCTCGTCGGTAATCACAACAAAATTAAAACTTTTGTCGTCCTTTTCCATTGTGTTGGCCTCCGGCTGATATTTTTTGATGAGATTCGCTTCCAAAATCAGTGCTTCCAAAACGGAATCAGTTTTCTGAAATTTGATATCGTCGAATCGCCCAAGCATTTTAGAAATTAGCGGTCCGCGAGTGACTTCAATATCCCCGGCAAAATAGCTCCGCACCCTATCGCGCAGAGATGTCGCTTTACCGATGTAAAGAATCTTTTTCCCTCGCAAAAATTGATACACCCCAGGCGCATCCGGCAACCTGGCTATTTTCTTTTTGATGGCTTGACTATTCATTTTATCTATTATATCATAATTATCGGAGGAAGCACATGCAAGGAACGATTTATGTAGTCAAATTAGGTAATGATATTATGCCCCACTTTAGATTATGGGGCGAAACATACGTCGCGCAACCCGGCGTAGAAATTATTTTTCAGATTAGCGGGGAGGGGTCGCCGGAAGATTTACTCACGATTCTTTCCATAAGGACCATGAGAGAAGCTCGACGGCGAGGGCTGAAAATCAACCCTCTAGATTTCGATTAGCCGCCAGAGGTGCCGGAGATCCCGGCGCCTTTTCTTTTTGTCTTGGATTTAATTCTCCCTTTCCTAAAGGGAGTGGCCAAAGGCCGAGGGATTTTGAATTCAAAAAATCCTCCGCCCTGCGGGCACCTCCTTTAAAAAAGGAGGATTAATGCGAGCGGTACGCTTTGTATTGCTTGAGTGCTTTCCTGAGATACTGCCCGGTGTAGGATTTCTCTGTGTTCGCTATTTCCTCCGGCGTGCCTTTGGCCACCAGTTGTCCGCCACCATCTCCGCCTTCCGGTCCGATGTCGATGACATAATCGCATGACTTGATAATATCCATGTTATGCTCAATAACCACCACCGTGTTTCCGTGATTGACCAAGGTTTGCAAAATTTCGATCAGTTTTTTAACGTCCTCGTAATGCAAACCGATCGTCGGCTCGTCGAGCAAGTAAATCGTTTTCTGCAAGTGCGGACGATAAAGCTCGCTGGAAATTTTGACGCGTTGGGCTTCACCGCCCGAAAGTGTTGTAGCTGACTGGCCAAGTTGCAAATATCCGAGGCCAACTTCATTGAGTGTTCTCAAACGATCGGCCACCGCTGGAATGTCCTCGAAAAATTTCAGCGCCTCCTCGACAGTCATCGAAAGCACGTCGTAAATATTTTTGTGCTTGTATTTTACTTCCAACGTTTCTTTGGTAAATCGCCGGCCGTGACAGACATCGCACGGCACGTAAACCGTCGGCAAAAAGTGCATCTCCACTTCAATTTCTCCGTTGCCGCCGCAAACTTCGCACCGCCCACCTTTGACGTTAAATGAAAATCTGTTGGCTTTCCATCCGCGCGCTCGCGCCTCGGCAGTTTCGGCGAAAAGTTGGCGAATAAACGTCCAACTGCCTGTGTAAGTGGCTGGATTGCTGCGCGGGGTTCGGCCAATCGGCGACTGGTCGATCAAAATGGCTCGGCCGAGATATTCGGTTCCGGCGAAAGATTTGCAGTTGAAAATTTCGGCGCTGCGATATTTACGCTCAAAACGCGCCTGCAAATTTTTGTGCAAAATTTCGTAAACAAAAGACGACTTGCCAGAGCCGGACACACCAGTCACCGCCACAAATTTCCCCAGCGGCAAATCGACATTCAAATTTTTAATATTGAAAATTTTTCCACCGCGAATTTGTAACTCACCTTTTGGCGACTCTCGACGAGACTCAGGCAACTCAATAATTTTGTCACCGCGCAAATAATCCAGCGTGAGCGATCCAGACTCGTTCTTTTTTGCCGAGATAAGTTCGTCAAGATACCCGGCAACCACCACTTCCCCGCCGTGCACGCCAGCTTTTGGTCCGATGTCCACCAAATAATCCGAAGCAAAAATTGTGTCCTCGTCGTGCTCGACCACTATTATAGTATTGCCGAGATTGCGCAACTCGAGCAAAGTTTCCACCAACCGAGCGTTGTCGCGGGAATGAAGTCCGATGGTCGGTTCGTCGAGTACATACAACGCGCCGACGAGTCCCGAGCCAAGTTGTGACGCCAAGCGAATACGCTGGGCTTCTCCGCCAGAAAGTGTATGAGCTCGGCGATCGAGCTGGAGATATTCGATGCCGACGTTGAGCATGAAAAGCAAACGCGATTCGATTTCTCGCAAAACCACTTTGGAGATACTTTTTTCGCGCTCGGTCAATTTGAGATGTTCAAAAAAATCGTAGCAGTCTTTGATTGACATGGCTGTCAGTTCCACAATATTTAGACCATTAATATTCTGCCCTAGGTGAGACCTAGGGCTATTACCCAAAGTCACATGGAGCGCTTCCGGTCGCAATCGCGCGCCGTGGCAGACCGGACAAACTTCCTTGCTAAAAAAATATCGTGTACCGAGACCGTTGCATTCCGGGCAAGCGCCATACGGCGAGTTGAAAGAAAACAACCGAGGTTCAACTTCCGGATATGAATAGCCGTCGTTTGGACACGAAAGTTTATTGGACATGAAAAATTCTTTTTCTGCAGATTCGTTGACACCCGGTGTCTGGGAGACTTTGACACCGGGTGTCAACGAATCCTCACCTTTAAAAACGATTCGAACGACACCATCGGACTCATGCAGAGCTTTTTCCAAATCTTCCGACAACCTTTCCTCGGCGCTTTTTTGATCATTTACAAAATCCAACATGCTGATGCTGTCGACCAAAACGTCAATTGAGTGCCGTTTTGTTTTTGTCAGCTCAATTCTGTCGCGCAAAGATTTGCGAACTCCGTCGACGAGCACATGCGAGTAACCTTTGCCGAGCAAATCGTAAAGCAACTGGTAGTATTCGCCCTTTCGTCCTCGCACCACCGGCGCAAAAATCTCTATGTACATTCGATTTTTCGCATCAGAAATAGCTTGCTTGATTTGATCTTCTTTTTTCACCGCCATTTTCCCGTCCCCGACACTAAGTGTCAACAAATTCTTAGATTTAATATCCTTCTTGTATACCGCGATTTTTTCCAGCACAAAATTTTTGATTTCCTCGTTGGAAAGTTTTTTGATTTCCTCACCGCAAACCAAACAGTGCGGATGTCCGACGCGCGAATACAAAATGCGCAAGTAGTCGTAGATCTCGGTGATGGTCGCCACGGTCGAACGCGGATTGTTTGAACGCGATTTCTGATCAATGGAAATTGCCGGCGAAAGACCAACAATCTCATCCACGTCCGGCTTTTGCATTTGGCGCAAAAACTGCCGCGCGTACGACGAAAGCGACTCCACGTATCGGCGCTGACCCTCGGCAAAAATAGTGTCAAAAGCCAGCGACGATTTGCCACTTCCAGACAATCCGGTGAAAGCAATCATCTTATTACGCGGCATCTCCACCGTGATGTTTTTCAAGTTATGTGTCCGCGCGCCTTTGACGATTATTTTTTCGCCGATTATTTTTTGTTCTTTTTTCATATTTTTGTCATTCCCACTTTTTCATGTCATTCCCGCGCAGGCTGGAATCTAGGTTACATTTTAAGTCTGGATTCCCGTCCCCGATCAGGTCGAGGACAGGCTCTTCGCGGGAATGACAGAAACGCATCAGAAATATACAGAAACACGCCCATGGATTGCCCATTGGGTGTACGTGTAACAGAGTTATTATAGCACCATTGACTATTTTTGCAAATAAATGTAGTCTTTTCTCCGGAGGTACTTGTATGTCACTTGTTGTCGGTGAAGGAAATGACCAGTTGTCCGTGATGACTTTACCTTGCTACAACAAATTGTTAATAGCAGGAAAAGAAATTTCGATGGAAGAATTCCGTTACATAGTCAACTATGTGATGTGCAATTCTGAGTTGTACCAAGGCGAAGAAGATGATCCGCGCCTTGAACTGATTTCTGATATCAAATCTCTCCGGCAACGCCTGATTAGAGAACAGACACGATTGGTCGGAGATCGTCCGATTCCTAAACATTTCTCAGAATGGTAAAAGCTTTTTATCAGTGTGCGGCCACGGCTGCGCACTTTTATTTTTCCACCAACTTTGTCAACTCCACAATTTCGTCACGCAAAAGCGCTGCTGTTTCGAAGTCGAGGATTTTGACGGCGGAGTTCAGCTGTTTTTCTTTGTATTTTATAACCGACTTGATATTTTTTTCCGTTTTAATATCGAAGGTTAAAAGTTCTTTGACAGTTTTTTGGTGTTTGGATTGCAGTTGGTCGGTGATATCCTGAATTTTTTTAATAATCGTTTTCGGAGTGATGCCGTGTTTTGTATTGTAAGCAATCTGGATTGCTCGGCGGCGATTCGTTTCATCCATAGCAAATTTCATCGACTTGGTCACGCTGTCGGCGTATAAAATCACTTTGCCTTTTACATTTCTGGCGGCGCGGCCGATGATTTGAATGAGCGATGTGTCGCTACGCAAAAATCCCTCCTTGTCCGCGTCCAAAATGCCGATGAGTGTCACCTCCGGCAAATCCAAACCTTCGCGGAGCAAGTTCACTCCGACAAGCACATCAAAACCACCGTTTTCCGGCCCTTTACGTAAGTTGGTCAAAATCTCGATTCGCTCGATCGTTTTGATGTCGCTGTGCAAATATTCGGCTTTAATCCCTTTTTCTTTCAAATATTCCGACAAGTCCTCCGCCATTTTTTTGGTCAGCGTCGTGGCAATCACTCGTCCGCCAGCCTTGATATTTTCTTCAGCTTCGACAATGAAGTCGGCAATCTGGCCGGGATAGTTCTCACTCGTGTCAAAGGTGCCCTTTGCCATTTGGCTTCGCATGGCAAGGGGCACCCTTGACACTTTTCCACTCACTATTGGGCGCACCTCCACCACCGGATCGATAAGCCCGGTCGGGCGAATAACCTGCTCCACCACTTGTGTGCTGTGCTCACGTTCGTAATCGCTCGGCGTGGCGCTGGTGTAAATCGTCTGACCAACTCGCTGTTCAAATTCTTCAAACTTCAAAGGCCTATTATCACGACAACTCGGTAAGCGAAAACCATAGTCCACCAGAGCTTGCTTGCGCGCCGCGTCGCCGTTGTACATCGCGCCAATTTGAGGGACAGAAACGTGCGACTCGTCGATGATAGTTAAAAAATCAGCCGAGCCATCAGCCTTATGTGGGAAGTACGACAACAAAGTGTCCGGCGGTTCGCCCGCTGACTTGCCGGAAAAATGCCGCGAATAGTTTTCGATTCCGTTGCAATATCCAATCTCTCGAATAAGCGCCAAGTCGTAGCTCGTTCGTCGCTTGAGACGTTCCGCCTCCAAAAGTTTTCCCTCCTTTTCAAATTTTTTCAATTGCCCGGCCAATTCCGCTTTGATTGTTTTGAAAGCCTGCGCGCTTTGTTCTTTGGTGGAAATAAAATGTTTGGCTGGAAACAAAAAGAAAACTTGTGTCTCTTCCAAAATCGTTCTCGTTATCGCGTCGATTTTTAAAATTTTCTCGATTTTACTATTTTCGATTTCAATTCTAAAAATGCACTTTTCCGACACTGGCATGATTTCCACCATGTTGCCGATAGCCCGAAACTGTCCCGGCGACAAATCCGCCGTAGTGCGTTCGAAATGAATGTCGATTAGTTTGCGGATGAATTCTGCGCGGGAAACTCGCTCGCCTACGCCAATTTTCAAATTAACTTTTTCATACTCCACCGGCGAACCGAGGCCGTAAATGCACGAAACAGACGCCACAATAATGACATCTTTGCGCGTCAGAAGCGCCTGCGTCGAGGCGTGTCGCAAACGTTCAATTTCCTGGTTTATCATCGCTTCCTTTTCTATGTATGTGTCCGAAACAGGCATGTAAGCTTCCGGCTGATAGTAGTCGTAGTACGAAACAAAATAGTGCACGGCATTTTCGGGAAAAAATTCGCGATACTCCTGCGCCAGTTGAGCGGCCAAAGTTTTGTTGTGGGCAATGACCAACGTCGGCTTCTGAATTTCCTGGATAACATTGGCCACGGTGAAAGTTTTTCCGCTTCCGGTCACGCCCAAAAGGGTCTGGTGCTTCAGACCTTTTTTGACACCACTGACCAGCTTCTCAATCGCCTGTGGCTGATCACCAGCAGGTTGAAAATCTTTTTTTATCTTAAATTGCATACGCTACACAATACAACATAAATATGAAAAATAAAAATTTATGATTTACGCTATAGCGTAGATTGAAAAAGAAAAACACGAGCCGTAGCTCGCGTTGTGAAATGGTTTGTGGGGGCAAGTTTCGCGCTTTGCCATGCCCCCACCGCCGGTGTTTGACGCGATGTCAGTCTTGAGGTTTCGGCTCATTGCCGACTTTCCCTCGCTTCTATCGCTCGCCCTAGCCGGAAGCTAGGGCAGAATATCCTTATCCCTGGCCCGCCGCTGATGAGAAGAATGCTTCAAGAGAAATTCCTCCTCAACAAAAATGAACAACTTCTTCATTAAGATATCATGTAGTAATTTTTTACGCAAGCAGTTTTCCACAATAAATTTTTAAACAAAAACAACCCCGAAGGGTCGTCGTGTGAAAACGAATGAACAAATTTGCGTTGCGGGGGGCCACTCGCGGCCGCCCCGCAACTTACCCTTTGGCACTGGGAACGCTAGTCGCCGCCATCCTTCATCGGAGGAGAATGAATATTCACGGGGGGGTTACCTCCTGGTTGAACGGGTTAACTGCCTGCAACCGACATCTCGATAATCGATCGCATTTAGTCCGAGCTGCGGAACAGTTTTGTGGCTACGCAGCTAAACGAGGTAGAGCGAGTTATGGCAATTCAAAGCGTGCTGATCGCGAACGTATTTCCTATATTAACTTATCATGAAGTGTTTTTTGTTGCAATCACTTATCCACACCCGCCTACCTACCAAGCAATTCTTTCAATCTACCTATTTCCTCATCATTTAATTGTGCCATTTTAAATGCGCCGTCGATTTGATCTGATGACAATGTTTTTGCTTGTTCAGAAATATTTGCAACTAATTCTGAAACATTTGTATTATCACCACCGTGAGAAGAACCCGGCTCACTGGCAAACGATTCAACATTTGACCATTGTTGCACCATGCGCACGAGTTCCGCCACTTTTTCTTGATCTTGCTCCACAACCGCTGGTTTTGATTCCCAAAAAAATTTCATATTTTTGTAATAATTAATAATAATTTTTCCTATTTATTCCTAAATGCTATCTACTAACTACTGACTACTATCTTCCGGTTTTTCAATCAGCGACGTTTCGATGTCCACCGACGTGCCAGTTATTCGCATGACATCCTTGTCCACTTTTTTGAATTCTTTACTCGAAGCGTTGAAATGATTGACCACCGTTTCGAGCGAAGTGCCCAACTTGCCGTGATATGTTTCGTACCTTTTCAAATGTTCGCCGAGCTCGCCCACACGTTTGATAATATCCTTGGCCGTTTCCTCGATTTGCATGGCTTTGAGTCCTTGCAAAACCGTTTGCAAGTAAGCCAGAAATGAAGTCGGCGAAACAATAATGACTTTGTATTTTCCGGCCGCACGTTGAATCAAATTTTCCGTATCGTCGGAAATTCCACCGATTTTGTTGATGAGTAAATCGTAATAAATAGCCTCGTGTGGAATGAACATAAAAGCGAAATCCATCGTCCCCTCGGCTGGCCGAATGTATTTGGCCGTTTCGGTAATGCGGATTTTCAGGTCACTGACAAAAAGTTTTTCCAGCCGATCTTTTTCGGTCGGATCTTTGGCCTCGGTCAAACGGTTGTAATTTTCAAGCGAAAATTTGGAGTCAATCGGAATGATTTTATCTTTGACAAAAACAACCGCGTCAACAATTTCCCCGCTGGCAAAAGCGTATTGCATCTGATATTGCGCCGGCGCCAAAACATTTTTCAGCAACGTTTCCAGATAATATTCGCCTAAAATTCCGCGCTGTTTCGGATTTTTCAAAATGTCCTGCAAATTTTGGAGTTGATCGGCAAAAGAAACCACCTGACGATTCGTTTCGTCGAGTTTGGTCAAACCTTTCGTCACTTCACGAATCAAATTGGCTGACTCGCCAAGTTGCGTCCGCACCGATTCGTTCATATGCCGGCTACTTTCGCCGATTTTGGCATCCACCGTGCGATTGAGCTCATTGATTTGCTGGAGAATTAGTTTGAGCCCGGTGTCGTTTGTTTCTGGCTTCGACCGCAATAAATATGCGATCGTTCCACCAACCACTAGCCCAATAAGAATATAGAGTATTATCTCCATAACTATATTATAACAGGAAAAATTAAAGAATTCATCTTGCTATCTTTTTTTACACTCTGATATAATGTAAATTATGAAAAAGAAAGTCTCCGCAAAAAAAGAAATAACCATCGATGACTTGGCTATTATGGTTCAAGGAGGATTTGCAGGGCAAGACAAAAGATTCGATGTCTTGGAAAACAGGTTCGACGTATTGGAAAAAAGAGTAGATGGTTTGGATAGATCAATGTTCGAAGTTAAATTAAAATTGGACAGCATAGATGACAGAATGAAAAATATTGAAAATATTTTAGGACCGCTTGTGATGGTTGTTGATGCCATGAAAACAAGTTTTAAAAACCACGAAATGCGAATCGCCAAATTGGAAAGACAATTACAAAATAAATAACATGTCACTACAACAAACAATTCGAGATCAAGTCAAAGAAGCCATGAGGGCACGGGAGGAAGTACGATTGTCCGTTTTGCGCGGACTTTTGGCCGGGTTTACAAATGAACTTGTCGCCACCAAACGACCACCGACGGAAGAACTGAAAGATGACGAGGTTATTGCCGTCATCCGTAGACAAGTTAAACAACGCAAAGATTCGATTGAACAATTCACAAAAGGCGGACGACCAGAACTGGCGGAAAGTGAAAAAGCCGAAATGGCCATCTTGGAAACTTACTTACCGCAAATGATGTCACGAGAAGATGTTATGAAAGTGGCTGTGGCCAAAAAAGCGGAACTTGGAGTGACCGACAAATCCGGCGCGGGCAAATTCATGGGTGCGCTGATGAAAGAATTCAAAGGTCAAACCGATGGCGACACAGTCAAATCCGTTGTCGATGAACTCCTCACCAATTAGTGGCTCAACTAAGCCCTCCTATTCGTTGACACCCGGTGTCCAAAAATTGGTTTAGTTATCCACAGTTTAGCTTGACTTTTATATTGGTTGGTAGTATAATTGTATCAGGAGGTTTGGTATGAGAAATCGCGAAAAACCGCCGAGCGTTTTAACTGCCCAACGGCTTGGAGATCACAATGCCTTGTCCCGACTCGGGAGGTTGGGCGCAATGAGGAAAAAAGAGTTCGCGGAGAGAGATCGCAAAGAAAAAGAATTTCTCGCCGAACTCAAAAACTTCCGGAGACTTGTTGGGTCTCGTCAGATGAGGTTCGAGGCCAACGAGCACGTGTGCCCCGTCAACGACTAAGGTCGTCGGCGGGGTTTTACTTTTTGTACTTCTGCAAAATCCCCGCTTCGATTTCGGCGCGATTGCCACCATATGTCAGATATGAAAGTTGTTTTAATGATTCGACGATAGCCGGATTGCCGGCTGGCGGAAATGGTTCTTTGATGTTAAATGCTTTTTCGGCCCGGCCATCCACCAGCATTTTGACGTACGCATTCAAGTTATCAATATTCATAATATCCTTGGCTGTGAAAACAGGTGAAAATTGTTTTTCCAAATATTCGGCGTCCTCGGCTGAAACGCGGAAAGAGACAATCGAGCCGACATTGCCAAAAACGGCGTCGCGAATTTTTTCCTGGAGCTGGGCAATGAACTGGTGCGCTACGGTCAGCGACAATTTATATTTGCGCGCCTCCGACAAAATAGTGGAAATCGAATCAGTGGTGATGTTTTGGAACTCGTCGATGTAAAGATAAAATGGGGACAACTCATTGACACCGGGTGTCAACAAATCTACTCTCGAGAGTGCCGCCATCAAAATCTTTCCGACCAAAATGAGCCCAATCAAGTTTGCGTTGATGTCGCCGAGCCGGCCTTTAGCAAGGTTGACCAGCAAAATTTTCTTATTATCCATGATATCGCGGAAATTGAAGGACGATTTTTCCTGCGCGATAATCGGCCGCATGATGTCGTTGGCCAAAAAGACATCGAACTTGCTGGTGATGTACGGCACAATGTTCGAGAGCGCCGCTTCCCCACCGGCTTTTTCGGCCACTTCTTTCCAAAACTCCACCACCACCGGATTTTTGCAGCGAGAAATTTTCAAATCGCGATAAGCTTTGTTGGCCATGACGCGCGAAACGTCGAGCAGTGTACAACCGGTCTCCGGATCCTCGATAACCAGCATGGTGGCGTTGCGAAAATATTGCTCGAAAATCGGCCCCATCGACTCCGGAACCCCGCCGTATAATTTTTGGAAAATGGAAAACAGTTCGTTGACCACAAAAGTTTTCTGTTCCGGAAATCGCAGATCGTATTCGAGCATATTGAGCGCCATCGGCCGTTCCGTGTAACTCGGATCAAAATAAATGACATCTTGAAAACGCTCCTGCGGAATGTTGGCCAAAACGTCCAAAATATCTGTGCCGTGCGGATCGATAAAACAACAGCCGTTGCCTCGCTCGATATCCTGGATAACCATATTTTTCAAACAAACAGTTTTTCCAACACCGGTCTGGCCGATGATGTACATGTGCCGCAGACGATCTTCGTCGCCGATGAAAACTTTTGTCTCAACATTGCGGAAATTGTTGACACCCAAAAATGTCCCGCTATTTTTCATATCGGCCGGCGCAGGCGCAGTGACAGACTGTGTTTGTTTGAGCTGTGGCGTTGGCGAAAGTGTGTTGGTTTGGAAATGAATAAGACTTGTCAGCTCGTGCAAATTGAGTGGAATCGTCTCATCTCCATTAAACATTCTGAATGAAAATTCGCGGAACATTTTTTGCAACGCGCTCTTTTCAATGTGCTTCCAGACTAAACCGTTTGAAGCAGTGTCGGAAAATTGGTTGAAGCTAGACTCGATGGTATGCAAAATATTTTCGGCGTCGGTTTGATTCTGGCTCGAAACAACCAAGCGAATATTGGTGGCCACGATAGTGCTCGACATTTTGGCCCGGATTTTGGTTATTGCATCATTGTCGACAGGTTTGTCCTTGTCCTTTTTCTCGGGCTCAACAAACAAAGTTTTTAATGTCTGACCCGCTTCACCCCAAAATGTTTCCGGCTGATTTATCGCTTCCTTCGTTTTGACGCCTTTTTCAATTTGCTTGACCGCGTATTCGTAGCGTTTGTAATAATAATCCCCTCGCGGAGCAAAAATAATCTGAAGCGCGGCACCCTCACCGTCTTTTTTGATTTTGGAAAAGCTGTTGAGCACCACATTCATCGGATCGTGGTCAAATTGCTCGTAAGTTTTGAACGGATAAATCGGATTTTCTTTCGTCTTCAAACACGAACCGACGGAAAAACCCTCCTCGTTGAAAACATTGTAGTCGTCGATTTTCTCCGTCAAACGCGCGTTGTGAAAAACGGAAATGATGTGCTTTTCGAAAAGATCTTTGTATTTTGCCGGCACAGCCACATAATAAATAAACTGGTCACTGCCGTTTGAATTGGCGATTTCCAGCGAAATGTAATTTCCTTTTTCGTCTTTAGTCGTGACCGAAAGCATGCCGGAAAAAAATTGCTCCATGCTGGAAATAAGTTCCTTGAGTGTTTTGTTTTTTTCCTCACCAGGTGAGGAAAAATTATCCTCCGGCAAAACAACCTCGTACAAAACCATGTCAACGCCGCGGAATTTTTCTTCCTTTGGCGCGAAATCTTTCGGCTTCTTGCCACCCTTGACATATTGAACCAAAAAGCGGTGAAAGTCGTCTTCCAGGTGCGGATCTTTGAACTTCGACAAAACAGACAGCGCATTTTTGACGCCTTTTTCGTCCATTATTTTAACCAACTCTTTTATTTTTTTGTCGTGGCGTTCCGGCGTCAGATTCAGAACAATTTCATTTGTGTTTTCCGGGGTGAGCGCGTAATCCTGGTGCAAAATTTCGGCCGGACTGGCATCGCGGTAACGAGAAATCTGATCGTGAACCAGGGTATCTTTTTCCACGCTGAAATCTTTTTCGCTCAAGACTTTTTCTTTGCTGGTAATCTGCTCGCGCAAAAAATTTATTTCCTCCTGCGGACTTTTAAATTGCTCCATGTATACATTATATACAATCTGCCACAGCAAAACCACAAAAGATGTTAACAGGGTTTGACTTTATCATACAGTTCATGTATAACTATTTCGGAGGTTCAAAGGAAATGAGCAAAACAATATGTGAATATTTTTCAAAGTTATTTATTCTCGTTTCTTGCGAGTTTGTCGGATCATTGATCCTTGTGACAGTTTTATATTGCATTGCAACAAGCAAGCATTAACCGGCACTGAGAAATCAGTGCCACTTTTTTTGTAAAAAATTTTTCATAGCAAAAAAGGCCATCCCGAAGGACGCCTTTGTGGGAAACGGGGCAAATTGATATCAACTTGCCAAAACATAAGTGACAGAGTGATCGATACTAGTTTCGATCGGCCTGTCAGAAGGAACTTGTGAATGACGGAAGGGTCTTGTGTGGGAGGGAGGATGAATATCATCGCTCAACCTCAACCACACAACCCTAACTCAACTCACACCTACATTATATTCCCCCACCAAATAAAAACAAGTGACAAAAGATCATTGGAATGTTATATTTATTTCACGGCCCTATCGTCTATCGGCTAGGACATAGCCTTCTCAAGGCTAGAAGCGCGGTTCGACCCCGCGTAGGGTCACACTTGACTTTCAGATTTAGTATGCTATCCTGAGCCAGGAGGCATAAACAATGCAAGTTCAAAAGTGTTTGGCAGCAACTTACGAATACCCGTGCACGGTGGGTGGTGTAACTGAAGGCGTTGAGACAAAAAAGGTCGTATCTGACCAAAACCTTTTCAATATTCTTTGGTCCATTAGTTTTACTTTGTTAGTTTTCGCAATGGGAACGCTCCTTGGGAGATCGACTGCTAATCGAACTTCTGTTTCGACAGGGTCATCAGCAACCGCAAAAGAACAAAAGGTGACATCTACCGAGGAATTCAAAATTTCCATGGTAGATAAGCGAGACAAAAAGAATCTTGCGCTTTGGAAAGAATGGGCTCCTGCGGCAATGCGGGCGACGGAAATCTGGCAAAAAGAAGTAAAGGTACCATCTTTTACCCTCGTGGCCGATAAACGTGACGTATGCAGGAGTGAAATTGCGATTGCGTGCAGTGTGCTTGGTGGTGATAACCCTACGGTTTGGATTGTTGGCGATCCCGGAGAATGTAGTAAGACCTCTGTCATGGTTCATGAAATTGGTCATTTACTGGGAGTTCCTGATATCAAGGATGATTCTCTCATGAATGCGGAATGTATGGGATCAGAAAAACTGAGTGAGGCGGCTATTGCAATCGCGAAAGACAAAGCACTCAATCGGAAACAGTTTTAGGTTCGACTTCATAACGGCGCACCCAAGTGGTGTGCTGTTTTTTTATCTCATCTCCATCTTCCCACCATCTTCATCCGACAAGTGTATATTTGCCACCAGAACCGGAACAGATACGGAAGGCTGTACTGATTGGAGAGCGTAGAGTGGATATCTTGCTCTCAGTTTAAAGCTAAGCAATCAGTGGGAAGAAATTCCCTTCAAAGTTTCGCCGTCAAAAGCGGGACAAAACAAGAGCAGTCCTTGTATCATTGACCAAACCGAAAAATTATTTCTGTCGGGTTAATCTCCAAATCCAAAGGGATTCTGGCAGAAGTAAACGTCCTTGGAATGCCGGTAAGGATAAACAGCATTTGGTTTAGAGCCAACAAAAGACTAGACGGTCAAATCCCCACCCTGGGAGCCGAAGGCAAGTCCACTTGTCGATGGTAATATGGGTATCTTTGGGCGCACAAAAATGCGGCCGACGGATGCGAAAGTATCAGGAGG
The DNA here is from genome assembly GCA_903861205.1 of uncultured bacterium. GTDB lineage: Bacteria > Patescibacteriota > Minisyncoccia > Phycocordibacterales > DATDWN01 > CAIOTC01. The sequence continues at coordinate 50,634 of CAIOTC010000020.1, read as the reverse complement.
TTGGGGAAACCCGCAATTTTGGCCAGCAGGTGCGAAAGCACAAGTTGACTAGACGGGCGGAATAACCCACCCCCTGATCTGAGCGAGTTGTTATTTGTTCTGTTTTTGTTCGCAAAAATGTTCGTAAAAAAAGCCCGATGCCCCTGAGTCCGCTCCGGGGCTTTTTTTATGAAAAATTATTCCCTACCCAACCATTCGCTTTCTTGACGGCACAAAACGGTCGCTTTGTCCTCCGGGTGGCGCATCACCTCCTCGACCACGCGTTCCATGCGCATAGCTTGCGAGCCTTTTATTAAAATCAAATCTCCCGCTTGAATAATATTTTGCAAAATATTTCCGGCTTCGTATGATGTGTCAACGCAAACAAGCGACGACTCGTCAAAGCCGAGCGAGAGCAATTCTTCGCCTATTCGGCGACTGCGAATACCGACACAAATGACATATGAAGCGACACCGTGAAGTTCCTGGGCTATGCGAACATGCTCCTGCGCTGAAAATCTGCCGAGCTCGAACATGTCGCCGATGACCGCGATTTTTCGGCCGACATTTTTAATCTGCGAAAAAACTGCCACGGCTTGCTTCATAGCAATCGGCGAGGAATTGTACGAATCATCGATGATAATCGTATCCTTCAATCCCGTTACGAGATTCATCCGTCCCGGCGCGAAATTTAATTTGCCGAGGATCGCCACGCTATCTTCCGGAGAAACGCCGAGCTCTTTCGCCGCGGCCACGGAAAGCAAAACGGCATTCTGAATCGGCTCTCCGAGATACGACAAAATGGTTACCGGACATGATTTGCCGTTAATAAATATTTCAAAAGACATGCCGTTTACCGTTTGGCCGTTTTTTGTTTTGCTGTACAATATTTTGAAATCTTTTGAACTGACGGCACAATCCGAAGTCGTCCCACACGAGATTGTCCTCGCGGATGCGCCCTTGACCAGTCGATCTGTCACCTCGTCATCTTCATTGAAAATAATCACTCCATCGCGCGAGACGGAATCGATCAAACTTTTTTTCTCGTTCAAAAACGCTTCGACGTCACTGCCAAATTCCTCAATATGCGCCGGCACTCCACCCACCGCCGTGACGACTAAAATATCCGGCGAAAGCCACGAGCTCAATTTCAAAAAGTCGCCGGGCTTGTCACCGTCAATTTCCAAAATGAGCCAATCCGGATATTTGGATTTGAAAACAAGCAATCGAAGACCAATCAAAATATTCTGTGTCCATTGCAAAACAGAACCACTGCCATACGGACAGCCGATGACCGAAAGAGGCACGCCAAGCTCGGTCGTAAAACTTTTTTCACTTTTGCGAACAAAAAATTTCTTGGACAAAATGGCATACAACGTATCCTTGGTCAAAGTTTTTCCAACACTGCCGGTAATAGCGATGATTTTAGGATGATACCTGCGCAGTACAAGCCGCGCTTCGTATTGGAAAATTTGTTTTGCGATATGTTTGAGAAATATCATGAATAATTTAAAATTTAGAATTTAGAATTTTTAATGAATTTAAAATTTAAAAATTCAGTCATTTTAAATTTATTTTAAATTATAAATTTTAAATTAAAAATTGTATTTTACTTACCTATCTGGTGCTACCTCATAATAATTTATCAAAAACTTGGTCAAATCCATGAACGGTCCCGTCAACGTTTCCGAGCCGTACTGCGCCCCTTTCGGATAAACCATGTACAAAAAGATGAAAAACTTTGGATTGTAGGCCGGGAAAAAACCGACAAACGAATGCAAAAATCTGTCTTCATAATATCCCCCTCCGGCCGGATTTGCAATTTGGGCCGTGCCAGTTTTGGCAGCCACGCTGAAATTGGCAATTTTCATTTTTCCATCCTGCAAAACGTGATCGACACTCCAGATCATCATGCGTGTCACCTCCTCCGCCGTTTCGCGTTTTATGACACGCGCGCCCTGAACCACCGGCGTATCGGTGGAAAAACCGGCCTTGTAGCTCACGCGTTTGACCACGTGAGGATCAACCAAAACGCCACCGTTGGCAATGGCGGACAGCGCCCTGACCGTGCTAATCGGCGTGAGAGCGATTCCCTGTCCGAAAGAAGCGGTGAAATGATCGATGTCGATATTGTTGTTCAAATTTTTAACCAAATCTTTTCCTTCATTCGGCAAATCAATTCCGGTTTTTTCGTTCAAACCAAAATTCAACATGTATTGCGAAAACAATTTATTGCCGAGGAGAGAAACGACATGCGCCACACCGACGTTGAGCGACTGCGACAAAACGTCCTGCATGGTCACTGTGCCGCGGTCTTTGCTGTCAAAATCGGAAATTTTCTTGCCGTTTGACATGATGAATCCGTGGTCCACCAGAGTCGAGCTGGCCGTGATTACTCCGGAATCAATGCCGGCCGAAATGGTCAACGGTTTTATGATCGATCCCATTTCGTAAACATTTTCCACCAGCGGATTTGAAAATATTGAAACATTTTTTTCATTTGAAAAATCGTTGGCATTAAATGTCGGGTATCCGGCCATAGCGTAAATTTCTCCGGTTGTCGGGTTCATAATGATTCCACCGGCATAATCCGAGCTCCACTTTTCGCTCGTACTGGCCAGCACGGCTTCAAGCGCGGACTCCACTGTCGGCTCTATTGTGGTCACTATGTCGCCCTCGCTTTGCGCACGGGTGCCGGAGGTAGTTTTTATATTTGAAAAAATTTGAGCGAAAAAATTGATATCGGTACTGTCGGTCCGTTTTAAAATATTCTCGTATTGGCTTTCCAGTCCGTATCGCCCGGCATATTCGTCGCCTTTGTAACCGAGAATGCCGACGGTAGCGGCGGCCGTAGTTCCGCCCGGATAAAATCGCCAACGTTCTTTGTAAGCATTGAGACCAGGAATTTTCAAATCGGCGATTTGCTGTCCCAAAGTTTCGTCAACATGCTTGGCCACCTCTTCGTACGGATCGTTTTTCTTTGTCGCTTTGGCAATAAATATGTCGTGATCGAGCGGCAAAATTTCGTTTGCTTTTTTATACGCTTCCTCCGGATCTTTCAAAATTTCCGGATTGACGGCAACAATAAAACCGGATTTGAGCGTAGCGGCCGAAACTATCGTGCCATCTTTGTTTTGGAAATAAATACTGCCGCGCGAAAAAAGCGACCCGCCGGCCGAAACATATTGCCTGTCGGCTTTTTGAGTGTAGACATCACCGTTCACGATCTGCAAGGTGTACAATTTGCCGATCAGAACCAAGCCAAAAATAAAAATACAGATTGAAATAATCCGTATTCTTGTCAGATAGTTGAACTTCATAAACCTAGTTTAGCACAAAACCGACAATTTTCTTTGTGATGTATGTTTTCGCCGTCACATCTTTGAAACCGAGCGAGTAAGCCAAAGGAAGTGTGACTGTGTTTCGCAAACTGATGTATTGAAATTCTTTGTTGCCGATAGTAAGTGTCAGTTCGGCCGCTTTATTTTCCAAATTTTCGCGGGCCACGACGTTTCGAATGGTCACATTGATCGAATACATGTAAAACATGGCGCAAAAAGCCAGAATGGCGACGAGTGTCCAAAAAATATTTTTTTCCGTATTTAGTTGTAGTACTTTTTCTACCATCCCGTTAGTAGAAAATGGCATCGCTCTACGAGCTTATTGTCACTTTCTTGATTAATATTGATAATATCGACTTATTCATAATTTCTATATATTTTGAATTTATTCAATGCCATTTTCACTACGGGATAGCCCTGTAGTGAAGTCGGCATCTTTTTATGCGCCTTTGGCGCAATGCCGACTTCTACTACCGGGCATGTTTTTCAACTATCCTCAATTTGGCGCTTCTCGATCGTGGATTCTCGGTAGTTTCTTCTCGGCTTGGTGTGATGATTTTTTTGTTCACCCGCTTGCCGACGCCGTCATCCTCCATTTGCTTAAAAAATTGTTTGACCACTCTGTCTTCCAAACTGTGAAATGAAATGATTGCCAATCTGCCTTGCGGATTTAAAATATCAAAACTTTTTCTCGCCCCTTCTTTAATCGCGCCGATCTCGTCGTTGACTGTCACTCGCAAAGCTTGGAATGTCTTGGTAGCCGGGTGGATTTTACGATGATGATAGAATTTCGGCGTAGCGGACATGATAATGTCGACCAATTCAAACGTCGTTTCAATCGACTTGAGCTGTCTGGATCGGACAATCGCCTTGGCAATTCGTGGCGCAAACTGCTCCTCGCCGTAGCCCTGAAGTATCGCCACAATGTTTTCCTCGTCCCATGTGTTCAGAATTTCTTTGGCGGTCAAATCATTTTCGGTCAAATCTTTTTTGAAATTCATGACGAGTGGTTCATCTTTCTGAAATGAAAATCCCCTGCCCGATTCCTCAAACTGATTCGACGACAACCCGATATCCAGCAAAATCCTGTCTACCTTTACAACACTAAGTGTCGTTAAAATTTGGTCGATGTTCCGGAAACTGCCCTGGGCGTATTTGACGTTGTTCCAGCCTTGCTTTGAAAGTCGCTCCTTTGACCTGGCCAGCGCGTCCGCGTCCAAATCGATTCCGATGACAGTCACCCTGTCGCCAAACCGTTTCAAAACCTCCTCCGTATGCCCGCCATTCCCCAACGTTCCGTCAACAAAGGTGTCGCCCTCGTGAATATCCAGTCCATCTATAGCTTCATGTAAAAGAACAGATTTATGAATCATAATTTCCAAGTATCAATTTTCAATTTCCAATGAATTTTCCAATGAATCAATAAACCAATTGAATTCACTTGTTTAATTGATAAATTGTGTCATTTATTGAAAATTGGAAATTGTTAATTGAAAATTGTTACAACACTCCTACCTGTCCCAGCTTTTCCGCCAGCGTGTCGGCCGTTTTCTCGACGCCTTTCTTGTAATCAGTCCATGTCTTCTCATTCCAAATTTCCACTCGACTGGAAACGCCTATGACCACCACTTTGTTTTTCAGATTTGCCCTGTCACGGAGAAAATCTGGAATGAGAATTCGACCGATCGAGTCCACTTCCGCTTCCGTCGCGCCCGCAAACATAAAACGATTGAAACCGCGATTATCAGCCTGACCCAGCGACGACTGGTTCAACTTTTCCTCAATCTTCTGCCACTCTTTGTAAGTGAAGACCCACAAACATCCGTCCAATCCCGGAGTAACCACCATCTTCTTGCCCATCTCCGCGCGAAATTTCGCCGGAAGCGAAATTCTGTTTTTTTCATCTATTGAATGTGTGTATTCGCCAATCAACATTTGTTTTCATTATGTAACGCGCTTCATGAATTCCACATAAATTTTTCCCACTCTTTCCCACTTAATATCTATTATATACCACTCCTTCCCACCGTCAAACACAATTGGCCACTTTGCCTGTGGATATCTCGAAAAAGACTCGCGCAAACGAGTCTTTTTTATCTATATTCAATATTCCAAATTCTATATTCTATTTTTCTTTAGGTCTCATCAAAGGAAATAACTGCAACTCGCGTGCCGGGCGGTCGGCCAGGAAAGCGAAAAAGCGTTCACCGAAACCGAAACCGCAGGTTGGTGGTATACCGTGTTCGAGCATTTCGACAAATTCCCAGTCGGGCATCATGGCTTCCTTGTCGCCGGAATCAATCAATTTTTGCTGTTCTTCAAAGCGTGCTTTTTGGTCGATTGGATCGTTCAGCTCCGAATACCCCCGGCCCATTTCGCTTCCGGCAATGATTGGTTGAAATTCTTGCACAGTTTTTCCGTCAGAATTCAATTTGGCGAGCGGAGCCATCAGCACAGGATGATTGACGAGAAAAGCCGGGCCGGAGATGTTTTTGCGGCAATATTTCCAAAGCGAGTCGGTCAGTCGCTCGCTGTTTTCGCCATCATATTTTACACCAAGCTCATCAAGTTTTTCCGCCATTTCTTTCGTGGACGCTTTCGTGACATCAATCCCCACCTGCTTTTTTATTTCATCAACGTAATCAATCAAATCCCATTCCTTGGCCAAATCAAAAGTGTGTCCGCGCGTAGTGAATTCCGTTTTGCCAAAAACTTCCAGGGCAATTTTTCTGTACATTTTTTTGACCAATTCCATGCCATCGCGGTAGTCAGCGTAGCCCCAATAAAATTCCATGTTTGTGAATTCCTGCAAATGCTCCGGCGATGAACCCTCGTTTCGATAAATTCTGCCAATCTCAAAAGTTTTCGGAAAACCAGCGGCCATCAGCCTTTTCTGCCACAACTCACCGACGGAAATGCGCAAAAATACATCCAAATCGTAGTCATTGTGGTGCGTTTTGAACGGCTCTGCTTCGGCTCCGCCAGTCGTCGTTTCGAGTGTCGGTGTTTCCACTTCCAAAAATCCTTCGTCTTTCATAAATTGGCGAGTAACGTCCCAGAATTTGCTTTTCTTTATCATCAAATCGCGCGTTTCGGTATCCATGAGCAAATCCAAATATCTCTTGCGATATTTTTCGTCCACATCCTGCAAACCGTGAAATTTTTCCGGCAAAGGCAAAAGCGACTTGGAAGCCATTGTCCAGTTTTTAAGCAAAATGCTCTGCTCACCAGTTTTAGAAACCATTGCTGTACCAGTGACAGAAATAAAATCTCCAATGTCCACTGTATCGACAAAAAGTGAGAAAACATTTTCGTCAATTTCGTCTTTTTTTATGATTGCTTGAATTTTTTCTGTACCATCAAAAATGACAGCAAAAAGTATAGCGCCTTGTCCACGTATAGCCATTACGCGCCCGGCCACGCTGAATTCCTTTTCGGATTTTTCCAAATTTTCAAAATCTTTTTTGACTTCTTCCACTGAAAAATCCCGCGACACTTTTGCCGGGTATGGATTTACACCATTTTCTTTTAACAAATTTAATTTCTGTATTCTCCCATCACGAATTTCATCTAGTGAAGCCATGATAAATATAGTATACCAAACTTGAAAGACTAAACAAACTCACTTGCATGTGTCGTTTTTGGAGACTCCGGAGCGCGGCTGGCGTGAGGCTTGAGGAAAAAGTCAGCAGACTTTTATCCGTGCTCCAAAAATGACACATGCAAGTGAGTTTGTAATATTACTTCACATCACTAACCACATACGAAAGCTCGCCGTTTGGTGCTTTGAAAGTGAATTTTTCGCCTTTTTTCTTGCCTAGAACAGCCTGGCCGAACGGTGAACGAATGGAAATTTTGTTTGAGGTGACATCTGATTCCTCGGAACCGACAATGGTGTAAATGAACGTTTTACTGTCTTTTTCCACCGTCACGACAGAGCCGACGTTGACAGTACCGGTCGCATCATGCGCGGAAACAATGACGGCGTTTTTGAGCAATTCCTCAAGCTTGGCAATGCGGTCCTCGATGGTTGCCTGCATATCTCGCGCTTCATGATATTCAGCATTCTCCGCCAGGTCACCGAGGGCTTTTGAATATTCCAAATTCTCGGCCACTTCCTTGCGACGAACATTTTTCAAATTAGCCAGCTCCTTTTTAAACTCGTCAAACTTCTCCTGCGTAAGATATTCCTTTTCGTTCATAAATTGTGTAAATATAAATAATTGTGGATAGTGTAACATAAAACAAGAAGCTATACAAATTAAATTTTTAATTTTTGAATTTAGAATTTTTAATGAATTTCTAAATTTTAAAATTTAATTATTGAAAATTCAATAAAAATTCTAAATTCAAAAATTAAAAATTTTTTTATTTCAGCCACTCCGTTCCATAAATCCCCATCCAATTAAACAAATTCTGCATCACCAACGCCGCGCCAAACTGGTTCGTTTTGCTGGCGCGTTCCATGACCACGGCAAAAGCGTAATGCGGATTTTCCGCCGGCCAAAAACCGACAATCCACGAGTTGACCAAATCCTTGGAAACTCCAAGCTGGGCAGTACCGGACTTGCCGGCTACATCGACGAACGGCAAGTTCATGGCCGTGCACGTGCCCTCCGTCACGCACAAACGCATGCCGTCTTTGACGATTTTGAAATACGACGGATCCAAACCGACCGTGCCGGAAATTTTCGGTGGATTATTTTTCGAATCTGTTTTGAGAAATGTCGGGACAAGAAGATTTCCGCCGTTGGCCAGCGCCGCCACCGCTCGCAGAGCCTGCACCGGCGTCACCTGAAAACCATACTGGCCGATAGTCGTGTTGTATGTATCGCCGACTCGCCACATTTCGCCTTTAAAAGTGCTGGCTTTCCAGGCCGGATCGGGAATAACGCCGTCCTGCTCGCCGGGAAAATTTATCTCCGTGGTTGAACCGAAACCAAACATGCGCGTGTACTTTTCGATATTATTTATGCCGATGCCTTTTTGACTTTCAAATCCCCCGCCGACTTCATAAAAATAAACGTCGGATGAAACCGCGATGGCGTGCTCCAAGTCAACCCAACCGTTGGCCCGCCAGTCGTTGAAAATCGACGGCTTGGTTTTGTCGTACGGATTTGGCACGGAAATGGAACCTGTCGAGAGAATTTGTGTTGTTGGAGAAATAACTTTTTGATCTAAAACACCCATGGCGATGAACGGTTTGACAATCGAACCCGGCGTGTAAAGCCCGTTGATGGCGCGATTCAAAAACGGCTTGTTGCTATCGGAAAGCCACGCATTGATTTGTTTGCTGTCACTACCGTCCGTCAAAACTTGCGATGAAAATTCCGGAAAAGTGGCCGAAGCGATAATCTCGCCAGTATGCACATCCATAATCATTCCGGCTCCGCCCCTGAAACCGGCACGCTGAGCAATGTCGAGCATCGAGTCGTACAATTTCTTCTGAACTCGCGCGTCGATAGAAAGCGTCAAATTTTTTCCGTCTTGCGGAGGATGAACGACACTTTCGGACGTGATGTTTCCTTTGACATCTGTCTCGGTGATTTTACTGCCGTCAACGCCGGACAAATCTGAATCGTAAATTTTTTCAAGGCCGTCTTTTGGCACGAATTTTTCCTGATAATAAAAACCTGATGAATCTTTTGTTGGATATTTGACGTAGCCGAGAAGCGTGGAAAGCCCGGTCGACGTGGCATATTGTCGCAAAGAAAATTCTGACGATGTCGGGTTGAGCGTATTCCAAACAAGCGGCACGCCGTTTCGATCGGTGATCAAACCACGGTCGGCGAAAATGGTCACATTGTGTAGCGAATTGTTATCGCTTTTCGTTTTCATTATGTCTCCGTGCAACACCTGTAACGCCCAAACTTTGCCGATAAAAATCAAACCGACAAGCACCAGAACAAACGCCAAAACGGAAAAAACGTGGCGCGTAATCGGCTTTTCGATCCGACCCTCGAACTGATCGCGATTGAACTCCGGCAAATTTTGCGAGTCGAGAAAAATTTCGTCCGGATCGATTGGAGCGTAGGATTTTCTGATTTTGCTTTTGAAAAAATTTTTTAGTTTGGAGAGCATAGTATGATAACACAAATTTCTTATGAACTGAGCCCTTAAAAAGGTCTCAGTTCATAAGAAATTTGCTAGTGGTGAATTTGCATCTGCATTTTAAGGTCTGGCCTTGGGAAATTGGGCATTAAAGGCCAGACCTTTGGAATTTACGTTCGAATTCGTGATTTGACAAACAGCACTGCAATCAAAAAAATTGTCGCTACAATCAAACCGGTGTGTTTGAGTGAATATATTGTATCAAAAAGAAAACCGAAAAAAAGGACTTCGATATAATTCGGCACAAAAATGGAGAGCCCCACCAGCGCCACAACAGAAAGCCACCACGGCAATGTCAGTACGCATATGTAAATCACCGTAAAAAGTAAAATCCGTTGCCAAATTTTTATTTTGTATCGCATTTTATTCGTAGCAATTCGTAATTTATTCGTTACTTCGTCTATATTATTTCGTATCTACAAACACCCATTTGCTCTGAAAAACATTTCCTGAAATACGGATAAAAATGGTTTTGAAAGCGCTTTGTGAGTTTGTGTCGATGTAATAGACGGAGCCTAGAACAGACTGCAAAAGGCCAGGGTAACTGAAAACATCGCCCCATAAAATGTCGGCTTCTTTCGGAACCTCGATGGAAAAATTGGCTCCGCCCATTCCGACAAGCTCGTAACTCGTACCGGTGCGATCTTGTTGCGCTTCCGTTTTTTTGTCGCCGCTTGAAAACATTTCGACGAGCGATGTGTGTGGAGTGACGTTCGTGATGTTGCCGACGATAACGCTGTCAGAAATGTAAACTTTGTTGCCCGGCTTAATGCCGTCGCCAGAACCGGCATCTATGACCAAGGTGTCGTATGGCGACTGTGGCGGACGCGACAAAACACGCGAGATGACGCGATTCGCGGTTACGTTTCTGCCAAGCACCGCTTTCAAATCCTGATTTTCTTTCAGCACCGTATCATAATCAACCGTTTTCAAACTAAGCGTGTCAACTTGAGATTGCAAATTTTCCACCTGCGCGACCAGAGAAGATTTCAAACTGAAAAAACCTTTGACGTCATCTGCCCAATCAACCATCTGATCTCGAATAAGCCAAACCGGTTTGCCGAGCGTTTGAAAAACTCCGCGCGAAAAATTCGGAAAAATAAAAGCAAAAATGGAGAGTAAAACAAAAACCGAAAGTATTAAAATATTTCTGGCGCGATTTCCGTTTTTTTCTCTACTTTTTAGGAGGTAAATCATTTTCGTTGGCAATTAAAACATCTTTGTATTTTTCCATGTTCTCCAAAATAATTCCTGTCCCGCGACACACGGCCGTCAGCGGATCGGAAGCGATATGAACAGGGATTTTGGTGTATTCGGAAATAATTTCTGCCAAACCGACAATGAGAGCTCCGCCACCTGAAAGGTAAATCCCGCGAGCCATGACATCAGAAACAATTTCCGGCGGCGTGGTTTCCAAAACTTCTTTGGTCGAATCGATTAGTGTATTAATCGACTGCGAAATGGCTTCGCGAATGTCCGAGTCTGTCACCACCACCTCGCGTGGAAGTCCGGAAATAAGATCGCGGCCTTTGATCGGCGCTTCGAGCGGAGTTTGTCCGGCCACGATTGCACCGATTGAAATTTTTATGTTCTCGGCCGTTTTTTCACCTATCAAAATTTTGAATTCGGAACGGATGTAAGAAATAATATCATTGTTCAGTTTATCGCCGGCGATACGCAAATTTTTTGAGCGCACCACCCCGCCGAGCGAAATCACCGCGATGTCCGAAGTTCCACCACCGATGTCGATGATCATACTGCCGACCGGTTCGAGCACAGGTAAACGCAAACCGATCGCCGCCGCCATCGGTTCCTCCACGATGTGCACTTCGCTCGCCCCGGCATTCCGACAAGCATCACGCACAGCGCGAATTTCCACGTTGGTGATTCCGGACGGCACGCCGACAACCACGCGCGGGCCAAGCAATTTTCTATTTCCAGTTTGCGCTTTGTTTAAAAAATAAGTGATCATTTCCTCCGTCACTTCGAAATCAGAAATGACTCCGTCGACAAGCGGACGGACTGCGATGATATGGCCCGGTGTGCGACCGAGCATATTTTTGGCATCGGTCCCGACAGCCACCACTTGATTTGTTTTTTGGTTGACCGCCACGACCGATGGCTCGTTGATGACAATTCCCTTTCCGCGAATATAAACCAGCGTATTTGCTGTGCCAAGGTCGATGCCGATATCGTGAGAAATGAGGCGTTTTAGCTGTTCAAGATTCTTGATCATCCAACTCATACTATCGTAAAAAAAGATTTTGAGCAAAAATTGATACAAAAAAACTTCCGCCCCACAGGACCCTTTAAAAATGGGCCCTATGGGGAAAACGGAAGTTATCATCGCATGTCTCGCGCTTCATTTAAGCTCAGACCACTTTGCCGATTTTTCGCAGCAGTGGGTGGCCAGGTCTTCAACGGGAAGCAAGACGCCGATAACTTTGGTCAAGCCAAATCTCCAGCTGTATCCCAAAAGCTGGTGGGAGACCTTTAGTTAACATAAGATCATTAAAAAGTACGAATGGGGAGATCATCGCCGTTCTTCAGGAAGTTGCCTTCCCTAGAGAATTATACCAGCCCTTTGGCGATCCAAGTGGTCGCGTGGTTTTGCGACCCTCTCTATTTCGGATGGAAGGAACCATCATCATACGCCTCATAGCCAGAGACTCGTAGCTCCCTCCCCACCGGCAAATAGCTTAGCATATTGGGTCCAGTTTTGTCAAGCGGTAACAGTTTTCAAAGCTTCTTCAACCAACATCAACTCCGATTCGCCTTTCGTTCGATATTTCACCTCCACCTTGTTCTCCGCCAGAGTTTTCTCGCTCACCACAAAACGTACGGGCATACCAAGCAGATCGGCGTCGGCGAATTTGTCGCCGGGACGGAGGTCGCGATCGTCGTAGAGAACAGCCACGCCCGCTTTGCGCAGTTTGTCATACAAATCGTCAGCAGATTTTGTCACCGCGTCACTCGCGCCAAACCGCAACAAATGCACCCGAAAAGGTGCCACTTCTTCCGGCCAAACGATTCCCTTTTCATCGGCGAAAAGTTCGACAATCGTACCCATCAAACGCCCCAGACCGATACCGTAGGAACCCATGAAAACCAACTGGTCCTCCCCTTTTTCATTTTTGTATTTCAAATCGAATGGCTCTGAAAATTTTGTTCCGAGTGTAAAAATATTGCCGACTTCGATGGCTTTTTTCTCTGCGAGCTTTCCTTTTTCGAGTTTCAAACTTTCAACAATCTCGTCGTTGTAAATTTCTTTGTTAACAGCTATTTTATTTTCTTCGTCGATATAAATTATGTCTTCACCGGCGTCACAAACAGTTTGGAATTCGTGGGAAAATTTCGAAAAAGTTCCACCGGACGCGAACGTAATGTATGTTTTGTCCCCGATACCGACGCGATTAAAAATATTTCGGTAAGCCGCTTTCGATTTTTCGTAAAAAGCGTTGTGTTCTGACTCGTCTTTGGAAAACGAATACAAAGCTTTCCAATAAAATTCCCGGCCGCGCATGATTCCCGACTTGCTTCTAGCTTCGTTCCTGAAAATTTCTTTGAAATCGTACGGGAAGACCGGCAAATCTTTGTACGAGCTGACGAACTGTTTCAAAATATTGGAATAAGCTTCTTCGTTGGTGAAAGAAAGTCCGACTTCACCGCCGTTTTTCAGTTTTGTTTTGAACCAATTGTCCACCACCTCGTCGCTCCAGCGGTTTGATTTCTCCCAGATTTCTTTATTTTGAAGAACAGATGTTTTCATCTCGATGCCGCCTATGGCATTCATTTCCTCGCGAATAATATTTTCGATATTTTTTATGACACGCAAGCCGAGCGGCAAATACGAATACACACCAGCCATTTCTTTGTGAATGTAACCGCCGCGGATCAAAAGCTGGGCATTTTTTGACACCTCATCCGCCGGAGCCTCGCGTCGTGTTTTTGTAAATAGTTGTGATTGTCGCATGAATTTATAATAACACAAATAAATTTTAGACAAAAACAGAAGGGCACCTTCTGCAGATTCACTGTGCAGAAGGTGCCCTTCTGTTTTTTTAAAATGTGGTGTAATTTTCTAAAATAGTTTAATGATATCGTGTGTTGTCACCACCACCATCAGCAAAATCAGCAACGCAAAGCCGATGCCGTTGGCCCAGCGGGTGACGACGGGCGGAATCGGTCGGCGAATAATTGCTTCGATGGCCACGAACAAAAGTCGCCCACCGTCAAGCGCCGGAAACGGCACGAGGTTGATGAGCGCCAGGTTGATTGAAATAAGTGCGACGAGCGACAGCAAGTAAACAAAACCGAGCTGGCTGGCTTGGCCGACCACTCCGGCAATACCAACAGGCCCCGTGACCTGCGACAAATCGGATTTGAAAATAATCGTTTGATAAATAAATTTAGCCAAACCCGTGGCCGTGCCAATAACCAAAAGATACGTCGAGCGCGCGCCCTCGATAAATGCCAGATGAATCGGAAGCTTGAGCGTGCCAATCGTGTCCATCGAAATGCCGATTGCTCGATGACCTTTTATAATGTCCGTGTTCGGAGCGACAGTGACAGTTTTTGGATTAGCGGAACCGTGCCGATAAGTAATAGAAACATTGCCCGAGGTGCTTTGGGTAATAGTTTTGGAAATATTTTCCGCTGACAAATCAGTGACAGCGCGTCCGCCAACGCTAGCATACAAAACTGTGTCTCCGGAGGAAAGCCCGGCTTTTTGGGCGGGCGAATTCGGCAGAACGTTTGTGATGACTACTTGCGGATTTCGCACCTGGCCAAACGGGCTCTCCCCAACCGGCGTTGGCAGGCCGATGACAAAACCGAGCGAAATCAAAATCCAGGCAAAAATAATATTGAAAGAAATTCCGGCAACGAGTACTAGAGCTTGAATCCATTTCGGTTTGGTAAACATTGCCCGCGAATAATCCTCTTGTGGGCTCGCCCCGTAGTGAAGTTCCCGTCCTTCATTTTCCTGCGCGGTATTCCGCGCAACGGGAGCTTCTACTACCGGGTCCTCGCCAAAAATTTTGACGAAACCGCCAATTGGAAGCCAGTTAATTGAATACAAAGTTTCGCCGAATTTTTTGCCCCAAATGCGCGGTGGCAAACCCAGACCGAATTCATCAACGCGAATGCCGGATTTTTTGGCCACGATAAAATGCCCGAACTCGTGAACGAGAATGAGAATGGCGAGAATTATTATAAAAATGATGATGGTCATTTTAAAAAAATTTTCAATTCACAATTTCCAATTTCCAATGAATTTTACAATGTCGCAATGAACCAATTGAATTCGTTTGTAAAATTGATAAATTGAATCATTTATTGGAAATTGGAAATTGTTACTTGAAAATTACTCGGCTATTTCTTTCTCTTTCCTCCCAAAAAGTTCGTCGAGGGCGCGGCCGGTTTCGTCCACCATTTTTTGAAGTTCAGTTTTCGTGCGGTTTTTTTCATCCTCCGACATACTGCCGTTTTTTTCTTGTGCGTCAACATCTTTCAAAACTTTTTCCCTGTTACCACGCAATGTCACACGAGCGTCTTCCAATTTTTGTTTGGCGATTTTGAGAAGAGCCATGCGTCGATCGGCGGTCAATGTTGGAAACATCACGCGCAACCCCGAGCCGTCAGTCACTACTGAAAGTCCGAGCCCGGAAGCGACAATTCCTTTTTCGATCGCTTTGGTCTGCGTCGGATCCCACGGCGCAATGCGAATGGTCCGCGCGTCCTCAACGGAAACGGAAGCCAGCTGAACAATCGGCATCATCGATCCATACGCCTCGACAACAACCCCATCCAAAATGGCCGGCGTGGCCCGCCCCGTTCGTATCGTGGCAAACTCACGCTTGAGCCACTCCTGCAAATCCACACTACTTTGTTTAAATGAAGAAAAGTTGTAAGACATGGAAACATTATAATAGAAAAATAAGAAAATAGAAAGAATAAAAAAATCGTCCCGTTTTAGGCGGAACGATGAGTATCTGGTTTTCCAGTTACAATTACCCTGCAACACATGATGATAAACCACGAAATCAGTTGGGTTACGATCGAAATCCCGACAATAATTTTTATTGGCCATGCCAAAATCGCAAGCACTGAAAACGTAATCAATTCATATTTGTGGGCTATACGCAAATACATTACAACAATGGGTGGCACAAGTAACCAAAACACAAAAAGTCCCGCAAAAGTTCCAAGTGTTTGCATTATTCACCTCCTTTCTTATTTTACAACATTAAAACTCAAATAGCAATCATCAAATTTTCCAAAATCATCTTGACAGGTGCGCCGCGGTCGTAGAGAGCGGAGCGGGTTAGTTGGCAGAGTTTGAGCTTTTCCGATTCTTTTTCAACACCGCGAGAGTAAAGTTCCGATTCGATTTGATTGAGCAAAGCGATGGCGTCTTGTTTGGTTTTTTCCTCGTCGGAAATTCCATCTGTAATTTCTTTGATCATCGCCAACCTCTCCGAAATCGGCAGGTCAACAAGGGTCCCCCTTGTAATTCCGTATGACAAGGGGGACCCTTGTTGAATTATCTGCATCCTTGAACGTAAGGTTGGCAACAAAATATCCTGCGGCATCAAAATGAAAAAGTGTGTACCGGCCGTTGGCTCTTCAAAAACTTTGAGCAAAGCGTTTTGAGCTTCTTCGGTGATGATGTTTGTTTCGATGATGAAAATTTTTTTTGAATAGGACAAATACGACTTATTGGACAAATTGGACGAATCAGGCGAACTGAAACTTTTTTGAGCCACGGCCAAAACCAAATCGCCGGACAATTCTTTTGTAAAAGTGTCGTATTTTAAATGTCGCACATCCGGATTACCCGATATTACGACACTAAGTGTCGTTAAGAAATTGAGCACATGCTCGCGCGATGCCTCCAAATCCCCCACCACTAAATATGCGTGGTGTAAATTTTCTCCTGAAATATTTTCAAAAATATTTATCATTTAGAATATTATAGCAAAACACAAAAATAAAACCTCCCGCTATCGGAAGGTCATTGCCGTCATGTTGTTTTCTTGAACCTTGACCAAACTTTCAAATCTCTTTTGGCCATCTTCGGTAATTTGAACGAATCCATCTGCCATTGCAATTAAGCCGTCGTCATCTAATTTTTTGAGATCAGATATTTTGAGTTCCGGTATATTCTCCATCGACTCAATCGAAGTCAAACCGGTAACATTCGACAAGAGACGCAAAATTTTGAATTCAGCTGAAAGAACAGTGTTGTTCATTTTGTCCTCCGTAATTACATTACCACAGAGATTGTTGCGGGACAATAGCAAATTCAAACCCCAAGGTCTGGCCTTTAGTGCTCAATTTCCCAAGGCCAGACCTTAAAATGCGGGGACAAAAAATTGCAAATTTCGGTGGCTCGTGTTTTTTGAAAGAGTTTCGGACGACGGCGGTCGGAGAACGAGACGGAAAATCAGCAGATTTTCACGGCGTCTCTTTCAAAAAATATGAGGTAACGAAATTTAACGCTTCGCTATAATAGTTTTTTTATACGTATCGAGATGTTCGAGCGCAATCCCAGTCCCCTTCGCCACACAGTACAGCGCATCCTTGGCCAGCACCGCTTTGACGCCGATGCGGCGAAAAACCAGCTCAGGAAAATTGCGCAGTTGCGACGTGCCACCGGTCATGATGATTCCGCGATCAATAATATCAGCCGAAAGTTCCGGCGGAGTTTCTTGCAGCACATCTTTGATGGCCTGAATCATCTCGCGCAAATCTTTGCTGATGGCTTTGACCACTTCGTTCGTTTTTATTTCCACGCTTCTCGGCAATCCGGAAACAAAATCGCGTCCCTTGATGGTGATGGTCAACTCCTCATCCATCGGAATGGCTGAGCCGATTTTTATTTTGATGTCCTCGGCTGTTTTGTCGCCGATGCCGAGGTTGAAAGTTTTTTTGATGTAGTCGGTGATGGCGTAATCAATTTTATTGCCGGCGCATTTGACCGACGCGGCTGCCACAATGCCGCCGAGCGAAATAACCGCCACGTCCGTCGTTCCTCCGCCGATGTCCACTATCATATGTCCCATAGCTTCGTGGATGGAAATGCCAGCCCCAATGGCCGCCAGAATAGGCTCTTTGACGACATAGGCATTCTTGGCTCCGGCGCGGATTGCGGCCTCTATGACTGCCCTGCGCTCCGTGGAGGTCACTCCAGCCGGCACCGAGATGAGCACCTCTGGTTTGGCGAAATTCCACTTGCCGAGCGCCTTGTCCATATAATAGCGCAACATAGCCTCGGTCACGCGATAGTCAGCGATAACACCGTCTTTCATCGGACGATAAGCCACAATCGACTCCGGCGTGCGACCGATCATCTGCTTGGCTTCGAGCCCTATGGCCATGATGCGGTTGTCCTCCTCGGACACAGCCACCACCGACGGCTCGTTGAGCACCACGCCGCGACCGGGAACGAAAACGAGTGTGTTTGCCGTGCCGAGATCAATGCCGAGTTTTTTGGAGAAAATACCCATATAGGGTAGAATAACATAAATAATTTTCAATTTACAATTTCCAATTTTTAATGAATTTTCCAATGAGTCAAATGAGCAAAAAAACAAAACAATGGCTGGCAATCGGAATTGGGCTGCTAGTAATTTTTATTTTAGCAACCGGTTACAGATTCGGTTACAGATTTTCAAATTTTACAATTGGTAAAGTCGGACATGTAAATGTTGTCGTGCAGTTTGAAGGCACTGGAATTATTGTTGATGAAAAGCAAAAGATTAATACCGTCAGTACGAATCAAACGCTGACACTTTCGCCCGGCAATCATGAGATTATCGTTTCGAAGGACGGATATTTTCCGTGGGTCAAAGATTTCACATTGCCCTCCGCCGGAAATCTGACGCTCTCGCCGATTTTTGTTTTACAAAATCCAACCGGCGAAATCATCACCGAAAAAGATCCGGAATATTGGAAAATAAAAAATGAGGTGGAAACAGCGGTGTTGCCAACAAAAGAAAAGCCTCTCGTTTCTGCCGATAGTGTAACGTCTATTTGGGTGGAAAATAATTCGGTCATGGCGACAGTGAACGGAGAAATTCACACTGTCATCCAACCTATGGCCGCGATCAAAAATTTGCAGTTTTACAAAAATAGAACCGATGTGCTAATTTTCTCCGCCGGCGACAGTGTCTCCATTATTGAAACGGACACAAAAGGCACGCAAAATTTCTTCCCGATTTACAAAGGAACGAATCCCCTTTTTCTCGAAACCAGTTCGGATTTTATTTACGTATTGGATGGGAGTGTGCTGATGCAAGTGGTGATATAAATAGAGGTTAGAGATAAGAGACTAGAGTCAAGAAAAATATCATTTCGACGGAAAACCGTCAGCTTCGGTTGGCGGTTTTTCTTTTGTAAAAATTTTGGCGTTAATCCTCCTTTCCTAAAGGAGGTGCCCGCAGGGCGGAGGATTTTTTGAATTCGAAATCCCTCGGCCTTCGGCCACCTCTTACAGAGGCAGTACACCTTTCACATTTTGATTACAAAATACTCAAGGTTTTACGAAGTTGTAACACAACTTCTCACCCTTTATGAAAGGGAGAATTAAATACCTCATGCTATAATTGCCTCATGAAAATCATCACCGTCATTCCTATTTCGCGGGGCATCCAAAAGGACACTTTGACGTATTTTACATCGTCCGAAGTGGCGATTGGCAGTGTCGTTTCCATTCCCCTGCGCTCGAAAACAGCGCACGGTTTGGTGGTGGCCGCGCGAGAAATTTCCGAAGTCAAAGCAGACGTCAAAAGTTTGACTTACAACCTCAAAAAAATCGACTTGTCCGACAAGAAGTCGGGCAAAATAAAATCGCAATCTTTTTTGTCAGAAAGTTTCGTTAAAAGCGCGGAGCAGATTGCCGACTACTACGCGACATCGGTCGGTGCGGTTTTGTTTTCGCTGGTGCCGAAGGCGGTGTTGGAGGCGGAGGAGGAAATTTTACCGAGGAAAGATTTTTCCACACCCGGTGATCACGTTGCTGCGCCGTGGACACCAGGTGTGAACGAAGTTTTACTCCTCCAATCCAGTGACGAGGAGAGGTACGCCAATTACAAAAGCATTATTCGCGAAGAATTCGCGCGCAGTCACAGCGTCTTTTTCTGTTTGCCAACAACCGAGGACATCAAAAACGCCAAACACACTTTGGAAAAAGGAATCGAAACTTACACGTACACTTTGCACAGCCGGCTTTCGAAAAAAGAAACGGCCGAGTTGTGGAAAAAAATTTTGGAGGAAACACATCCGGTTTTGATTATTGCCACCGGCTCATTTTTGTCTTTGCCACGAATTGATATCGGCACGATTATTATTGAAAAGGAAAACTCTCGCGCCTACAAAACCCAGTCGCGGCCGTTTCTGGACATTCGCACCGTCGCGGAAATTTTTGCAAAAAAGTCCGGCGTGCGACTCATTTTTGGTGACATGCTCTTGCGTGCCGAAACTTTGTGGAAAGGAAAAAACGGAGATTTTGCCGAACTCTCGCCTCTCAAATTCCGGTCTCTGACAACAGCCACGTGTTCGTTGGTAAACATGCGATTGCCTGAGGATCAGAAGAAAAAAGAATTCGCCATAATCAGCGATGATTTGAAAAAAATGCTCGCCGAGAGCTGGGAGAATTCGGAACACACGTTTCTGTTTTGTGGACGAAAAGGACTTTATCCGCAAACCGTTTGTAGCGACTGCGGAACGATCGTCAAATGCAAAAATTGTTCGGCACCGGTTGTTTTGTATAAGAAAAAAGTCGACGACAAATTGCAAAATTTTTTCGTTTGCCACCACTGCGGTGAGCGTCGCGATGCCGCCGAGTTGTGCACATATTGCGGCGGGTGGCGGCTGGCAACGCTCGGCATCGGCACGGAAAAAGTTTCGGAAGAAATATCAAAACTTTTTCCAAAAGCGGAAATTTTCGTCATGGACACCGAGCACGTCAAAACGCACGTTCAAGCGGTCAAAATGCGCGACGCATTTTACAACACTCCGGGCGCTATTTGTGTCGGCACCGAAATGGCGCTGGCATATTTGAACCAGAAAATCGAAAACACGGCTGTCATTTCCGTCGATTCATTTTTTTCCATTCCGGATTTCAGAATCAGTGAAAAAGTTTTTCACATTTTGCTCGAACTGCGCGCCTTGTCGGACAAAAAAATGCTCATTCAAACTCGCCACACCGAAACGAAAATTTTTGATTACGCCATCATGGGAAATCTGATCGACTTTTATCGCGATGAAATTGACGAGCGCAAAAATATGAATTTCCCGCCGTTTGTCACGCACATAAAAATAAGCATCGAGGGAACAAAAGCCGCCGTCAAAAAACAAATGGAAGAAATTACTGGAACTTTAAAACCATACGAGTTGGCGGTTTTCGACGCGTTCAATCCTGGCAAAAACAGTGGCTCAGTTATTCACGGACTAATCACATTGCCGCGTGGAGAATGGGTGGATAAAATTTTGCTCGAAAAATTGCGCGCGTTGCCACCGTTTGTGGCAGTACGCGTCGATCCGGATACACTGCTCTAATACTCCTGTCATTCCCGCGTATGCGGGAATCCAGTTTTATAAACTCACCTAGATTCCCGTCTTCACGGGAATGACAATACAAACTCGTTTTAAGAAGAGAGATTTTTTGCCCAAAATTCAAATTTAAGCTAGTATTACAGCATGAAAGAAATAGTCCAGAAAAACGCTGCAGTACTGCGACAAACAGCCAAGGAAGTGCCGGTCAAGGAAATCACAACACCCCGCATCCAGAAAATACTGGCCGAAATGAAAGAAGCTTTGGCTTCGCAGGACGACGGCGTGGCCATTGCCGCTCCGCAGATCGGATATGAACAGCGCATTTTTGTCGTCTCTGGCAAAGTGATCAATTTGATGAAAGGTGCAGAAAATCCGTCTGAAAATCCTCCAGCGGATTCAGTTTATATCAATCCGACCATCACCAAAATTTCCAAAGAAAAAAATATGACCGAGGAAGGCTGTTTGTCCGTGCGATATTTGTACGGAAAAGTGAAAAGGTCAACCAAAGCGACAGTCAAAGCTTACGACGAGAACGGCAAAAAATTTACAAAAGGTGGCGCGGGACTTCTGGCACAGATTTTCCAGCACGAAGTTGACCACTTGAACGGAATTCTTTTTATCGACAAAGCAAAAAGTTTGGAGGAGATAATACCAGAAAAAATAGAGAGAAGAGAAACGAGATAAGAGACAAGAAAAATTCAAATGCCCGAAATAAAATTCACATTTTTTGGAACTGACACATTCAGCATACTTGTTCTCAACGAACTCAAATCGGCTGGTTTCTTGCCGACACTTATCGTGACTATGCCGGACAAACCAAAGGGCAGGAAAATGATTTTGACTCCGCCGGAAGTGAAAGTGTGGGCCGAGGAAAATGGCGTGAAATTTATCCAGCCGAAAAGTTTGCGAGAAGATAAAAATCCGGGAATTGAAAACGAGGTTAGATCTTTTGGAGCCGATGATTTGTTTATTGTGGCGTCATACGGAAAAATCATTCCACAAAATATTTTGGATATTCCGAAACACCAAACGCTCAACGTTCACCCTTCCCTGCTTCCGAAACTGCGCGGACCGTCGCCTATTGTGAGCGCCATTTTGACGGAAAACGAAACCGGTGTGACCATAATGCGACTCGATGCTGAAATGGATCATGGACCGATTTTGGCTCAAAAAAAAATCGAAATACCTGAGTGGCCGCCATATGCAGAGACGCTGGAAAAAATCCTTGGACAAGAAGGTGGAAAAATGTTGGCACAAATTATTCCCGATTGGATCGCCGGCAAAATTCCGGGAATCGAACAAAATCACAGCCAAGCAACTGTCTGTAAAAAAATAGAAAAAACTGACGGTGAAATAAATTTATCCGATCCGGCCGATTTGAATTTGCGAAAAATCAGGAGCTTTCACGCCTGGCCAACCGCTTATTATTTCCAGAAACATAAAGATAAAAATTTGCGGGTTATAATCAAAAAAGCGCACATGGAAAACGGCGCGCTTATCCTCGACAGAGTTGTTCCGGAGGGCAAAAAAGAAATGGATTATTCAGATTTCCAAAAAGGTATCAAAAACTAATAGCCTTGGTAAAAAGTTGGAAGTCCGATCAAAATTTCAGTCCATCTAGTCATCACAATGTTGGCCAGAAAAACTATGGTAATACCGACGCAGACAAAAATAAAACTGGCCAGGAGAGGGTGCGCTCTGTCGTAGATACTCCCAAGTGTAAAATTGAAAATCATTAAAATTGATTAGTCCTGCCACCTTTTGAACATATCTTTTATTCTTTTTGCTCCGCGACGGACTTTGGCAATATATCTTTTTCGGCGCGAAACGATCACTCTCTCCGCCTCATCGCGCATCAGATCAATGGCCGCATAAATGTCTTCCTTTTCAGCCAAAACATAAAATTGTTTGCCGGCAAAAGTGATGTTGGCTTCGGCTTTGAATAAATCTCCCGCTTTGTGATGCTTGGTGCTTTTGGCCAGCTCCACCTCGCAAAGTGCGCTGTCGTCCTGAATAAATTTTTCCAAAATCTGCATTTTTTTGAAAACATATTCCTCGATTGCGGGGCTCACAGAAATATTTGTTGATTTGATTTTTATTTGTAGTGACATATTTATATTATATCATAACTCAATTTTCCACAGAAATTATCTTGCCTGGCTCGTGGTGTCCACTAATAATCCTGACTTTTTTGGTTTTGTAAATGTCGGAAATAATCTCCAAAATCCGCCTATTTGCGGCATTGGCTTCGGCTTTTTCCCTGACTGAAATATCATAATGGTCATCCGACTTCTTGACCACTTTTTCCTCCCTTGCCCCAGCTTTGACTTTGATTTTTATGTACATAAGTAGAAACACTTACTCAGCTCCGCGGGTTGGATTCGAACCAACGACCCATCGCTTAACAGGCGATTGCTACTACCACTGAGCTACCGCGGAGCTCAACAAGCGTTTCAGAACATTTCCATAATATCAAAAATGTACAAAAATGCAAAATGTGAAAAATATTTTTAAGTGGTATACTTAATTCATGTATACCAAGAAAAAAGAAACTAGAACTTATGCCGACCGTGCTGAATATATGCGGATGGCTGTAAAACGCAGAAGAAAAAAACTCCGCGAAATGGCTAGGGCGTTGCATGGCAGCAAATGTGTTATTTGCGGTTACAACAAGTGTCAAAGAGCGTTAGGTTTCCACCATATCAATCCATTCCAAAAAGAGTTTGATCTTTCGTCGCGAGGTCTCACTCGCTCTTGGGCTAAAATAGAAATGGAAATTAAAAAATGCGTGCTTGTCTGCGCAAACTGTCACGCCGAAATACACGATGGAATAACAAAACTTCCTAATATATAATTTAGATAAAACGGTCATAGATATAGAACTAACTTTGAACAGATTTGGCTTTGGTAAAATCGCTGAAAATAAATTCCAGTTGTTTTGCTTTAGATTTTCCAGATGGAAAATTCCAGGCAAATATTCCGTTTCTTTTGAAATGAATTGGAAGGTGAAAGAATAAATTTACTATTTGCATTTTTGTTCAAAATATTGCAATATATGAGCGGAGGATTTTTGACATGAATTTGTTGATCGGTAACCGTTTAATCAAGGTTTCAGCTCTGTCATGGAACAGTTTGCACCAGTTGACCACAGTCACACCAGATGACATCTTGGAAGTAACGGCTCATAGCGGCAAGGTGATTGAGGATCTGGTTAATTTTTTGGAAAAACGATACCCGGGGATTCTGGAGGAAACGGCTACCAAGTATTTGGATCTTGTCCTGGATTCAATGCCAAAAAACATTTTACCGGCCAAAGAGGAGGTTGCGAAATTACTCTCATCCAGCACCGGTTCCCTGCTTTCCGAGCAAGGATTCCGAAGCAAAGCTGTGGATCATTTTTACAATCAAATCAATTCCAGTTCTCCAAAATGGGCGGTGCAAAGCATGATTGCCATGATTGAGTTTTGTATCGGCAACTGGGCAAATTCTCTCAGCAGCGCCGGTTTCGCGCAAAATTCGCTTGCCGATCCAAACTTCGAAAAACATTTGTATTCAACGGACATTGACGAGGCGATTGAAATCCTTTTGGCGTCGGAAAGAAAAAAAGCCGAAATTTTGGCTTCAATCATTTCCAAAAGACGTAAAAGTTCTTGAGAGACAGGTTGGGATGTTTTTTCTACACAAACGTTTGTCCCAAGGGCAAACGTTTTTCTTTTTTAAAAATTAACCGAGCACAATTTCGAATTAGACACATGACTTACGGCATAATTTCATAAATGGTTTGATAGATTGATTGTTTAATAGAAAAATTTAAAATTTATGGAAAATAAAAATGAATTAATTTTGGAAAAAGTTGTGGACGCTCCACCCGAATCGGTTTGGAAGGCTTGGACCGATCCGGAAATGCTGAAGAAGTGGTGGGGGCCAAACAATGTCTCGATCCCAGAGTGCGAAGTCGACCTAAAAGTTGGCGGTAAATTTTATATTGTTATGGAAGCGGGAGAAGCCATGGGCCCATACAAAGGAACGCTGTGGCCGATGCTGGCGGAATTCACGGAGGTTGTTCCAAATTCAAAACTTTCTTATAAAGCGCAAGCTTGGACAGAAGATCAAAAAGAAGAAACTTTGATCGATCAAACGACGGAAGTTACTTTGACTGAAGATGATGAAAAGACCAAAATTAAAATCAAAGCGGTTGTACTCAAAACCGGACCGGCCGCCGGGATGGCTGTTGCCGGTATGGAAATGGGTTTTACGCAGCAACTGGATAAGCTGAGTAATTTAAAGTAACTTGGACTTGGAGGCTTTTCCTCCAAGTGATACAATTTAACCATGTCTAGTAGAAAAATAAATTTTATCGAGGGAGAGTATTACCATATTTATAACAGAGGGGTGGATAAAAGAAATATATTTTCTGATAAATATGATTTGGAAAGATTTTTTAAAAGTATGAATGAATTCAATGTTGTAGACCCCATTGGTAGTTTATACGAAAAAAGTTTTATAAAGGAACTTGGAGGCTTTTCCTCCAAGTTGGTGGAATTTGTTGCTTTTTGTTTAAATTCGAATCATTACCATTTTATCCTCTCCCCGCTTCATGAAAAAGGTGTGGAAAAATTTATGCAAAGACTTGGAACCGGATACACGATGTATTTCAATGAGAAAAACAAAAGAACCGGTTCATTATTTCAGGGGAAATTTAAAAGCAAATACATTGACTCAAATGAATATCTGCTCCAGGCGGTCTCTTATACAAATTTAAACAATTACGACGAAAACGGATTTATTATCAAGCCATTAAGTATATCAAGTTGGGTAGAATATATTCAGCCCGCCAACACTAATTTTTGCAATAAATTAATAATATTGGATCAGTTTAAATCAAAGAAAGAATACGAACAATTTGCCTTGCAAGCATGGAAAAACACATGTAAAAAGAAAGAAGAATTGAATAATCTTGAGTTTGACTAACTTGGAGGAAAAGCCTCCAAGTTAAGAGGTAGTTTGACAGACAATGGGGGTTTTATGTGGTAAAATAGTGGTATGGTAAAGGCGACGAACAAAAGGTCTGCGCCGAAGAATTCTCACGAGAGGCTGAACAAAATCATCCTGGATAATGTGCCGGTCAGCGTTATTACGATTGGTAAAAACGGCGATATCACCTCCGTCAACAAATATTTCAAAAATTTTTCCAGCGAAAGCGGGCGCGGAAAAAAAAATATTTTTTCAAACAAATTTTTCATCAGAGAAAACCTGCTGGAAAGTTACCGGGAACTTCTTGCCAAGGGCACGGCTTTTAGGCGCGACGACTGTCATCAAATCAACCAAAAAGGCGAGGATAAATATTTGAGGATCACCGCCGTGCCGTTTCGAAATGAGAAAGGCAAAATCGAAGGCGCCATTTCCCTGGCCTCGGACAACACAGTGGCGGTCAAGTTTAAAAACGAACTGATCAAGCTCAACAACAGTCTGGAAGAAAAAATCAAGCACAGAACCGAGGATCTGAACAGGCTGAACAAAGAGCTACATAAAGTTTCGGAACTCAAGTCCGTTTTCATCGCGGACGTTTCGCACGAATTCAAAACCTCACTGGCTATCATGCAAGGAAATTTGGAGTTGCTGACAAAAATTTGCAATCCGAACAAGCAACAGAAAGGACTGTTTACCGACGCTATCGACGAAATCAAGCGAGCTTCGAAAATGATGACCGATCTTATTTTGCTGACCAAATCAAATTCGTCGGAATTGAAATTGAACTACGAAAAATTCGACCTGACTTCCCTTTTGATTTTGATATGCAAAAAAATGGAAGTGGTTGCGCGCGAGAAAAAAATAAAAATTGAGTATGATAAGAAAAATCCGCCGATTGAAATTCTGGCCAGCAAAGGAGAAGTGGAAAGATTGTTTTCCAATTTAATAAGAAACGCCATCAAATACAATAAAGAAGACGGGAAGATAAAAATTCGATTGAATGTGAAGGCAAAAGATGCATGCATCGAAGTTGAAGACACCGGCATCGGCATACCGGAAAAAGATTTGCCGTACATTTTCGAACGTTTTTACCGAGTGGACAAATCCGAGGACAGAAGCGAAGGAACCGGCCTGGGGCTAGCCATTTGCAAATATGTGGCCGAGGCGCACGGCGGAAATATAAGTGTCCAAAGCAAATATGGAGAAGGAAGCACTTTCACGGTTCGGCTGCCCTTGATCCCCCAAAATTGCAAGAATGGGAAGTGTCCTTGAAATTTTCATGGAGCAGGTATACTCTATAAGTGGAAATGTTCCTAGGAACAACTAAGGAGGTGGGTATGGACGACAAAAAACGGATTTTGGTGGTGGACGACAACGAAGCGGATATTTATTCGATGGAGAGATGGCTTGGCAGAATAGCCGGGCATGAAGTGTCCAGCGCCAGGAGCATTCCGATGGCTAATTTTTTGACGCAAGAAGCACTTCGATCAAACAAGAAGTTTGATGTGGTTTTTGTGGATATAAGCATCGGGCAAGATCTGGTAACAGAATTTTTTCAACGACTAAGCGACATTACCCCTGAAACAAATGTGGTTATCATTACCGCTCAATACAGTCAGGAGGCAAATCTGCGATTTAAGCCTGACGCAATGATAATCAAGACATCAAATATATTCAAGCAAAGTGACACGCTTGTTTCGGTAATGAACGAAATGAGTCAGCCTATTAGAATGAGAAAGGACACTTCAGATGTGATTTTAAACCGATGGGTAGCTACGAGCACCATGCATGGGATAAGCTCGCTTCTGCTTTTTACTCGCGAATATACGGGAATAAGCGAAGAAGAAAAGACAGAAAAGTTCATTTCATTTGACAAGGATGGTCGCTGGATAAACACGGTGGTTTATCCCGGTTTTCCCGGCGACAATTTGGAACCGATATCAGTTCAAACGACCATTGGTTGTAACATACTTTGTGAAATGTGCTCGAATTGGCGCAACCAATGCGGGGCGGACGGTAACAAGATTCCATACGTCCGCGCCCTAACCACGGAAGAATTGATAGCCCAGGTCTACATGGCCATGGGTAATTCCCGGATCAAAAAACTGTTCCAAGAAAATAACAACGCCGGACTCCTGGTAAATTTCACCGGACCGGGAGACGGACTTGTCAACAATCTCGGTTGCTGCGCAAAAATGATTTTGAAGCTTTCAAAGATTGAAAAGCCATTGGTCTCTTTCATTATCACCTCGGTCGGTCGAGAAGACAGGTTGAGAGAATACCTGGAAAAGTACATCACTTTGCCAAGGGTGACAATGTATTGGAGCGTCAATTCTCTCGATAAAAAAATCCGGGATACTCTGATGCCCGGAACAAGAGGACAATCTTTGGACAGAATGGCAAATCTGTATGAGAAGATCGCCGAAGCGACAGGACAAAAAGTGACAGCCTCGTGGGCACTCTTCAGAGGCGTAAATGACAGCCTGAGAGAAGCTAAAAGGATCGTCAGTTTCTTCAAGGACAGGCCTTTGTTCAAGATCAAACTGATGGCCGGTTGTCCCGAAAATCTTCCGGACGTCCCCAACACAAGAGACGAGGATGTCGTCAAATTTGAGCAGATGCTCCTTGATGCCGGCTTGGAACAAGTTAGGATCAGGAAAATTTTTGGCAACAACGGATACTCCGGTTGTGGCCAAACCGAGGCAAACTTCATCGTCATGGGGCGACAATTATGACAAATGTTTTTCATTGATGGCGGGACGATTGAGAAAACTCATCGACCCGCCTTTTTGTTTGCAAAACAATCTATCACGGGGTTCTGACAAAATCCGCTTTGATGGTCGGGTCGGCAAAATTTGTATCCAAAACGCCACTGACGCTTATTATGTCACCCGCATGAATATCAGTTATAAAAACTCTGTTACCTTTGGAATCCAAGAAACCTGTGCCAAAATGGCGTTTGTTGTAATACGATTCGTTGGTATTGACCGTCCATTGCATTTTGACGACATTCCAGGAAACGGAAACTACGATTTGATTGCCTGATACGGACAAAACTTTGGCTCCTTGAATGTAGATCATTCCGCTATTGGCAATATTGACTCCTTGTATGAATTTACCGACTGGCGGAGTCCATTTTGAATCCAGAGCTTTGGCAACTTCCGCGCCGGGCAACAAATAAGTAAAGGCGAACAAAAAAGAGCCGAAAATAAAAGTGGCAACTGACGCGCTATAAAAATATTTCAAAAAATTGCTCAACTTTGTCATATAAATATGAAGCCGATAAACCTGACTAAATGTTACGACCGAGCATATTCACTTTGCTTTCATGGAACAAGGGGTATATTCTTATTCTATGGACAAACTACACCTTGGGGTCTCCGACCCGCTCCGGTGACCCAAAAGACGGCCATATTCTCACTCGGGCGATAATAGACACTATACGCGAGCCTCTCATAGTGCTAGACGAAAATCTGCGAATCATCGTCGCCAGCCGTTCTTTCTATAAAAAATTTAACCTGACACACAAAAACACGCGCGACAAGATGTTCTACGATCTCGGAAATGGTCAGTGGAATGTTCCGGCTTTGCGCACTCTCCTGGAACAAGTTATTCCAAAACACACCACGGTGGAAGATTACGAGGTTAGACACGATTTTCCTTTCTTGGGATCGCGCACAATGTCGGTCAACGCCTTGGAAATACGATATGAAAACGGCCGAAAAAAGATGCTCCTTTCCATTCATGACGCCACGATAGAAAAAAATCTTGAATCGGAAAGAGAAAAACTGATGGCCCAAAAAGATTTACTTCTGAAAGAAATGCGCCACCGCATAGCCAACAGTCTGCAACTGATCGCCAGCATTCTCATATTGAAAGCCGGCACGGTTAAATCCGAGGAATCGCGTTTTCATCTGGAAGATGCCCACAGCCGTATCATGACCATCGCCACTGTTCAAGAACAACTTGACCCGAGCACTTTTGATGAAGGAGATGTAATGGTTGGCAAGTATCTAACGGCTCTATGTGAGAGTCTTTCCAAATCAATGATTGGCGGCCGCAGAGCCATCACGCTCACAGTAAAATCCGGAAAAGGCACGGTGACATCGGAAGAAGTAATCAGCCTCGGGCTAATGACGACAGAATTGGTGATCAATTCTTTGAAACACGCATTCCCGGGCGAGAAAGGTGGCAAAGTGCTTGTCACGTACTCAGCCAAAGGACCAAAATGGTCGCTTAGCGTGGCGGATAACGGCACCGGCCACTCGAAAAAAGCCGACAGCAGCCAGCCGGGACTTGGCACGGGCATCGTCGCCGCATTGGCCAGCCAGATGAAAGCGGTGATTAAAACGAAAAGCACCAAGCTTGGCACAAAAGTGTCTGTCACACATGTATGAGCATAAACTCTGATAATAAAACAAAAATACTGATTATCGATGACAACCAAGGAATTTTGTTCGTCATGAAGCAAGCACTCGAGCTAAAAGATCACCACGTGCGAACTGTGAGTTCGTTCGAAGGTGTTGACGCAATAGTTGAATTTTCTCCTGACATTATTTTTCTTTATGTTTCTTTAGCAGATCAGGACGGCCGCGCGGTTTGTCGAGAATTGAAAAGCAACAACGCCACAAAAGACATTCCGATCATAATGTTGACCGCCTACTCCGACGCGCACAAATTGGCCAAAGAAGCCACCGCCGACGATTTTCTCTCAAAACCTTTTGAACTCGAAGACCTTTGGGAAAAAACGGAAAAATACACAAAACAAAAAACAACATGAGGTCCAGTCATGTTGTTTTTTGATTCAAACTTGTTAGTTTGCGGTTTGGAAAGTCGATGGCCATGTGACCGAGACGTTGCCGGACTGATCAGTTGTGTAAATCAAGTAGTAGTAGACAGTATTGGCTTGCAAACCGGAAATCGAAACGTTCTGCGAAGTGCGAAAACCTGTGTCGGTCATGGCGGTGTTGCCACTGACATCAACAGAGTTTGCGCGTTCGTATGTCGAGAGTGGACTGGTGCTGTAGTAAACCACGCCATTTGCGTATTCGTTTGTGTTCCAACTGACTGCGGCACTATTTCTGTTTGCGTTGACGAAGACACTGCTAATGTAAGGCGCCGATGCGCTACTGGCCATGCCATTTGCCATTTGAACGTTGAGAACAGGCAAGGTCAAGGGACCAACTCGTCCGACAGCGTCAAGTCCGTTGCGGGATTGGAAATTCGAAACGGCTGATTTGGTCAAGAAACCGAAATATCCGGTGACCAAACCCTGCGGATACAAAGTGGCGTCTTTGGCCAAAAATGTTTGAAGCGCGGAAACGTCCGTTCCCGACATGCCGAGTTGCAATTGGCGATTAAGCGTATCGGCATATGAAATAGCCGGCATACTCATAAAGAACATTGCTGTCACTATTAAACCCGCTCCGAGCAAAAAGTCGAATGATGATTTGAAAGAATCTTTAATATTTGTCATAAAATTAATTGTTAGAATTTGTTGTTAAGTAATCGACCAGTTTGCGACCGTCTGTAATGTATGCCGTTGCCAAACTGCGGATATTACAGAGATATTACAAAAAGCTATTTTTTCATTTTTAATCTGCCAATTTCATATTCCAAACCTTTGATGCTTGTTTCCATTTTTTTGGCTCGTTCGGTCATCATTATTTGGAACTGGTTGGTGTGTTCAGCCAACATCTCAGCCACGCCCATCATCTCGGTCACATCTTCCATAGCCAAAAGGATAATCGGCGGAAATGTTTTCGAGTCGGTGTCTTTTTTGAAATGAATCTGGCGAGCGTTTAAAATCATCACCTTGCGTCCGATAATGGGAAAATCGTGAGTAACTTCAAACCCTTTGAAAAAAGTGTTCTTCGGTAAAATATCTTCCAAGAGTTTTCGCAAAGCCGGAATATTCCACTGGCCGTCGCCGAGATCGTAGACAATATTTTTTTCCGTATCTTTTCGTTCAACCTGAAATGTGTGATAGAAAGGATCATTGGCAACCATCACTCGAAAATCTTTGTCGAGAATTAGGATCGGCTCGCGCATGACATCCACCACGGTCTTGATGTATGTCCAACTCTCTTCCCATATCTTCTCAAAAAAATCTGAATTTTTGTTTTGTGTTTTCATACCTACCATGCCGTTGAATATGCGAAAATATTGCAAAATGTCATATATGTCACAAACGTGCTACACTTACTGCTCAATAAATCTACTAGGCTCAACTTCATCGTAATGATGATGTAATAAACAAATCGGAAACATCCCCCACAATTGGCCATTCGTTGTAATTTGCATGTAATAGCCAACCGTGGCAGACGGCTTAACTAATATGACACCGGAAGAAGAAAATGAACAAAAAGAAATATTGTCTGTGGCCCATCACGACTTTGAAAAAGGCCTCAACAGGCATGCCTTTTTCAAAATTCACGATCACTCGATCGGTGAGGATTTGGTTCAGGATACTTTCATGAAAACGTGGAAATATTTTGTCCGAGGCGGAAAAATAGAAATGATGAAAGCCTTTTTGTATCATGTTCTCAACAACCTCATTGTTGATCAGTACAGAAAAAATAAAACCAGCTCGTATGACGCCTTGCTTGAAAAAATGCCGAGCCGATATTTTTTGATCCGGAAAATGTTGGAAATGCTTTGGACGGAAAAAATGCTTTGTTGCTCATCGAGCAATTGCCGGAAAAATACAGAAAAGTGATGCGCATGCGATTTGTCAAAACATTGTCGCTCAAAGAAATTTCTCTGATCACCGGACAAACCAAAAACACCATCGCCGTTCAAATTCATCGCGGACTGGAAAAGCTTAAAATTTTATATAATCCAATTTAACCAGACTCTTAAAATGGAACCGCGCGAACATCCATTAAGCTGGGAAGCAATCAGCCGAATAATTCTCTCCGTCATCGGCATTCTTTTGATTTGGAAAGCGCTCGGCGCGGTGGTGGACATCATCATCGCTTTGGCTCTGACCGCTTCCCTTCATCCTCTCGCCCGCACGCTTCACTTGAAAATGAAATTGCCGATGTTGCTTTCCACAGTTATAATTTTTCTCGGAATTTCCGTTCCTTTTCTTGTAATATTTTCGCTTGTCGCGCCGAATCTCTCCGGCCAAATTCCCGGACTTCTGGAAAGCGTCATGCAAAACGCCAGTCATTTGCCCCTCATCGGACATTTTTTCAATAATTTCAATCTCGCCCAATATTTGCAATCTCATTCCGACAGCTTTTGGACATATTCGGGAAATATAATTCTGACAGTTATTTCCGTTATCACCACTTTAGTTCTGACATTTTATTTTGTTTACGATTATGATCGCCTACTCAACTTATTTTTGAATATTTTTCCGTATCGTGAAAAAGCAAAACTAAAAGGTTTGTTGGAAGAAGTGATGAAAGTGACCGGACAATACGTCAGGGGCAATATCATTATTTCATGCATCACTTTCGCCGTCATTTTTGCGGGACTTTTGGTTTTGAGAGTTCCTTTTGCTTTGCCATTGGCTCTTTTCGCCGGAATCGTTGACCTTTTGCCTTTGGTCGGTTCGACTTTGGGCGCTATTCCCGCCTTGCTCGTCGCTTTCAGTCTTTCAACTTGGCAAGGATTGGCCGTTCTAATTTTACATATCGTTTATCAACAAACGGAAAACGCCGTCATCTCCCCGGCTATTTATAACAAAGCTCTAAATTTGTATCCGTCGCTCGGATTTCTGGCAGTTGTCATCGGAGCCAGTTTGTTTGGCATGCTCGGAGCATTTCTAGCCTTGCCGGTGGCCGCCAGCATTCCCGTCATTGTGAACTATCACGAGAATTACAAACGAAATCATTAAAATCTCAAACAAAAAAACAACCCATCACAGAGTTGTTTTTTATATCTACAATTTGTCGACCACTATTTCAATTTCTTTAAACTTTGAACTATATTGCTCGCATCTTGCTTGGCTGTTTTCAAATCGCTTGTGGCCGTTTTGATTGTCGCCTTGGCCGAAACGAGCGCCGCTTTGTTCGACTGCGCAACCGTTTGGTCGCCATTATCCGGTTTCAAATTAATAACTGTCGTTGTGGCCAAACTTGCTTGAGACTTGGCGTCCGCGATTTTTACGTTCATGTCAGCAAGCGCCGTCTGCATGGCCGAAACATCTTTGCCCGCGGTTTGCGCCGCCGTGATTCTGGTTTGAAGTTTTTCGCCTATTGTCGTCAGTAGATCAGCGACAGAGCCCACTCTATCGGCCGAAACTAAAACGTTATACTGCGGAATAATCAAAGCGTAAATCCTGATCGGAGCAAAAATCGCTTTCTCGTCTGCTTTAGCCACCGTCAAATCCGTGTCGGCGTCGATTTTCGTTTTGAGCGCTGTCAAAGCGGAAACTTCGGTCGAAACTTCCGTCGCCACGGTCGCCTTGCCCGCCGCGGAAACATTTTTCATCGCTTGCACTTTTGTGTTCAACTTGTTCAAATCATTTATGCGCGATGTTATTTCCGAATCGCCTTTTTTAATAACTTGCGAAAGCTGCTTGGTTTGGTTGGTAAAAAGTCTGGGTGAAGTGGTCGCGGTTGTAGATGCAATCGTAAACAACGGCAACCTCGTGATTTCCTTGTCCAGTCTGGCCACATCCCTGTCAAGAGAATGCGAATCTGCAAACGCCGTGGCCGCGCCGCCCAAAGTCAAAACTAAACCTCCGACAATTCCCAACAATACTTTTGTTCTGTTATTTTTAATCATGTTATTTGTTAATTTCTAATCCCCTCGCCATCTATAACGCAGGGAATTAGAAAACGTGACATTAAATCTTTGCTATATCCGCATCAAGTGTTTTGAGCTGGGTGTCGACGATATTGAGATCTTGGTCAAGGCTGTTGTTTGAGGAGTCAGCCGGCAAAACGGAAACAACGTCGCTTTGTGTGTTTAGATTCGGTGTTGGATTGATCGCAGTGCTATTTTGAACGCGATTGTACGAAAACCCGCCAACTAGAACGATGAACAGAACTGCAAAAGATGTCACGGCAAAACGGAACCAGAACGGACTCGGAATTTTTCCAGCCCTAGGCGTTGCCTTGGGCCAGTTACTTTCACTTAAAATTGATCGCAACAAACTCTCCGGCGGATTTACCAAACTGCCGACGCTTTTGATTTTTTCGATCAAAATTTCTTCTGTCATTGTTTCTTTTTCGTTATTCATGTTCGTTAAATAATTTTCGTAATGTTTTTAATCCTCTGGATTGGAGCTGGCGGACCGCTTCTTCGCTCTTGCCTAAAATTAGACAAATTTCTTTCGTTTCCATTCCATTCATAAATTTTAAAATTACCGCTTCTTTTTCCATTTCCGGAAGCTCTGAAATTTTTTGGCGCAGTTTCAGAACTTCTTCAGCCGTGGCGGCATTTTCCTCCGGCGAACTTCCCTTGTCTGGAACGGACAAAAGAACTTCTTCATCGTTCACGATTATCTTTTTCCGGCGAAAATGATCGATGACCGCGTTTCTGGCAATAATATAAAAAAACGAAACCGGCATTCTGGCAAAATCATTATAACGCTCAGCCGACGAAAAAGCTTTCAAAAAAACTTCTTGAACGATGTCCTCCGCGTCCATTTTACTGCCTACTCGAAAATAAATGTAGCGGTAAATGGGACTGAAATATTCATTATAAAGACGTGAGAAGTCCTCTTTTTCCGTCATTTACATATTATAACGTACAAGAGTGAAATTTGTGACATAATTGATTTGAATAAAAATTTCGTCGAGCCGGCACTTTTCCGGCACATTGCGGAACCATTTTAAAAAAGTTGTCATTCCCGCGAAGGTGAGAACAGATTTTATCTGTTCGCAAGACCGGAGGCCGGCGGGCCGAGGTGGGCCCGAACAAATTTTCAGTAGAAAATTATGTTTGGGGAATCTAGAGTTTGAACTGGATCCCCGCCTGCGCGGGGATGACACAGGAAATCCATTGAAAATTATTCTGGTGACGGAAAAGTGGCGGGTCGTAAGAAATTTTTATTCAAAACAATTGTCACAAAAACCCGCAAACGCGGGCTTTGTGTTTTTTGTTATCAGATACTGTCAAAAATGACATGAACCTCGTGATATTTTGAGTTCTTGCGTTCTGAGTCTGGCGGAGTTGCTGTCATACAACTAGTAAACAATCGGGGCAGAAACTGGGTTGACTACCGGCGCGTATGTCGGACTGACTACCGGTGCAGGAACGGGATTAACCACCGGTGCGTATGTTGGCGTTGCTACCGGAGCTGTAACTGGATTAACCACTGGTGCAAACGTCGGCGAAACAACTGGTGCTGGAACTGGATTGACTACTGGCGCAAAGACTGGATCGACAACCGGGGCGACCACTGGATTAACTACCGGAGCGAAAACTGGGTTAACGACTGGCGCAACCACTGGATTTACAACCGGCGCAAAAACCGGATTGACCACGGGAGCAACCACCGGATTAACCACCGGAGCCACAACCGGATTAACTACCGGCGCAAATGTTGGCGAAACTACCGGTGAAATTGCGGAACCATAAGTTGTTCCATATCCACCATATCCGTAAGATGTGCCGTATGTCGGATATGCTGTGCCATAACTGTAAGAATTAATTGCCGGAGCTGCTACAATATCATCGGCATCACCGTCTCCATCACCGATACTCGAAACAACATTCGAGTTGTTTCTGTTATAGCTGAAGCTTCGATTATTGTTTCCTCGATTCCATCCTCCATTGTTTCCGCTATTGTGCCTTCCTTCTGCTAAAGCAAAAGTCGGCGAAAGCGTAAGCCCGAGAGCGAGTACAAGACTCAGGACAGGCATCAATAATTTTTTAATGTTTTTAATCATATTCGTGTTTGTAAGGTTAGAGGTAATTGGGTAATTCTGATAATTTCTGTTAATTGGAACTTCATTAGTGCTGGTAATTGGTTCTTTCAATCTGATAACACGCGTAAAAATATAAACTAATCTTATGAAAAAAAAATAAAGCGGAGGTCGGGCAATATTAAACCCCGAGACTGGCTCGAGGTTTAATTTTTACAGTTTTATTTTGTTACCAGAGTTACGGGCAAAATTAGATGATGCTGTATCCGTAGCTGTATGGGTAGCTGTAACTTGCGCCGTAACTATTGCCGTAACTATATGGGTAACTATAGCTTGAGCCATAACTGTATGGGTAGCTGTAACCGTAACTGTACGGATAGCTATAGCTTGTGCCGTAGCTATACGGATAGCTTGCGCCGTAACTGTAACCGTAACTATACGGATATGTTGCCGGCGCTACTGTTGTTGGCGCCACTACGTTGTCTCTATCTTTGTCTGTCATCATTCTGTCATCTTTGTCTGCAAAAGCGAAAGCCGGTCCGACTGAAAGGGCCAGAAGAAATGCTAATCCAAGAACTGGAAGCACTGCTTTTAATGCGATTGATTTGTTGAGTTTATTCATGGTGTTTGTCAGTTAGTGTTGGTAATTCGGATAAGCGGAAAATATTTGCCCGAATCTGGTAACCGATGAAATTTAACTCAAAGTAATGAAAAAAAAATAAAGGTAAGAAATAACTTCATCATTTCATCATTCACTCTCAATTCATTCTCATATGCGACTATTTTGGCCTGATTGAGCAACTATTGACCGCTTCATCATATTTCAAGTTTTCATAATTTGAAAAAACTATGAAAACCGACATATATCATTTGAGTAAACACTACCCGAAAGCTCTTTATAAATTATGGAGCATAGTTTATGTTGTCCTGGCGACAGTCGCCATCTTGGCCAACATATTTTTCGGCGGGCTTCTCATTTTCTATTTTTTTACTGTTATCACCATTTTCAGCTACAAAATTTTAAGTTTGTTTTTAACGCTCATTTTTCTCTCGAACATGTGCTCAAAATTATTAGCCGATATTATTTCACACAATGATCAAAACGATCTTCTCTAGCTCCACGAAGAAAATTCTTGTGTATTCAGCACTCTATTTCATTACTTTCGGAATCATCATTTCAGTTTTCATACTTACACCTGAAACCAAACAAGACTTCCCCATTTTGAGAGGATTTATTATTTTTTTCGCGAGTATACTTTTGACGAAGTATTTTATTTACATGCTGGTCAGTCCATGGGATAGCATCAAAACAGCTTACAAAAGAAGAAAATTAAAAAACAAAATCGAACAATACAAACCGCTGGTCTCCGTCATGATACCGGCATGGAATGAAGAATTCGGAATTTTAAATACTGTCGAGACATTGCTCCAAAGCACTTACACGAATCTGGAACTCATCATAATCAACGACGGATCGACCGACAACTCCGATGCTCTCATTAAAAATTTTTTGAGAAACTACGCCAAAACAGACAACCCAATAAAAATAATTTATCGTTACAAAGAAAATGGCGGGAAGGGCGCGGCGCTAAACACCGCCATCAAAATTTCCAACGGT
Source organism: uncultured bacterium (assembly GCA_903861205.1). Classification (GTDB taxonomy): domain Bacteria; phylum Patescibacteriota; class Minisyncoccia; order Phycocordibacterales; family DATDWN01; genus CAIOTC01. Next base: position 12,229 of record CAIOTC010000020.1, on the reverse strand, counting down.
GAAATTCTGATGTCGATTGACGCAGATTGCGCCGTCGACAAACACGCCGTTCTAAATTTCGTCAAATGTTTTGCGGATGGAAATGTTTCCGCCGCGGTCGGCAATGTCAAAATCGGAAACACCAAATCAATCATCGGCACCATCCAGCAACTCGAATTCATGTTTTCTTTTTATTTCAAAAAGGCCGATTCGTTTATGAACACCATTTACATTATCGGCGGAGCGGCCGGCGCTTTTCGGCGAGAAGTTTTCGAGAAAGTCGGAGTTTACAACACTAAAAATATCACCGAGGACATCGACCTCTCGGTACGCATCCAGGACGCCGGCATGAGAATCGCTTATGTCGAAGACGCGGTTGTTTACACCGAGGGAGCAAGTGACATCGGTGGGCTGATGAAGCAGCGACTCCGCTGGAAACGCGGACGCTTCGAAACATTCAAGGACAACAAACAACTATTTTTCAGCACCGAAGACAGACATGTCAAAATGCTGACCATGATCGTTCTGCCTCTGGCATATTTCGGCGAACTCCAACTGTCGCTGGAACTTTTTTTCGTTGGATTTTTGTATATTTATTCTTTATGGACGCACGACTTTTCTTCTTTCATATCCGGCATAATAGTGGTTGGCTCAATGTTTTTCGTTCAGGGATTTTTTGCAAAAGAAAAAAACAAAAAATTATCTTTTTATCTCCTCATGCCAATCGGCTGGCTTCTATTTTACGTGGCCACTTTCGTCGAACTGAACGCGTTAGTCAGATCTGTCTGGGGACTCATGAGAAAGCAGGAAGTCAAATGGCAAAAATGGCAACGTAAAGGCGTTAATGGTTAAAATCAAACAAAATTTATTATCACAATTTCCGGAGTGTTGAACGTTCTGATGGCCGGGCCATATGTGCCGATTCCACTCGTGGTGATGCTGGAAAGTCCGCCGTAATTTTGCAAACCGTAGGTAAATTTTTTATAAAAGAAAAAATCGGTAATATAATTGCCCGGCCAGAACTGTCCATTGTGAGTGTGACCGGAAACAACCAGAAACGCACCGGCCTTCGAGAGCAAATCATGGAAAACCGGTTCGTGATTTAAAACAATGGCCGGGTTTTCGGGCGAAATATTTTCATTAATTAATTTTTCGATTTCGTCCATCCTTTTCGTCTGTCGGAAATTCAGAGCAAAAATCGGCACACCTAGAAAATTTATTTTTTCGTCGATAAGAACAGTCATTCCACCGTCGGAAGCAATTTGAATAAAATGATTGAACGGTCCGTATTGCTCATGATTGCCGGGCGAAAAAAACACCGGCACCGCGTCTGTCAAAACTTTGATTTCTTTTCTAATATTTTCCACATCGCCGTAACATTCGCTATCGAACATGTCGCCCGGAAAAAGAACAGCGTCCGATTTTTCATTTATGATTTTCCGGAAAATTCTGCGGGCAAATTTTTCCTGATTAACCGGACCGAGATGCATGTCGGCCACGAGGGCAAATTTTTTACCTTTGAGAGATTCGTGCTTGGCCGGCGCCGGCATTTCGTATCTGGTAATTTTAACTTTCTTGGCCTGCAAAATGCCTATCATGAAAAAAAGTGTGGCAAGAGAATACAGTAAAATGGAAACTGCAAAAAAATATGCCGGTCCAACAAATAAAAACAAAACGTAAAACACCGCCAAAACAATCGAAGCAAAAAACCACAACAGAAAAAGCCCGCCGATATACGAGCTGAAAATGTACAAAATGCGGACAAAAAAGTTATCGAAATATCTGTACAGAATATTGGATAAAATAAACAAGATTGGCGTAACCGCGATCAAAACGGCAAACTGCAAAAGTGTTTGACTGTTGCCGAGCGAGAGAAGCACCATCATCGCCGTGAAAAGGGAGATAACAAAAAGCGTGATGAAAAATATCGGAAAGAAAAAATGTTTGTGAATTTTATCTAACTTGTCCATGAATATATTTTACTACACAATTCCGAGTTATTAAATTTCTTACGACCCACCACTTTTCCGTCACCAGAATAAATCGCTGCTGCGATTTTTCTTCCTGCTCGCCAATCTAAGAAAACAATCTTCTCGCTGTGTGCCCCGCACAGCTGCGTCGTTGTTTTCTAAATTGTCTGCGCAATGTGCCAGAAAAGTGGTGGCTCAACGAAATTTTGTAACTCACACCTTGCTTTGCTTTTTAACTGATTCTATTTTGGCGGTAATGACATCTTCCGGCGATAAATAATAATGTTTGATCTGATTTCCATTTTCGTCAAATTCATAAACCAGTGGTTCGGCGGTGGGAATATTTAATCCGGCAATTTCACCATCAGAAATATTATCAAGGTTTTTTACAATCGCCCGGCACGAATTTCCGCTAAGGCTAATTAAAATGTTTTTACCATCTTTTATTTTTGGTAAAATTTCATCGTACCACAAAGGCATAACCCTGGCTTCGCAATCTTTGAGGGATTCACCCAAAGGTAACTCCCCAGCTGGAATATCTTTATACTTTTCCTGATTTTTCGGAGCGGTCGGATCGTCCGAAGACAAGAGTGGCGGACGAACATCATACGACCGACGCCACAGATTTGTCTGCTCGTCGCCATATTTTTCGGCGATTTCTTTTTTGTTCAAACCTTGAAGCACGCCATAATGTCTTTCATTCAACCGCCAAGAAAAAATTTTAGGAATTTCTTCTTCACCAATTTCTTTCAAAACAATATTCAAAGTTTTTATTGCTCTCTCCAAAACAGAGCAGAAGGCTAAGTCAAATTTAATGTCTGAATTTTTTACCAATTCTCCTGCTCTTTTAGCTTCTTCTTCTCCCTGTGGTGCAAGCGGCACATCAGTCCAACCGGTAAATTTATTTTCCAAATTCCACTGGCTCAAACCATGACGAAGTAAAATTATTTTTGACATTTGAATATTTTTAATTGAATGCCTTTTTTCCTAAATAGATGGCCTTTTTGCCAAGTTCTTCCTCGATTCTCATGAGCTGATTGTATTTAGACGTTCGTTCGCTGCGGCAAAGTGAGCCTGTTTTGATTTGGCCGGTGCCGAGACCAACAACAAAATCGGCGATAGTAGTGTCCTCCGTTTCTCCGGAGCGATGCGAAACGACCGCGGTGAAGCCGGCTTTGCGCGCCATTTGGACGGCGTCAATGCTTTCCGAAACTGTGCCAATTTGATTTAATTTTATCAAAATTGAATTGCCGGCTTTTTGCTCGATGCCCATTTTCAATCGTTTGATGTTTGTCACAAAAAGATCATCGCCGACAATCTGGATTTTTTTGCCGAGCTTTTCCGTCATAACGCGCCAACCTTCCCAATCGTCCTCCGCCAAACCGTCCTCAATCGAAATAATCGGAAAGCGACTGACCCAGTCCGCGTAAAATTCCACCATTTCGACGCTCGAGAGCATTTTGTTTTCCGTTTTCAAATTGTATTTTCCGTTTTCATAAAATTCACTGGCCGCCGGGTCGAGCGCCAGAGCGATATCTTTGCCAGGTTTATATCCGGCATTAGCTATAGCCTGTAAAATAATCTCGATGGCCGATTCGTTTTTCGGCAAGCTCGGCGCGTATCCACCCTCATCACCAACAGAAGTGTTCAACCCCTTCGATTTCAAAATTTTCTTCAGTTCGTGAAAAACTTCCGTGCCCCAGCGCAGAGCCTCGGCAAATGTCGGCGCACCAACAGGCACAATCATAAATTCCTGAAAGTCCGTTGAATTCTCCGCGTGTTTTCCGCCGTTTAAAATGTTCATCATCGGCGTCGGCAAGTATGTGCCGTTGGTCGACTTGCTGATTTTTTTGAAATATCCGTACAAAGTTTGCCTTTGTGATTTGGCCATCGCTTTGGCGAACGCCATCGAAACTCCGAGAATAGCGTTGGCGCCAAGTCTACCTTTATTTTCAGTACCGTCGAGATTTATCATGGCCATGTCCAGTTCGCGCTGAGTCCACTCTTTTCCGCGAAGTGTTTTTACAATCTGCGTGTTGACATTCGCGACCGCCTTTTGCACTCCAAGACCGCCATATCGTGACTTATCACCATCTCGCATTTCAACCGCTTCATGCACGCCGGTTGACGCGCCGGATGGCACAGCCGCTCGGCCAAGCGATCCATCCGCCAAAAGAACATCGACTTCCACCGTCGGATTGCCACGCGAATCAACAATTTCTCGCCCGATAATTTTTGTAATCTTATTTCCGTTTGCCTTTTTTACTGTTTTTTTCTGTATCGCCATTTTGAAAAAATTAATTATTAAAAGCGCCGAACAAAATCATTGTATCACGCACCCATAAAAACAACAAAAAACTACACCACAAAATCAACAACTACAATGGCCGTCTTTGTAATTTTTAAAATGTGGTGTAATTAGGAGTTTTCTTTCGCCCCATTTGCCTCGTTCGCCTCGTTCACTTCCGCCTCAGCAGTTTCTTTGGCATATTGAACCGGCGAATCCCCTATTTCGTTGTGCTGGCTAAAAATAACTCGCCGAACTTCGTCAGGATGGCGGACTGTATTCATGACAAAATCAAAACCTTCTTCGCTGGCTGTCTCCACTTTGATATTTCCAAAACCCAGAAATGTCGGGATAAATCCGCGCACGTCGATAGTAATGTCTTGAATTTTGTCGAAACGCAGATTGGAAATCTCACGGTCAAAAATTTTTTTCTGGGAAATATCGATTATTCTTTTTTCCGTCACATACCAAACGTCCAAATAATATTTCGTCCACTGCACGAAAAACGACGCCCAGAGAAATAAAACCCACAAGCAGTAGAAAAATAAAACGAAAGCTGAAACATTAAAACTCTCGGGAAAATTGATCACATTAAAAACTTGCGGCATGAAAATTTTAACCGCTACAAAAACTGCCAGTGGCAAAATCATGGCAAAAAGCATGGAAACGGCAATGCCGGCAAAAACGATCCAGTGCTTGCGAACTTCCAAAATGACATGCTCACCGGGATCCAAGTGTAAATTTTTAAAGTCAGACATGATATTAAAATACAATTTAAAATTTAGAATTTATAATTTAAAATTAATTTAAAATTTTTAAATTTAATCATTGAAAATTAAGTGAAAATTTTAAATTCTAAATTTAAAATTATTTTGATTTTCAGAAATAATAAAGTGCCAAACTGGCGACAGCAAAAAGTCCAACAGAAACAACTGTATATAAAACTTCAACGACCAAAATTCCGCGGTGCTTCATTCCGTATGCCGACCAGTGATAAAATAGGACGATGCTGACAATGGTATGGCAAATAAAAAACAGAGCAAAAATTACAAGCATCACTGGTGCGTTCAACAAAAAAGCAAACTTTCCAAAAGGTAACGTCGGTAATGTAAGTTGAGGAGATTGAATTGGCATATGTATATATAGTATAGCAAAAGTAACACTATCCACAACACAAATTTCTTACGAGCCAAAGCAATTTTGGAGTACGCGTCCAAAATCTGCTGATTTTGGCGCTCGCACTCCGGCCGCCGCCGTCCGTGAGCCTCCAAAATTGCTTTGGCTCGACAAAATTTGTTTAGCGACGATTTGACTTTTTGAGTGTTTTTATGCTTTAATGGAACTTCATGTACCGCTCGGGCGGTTTTTGAATGAGTTGGGGTTGAAAAATCTCGTCGAGGTCGCATCATTTTTGAGACTTCGCAGGTGAGAAGCTGTGTTACAGCTTTGCAAGACCTTTTCAGAATTTTTGTAATCAAAAAGTCGAAAAGGTGTACTGCGCCTGTAAGGCGGGAAGCATTGTTTTGTCTCGAAAATGATGCGAGCTCGTAAGAGATTTTGCAAAACAAATATATGGAAATTCGCAACATAGCAATCATAGCCCACGTCGACCACGGTAAGACCAAACTGACCGACGCTTTGATGCGCCAGACCGGCATGGTGACCGACGCCAACGTGACCATGGATTCGAACGCACTGGAGCTGGAGCGCGGTATTACCATCTATGCCAAAAATACTTCTGTCTATTATCCTGCTCCGCAAAATGCTACGCAGGACAAGCCAACCACAAAAATCAACATCGTTGACACTCCCGGCCACGCCGATTTCGGAAGCGAGGTTGAGCGTGTTTTGCGCAGTATCGACACCGTTCTCCTCGTCGTCGACGCCCAGGAAGGTCCGATGCCACAAACCCGCTTCGTGCTCAAAAAATCTCTCGAGCTCGGCCTCAAACCAATTGTTGTCATCAACAAAATCGACAAATCAGCGGCCCGACCGGCGGAAACGCACGAAATGGTTCTCGAACTTTTCATGGAACTCGGCGCAAACGACGAGCAACTCGACTTCACCACTGTTTACGCAATCGGCCGCGAAGGGATCGCCAAAATGAACCTGGCCGACGAATCAAAAGATTTGACTCCGCTGCTCGACACCATTTTGCGCGAAGTTCCTCCCGCCGAAAGCAATCTCGATTTACCCGCTCGACTTCAGGCATTCAACCTAGCTTACGACAACTTCCTCGGTCGCATGGCTATTTGCCGCGTCTACGAAGGCACCATCAAAACCGGCGAAAATATTTTTTTCAAACAGCACAACAAGGACACCGTGTCCGGAAAAATTACCAAACTTTTTACATTCGAAGGAATCAAACGCGTCGAAGTTGAGCAAGCGGTGGCCGGCGACATCGTCATGGTGGCTGGGCTTCCGACTATTTATATCGGCGACACGATTTGCAAAGATGAAAACGCCGTTGCCCTGCCATCGATCAACATCGACGAGCCAACAATTTCACTGAACTTCCTGGTTAACGACTCGCCTTTCGCCGGACGTGAGGGAAAATTCGTCACCGGCCGACAAATCCGCGAGCGACTCGAGCGAGAGCTGGAAGTCAACGTCGGACTGAAAGTGGATTTCAACGTAGCGTCGAGTCTGGACGGTTTTACCGTTTTCGGCCGAGGCGAATTGCACATAGCCATCCTGCTCGAAAACATGCGTCGCGAAGGTTACGAACTCCAAGTTTCTCAACCGCACGTTATCATCAAAGAAATTGACGGTGTCCAAACTGAACCTTTCGAGGAAGTGGTTATCGACGTGCCCGACGAATCGGCCAGCACCGTTATTTCCACGTTGACTTCGCGCAAAGGAATTTTGACAAACATCAAACAAGAAATCGGCACGCAAAGAATTATTCTGGAAATGCCAACTCGCGGACTGCTCGGTTATCGCGGACAATTCATCGTCGATACAAAAGGCAAAGGCATCATGTCCAGCCGCTTCATCGAATTTCGCCCGCATGTCGGCGACATCAAAAAAACTCATCTCGGCTCGATGGTTTCGATGATGAAAGGAAAGGTTTTGGCCTTCGCGCTCGACAACTTGCAACAGCGCGGTACGCTTTATGTCGCGCCAGGCGATGAAGTTTACGAAGGCATGGTCATCGGCAACGCTTCCAAAGGCGACGACCTGTCCGTCAATCCAACCAAAGGCAAACAGCTCACCAACATGCGAGCCAGTGGCTCCGACGACGCCGTTTATCTGGCAGCCACCCTTTCCTTGGACATCGAAAAAGCGATGGAAATAATGAACGACGACGAATTCATCGAAATCACTCCAAAATCCGTGCGTCTCCGAAAAAAGTTGACAAAGAAATAAAATAACTCCCAACCGTAGCAGGCTGGGAGTTTTTTGTACGAGCTCAAATTAAAATCGTCTCGACGAAATCCTTCGCAATCGCACCGCGTCAGAATTGTTCAACTTCCTGCGCAGTTTATTAATCCGATGTCGTCTCTCTCGTCGAACTTCACAAATTTCGTGAATTATTGCAAATACTTCTTTCTTTTCTTTTTTGTGCAAAAACAACGTGAAAGCAATTCTGAAAAGCACATCCCTTTTGGGCAACTCTTCGCGACCCTCAAGGGCGCGGACATAGTGGTCAGGAATGTTGGCGGTTCGAGCCAACTCTCTTTGAGAAATCTTCGATCGCAAACGACAGTTCCTCAAGATCGTGACCAAAGTGTGCTTTCTTTCTCTCACTGGACACCTCCTCCCATATTTAATCACTACATGAAAATAAACGCAAGAAAACGGTGGATAAGGGGTTTGCATAAAAAAACCGGCCACCCAAGCAAGGGTAACCGGCAAACAACTCCCACCAGAAGGACTAACTAACTATGACGTGACCTACGGGGCGATCTGCGACGAGTTTCCCCGCTGAAACTCCTTTGTATCCTGGCACGCCGTCGGTTTTTGCCCTCCGTTCTCAGAAAAAAGGCAAAAATGATCCTACGCCGCCTGGCACAAAACAACACTGCGTTTTGGTCCACTAAAAACTCCTTCGGTGAATTAACTTCTGACGGCCATTCTAACATTATCAAATAATAAGTCAACCCTGTGATATAGGCCGAAGGCCTAACGTTTGCGAAGCGAACGTATATCACAGGGTGAATTCCCCTACTTCTGTCCGCAAAATGTGGTAGGTCAGAGCTTTTGTATTCAAAGATTTTGCCAAGTCAGCGACAAATTGGCGAACGTAAAAACCGCCGGAAACATTTACTTTGACAGTGTCGATGGCAAACTGCTTGTCCGCGTTCGGTTCCAGAATTTTTTTCCACTGCGCCAGAATTTTTTCCTGGCGGAAATCGCCGGTGACCAAAGAAATTCTGGATTTGACCGTGTCGAGCAAATCTTTTCCGTTTTCAAATCTGCGCGAAATGTATTCGGCGCCGAAAATTTCAACGATGTGCGACGGAATTTCCACTTCGCTTATTCTGCCTTCGCGCGACCACTGAATAAGTGGTTTACCGGAAACTGGCTGCGACGAATAGGCCGGATAAAACTGCTCGAATTTTCCGGTAGATTTTTTTATATTTTCTTCCACATCTTCCACTGTCGGAAAAATGGAAATATCATCGAGAGAAGCCATGCCCAGAACGTCCAGTGTGTCTGTTTCAAATTCCCACAAAATTTCAAATTCGTAACATTTCGGCAAACCCAAATATTTTTCTTTGTCCCGAAGCGCTTCGCCGGAAAGGACCAAAAGCAACCCTTCGGCCATCGGATCGAGCCGCCCAGCGTAAGTCATTGGAATGTTGGTAAAAAGCGGGTTTTCTCTCTTATATCGCCAAACACACTCGAAAGGCGTCTCGCCGAGCTTTTTGTACAAAATATGAATATCGTTGGTAAGGTTTTCAATCATAATTGAATAAATTGATCAATTTACAATTTTCAATTTCCAATGAATTATTCAATGAATCAATTGTTCAAATTGATAAATTGGGCCATTTATTGAAAATTGGAAATTGCTACTTGAAAATTATTCCTATACCCTACCATAAAAAACGAATATTTGGTACAATACCGTTATGACCACTAAAATATCGACCGATTCTTATAAAGGTGTTCGCGATTTTTATCCCGAGGACATGTTCGTCCAAAACTATATTTTTGGCGTCTGGAAATCAGTGGCGGAAAGTTTCGGTTACAACGAATACGGCGCGTCAATTTTGGAATCGGCCGAGTTGTATCGCGCCAAATCCGGCGAAGAAATTGTAAACGAGCAGACATACACCTTCAAAGATCGTGGCGATCGCGAAGTGACTTTACGTCCGGAAATGACACCGACCGTTGCACGCATGGTGGCCGCTCGGCAGCATGACTTGTCTTTTCCTTTGCGATGGTACTCCATTCCAAATCTTTTCCGATACGAAAAACCACAACGCGGACGACTGCGCGAGCACTGGCAGCTCAACGTCGATTTGTTCGGTGTGGAAAGCGATGAGGCCGACGCGGAAGTGATTACCATCGCCTATCAAATCATGAAAAAATTCGGCGCAAAGGACGAGGACTTTGTCATTAGACTAAACAGCCGAAAATTGCTCGACGACATGTACAAATATTTTTCTCTGACACCGGAACAGTCGCAAAAAGTGGCCAAAATAATCGATAAGAAAAACAAAATTCCAGCAGACGTTTTCGAAGCCAGCCTCTCCGAAATTACTCCGGACAAAACCACTGAAATCATCAGAGTTATCGGCAGCGCCGAAAGGTTCATGGACACCGTTGGTAAAGATAACAAAAACGCCGAGGGGCTGATTAAATTGATTGAAAAGTTGGAGAAAAATGGCGTTAAAAATATCGTTTTTGATCCAACACTGATGCGCGGATTCGACTACTATACCGGTGTTGTCTTCGAAGTTTTTGACACTCATCCGGACAACAACCGTTCCGTTTTTGGCGGTGGACGCTACGACGACTTGCTCAATATTTTTGGCGCGCGTAAAATCCCGACTGTCGGTTTCGGCGCCGGAGATGTTACCGCTCGCGACTTTTTGGAAACACACAAACTTCTGCCGGAATACATGCCATCAGCCGAACTTTTCATCTGCACGATGGAACCGAAATTTGCTGAAAATGCCGAAGTCTTGGCCGCCACTTTACGCGCCAATGGTGTCAAAGTCGCCACCAATTTCTCCGACAAAAAAATCGGCGATCAAGTCAAAACGGCCGACAAACAAAAAATTCCGTACGTTTTGGTTATTGGTGAAAACGAAGTGGCTGGCGGAACATTCACACTCAAAGAAATGAAAACCGGCACGGAACACAAAATACCGGCCACCGGAATTGCCGAAATAATCAAAAAATCTGAATGAAGAAGGTAGTCTTTGATATTGAAACTAGAAATATTTTCACTGATGTCGGCTCGAGCGATCCGGTTGATTTGGACATCTCCATAGTCTGCACTTACGACTACGAAACAAACGCCTACGACAGTTTTTTGCAGGAGGATTTCGCGCGGCTTTGGGAACTGCTCGAAAAAGCCGACACTTTCATCACTTTTAACGGCGAACATTTTGACATTCCTTTGCTCAATAAATATTACAAAAAAACCGGACGCGGAGACTTGTCCAAAACTCGTTCGCTGGACATTTTGAAAGAAATTAAAAACGCCTACGGCCGGCGCATGAAGCTCGACCAAATCGCCGAGGGCACGTTTGGTGCGCACAAAAGCGGAAACGGATTGGATGCGGTGACATGGTGGCGCCAGGGCGAGATAGAAAAGATACGAAAATATTGCATTGATGATGTCCGAATCACAAAAGATGTGTATGAGTATGCCAAGAAAAATAATAAGCTTATTTTCAAAGAGGGACCGTTTATGAAAGAAATAAAACTGGACACCAAACACTGGGAACCGGTCCAAGAAATAAAAACTCAAAGTTTGTTTTAGCAACACAAATTTCTTATTGTCTCATATTTTTTGAAAGAGACGCCGTAAAAATCTGCTGATTTTTCGTCTCGTTCTCCGACCGCCGTCGTCCGAAACTCTTTCAAAAAACACGAGCCAAACAAAATTTGTTAAGTGCCAATTTGAAAAATTTTTTCTCACCTGGTGTCAACGGCGCAGCAACGTTATCACCGGGTGTGGAAAAATTTTATTTTGAGCATTAAAAAATTTTTTGCAAAAAGAAAGAGCGGTCCCGTGTGGAACCGCTCGTGTTTGTTTTGTCCAGTGGCGCTGGACTCGCTGCCCGGGACACACCCGAGCTGTCGTACTATATCATATTTGAACGAACGTGCCGGGAGGCGGGGGAGCTCAATGAGCACTCTTCCCGCCCCCGGCGTGGTTGCAGAGCCGGCCCGCGAAACGGGGCCGCATGTAGCCTGGCCGGATAACCGGGTGGCCTTATAGCGCGCCGCGTCGAGTGAACGAAGCGAGCCGGCTCTGAAGCGGCGTCCTCAATGGATCGCCGAGTGCCTGGCAGTTTAGCGGGAACCCGCATGGCGACGATTCTCATCTCGTCCCCCAAGGGATCACCGAACGATTTCGGTCGCCAGGCATTACCGGCCTCTACCTTTTTCGGATGCAATAGTCCTTCCCAAGCGCGACCCGTAGTAACGGGTGTTGGAAAGGGATAAAGGGCGAGACATTTCCCATTTACTTTTACTATTCTCCTAGCCAAATTTCGGTCTGGCACCTATGCGATTATTTTTCAGAGTCGCCCACTGGCCCCCTAAGTCTCTCCGCGTCATATCAAGTAAACGGAAAGTTCGCGATGTTTTCCTTCATGGAAATCCTGGATTGGGTTGCATTACCCCAGGCCATCGTTCTGGAATAAGCCTAGCATACCCCAAACTTTTTGTCAAGCACTTTCGGTAATGTGTACACACATATGGCGGGTTTTGGCCTAGAATGGCCTAATGACAACACATATGGCGAAGACAATAGGAGAAGAGAGGTTGAGGTGGGTTCTGCCCATCGCACACAGACAAGTGAAGC
>CAIOTC010000019.1 GCA_903861205.1 uncultured bacterium | reverse complement strand
ATAGCGAACTTTATTTCACCAAAACGCTTTGGCCAGATTTTAGTAAAAAAGAGTTTCTGGAAATTTTGAGAGAATATTCTGATCGAGAAAGGAGAATGGGAAGATGAAATAATTTAAAATTTTTAATTTAAAATTTAAAATGAATGTTTAAATTTCTGAATTTTAAAATTGAAAATTCATTAAAAATTAAAAATTCAAAAATTAAAAATTGTTATGAATTTGGAGATTCTGTATGAAGATGAAAATATTGTTGCCATAAACAAACCGGCTGGTTTGGTAGTGCATAGTGACGGAAAAACCAAAGAGGAAAGCGTGGCGGACTTCGTGGCAGAAAAATATCCGGAGGCAAAAGATGTAGGCGAGCCGGCGCGTATGCCAAACGGAGATGTTGTACCACGACCGGGAATCGTTCATCGTCTCGACAGAGAAACTTCCGGCGTGATGCTGGTGGCTAAAACGAAAAAGGGTTTTGATTGCCTCAAAAAACAATTTCAATCGCATGAAATAAAAAAGGAATATCACGCTTTTGTTTTTGGCGAGGTAAAGAATGATAAGGGCACGATAGACAGACCTATCGGTCGGAGTAGTCAGGATTTTCGCAAATGGTCAGCCCAGCGTGGTGCTAGGGGGGAGTTGCGCGAGGCGGTGACGGAGTACGAAGTTGCAAGTCGCGCCAAAGGATATTCGTTCGTCAAAGTTTTTCCGAAAACCGGTCGAACGCACCAGATTCGAGTTCATTTTAAAGCCATCAATTATCCGCTTGTCGCTGACACGCTTTACGCGCCGGAGAGAGAAAATGAATTGGGGTTCAAACGCTTAGCGCTGCACTCGCGCGAAATAAGTTTTGAAAATGTCGAAGGTAAAAAAGTTTCTGTAACCGCTCCGTATCCGAAAGATTTTGAAAAGGCGATAAAATTTTTGGAAAAATAAAAAGGGCGTCGGTTTCTAGTAAAACCGGCGCCCCCTAGTACTTCTTCGCATTTTCCTACGCGCAACTTTCTGGTGAGAACTAAATAGCAGCGCTTGCGGGAGCTGACTTGAAACCTGTGGTCCACATTAAGTATATCACCGTCCTATGAACTGTCAACCCTGTGATATTGCCCGGAGGGCACCTATATCACAGGGTAAACATCAATTTTCTTGCAAAAAATTGGCTACTGTGTTAGATTTCTAACACTATGGAAACAAGAGAAATTCAATCACCGGTCAAAATAGCCGACAGAAAAAAGCTCGACATTCGCGCTGGCGACACTATTCGTGTCTGGCAGAAAATTCAGGAAAAAGACAAAAAAACCGACAAGCTCAAAACTCGTCTGCAAGCTTTTGAAGGTCTGGTCATTGCCGTCAAACATGGCAAGGAAGCTGGAGGAACTTTCACGGTCCGCCGAGTGGCTTCGGGCGTAGGTGTTGAAAAAATCTTTCCGTTATATTCGCCGATGATCGATTCCATCGAAACAATCAAACGCTCAAAAGTTCGCCGCGCCAAGCTTTACCACATTCGCGACAAAGCGGCCAAAGAAATTCGCCGACAGATGAGAAATATCCGCACTGCTCCGGACAATGGGGTAGGTGAGGAAGAAACGGTTGAAACTGAAGTTGCCACAGAGACAGTAGAAAAATAAGATTTAAAAACAAAAACACCTGCTCGGGTGTTTTTTAGTTGAAAATATATGAAATTTTGCGTATGATTGAACTCAAGTGTTAAAAAAATGATACTTGACAAACATGCCCAGGTGTTGTAACGGTAGCCAAGCACCCTTGAGGTGGGTGTGCCGAAAGGCGTGGAGGTTCAAATCCTCTCCTGGGCACCAGAATGGAACTTAGCGGTTGAGAACCAACCAAGGAGTGGGAGTGCCGTAGGCACGCCCATGTTGTTTCGCCCGTTTTCGCCAATGAATTCGGATTCCCGCCTTCGGCGGGACGGATTGTTTTTTCGCCAAGAAGCAGGTGCGAAATCAGAAGCAATTTTGACTCATAGTATTTGCTTTGATACAAAAAGAATTTTTGCTATAATATATTTGCCGACAATTATTAGATTATAGATTCTAATACCCATTTGAGAAAACAATTTGAGTAATCAGGTTGTCGGCTCTCAAATGGGTATTCGAGTTTGAACAAATATATGGAAAATAAAAAATTCTTTTTGTATGCTCGCAAATCCACTGATGTCGAGGATAAGCAGGTTCTTTCGATTGACGCTCAACTCACCGAATTGCGGGAATACGCCGTTCGAGAAAATATTGAAGTTTCCGCCGAATATATTGAGAAACAATCTGCGAAAGTGCCAGGTCGTCCGATATTCAACAAAATGATGAAAGAGATTGAAACTTTCGGCGGAAACATTCTAGCTTGGAATCCCGATCGTCTCGCCCGCAATTCGGTGGACGGGGGTAAAGTGATTTATCTCCTCGACACAGGGAAACTTGCGAGCATTAAATTTCCTACCTTTTGGTGTGATAACACTGGTCAGGGTAAATTTATGCTCAATATGGCTTTCGGGCAAAGCAAATACTATGTAGATTCTCTTTCCGAAAATACGAAACGCGGACTTCGCCAAAAAGT
>CAIOTC010000018.1 GCA_903861205.1 uncultured bacterium | reverse complement strand
GCATTTCCAATTTTTCCTGCAACAGTATTTGTAACAGTATTAACTGTACTTGTCAGATTCAAAACACCAGTTGAATCTTTCACTGTAGTATTTGCCGCATTATCACCCAAATGCCACACGCCTTTGTAATTACTGTCCCACACCGCCGTCTTTACCGGTGCCACGGTTTGCATGTCGGGCGAAGTGGCGTTGCCGTAGTACATATAAATCACAGTGCCTTTTGTTAGAATGGGGATGTTGACCCAGGCAATTACAGTGCCGGTGGAGCCGTCGTATTTTTCCAGCTCGTGCGCGAGTTTGGTTTTGCCGTCGCTTAACGTAAAGAAAATATCCGTGCCGTCCGACTTGCCCATTTTGCCGCCACTGCCGTATTTGAATTCGTTGTTCGTGGAGGAAAAAAGCATCGGGAAGCCGTAAAGCGTGGTGGTGGCCGTGTGGCCCATCTTGTTGTAATTCACGGTAATCTCCCGCCGGTTTGTCCAGTTGCCTGTCGCTACAGTCCAATTCCCCGCCCCGCGACTGGCCACCTTTTCCCCCGCAGTCCCCGCCGGCCGATTCTCCACCTCCAAAGCGCCCACCGCGTAAAAAGTTTTTGGTGATGATTGGTTGTTGTATTCGGTCTTTATCCAGTCGGCTGTGCGGGCGGTGTTTGACATCCTAACCTCATCCAAAACACCATTCCATTGATAATACAAAGTATTTTGAGGATAATAACCAATGCCAAATATAGATGAACCACTTGTAAAAACATTTGCATCGTTAGCTGTGCCCGTTAGAGAACCGTCAACATAAACACTCAACAAACCGCTAGAATTTGAAGTCACATCCAATTTGTGTAAATTTGTATCTGCCGGAAAATTACCAGCACAAACACCTGACATACCTATAGATGTAAAGCCCACCTGAGTATTTGTACAATTATAACCATTACTAACCGCTGAATAACCTAAACCTAAAAAATATCCACCAATACTGCTAGCCGGATTACCCATCAAGGATCCACTCGTATTTATAGCAGATCTCTTGACCCAAGCTTGCAAAGTGAGCACGGGTTTGCCAGTCAAATTTCCTGCATCAAGCGAGCTACTAGTTCCCGCGTTGATAGAGGCATTAGTTGAACCATCAAAAGAAGCCGATCCATCAATTTTTCCGGCAGTTTGAGCAATTGTTGAACCAATACTGGTTGCATTATTTACTCCAGTTGAATCTCTTGCTGTAGTTGGCACATCTCCCAAATGCCATACCCCTTTATAATTCGCGTCCCAAACACCCGTCGGATTAGCTTGCATGGTCGTGACGACAGAGTTACCGAAGTAGAGATAGACGGATGTGTCAGCAGACGGAGAAAGCGAGGAGATTTTAACCCAGGCGATGAGCTGACCGGTGGCGGAGTTGTAGCTTTCTATTTCGTGGTTGAGTTTGGTTTTGCCGTCGGAGGAGGTAAAAAGAATATCCGCGCCGGTGGTGGAGGCGACCAGTCCGCCGTTGCCTGTAGATTTGAGTTGCGCGTCTGTTAGGGAAATTAAAACCGGAAAATCGGTCAGGGCGGTGGAGCCGGAGACTTTGCGGTGGTCAATGGTGATTTTTTTCCTGTTCGTCCAATCACTGCTATACCAAGTGGTATTGACCGTAGTTTTTATGCTCGACTCCTCCCCCGCCAGCGTCACGAAACTTGTTGGCGCGGATTGGTTGTTGTATTCGGTTTTGATCCAGTCAGGGGTGCGGACCGTTGTAGATATCCGAGCTTCATCCAAATTCCCGGCCATTCTGTAAAAACTTTCTGCGTTAGAATAAACCGACAAACTGGAAATTGCAGAATCTGTGGAGGTAAAAGGATTTACAGAAACCGAGGTAGAATTGTCCAATATACCATTTAGATATATAGTCTTTGAAGAAGCTGAGGAACTGTAAGCTCCGACAACAAAGTACCAGGTGTCTGTATTTACAGTTGTCACGCTGCATAGCTTTTCAGATGTGCCTGTGTCCCCCGTTGAAGTATCGCGAGTGATAAAACTAAGTTTTGCGCCACTACAATTTGTTGAATCTCTACCTAACGCAAGTCGAAAGTAACTACTGCCAGTGTCATCATCATAGAAATATTGGGTAGTGCCGGCGCCAGTAAATTTTACCCATCCCTGTACAGTCATGGCGGTTTGAGATTTAGCGCTGTTGGCAGAATTGGCAGGAAATTGTACCCATTGGGAAGTTGTAACATTCATTGCCCCATCTATCTGACCGGTTGTCGCTGTTGGTATTCCTATTTCTCCCGATAAAGTGCCGTTGTTCAATCCTGTGGAATCATTCGCTGACAAAGTCGGATTGTTTGGCAAGTGATACACGCCCGCATAGCCATTACTCCACACATTTGTCTTATCCTCCTGCGACACCGTCACATCCGGGTTGCCGTAATACATATATAGTATGGTGTCGGTGGTGGGAGAAACGTTGGTCTTGACCCAGGCGATGAGCTGGCCGGTGGCGGGGTCGTATTTTTCTATTTCGTGGGGGATTTTGGTTGAGCCGTCGGCGGAAGTGAACATCAAATCCGCGGCAGTGGTGCTGGCCATATGCCCGCCGTTTGCCACCGATTTCAAAAGCTGGTCGGACGTGACCGAAACCAGCACGGGGAAAGCCGCCAAAGTGGATGTGCCGGAAACTTGGGTGTGGTTAATGATGACCTTTTTGCGGTAGCCCCAAGCCTGATACCAATTGCTATTTGGCACCGTTTCCTCACTCCCCTTTGCCTTGTAAAAATGCCCACTGCCAATGGTTTGGTCGGACTGGTTGTTGTATTCGGTGGCAATCCAGTCTGGGGTGCGAACTACATTAGAAATTTTTAGTTCCGACATTGTTCCATCAAAACCGCGTGCATTATCCAAATTTCGACTACCTACAGTAAAATAATCGGACGAATCATTAAGATTATAATTTACTATACCGGTACCTTTAGCAACCCCGTTAACATAAAAAGAAGTAGCATAACTGTTGTTAAAATCGTACGTAACCGTTATATAATACCAAGCTCCAGTATCTATCGAGTTAGCATTACTGGTTGCGTTGATATTAGAATATAAAGAAAGACCTTTAACTAAATTGGAATTATCAACATAAAAAGTTACGGCACCATGATCCCATATTCTACCCCTACTACTACCACCAAAACTGTTTAAAAATACCCATGCACTGGATGTGTGAGTTGCCCCCATAGTACTCAAAATTGATGTGTTTACTGCTACAAGTTTATCAGTGGTTCCATTAAAACCAACTCCGCCGTTAATTTTACCAGCTGGCGCGGTAGTACCAGTAGGAATGAGGGAAATATTATTAACTGAATCAACTCGATTAGAACCCGCTACCTCTTTGAAATGCCAGACTGCACCATACCCGTTACTCCAAACCCCGCTCGGATTGGCTTGCGAGACGGAGACGGAGGAGTTGCCGTAGTAGAGGTAGATGTCGGTGTCGGTGGCAGGTGCGAGGGTGGGGAGCTGGACCCAGGCGATGATTTGGCCGGTTGCGGGATCGTATTTTTCTATTTCGTGATTAAGCTTGACCGTGCCGGAGCTGTCGGTAAAGACAAGGTCCGCCGCGTTTGACGCGGTGGTGCTGGCCATATGCCCCCCGTTCGCCACTGATTTGAGCGAAGCGTCGGTCATTGAAACCAAAACGGGAAAGTTTGTGTTCGTTGTGCCGGAAACCGTGGAAACTTTTGTCTTGTCTATGGTCAGCTTTTTCCTGTAAGCCCACGAGCTGTTATACCACCCGCCCTTCACCTGCGCCGTCGGCTGTGTCTCCTCGCCGTTGAACACGGCGAATGTGGAAGGCGAGTTTTGATTGTTATATTCGGTTTTTATCCAGTCGGCTGTGCGGGCGGTGGAGGAAAAACGAACTTCATCAATTATTCCACCAGTAAAATAATAAAAACCTCTTCCGATCCAAGTATTTACGTTTGAAGCAGTCGCATTGTTAGTGTAAGTATTGCCATCTTGTACTCCATCAACATACATAGTCACAATTTTAGAACTATCTTTTATTAGAGTCACATAATGCATACTGCCATCATTAACTGTTTTTGTTCCTGTAATCCTTGCGCCTCCATTTGTAGTAAAAATTAATACACTTCCCGCCTTATTAAGAGTGGTTCTTCCGGCATCACCTGAAACAAACTGACCAATTAAATCTACGGTATTAGTCACATTGGAAAACCACAAACTCACGGTATACGGAGCCGCTGTATCGGTAGTGGAAAGCATTGGATAGCCTGTATCTATATATTTTGTTCCGGTAGAATTGAAGCCATTCGCCGCGCCGTCAATTCGTCCTGTGGTGGCAGTTACCGGTCCGTTATTCGTCGCATTGTGAGCATTTTTGGAATCGCTGACAGAAAGCGATGTGCCGTTGCCTAAATGGTAGATGGATTGATAATTACTATCCCAAACCCCCGTCGCATTCTGCTCGTTGCCGGTTTCCGCGGCGTTGCCGTAGTACATATATATAGTGGTGTCGGTGGTCGGGCTGAGCGACGGAACTTTGACCCAGGCGATTATTTGGCCGGTCGTGGCGTCGTACTTTTCAATTTCGTGCGCCAGTTTGGTTTTGCCATCGCCGGTGGTAAAGACAATGTCGTAACCGGTGTCCAGCCCGACATGCCCGCCGTTTGTGAGCGATTTGAACTGGACGTTTGTCGTGCTGATGAGGACGGGAAAATTGGCGAGCGGCGTTTTGCTTTTCGTCGCTTGGTTGACCTGCTTGTGATTGAGTGTAATTTTCTGGCGGTAGTTCCAGGTGCCTTTGCCGTTCGAAAACCAACTCGCCTGCGTTAAGGTCGGCAGAATGACAATCGACGCGGCCACGAGGACCGTGAGCACCGCCACCGTGATCACCTTTTTGGTTTTGACAAACCCCCGCTGGCTCATGAAGCTCACTTGGTGTCGGCGACGCAGTAACGCAGTCACCGAGTGTGGTTCATGAGTTCTGATTGGAAAAATTAGCTCACACCGAGTGACCCTTTGCTTCGCAGATGACACTCGGTGAGATCTAATTTTTTTATTCTTTTTTGTCAGTTGGTTTTTCATTGACTTTTCATTTGGGGGTGATATACTGGTTGTGGCGTTTGGAAGGGTTCGCCCTCTCACGGCTATATACGCTGTAGCCAAACGCTAACAAAGGACCCGCTGTTTTGGCGGATTTTTTGTTGTTTAATCCTCCTCCGGATCGCCATCGTGCAATATCCTTGTCATTGTTTCTCTATTCATTTTCCAGAATGGAATAATGCTCCAGAAAAATTTTTGACCATTTTCAATTTGCTTTACAACAATTCTAACTCTGTTTCTCTTTAAAACTGAGATGAATTCAAAATAAGTGACCGGTTTCAAAATTGTGTCTGTCCTAGCTTTCATTCTTATTCTCTCAAATTTTTTGGTTTCTAAAATACCCTGCACTGTATGTGATAATTTTAAAACTTCCGGAGCAAGATGAATGAGTTTTAATCTCATGTATTGGTCTTTTTCAGGACGAGATTTCCATCTATGTTTAAATCTTAGATGTTCAAGGCCTTTGGTATTAAAAGAAACTTTTTCTTTTAAATATGGACAATAAATCTCACCGATATTTTTGTAAAAAGCTTCACTTTTAATTTTTACTTCCTCAAATTGTTTATTTGTAAATTCAAGCATGTTTTTATTTTAACACACCCGCCTTGCCCGCCCCAAACCACGACGCCTGGGTGAGCAACGGCAGAACAATAATCGAGGTGGCAATGAGGACTAGAATAACGGCGATGGTAATTATTTTCTTGGTTTTAATGTAACCTTTGGACCACAGAGAGGGTGCCCCTCTCCTTTTTGGGTTGAGAGGGGCACCCTCTCCCTCTCCGATATTTGTTTTTCTAAAAATTTTGAACATTTCTTTTCATTTTAACACACCGAACCTATCCACAACTTCTTGATTTTCGTTGACAAAATATTCATACTCGCTGTATTATTATTTTAATATTAACCAAGTCATAATTATTATGTCCCCTATTTACAATTCTATGATAAACATCTATATCCTCGGAGCGTTGCTCGCCATCGCTTTTATTCTCTTGATTATTTTGGCCAAGAAAAACAAATGAGCCGCAGAGAGGGTGTCCCTCTCTGATGTTTTTTTTTGAAAAAATGTGAGCATTTTCATCGTTTTAAAAATCCAACAATAAATCTTTCAACTCCGCCTTATTTTTTATTATATCAAAACCGCTATCCACAAAGTCGGCGTACTCGCGCGCGTTTTTGAATCGCTCTAGCACCACGTCCTTTTTGCACAAAGTTCCCTGCCGCGCGCCGATGTAGTCGGGGTAGCTGGACCATTTCCAGTCCGCCAAATTTTTGACCAACCCGGCCACATGCGGATTTTGGTGGATGTAGGCGGAAAGCCAGAGGAGATACTGGTCGGTAGCAATGTTGATGGCTTTGAACTGATCTTGATACAAGGAACCAACTCGATCATTTTTTTTATTGAAATACATTGAGTAACTAATGCAGATTTTTGAAATCAAATCGCTTATTGAAATGTCGCCGAGTTGTTTAATAATAAAATGGAAGTGGTTAGGCATCAGACAATAACAGATGATTTCAAAGGAATTTTCAGGCAACGGAGACAGGTGCAAAAAGGGTGCCCCTTTTTCTGAATCCGAACCCAAAAGGGGCACCCTTTTTGGAGTCAAGTTCAGAACGATTTTCAGGCGCTTGAGAAAGTTTAGGTAGTCTTGGTCATCCAAAAAAATATCCATCTTGCCGACACCGCGGTTAAAAATGTGATAATACTCACCTTCTGCAAACTCTTTATAGTCGCGATTTTTCATGTTTTTTAAAATTATTGTGTTTGATTTGTGTCGACGGAAGCTGGGACTGAGGCTGGAATGTCAACTGAAGCGGAGGCGGTTGGTTGGGTGTCGGGGGTGGTGGGAGTGGAAACGGGTGCGCCCGAGGAGTCACCTCCGGTGTCCGACTGGCTGTCGGCACCCGAGGAAACACCTCCGGCTCCACCAGGTGAGAGTTCTCCGGTTGCGGGCGTGGTTGTGGCGGAAGTGTCAGGGGTAGTTGAAGCAGGGTTTGAACTCACACTCGGTACGCCCGAGGAGTCACCTCCGTCCGCTTCGCTACCCGAGGAAACACCTCCGGCTCCTGCGCCGCCGACACCCGGTGAGGACATCACATTCATGACTGTTCCGTTGGTGGAGTAGCCGCTTTTCTTCCCCACCACCACGTAGTGCACGGTTGAGGAAATTGCTGTGCCGCTCAAGCCAAATGTTTTGACGACCAGTCCGGTGTAGTTGCCGTCGCTGTCTTTCTTCCACGACATGACTTGCGCGAAGACCGGCGAGTCGCTCTCCGGTGTCAACTCGACGACCGGTTTGCCTGTGCCGAGGTTGTACGAGAAGTCGATGTCAGCGGTACCGTCGGCTTTGGTGGCAATCGATCCGGCAAAGCTATCGTCGGTAGCAACCAAGACGCCTTTGATCGCGACATCTCCGCGAACGTTGACGCTAAAGATTTCGTTCGAATTATTTTTGACGGTGAAGAGATTGGCGCAAGAGTTCGAACTCACACCCGGTGATAACGTTGCTGCGCCGTTGACACCAGGTGAGAGTTCTCCGCCAACATCGCACGAAGTGTCAGCCAAAATCGTCACTGCGCCGGATGTCGCCACCATGAATCGGTTTTGGTCGTTCGATTGCAGTTGCAAGATCGAACCGCTGCCTTTTTGGTTGATCAGGAATCCGCCGTCAGCCGCATCTTTTGGCGCACCGTCGCCGACATCGCCGGTCAATTGGTCGCCATTATCGCCGAGAACGAATTGGTTGTCGACGTTTTGCCAGCCGACGTGAACGAAGGCGAGGATGGTTGAAGTGGCTGGGTTTGGGTTCGAGCTAACACCCGGTGATAACGTTGCTTCGCCGTTGACACCAGGTGTGCTCTCCAACGCCTGGCCGATGACGGTGCCGGAGTACAGCGCTTTGGCGGCGTAGCCCGGATGCAGTTTCGAAACGGTCAAGTAGTCACCGACCACAATGGCGCCGTTTTCGTCAGACACTTTGACTGGCACGCGTCCGGCCAACGCGACAGGCACGGCATTTTCGGTGTTGCCGGAAAGCAGAACGCCTGGCTTGGTTGAGACGATACCGAGAATGTTGCGCTCGGTGCGAGAAGCTTTGACAAGACCGGAGATGGTGGTGGTTGCAGAATCTCCCAACAAGGGTCCCCCTTGTAATCCAGAATCCACAAGGGGGACCCTTGTTGATGTTGACAATGCCACCACGTCGCCGGCTTCGAGGCCGTCCTCGGCGACCGGATAATTCTCGGCGATGTCGGCCGGTGAGCCGATTGTCGTGCCACCGTCAGTGAAGACATCTCCGTCGGAGTCGATGCGGAATTTGACGTTGGCCGCGCCACCGACGTCGGAGATGATGCGGAACATGTCGACGTTCGAGGTGGCGGTCGACGAAGCGACATCGAGCATCGAGCTGTTGAACGAACCGGCAGAACCGATTATCGTTTGGCCAACACTGTTGACTCGGAACTTGCTCACACCCGCGTTTTGCAAATCGAGGAAGTTACCGCTGAAGCTGCCGGAGTTGTTGCCGAAGTTCATGGCCAAACCTGTGCCGGTGAAGGCCGATGTCTCGTGGTACAAACTGACCAGCGTGGCCGATGTCAGCGAGTTGGAATATGCGCGAATAGCATTGCCGATGGTCGGTGCGCCGCCGTTGTCGAGTTGCGCAAACACCGCCGCCGGTTGCGACACTCCGCCGGCCAGCGCGGTGGTGTAAGCTTGCAAACCGAATGTCTTGCCGTAGGTGGCGATACCGGTGTTGACGCCGGCCGTGTTGTTGCCCGAGTAAGCCTGAACTTCGAGACCACGCACCGTGTTGGCTGCGCTGGACGAATCGATCATGCGCACGAACAACCCGTCCTCGGTCCCGGCCGTTCCACCGATGACGTTGTTGATCAGCCTGTTGCCGAACTGGAATCCGCTACCATTCGAGTTGCTCAATGTTGACGAAGCGAACAATCCCGCCACCGCGCTGGCGCCCGATGAGGTCACGCTACCCTCGACGGAAAGTTTCGATGTCAGTGTGGTCGTGCCGATGCCGACTTGGCCGGAGGCGTTGACCAGGAAAGCGTTCGCGCCATCGTTGACTTGCAAATTCCCTGCCGGAGCTGTGGTATTCACGCCCAGTTTGCCATCACTGGTCAAAACCATTTTCTGCGTGCCGAGCGGTCGGAAGAAAATGCTGCCGCCACCGCCGGAGAATGTGTCGAGGTACAAACTGCCCTGACCTTCGACAGTGGTATTAGCGCCGAGCAATATCTGGCTCTGGGTGTTGGCCGTGTTGGACAAAGTGGCGTCGCCGGATGACGAGTCGAGATATATAAAGTTTGGCAAATCCAAAGCGGTCGATGTTGTCTTGATGCGCTCGACCGAACCGAGTAAGTCAAAGGAAATCAGTTTCGGCGAAGCAACACTGCCACCGACTCTGACGTCCAGCGGATTTGTCGGACTGGTCACTCCGCCGATGCCGACGTAGCCAGACTGCGCTATATATAGTGTCGATGTGGCCTGGAGAACATCGGTGGCGGTGTTGTAGAACGGAACATAACCCTGCGTTCCCACACCAACCGTGCCCGAGCCGTTTGACGAGCCGATGCAAGTGTTACCGATGGCAAAACATCCGTCAGACAAGCTGATGCTGTGTGAGAATGTGGAAGTGGCGGTGTTGCTGATACTGGCAAGGTTCGAACCGCCACCAACCGTCAGAGTGTTGGCTGTGGCGGAATTGCCAATGCTGACGTTGCCGTTGTTAAAAATGGAGAGCGCAGAAGTCGATGTTGTCGCTGTTCCCGCCACCGTGGTCGTGGCAAAATACAAATTCCCACCGGCGTTGCGGAAGGCCCATTGCGAGACACCCGCGTCAGCCGACAGGGTCAACTGCGGATTGGCCGTGTCGGTGATGGTCAGTTTGTTGGTTGGAGTGGTGGTGCCGATGCCGACATTGCCGTTCTGTTGAACAACCATCAGCCCACTTCCCGTTGATGAAGAAACCAAAAACGGATTTGTTCCGGAAGTTCCCCAAACATTCAAGGTTGCCTGTGGACTCGTTGTCCCGATGCCGACGTTGCCGAGTATATAACTATTCCCTGTTCCATTTACACTTAAAGTACCACCGGTAATAATGCTGCCACCTCCATCTACCGTCAAATTACTTGCCACTCCAGCGGCAGTAGTCACAGTTCCTGACGACCCATTGTTCCAGGCCAAACCATATGGCGGTGTTCCTGAACCTCCGCTACTATAAAACCCGTTTGAACTCCATGTTCCAAGGCTATGATTAATAATCCAGCAAGGCACCGCATTATCCCACCATATATACCAAGTACCAAATTGATACTCATTTGCACCAAAGCCATCCTTACCAATATAACTGTATGTCCCATTAGGAGAAGCGCCACCGAATATTCCGGTACCACTCACCACAACAGGCACCACAGCCGTTGCTCCAATTGTTGCCGTTTGAGACACCAGTGCTCCGACTGAAGAAACCGTAAACTGATTATTATTCCCCACAGTCAACAACTGACTCGGACTCGTCGTCCCGATGCCGACGTTGCCGTTATTTAATATTGACATTGCCACACTTCCCGCACTGTTCTGTACCGTTAAAGCTGTCGTAGCTGATGTAGCTCCCGAACCTTGCACGACTAATCTACTACCCACAGTCGTCGTCCCGATGCCGACGTTGCCGTTCTGTTGAAATCGCACCTTTTCGGTTCCGCCTGGAGAGAACGTTATTACATTATTTGTACCTCCGGAATAATTTGTGAGAATATTTAAACTATTATCCGAGGCTTTATTAAATTGAAATTGCGCATACTGTCCCGCCGGAGTTCCCGAATAACCCAGCCTGATTGTTTGTGTCAGATTAGCATTAGATATATCCAAGTCAGCATTGGGCCCCGTCGTCCCAATCCCGACATTGCCGTTCTGTTGAACAACCATCAGCCCACTTCCCGTTGATGAAGAAACCAAAAACGGATTTGTTCCGGAAGTTCCCCAAACATTCAAGGTTGCCTGTGGACTCGTTGTCCCGATGCCGACGTTGCCATTATTCGCCACGATGAAGTTGGTGGCGGTCGATGAGCCGACAACGAATTGCGGTGTGTCGGAGGTGAGAGCGTTGGCGTTGACGGAGAGGAGACCCCATGGAGTGGTTGATCCGATGCCGATTTGTCCGAGGGATGATATATATAGTGTCGATGTCGCCTGCGATTGATTGTTGTCGCCGCCAACGAGGAAACTGCCTTTAGCCAATGTTGAACCGGTCAATCCGGAAATTCCTCCACCAGATAGGCATGTGCCGTTGACCGCAAAGCAACCACCTTTGGTTAGGTTAATTCCACCGGTGGTCGAGTACGTCGTTGTCGCGAGCGAGAAGTTGATGCCCACTGCATCGCCACCCACCGACAACAGCGAGCCCGGAGTGGTCGAGCCAAGTCCCAGATATCCGTTGACACCCAGTGTCAACAGATTTGTGCCGGTGGACGAGGCGATGGTCAAAAGCGGATATGTCGGGAAGTTGGCGTCACCGGCCACGGTCAAAGTGGAAGCAAGCGATGTGCCGTTTATGGTGCTGGTACCAATGCCGGTTTGGCCGGTGTTGGTCACGTGCAAATATGATGTCGTGCCTGAGGTTGACGCGATGTCAAACAAATCAGTCGATTGGTCGACGGCAATGACATTGAGAAGCGAAGTGGTCGGCACGGTCGACGAGCCGACGGTCAGCTGGTTGCCGATGGTGTCAAATGTGAAGGCCGGCAAGCCACTGCCGTTTTGCAGGGACAGCGCGTTGGTCGAGCCGATGTTGGAGAACCAGCCGCCCTCGGAGGTGATGCCGGAGAGCAAGTCGCCGCCGGACGAGTAGACGTTCAGCAAATTACCCGACTGCGCGCCACCCGCGGTGATGTCGAGACCGGCGTTGGACGACGACTGCGTGGTGTCGATCGAGAAGACCGAGTTGCCCGCGCCGTCCTGGATATTGACCGCCGAGGTCGAGGAAATATTTTGGGTCAAGTCGCCGTACCAGCCGACATTCATGAGCGATGTGCCGGAGGAGTTTGAGAAGTTCAGCAAATTTTGGAAACTGGTCGGATTATTTTGAATGTCCAGCGTGGCGAGCGGTGATGATGTGCCGATGCCGATCGAGCCGTTATTGAGAATGCTGAAAATGGAATTGCCCGATGTGGAGGCGACGTTGAAAAGTGACGGTCCGCCGGTGGTGCCGAGGATCGACAGAAGCGATGATGGATTTTGCGTGCCGATGCCGATCGAGCCGGTCGATGAAATGAAAATGGAACTTGTCGCTTGCGCCACATTGCCATCCGAGCCGACAAAGAAATTACCTTTGGCCAGCGTGTTGCCGAGCTTGTTGGAGAAGGTGGTGAAGTCCGCGCCGGAAAGCAGGCCGAGTGGGTTGGTGGCCGAAGCCGTCGGAATGTTGAGTGTGTGTGTGGTGCCAACCGAGCTCCAGCCCCAACCGCCGGCGATCGATGTGGTGGCGAATGTTTGGATCGCGCCGGTTAGTCCGTTGAGCGAAGTGATGGCCGCCGACAATCCGCCACTCGACAAGCACGTGCCGTTGACAGCGAAGCAACCGCCGTTTTTCAGATCAATTCCTTTTGCGTAGCTGGTCGTCGTGCCGTTGTCAAAGAAATTCCAACCTGTGCCATTGCCACCAATGGAGAGGAGCGAACCGGGAGTGGATGAGCCGATGCCGGTTGAACCATCTGATTTGACAACAAACTTTGTTACGCTGTTATTTTGGAACTCAGCAAAGTTGCCGGTGAAGGAACCGGAGCCTGCAGCGAAATTAAACTTCAAACCGTCGCCGGTAAAAGCGGAAGTATTTTGGGTAAGGTTAATATATTGAGCGGATGTAAGATTTGCATTAGAGAAATTAATTACACCTGTTCCATCATCAGTTGTAGCTCCAACTAATTGTCTGATACTACTAATTGCGCCACCATTCATATTTAAAGCTCCACTGCTGATTTTCAAACCTGTTCCGCCGGCCACTTCCAAATTTCCATCAGTCTTCAACCATCCCGCTCCACTCCTGTACAAATTCGCCGTGGTGTCCTTGCCAAAATACATTCCGCCAACGGCGTTGGTGCTGGTAGTGGTGCCAACGGAAAGTAAAGCGGACGGCGAGGTATCGCCGATGCCGATTTGGCCGAGGGATGATATATATAGTGTCGATGTCGCCTGCGCCACACCGTTGTCATCACCGACAATGAATTTTCCTTTGGCCAGTGTCGTTCCGAGTTTTGAGTTCAATGTTGTTTGCAAATCCGTGCCATTGAGTGAGATTGTGCCAGCCAAAAGATTGGTGGTGCTGGCGGTGACAAATGACGAGTAAATGGTTGATGAGGAATAATTGAAAGATTGGTTGACTGTCCATGTATTTGCATTTGCCATGTTAAGCGATGCTTGATTTGTGCCGGCTGTGTAGGATAGTCCTCCGCTGAATGTCGTCGTGGCGGAATTGAAGCGGGAGAAGTCAGCGGCGGCCAAACAACCGAAAGTGGTGGCGTTGGCCGTGGTGCATGTGAGGATCGCCGGAGTTCCGCCGAGAACGGA
The DNA here is from genome assembly GCA_903861205.1 of uncultured bacterium. Taxonomy (GTDB): domain Bacteria; phylum Patescibacteriota; class Minisyncoccia; order Phycocordibacterales; family DATDWN01; genus CAIOTC01. Next base: position 65,969 of record CAIOTC010000018.1, on the reverse strand, counting down.
AATGGCGTGATCGAGTGAGAGCGCGCCGGAAGCGGTCAAGGTGGTGGTGGCGACGCTTCCCAATTTTGCCGGGGTGCCATTAGTGGTAGTCCAGTATGAAAGTTGTCCCATTACCTCACCTGATGAGGTAGAAACATTGCCGGCTCCACCCGTCGCGGAAAGCACGCCGTTGTTTAGCGACAGACCGGAACCAACAAGATTGTTGAATGTTTGTCCGTTCAAAACAAAATTTGTTGTTGAAGCGGTGGTGAAAGATCCGTAGGTGGTGGTGGAATACGCGAATGTCGCAAGTCCGCTGACGTTCAGTGTCGATGTGGCGGTGATGGCTCCGCCAAAGAACGAAGAACCGTACGAAGCAATACCACCCATCACATCCAATTTGTACGATGGCGAGGTGGTGCCAATGCCCAAATTTCCACCACCCAACATAGTCATCAAAGCAGTGCCATCATTTTTTTGTACTTGCAACAACTGTTCTGTATCAGCAACGTTAACTTGACTGCTGCTATTTCTTTTTGCGCCGGTCAAAACAAGAGGGGCCGCGGTCAAACTGGTTGCTCCGCTAACTCCCTTCAATTTTAATGCGTAGCTGTCTCCATTTGAATAAACTCCGGTGACTATCGCTTTCCCATATGTTGGAGTTTCTTGGCTAACGCTGAACACAGTGTCTACGGAAGGCAAGCCGACGTTATTACTCATTTGCCCGTTTCTGAGATTTAAATAATTGTAGTAACTGCCGTTTCTGTAGATATCTAGAGGAGTTACAGGAGATGCCGTCCCGATGCCTACATTCCCACTCGTCGCTAAGAAGAGCGATGAAGTGGCGGTGATGGTGTTGGTGTCACTAAAATATGGGAATTGTCCAGCAGTACCGGTGTAGAGAGAAGAAGTGGCGATGGAAAGTGTCGGTGCGGAGCCTAGAACAGACCATGTTCCTCCAGCTGTCAGTCCGAGATTGAATGTTGGTGTAGTGGTAGCCACATTGCCGAATGTGTTCGCTCCGGTGAAGTATGGAATGTTGCCGGTGACAGCTGCAGAGGAAGTGGAGAGTCCGTTGAAGCCAACTGTCGCACCGTTTAGTGTAATCGGCCATGATGCAGAGATAGTGGATTGTTTGCCATTGAGTGTTGTTTGCAAATCGGTGCCGCCCAGTGAAATGGTGCCGGCCAAAAGATTGGTGGTCGAAGCTGTGACAAATGACGAGTAAATGGTTGATGAGGAGTAGTTGAAAGATTGCAGTGCAGTCCAGGTGTTGGCATTTCCAAGATTCAGCGTAGCTTGGTTTGTGCCCGCGGTGTATGTCAATCCTCCGCCGAATGTTGTTGTCGCAGAATTAAATTTGGAGAAGTCAGCAGCGGACAAGTAGCCGTTGGTCGTGCCGTTGGCTTGCGAGATTGAGAGAACGTTGCCGGAGAATGAAAGCGGCAGTGAGGCGGAGGTGATTCTGCTCGAGTACGCGGTGTTCCAATTGGCGGCCGAAGTGATGCGACTGTCGTCGAGCGTGCCAAACCAGGACGGTGTGAATGTGTGCGTGTCGCCGGCCGAGGTGATGGTCAGTCGGAGATTGGCGTCGAGCGATGTCGAGGTAGCCAGAGTTTGGATAGCGTTGGTTTGAGCGATGGAATATTGCGCGCCGAGAGAGGTGATGCCAACACCGGACGAACCCGCGTCAGTCCCGCAACCAAATTGTCCGGTTGCTGAATTCCAAGTTATTTTTCCGGTAACAGACGAGCATGTTCCCAATCCCGCGCCAAAAATGTAACCGGAGTTCAGTTGCAAACCTTTGGTGATATCGAGTCCGCCGGCGAATGTCGAAGTAGCCATGGTAGAAGTGGCAGTGAAATATCCGGCGATGGCTTGATTGCCGAGAGATGATGTTCCTTCGACGGAGAGTTTGTACGTCGGAGATGTCGAGCCGATGCCGACGGAGCCCGCGTTATTAATAAACATCTTATCTGTCAAAGCTCCATAACCAGTGCTAAATGCCAGACCAGTATCACTAGCCCCAAAAGTATAAGAGCGAATCGATGCGGTTACTGTGTTGTCGGAATGAGTAAATAATATTTTGGGCCCGCTTCCAATAGTGTCAGCTGCAGCTGTACCTGAAAGTCTCAAAACTTCTTGGCCATTTACATTTTTTGTTGCAGAAGACAATATGTGAACTAACGCTCCCGGTACTGCTGTCCCAATCCCCACGTTGCCTGTCGAAGAAATGAAAATTGTCGATGTCGCCTGCGCCACGCCATTATCATCGCCTACGAGGAATTTTCCTTTGGCGAGGGATGTGCCAAGTTTCGAATTCAGTGTCGTCTGCAAATCGGCGCCGCCCAGTGAAATTGTTCCGGCCAAAAGATTTGTGGTCGATGCTGTGACGAATGATGAGTAAATCGTTGACGATGAGTAGTTGAATGATTGCAACGCTGTCCAAGTGTTTGCATTGGCCATGTTCAGTGTCGCTTGATTTGATGCGTTTGAATATGACAATCCTCCGCCAAAAGTAGTGGTGGCGGAATTAAATTTGGAGAAGTCAGCGGCGGCTAAACATCCGAACGTCGAGGAGTTGGCGGTGGCGCATGTCAGGATCGATGGTGTCGAGCCAAGCACGGAAATGGCGTGGTCGAGTGACAGCGCGCCGGAAGCAGTCAGGGTGGTGGTGGCCACCGAGCCGAGTTTGGCCGGCACTCCGTTGGTCGTGGTCCAGTATGCCAAGTTGCCCGCTGATTCGCCGGACGAGGTGGCCAGCTGATTTGAAAGTGTGATTGTTCCGCCTAAAGCGACTGTGCCACCGCCGGAAAGTCCGGTGCCGGCGTTGACTGTAAGCGAAGTGTTGGTCAGACCAAGCGCGCCGGAGTTGTTGATCAGTCCTGCGCCGACAAGTGTGTTGAAAGTGTTTCCGCCGATGGTGAGATTGGTTGTCGACGCGGTGGTCAGCGATGCATACGTGGTCGACGAGAATGCAAATGTTTGGTTGGCCGTCCACGAGTTGGCGTTGGCCATGTTCAGATTAAACGCATTGCCGGAATATGTCAGAGAAGATCCGGCCGTGGTGGTGGCATAGCTTCCGACCAGTCCGTTGTAGACGGCCAGCGCGCCGTTTGAAAGTGACGGCAAGTTGAACGTGCCGGCGATGGTGGATGAGGCCGAAGCCGGTGTGAAAAATCCGCCGAGCAAACCGAGAGTTGACGTGGTGGACATTCCGTACGATTGGGCGATGAATGGAAAAGCGAAACTGTCCTTGTTGTTGAACGTTGTCCAGTCCGATGACGAAAGTAAACCGAGCGGATTTGTCGCCGAGGCCGTCGGAATGTTGAGCGTGTGCGTGTCAACCGATGACAAAAATCCCCAGCCGCCGTTAGTGGACGATGTGGCTAATTTTTGCACACCGACAGCCAGACCGTTGATCGATGAGATGCCGAGACCGGACGAGCCGGCATCAGTGCCGCACTCGAATTGGCCGGTGGTCGCGTTCCATAAAAGTTTGGCCGTAGTGCCGTTGCAAGAGGAAAGTCCCGCGCCGAAAATGTAGCCGCTGTTCAGTTGCAAACCTTTGGTGATGTCGAGACCGCCGGCGAATGTGGAAGTGGCCATGGTCGAGGTGGCGGTGAAATATCCGGCGATGGCTTGATTGCCTAGAGATGATGTTCCTTCGACCGATAGTTTGTATGTTGGAGAAGTACTGCCAATGCCAACGTTGCCGCTGTCTAAAACAGAAAGATTTTCAACGCCAAGATGATTCATTATGGAAAACCTGTCAACCGCGTCGGAAGTAAAATGAGTTGAAAAACCCATGGCCTGGCCTGAGCCACCGGCGGCTTTCATCAATGCAATCAGATTACCGGTATATCCGGTACTTGGCAGTTGCATAACCAAACTTTGACCGAACGAGTCATAACCGGTGATATTTATCACTCCTATGTTTCCAGTTCCTGATTGTCCTACAACTTGCAATTTCACGCCCGGAATCGCCGTTCCAATGCCCACATTCCCACTCGTCGCGAGGAAGAGTGACGAAGTGGCAGTGATGGTGTTTGTCCCACTGAAGTACGGGAATTGTCCGGTGGTACCGGTGTAGAGAGAAGATGTAGCGATGGTAAGTGTCGGCGCGGAACCGAGAACAGACCATGTTCCTCCGGCTGTCAGACCGAGGTTAAATGTCGGTGTGGTGGTTCCAACATTGCCGAATGTGTTTGCGGAGGTGAAGTACGGAATGTTGCCGATGGTGGCGGCCGATGAAGTGGAAAGACCATTCCAACCAAGTGTGCTGCCGGTGAGTGTGAACGGCCAGTTAGCGGAGATGGTGGATTGCTTGCCGTTGAGTGTCGTTTGCAAATCTGTGCCGTTGAGTGAGATGGTACCGGCCAAAAGATTGGTGGTCGAGGCGGTGACAAACGATGAGTAAATGGTGGAGGATGAGTAGTTGAATGTTTGCAGTCCGGTGAAATTGTTGTTGGTGTAAAGTTTGGCGATGGTGGTCGAAGCGTTGATCAGCGAATTGACCGTTGTGCTGGATTCGTAGTCGGTGCCGGCAATCGCGGCGACAACCGTGCCGTCGGCGTTTGTTTTGAGGAGAGATGATTTGATGTTGGTAATGGCGAAGTTTGATGTCGTGGCATTCGTCGCGCTCAAGCTGATGGCATTGAAAAGCGTGGTGAAAATATTTCCGCTAACAATGACATCGCCGTCAACCGAGAATTTTTTGGCGGGCGTCGTCGTGCCAATGCCGACATTTCCGTTCGGGGTGATAAAGATTGATGAAGTTGCATAAAGTGTCGAACCGTCATTTTGGTAATACGGAAATTGTCCGGCCAAACCGCCAGTTGTGTTGCCGGAACCGGAACCGAGGCAAACGCCGTTCACCGAAATACAGCCGCCGCTAATCGCAATTCCGCCGGCGAATGTCGATGTGGCCGAGCCGGTAACCGTGATGGAGTTGACGCTGATGTCCGTGCCGGCCACAAGTCCGTTGGCTACCGTTGCCGAGCTGGCCGATCCGCCGTTCGAGACGCCCGCGCCGACTTGGCTCTGAGCAATCATGTTGTAAATATTTTGCACGCTTCCGCCGTTGCCAGTCGAAAGTTGGGCAAACTTGGCCGCGATTTTGTTGTCGAGTTCCTGTAAACGCAAATCAAGCTCCGCGCTGGTTATGCCCGCAGATTTGTACTCACCTGGTGTCAACGGCGAAGCAACGTTATCACCAGGTGTGGACAAATCTGACTTTGGTGTGAGCACACCCTGATTTTTCGCAATCATCGGTCCTGCCGACTTTTTCTCCGGCACCACAATGTTCGGACTTTTACCGAGAAATGCTAGGAGCGGAGAATACAAATTCGTTCGGAAGAAATTGTTGACCGAGTCATAAATCGAAATGCCGGCATGATCAACCGGCGTCAATGCTTTTTCTTGCACCGCCATCGCCACCGACGAAGTCATATTTTTTGTTGTCGAGGTGGTGTAGTTCGCAACAAAAGGTAAACCGCCAATCGAGTCGGAAATAAAAGCAAAAGTTTTTTCGTGCGCCGTGGCGATGGCGTTGCCGGAAATGGAAATTCCACTGTCGACAATTTTTGTTTCGCCACCGGCTAGCCCGGTCAAAGATTGGACGATGTAAAGCGGGGGATTTTTGGCCAATTTTTTCGTTTGATTCAAAAATGCAAAAGTGGCGTTTTGAATTTTATTTCCAAAATTGATCAGACCATCGGTAAACTCCGATGAATAAAAAACTGCAATATCTTTTAGCGCGTTGTAAGAATTTTCCGGCGCTGCGGAAATTTCATCTGAAATATTTTGCGCGGACTTTGCAATTTGTGAAAGAGAAATTTTCGAAACATCGCCGGCAAATTTTGAAGTCATCGGAACAAGATTCGCAAAACCTTGCGCCAATGAAATCGTCCCAAGGAAGAAAATGACAATTGCCGCAACAGAAGCAAAAACTTTCGAGAAGTGAAAATTCTTTGCAAAAAGAATTTTGTGTGTCGATTTGACAAATTTTGTTCCGGAGGTCTGACCTCGGGAAATTGGGCATTGGAGGTCAGTCCTCGGGAACAAATTTGTGGAGCTCTCACCGGGTGTTTGATCCCCAACACCCGGTGTGAGCGCACCTTTAAAATTCTTCGCAAAATCAAAATCAGTAGGAGTGTTTTTATAATTTAAAATTGATTCCTCGCAAACGTACCAAGTGTGTCCGATTCTTTTCGAATCAATTTTTTTATCGCGGCAAAGTTGTCCGATGTAATCTCTGGAATACGAAGTTAGTTCCGCCGCTTCTTTAGCGGAAATATATTTTTTATTTTGAAAGAATAAATCGGAACTCATTACCTCTATATTATATATGTTCGCAGAGTGTAATTACAGCAAAAAACTGTGGATAAATAAGGCTTTCTCGGCAATCAGAGATTTTGGACTTTCTCAAATTCTCGGATCATTTTTCACAAAAAATTTCGGAGGTCTGACCTCAAAAAATTGGGCACCGGAGGTCAGTCCTCGGAAAGTTTTTTCTTCAATCCGAGATTTTGGAAAATAAGCTAAGATTAGTCTGGCTAAACTTGCACTCGCATGTAAGACACTCGGTGTCCACGGCGTAGCAACGTGATCACCGAGTGTCTAAAAATTCTTCAAATTCCTGTCAAGTCCCCATCAACTTTTCACCCATTCACACAGCCATTAGATCACTTTTACAAAAAAGTCTCGTTTAAAGCGATTATACGAGGTCAAAATGGTGAAATTTTCAATTTAAAATTTTTAATTTTTATTGAATTTATAATTTTCAAATTAAATAATTTAAAATTCATTTTAAATTTTAAATTCTAAATTTTAAATTATTTTGTATCCCCCTTCTTTTACCACTTATCCACAGTTTTTATTATCCATAGCTTGATATACATTACCATTGTTAGTATCATTATTTATATAGCTTTAGTAATCATTATTAATGTAATAAACTAAAAATATGGCTAACTTATACATAACCATAAAACAAGCGTCGAAGATTTTAGGAGTGTCGCCGCTCACCCTACGCAACTGGGACAAGAACGGTAAGCTCAAAGCTCATCGTCACCCAATGAATAACTACAGGGTTTATAGCGTCGGAGATCTGGAGAAGGTTATCCACGAAATTGAGACAAACGCCGGTTTGCGCAAAAGCACCAAAGGTCAGATAAAGAAGTTAATCATCAGACACATCGAGGAGTAGAATCATGATTCAAGATGTATGATTCAGGAATAATCAAAACACCGCCTTGGCGGTGTTTTGATTTGTTTTATTCTTGAATCTTGTCTCTTGAATCTTTATTCTCAAATCAATTATTTTAGTAATTCTAAAACAATTGATTTCAACACTTCCGGATTGCCCGCTCCTTTTGTCGCCTTCATTCCCTGCCCCACAAAGAACTGCAGGACTGATTCTTTTCCAGATTTGAAATCCTCCACCACTTTCGGATTGTCAGAAATTATTTTTTGCATAATTGTTTTCAATTCATCACTGTCATTTTTTTGGATCAATCCTTTTTCTTTGGCAATCTCTTCCGGACTTCCCCCATTTTCGAACATAACTTTCAAAATATCTTTAGCTCCGCGCGAAGAAATATCTCCGTTTTTTATCATAACAATCATTCCCGAAAAACCCTCCGGCGTCACCTTTCCGAATTTATCTGTAAGTAAATTCTTTGCTAATCCCAATAAATCCGAAGAAATATAGTTGCTTGCCATTTGCACAACATCCCTACCCCATTTTATAAGTTTGTCAGCGACTAATTCAAAGAACTTTGCCACATCAGGATTATTCACATAAGTCTCTATATCCTCCCCTTTCAATCCAAAATCCTTCGCATATCTTTCTCTCTTTTCCCACGGCAATTCCGGCAAACTTTTTTTCAAATTTTCCAGAGATAATTCCGGTATTTCACTAATCAAAAGTTTCGGCAAATCAGGATCGGGAAAATATCTGTAATCGTGCGCGTTCTCTTTTGACCTCTGGGAAAATGTCACACCTTTATTCTCATCCCACCCGCGAGTTTCCTGAACCACTTTCTCTCCCCTCTCAAGGAGAGCTGTTTGCCTCTCGTATTCATACTCCACCGCTTTGCCCGCCGCGCGAAATGAATTTATATTTTTCACCTCCACTTTCGTCCCTAGTTTGAGCTCACTCGGTGTTGAGGATTTTTTCTCACCTGGTGTCAACGGCGCAGCAACGTTACACCCTGGTGTGGAAAAATCCTTCGCCACCGAAATATTCACTTCGACACGCATTTCCCCCTTCTCCATGTTTGCGTCAGAGACATCTAAATAATTCAAAAGAAGTTGGAGCTCACGCGCAAATTTCATGACCTCGCCAGCTGAGTGCATTACGGGCTCGGTCACTAGTTCCATGAGTGGCACACCGGCGCGATTGAAATCAACCAGACTATAATTTTCGTTTTTTGAATTTTTATTGAGAATTGATTCATTGGGATTTGATTGGAAATTGGAAATTGGAAATTGGAAATTTCCTCCACTACTGTGGAGGGATCTCGCCGTGTCCTCCTCCAAATGAATGCGAGTCAATTGCACGCCCGCCAGAGTTCCGCCGGAAACCAGAGGATATTTGTATTGAGTGATTTGATATCCTTTTGGAATATCAGGATAAAAATAATTCTTGCGATCAAACTCGGTAAAGTCCGCCAGTTGCGAGCCAATGGCCGCGCCGACAAGCAAAACTTTTTTTACAGCCTCTTTGTTTATAACAGGCAAAGTTCCCGGATGCCCCATGCAAATCGGACAAACATAAATGTTCGGATTTTTGTCATCCGGCACATTCAAACACCCGCAAAACATTTTGGTTTTGGTCTTCAACTCGGCGTGTATTTCCAAACCGATAGTTGTTTTGTAGTCACTCATAATTGAAAGTATTATGTCATCCCCGCGCAGAGCCTGTCCTCGACCTGATCGGGGACGGGGATCCAGAGGTCCTTGAGAAACTGGATTCCCGTATACACGGGAATGACAATCTCTTGGATCACTTCAATTTTACAATTTTTCCAATATTTTTACCAGGCTCTGGGAGAGTTTTTTGACAGACTCATCATCGATTATCGAGACATCCAGAACTTCTTTTTTCAGTTTTTTGAAAAGCTTTTTTCTGGCTTCCAAGGTCTTACCGTCAACCATATCCGTTTTTGTAAACAAGATAATCTCCGTTTTTTTGATGAGTTCCGGGTCGTATTCAGAGAGTTCTGCCCGTATAGTGTCATACAAAGCCATGGGATCATCAGATTCGCATGATATGCAATGCAAAAGGACCTTTGTGCGGGCTATATGACGCAAGAATTTGTGTCCAAGTCCTCTCCCTTCACTGGCACCCTCTATCAATCCCGGAATATCCGCTATGACAAATCCATACAAACTACCGAGGTTTGGCTCTAGGGTTGTGAACTGATAATCACCGACTTTAGCTTTAGAATGTGTAATAGAGTTTAATAAACTCGACTTGCCTGTGTTTGGAAACCCTACTAAACCTATATCAACTATAAGCTTTAATTCAATAAAATATGAACCGCCAACTGCACTTTTGCCTTTTGTGAACTCTTTTGGCCTTCTGTTCTTTGATCCTTTGAAATGTTCATTGCCATATCCGCCATTGCCGCCTTTCAGAAAAAAGAAAGGCTCTTCTGACATGACTTCCACTTCCTCGCCTGTTTCGGTATTGCGAAGAACACAGCCAAGCGGAAGTTCCAAAATGAGGTCATTGCCTTTCTTGCCATGCATACAGCCACCCTTGCCATTTTCGCCGTCTTCGGCTTTGAAGTCTTTGACGAATTTGTAGGCGGAAAGTCGGGCAATATCACGCACGCCTTTTAGGTAAACATCGCCTCCGCGTCCGCCGTCGCCTCCGCCCGGACCGGCGTGGTCAATTCCCTTTTCGTGCATCCACGAAACAATACCATCCCCGCCTTTGCCGGAATAAATGTTGAGTGTTATTTCATCTATGAAAGCCATACGAACACTGTAGCAGAAAATCTAGAGAAAGAAAACCGACAAAACACTTTTCCGTCGCCAGAATATTTTCCTGCTGGAAAATTTCTTCCTGCTCGTGTCTTCACGCATTCCGCAATGCGCCGGAAAAGTGTTCTGTCGGTTTTCTTTACGAGTTCAATGCAATTTCCGCCAATTTCAAAATCGCTTCTTTTGTTTTGGCAACAGCCAGAAAACGGTTACGGTGACAAAATACGGCTCCGGAAACTCCGGTTATTTTTTCCAATTCATCATCTCTTTTTCCAGCCCATTCTTTTGGAAGTTCTTTGCGCGAAACAAATTCCAAAAGCCCTAGACCAGTTGGATCTGCACTGACCGTTTTTAATGACCATGTATCGTCGACTCTTTTCGGGTAGATTACATAAAGTGGCTCAGAAAATTTTGCCAGTACTTCTTTCCACGGCCATCTCTCATCCAGAATAACCAATCGTTTGTCTTTTGCTTCTTGATATGTTTTTAACACTAGTTCCTTCCCTTCTGCCTCATCCGATGCAACTTTTATTTGGCGAGACAAAATAAATTTTGCATATTCAACCGCTTTCATAAACACGTTGTCTGAATCATCATCTTCTTTCCATGTCGGAAGCAAAATGTATTTCAATTGATCGAGATCATACGGGTACAAACCGGAAATCGAATCCTTCACTATTTCAATGCCGTTGTCATGCGCATCAACCGGCTGAACCAGAAAATTATTTATAACGAATGAAACTTCTTCATTTCCGCACAATTTTCCCCCGTATTTTTTCCAAACTAAACCAAATGATGAATACGGTATATTGTTTAACCCAACTCCTGCTCCACCAATTTGATGATGATCAAAACGATTATTTTCCGGATCATAGATTCCTCCAACATCCACCACGTAATCGGCTGTTTTGATTATTTCAGGATCGCGCGTGCGAACTATCGTAGCTGACGCCTTATCTGTCTCTAACACAAGCAAAAGCGTGGCCACGGCAAAAATATCATCCGTGTGAAATTTCGAGCTGTGAGTTGCAATTATTTTCATATTTTTACCCTGTGATATAGGTGCCCTCCGGGCAATATCACAGGGTTAATTTTTTATTGTGGCTGTAATAGATGAACTTCAATACAATTATATATATGAAAACGCAAAACGACATAAATGGAATAGTGATGTACGAAAATTCCCTGACATAAACTTTGGCGCATTCAGCTCCGACGGCCGCACAGCCGGCAATAGAGCCAACGGAAAAACCCCATTGAGCAAAAGATTGATACAAAGCAATAATTGCGCCGATGATAGAAAGTGGTACGAGATAGTCGATGATACCTTTATCTTTCCGTCGCATGGCCACGAACAAAATAATGGCTTGAGGATACATGAAAATTCTCTGATACCAGCACAAATCGCACGGTGGAAAACCGATAATGTTTGAGTAAATAAGCGAGCCGACAACCGCCGACATGACGCCCCAGAAAAGAAGTTCCAAAATATATTTGTGGACGAAAGCGTACAGTTTGGCTCGACTGCCGGCATGTAAAATGATGGTTACAATAACGCCGACGAAAACAATATTTGACATGAGGGTCAAAACTCCGACGATGGTGCTGGCGTTTGATTGGATGAAGTGAATCATAAAGATGTAAATTATTCTTGATTCTCCCTTTTTTAAAGGGAGTGGCTGTAGGCCGAGGGATTTTTTAAATTTTAAAATCCTCCGCCCTGCGGGCACCTCCTTTAGAAAAGGAGGATTATTATGATTATTGTGGTGGAAGTATACAGCCGGTGGAGCTGGCTAATTCTGCCAGTTCTTTTTCACCAACTTCTGTCGTGGTGGAGTTTGCGAATTGCCATGTCGGGTATGTGGTGATGCCGGCGTCCTTGCAAGCCTGGGTTTGGCCTTGACCGTCCGGTGTGGAGCATTCGATGTACGGCAAATATTTTTCGGATGTGCCAAATCGCGCTTTTTGAGCCTGGCAATGCGGACACCAGAACGCCCCATAAAGCTTGGCTCCACTGTCTTTTATACATTTGGCGAAGGCGTCATATTTGCCAGTCACAGTTTTGCCCGGAGAAACAATAACAAATACCACTCCCCCGACAAACAGCAAGGCGATTAGTAAGTAAATAATTTTTTTCATGATTGTATATTTAAATTGTAAGTCCTAACACAATACCACAAACACCCTAAAATTTCTATTCCTCCCCATCACTAGGTTTAACCTAGGGCTGCATTGAATCAAGGCTATGGATGACTCTGTTCAGAATGACTATCTAACTTTATTAAAATACTATTATTTATATTATATAACCAATCAACTTTTGTCGATCTAAGATAACCACAATCATTATTACTTTGGTAACTCATCGTAAACTGAAATTCAGTATTATTTTTCCAAAACATATTTTCCAAATTTGAGACACTGTAATGATCTTCGAGTGGATCCTTAATTATATTTTTTTTCAAATCAAAAAGATTAATTACGCCCATACTAGTACCTTCTAAACAGTAGCCCCCAGAGCTACTCGCTACCCATATAATATTCTGTAAATCTGGAGATAAATACAGCCCTTGTATTCCACCAAAAATATCTGTATCCAACACCTCCAACTTTCCACTGTTCGAATCAAAACGATAAAAAACATATGTACAATTACTTGCCCCACAAGCATAACTGTTTGTCGCAGAGAAATAAAATACCCCGCTTGGATTTTCTAAAACCACCGAATCAATGTAGGAGTTGTTTGGATAATTTGGATCATATAAATCATTCATGATATCTGATTCCCCAAGCAATTTTTCCAATTTTAATGATTTTGCGTCAAAACTTTTAACTATTTTTCTTTGAGAATTCAAAAATATAACATTATCGTTTTTATCAAGAAAAACATTTGGATAGTATGATGACTCGTCTTTTATATCTTCCTTTTCACCAATTACAGAAAAAAATCTTGATGTATCTACATTTTTATTTTCATTCGATACCGGAAAATACGTGACCAGATCTGTCGAATTATATTTTTTATCAATTTGTTCACTACTATATATTGTGTTAGCTGTTTCTGAAATATTGTCATTTTTGTTGTTAAAATAATTCTGACTCAGAAAAACTGAGGAAAAAATAAACAAGATTACAAGTGCGGTGGTTGGAATTGAAATGATATGATACCAATCCTTTTTCTGAATATTTGCCAAAACTGATTTGATAAAACTTTTGGTCTCATCGGAAAGTTTATTGTAATCAAATGATTTATTTTTGATTTTATCTATAGTCGTACTGGGACCGTCATGCCATGCAACTAATCTTTTTATCAATACATCACCACGATCGGTAATTCGTGTTTCTATTGATTTATAGTATCTTACTCCGCCGTCTATATTTTGGTAGAAATCATATGGGTCTGTAACTCTTACATCTTCTAAAGCTTTGTCTCCCAACTGAAAAATTCCTTTTCTTTTACTGTAGGAACGAGCGTAGGGTTTGAAATGAGATTCAACGCTTGCAATTGAAAGCACTAGACTTTGGTCGACGCTATACTGATTGCACTTTTCCTTTATCAAATCAATAATTCTTTCTCTTTCCTGTCCCTCAATTTCAATAAACGAAGACAAAATGTAACCTTTTATTCCTTTATAAATAACTTCGTGCCAAATCTCTGACAAATTCTCTAAATAATCGCCCGGAATAATTATTTTGTGAATTCCCACTCTTTCGCCATCTTTTATTTCGGCTAAAATCTGACTTTTATCTGAATATGTTGACCTAAGATACACCGTTGAGGAATGTCCTGAAATAATATCTCTATAAATTTTTATGTATCCTACTTCATACTCCACATTTTCCGTATCTATTTTTAACTTGAAAGAAGTAATGTTTGGTTTACCTTGGCAATCAAATTCAAACGAGTGCTGGCTATTATCCATAGCATTCGCTATTTGATATTCCCTGGAATCCCCTTTCAACTCCCGCCCATACCAATACCACTTTTTGTATCTTTTATATTTTGAATTTTCTTCTACCGCACCATCAACTTTCATTTCTAAATTGGAACCAACACCAGCATTCGCTGATATTTTCAATTCCTCGACTGTGAGATTTTTTATGATAATATCTGAAAATTTTTCAAATACAAAAATACCATCACCAACCAAATCAATCTCGCTTTCCTCCATCTTGTAAATCTTAATTTCTTCAACAAAAGGCTGTCCGCCAACCCAAAATGTGATCTTGTGAGAACCGCTTCTTAAAGGTAAAATAAACAAAACCGTTTTTGAATTATTTTTAATTTCATTTCCGTTCCACGAACCGGGGCTGGCAAATTCCCGCTTTTTACCCTTCATTTCAGCAAACAAATAATCATCAATTTGCACAGCTAAATCGTCATCATTAAACAATCGTCTGAAATTTTGGCTCCAATTTTTGCATTTTGCAGAAACTGAAATAGCATACACTCCATTTTTTTCAACTTTAAAATCCCAAACTTCTTGATCTTTCACGACCCTATCAAAAACTTCAGATGTAATTGACCTTGTCATTTTTAAATATAGATTATTTTATATCAATATATTACTCCATATAAAATTATCATTCAAACCTAATCAAACTAGTCCAAGGTAGCCCCAGGTGACACCTGGGACTAGTTTTCCTCTTCATTGAATTTCAACCAATCAAAAATTTCTTCCTTGAAAATTTTTGGATTACTAAAATAATCCGGAAAATCTTTCCGAGTAATTATTTTATTTTCTGGTCTTTTGATACCTTTATAATCAAGATAACTGCTCCATTTATACTTGTCCAAAAATTTCAAGGTTTTTTTGATATCTTTTATCCCATTTTCTTTCCATTTTGAATCAATCAATTTGACCGGATTTAAGTGAATATAAGAAAAGTTATATTTTGCATATTCATCGTTTTCAATATGCACTGACTTAAAAACACCCTCAAACAATTTGCCAGTTCTCTCATATTTTTTATTAAAATACATCGAATAAGCGGTGCACAACTTCTGCATAAAGTATGCAATTGCATCTTCTTCTGGCCCCAGGTGACACCTGGGACTGATAGTTACATATAAATGAAAATGATTTGGTATTAATACCCACGCACCAATTGAAACAATTGGTTCGCCTCGATCAAATTCCCAAGCATCAATCTTTTGTTCTACAATATCATCCCGAAATTTGAAATTTATCTCCGAGTTGCATAGAAATAAAAGTTTTGTAAATCTATCATAATCTTCATAATTTAAAAAAATTTTCTGCTTGCTATTCCCCCTATTGTAAACATGATAATACTCACCTTCAACAAAAGATATTTTTCTATTGACCATATGATATAAGTGTACCACCGCCCGTCCCAGGTGTCACCTGGGATTTTTCAATATGTTCTTTATTTTTTTAATTTTATCTTGGTCTTCTAGCAATTCACCTTTGCCCAGTTTATACAATAATGGAATAACACCGCATTTTTTACACTCGCCCCAATTACATTTACCGCCGTTCTTTTTTGACAATTTTTGACACATTGCAATTTCTTTTTCAAAAGTTTCTTTTTTGAGAATTTTATTTGTCATGAAAATTTTTGTACACCAGTAGTAAAACTCGCTTCGCTCGTTCACTACGGGACTGCGCTTCGCTTGCTTTTTACTTCCCGTGACAGTGTTTAAATTTTTTATTTGAGCCACACCAGCATGGATCGTTCCTTCCGATTTTCTGACCGTCGAGGGTTTTGGGGGTGTCGGCCACTTTCGGGCCGTTTTTGGTCAATTCCTCGGCGCCGGCGCGGACCTCTTGCAAATTGACAGGCGCGTCAAAAGCCACTCGCGATTGCATTTGAATCTGCGGTAAAAGTTTGACGATTTCAGCCACGATTGAAAATTCCATATCTTTGAAAAGTTTCAGTCCTTCACGTTTGTATTCCACTAAAGGGTCACGCTGGCCGTAGGCGCGCAGATTAACCGACGAGCGCATGTAATCCATCATTTCCAGGTGATCAACCCAAAACATATCGATGGTTTGCAAAATCACACCGCGAATAACTTTCATTTTTTCCGAATCGGCCTTCGAAATTATTTCCTCGATTTGTTCCAAACTTTCTGGAAGTTTTTCCGCGATATTTTTTCGGAGGTATTCCTTGACCGCATTTTCATCACCGAGCAAAACTTCGCGGCGTTCGGCGTACACTATTTTTCTCTGAAAATTCAAAACGTCGTCGTATTCCAAAACGTGTTTGCGAGCGTCAAAGTTGAAGCCTTCGATTTTTTCCTGAGCGTTTTCCAGCGACTTGGTAATCATTCTGTTTTCAATCGGCTCGTCATCGCGCAAGCCGATTTTGCCGAGCAAATTTTTGAAACCGTCGCCGCCAAAAACGCGCATGAGGTGATCGTCGAGCGAAACAAAAAATTGCGTCTCCCCCGGATCGCCCTGTCTGCCGGATCGCCCGCGCAGCTGGTTGTCGATTCGGCGCGCATCGTGACGCTCCGTGCCAAGTACAAAAAGTCCGCCAAAAGATTTGACTTCTTCGTGCGCCTCGGCGCTTCCCGGATTTCCGCCGAGTTTGACGTCAACTCCGCGACCGGCCATGTTGGTAGCGATGGTCACCGCGCCTTTTTTGCCGGCTTGAGCGATGATTTCTCCCTCGCGCGTGTGATTTTTGGCATTCAAAACTTCGTGCGGAATTCCTTCAGCTTTCAGGTATTCGGAAAGCAGTTCGTTTTTTTCAATCGAAGCCGTACCAATAAGAACCGGCTGGCCCGCTTTGTGGCGAACAGAAACTTCTTTGGCGATCGCTTTGAACTTGCCGGCCTCGGTTTGGAAAATCAAATCGTTCTTGTCATCGCGGACAGTCGGTTTGTTCGTCGGCACCACATAAACAGAAAGTCCGTAGACTTTATAAAATTCTTCGCCGGAAGTCACGGCTGTTCCGGTCATACCGGAAAGCTTTTTGTATAATCTGAAATAATTTTGGAAAGTGATGGAAGCGAACGTGCGCGATTCTTTTTGGATAGCCACGTGTTCCTTGGCCTCGATCGCCTGATGCAAACCCTCCGACCACCTTCGGCCCGGCTGGAGACGCCCGGTAAACTCGTCGACGATGACAACCTCGCCATCCTTGACCACGTAGTCCTTGTCGAGAGTAAAGAGTGCTTGCGCCCGCACGGCTGTTTCCAGATGGTGAACATATTTGATGCCTTTTTCGGTATAAATATTTTCAATACCCAAAAGTTCCTCGGCCCGGCTAATGCCGGAGTCGGTCAGCGATATCGATCTGAACTTTTCGTCGACGCTGTAATGCTCGCCTTTCTCCAATTTCTTGGCGATGTCGGCAAAACGAACGTAAAACTCGTCGGAATCTCCAGATGGCGCGGAAATAATGAGCGGAGTGCGCGCTTCGTCGATCAAAATGGAATCGATTTCGTCAACAATGGCAAAATTGTGCGTCGGTTGTCGCAAACGGCCGGACTCGTGCTCGATGTTGTCGCGCAAATAATCGAAACCGAATTCGTTGTTTGTTCCGTACGTGATGTCGGCACGATAACTTTCTCCGCGTGTAACTGGTCGCAAAAATTCATTAACCACTTTGAAAGAACCTAGTGTGTCGCGTTCTTTGTCGAGCTCTTTGTGAGTTCTGTCGTAAATAAAAGATTCTTCGTGATTGATGACACCGACGGAAACACCAAGAAAATCATAAATTTGTCCCATCCAAACAGCATCACGACGAGAAAGATAGTCGTTGACCGTGACAATGTGCACGCCCTCTCCGGAAAGTGAATTCAGATAAGCCGGCAAAGTGGCCACCAACGTCTTGCCTTCTCCGGTGCGCATCTCGGCGATGGCGCCACGGTGCAAAATGATTCCACCAATCAGTTGAACGTCAAAATGACGCTGGCCGAGTGTTCGACGCGATGCTTCGCGCACCGTGGCAAAAGCCTCCGGCAAAATATTGTCCAAAGTTTCTCCTCCGGCAATTCTTTTCTTGAATTCGGCCGTTTTGGCGCGCAAAAGCTCGTCAGAAAGCGCTTGCATTTCCGGCTCAAAAGCGTTTATTTGCTCGACAATCGGCCACATTTGCTTTATGGCGCGATCCGTCTCGGAACCGATGATTTTTTGCAAAAAATTAAGCATTATGTCGGTCATTATAGCACGAAAAAGTGAAAACCGCACTTTTGACGGTGCGGTTTTCACAAGTAGGAAAGAATTGAGATTATGCTCGCTTCTTTGTAGCTTTCTTCTTTGCTACTTTTTTCTTCTTTGCCATAGTATTTAGAAAAAATTATTTTTTTAAGTTCGCAACAAAATTTATTTCGAAAAATATTTTTTGTTGTTTACGACCTACAATAATTATCATACATTTATGAATTTAATACAAACTTTTTTTTGCGGAAAAGTGTGGATAACTTTTTTCTAAAATATTTTTTTAAAATTATTTTAGAAAAAAGAATTTTCAATTTTCAATGAATGAATCAATTGATCAATTTTCAAAAACACAAATGCCCTGTTTGATTAATTAAAACATTGAAAAATTCATTGGAAATTGGAAATTGATACTTGAAAATTTCGGAGTAACAAAAAAATCGCAGAAGCGATTTTTTTGTTACTCCGATGCAACGCCAGTGGAGACGAACCTCCAACAAATGTCAAAGTTTGTGAGTGTTATCCACTAGCTGTGCATAGGAGCAACTAAAATAAGTATAGCATAAAGCCCGCCAGAAGCGGGCTTTATGTGACATTCGTTGTTGATGTTCGTACATTATCGCTTGCGCAATTTTGTATTGACACCCACAGGAACAGTATACTACAGGTTCGCCGACAATGCAAGCTCGGCGAACAATTTTCAAGTAACAATTTACAATTTCCAATGAATGAATCAATTGATCAATTGGTTCATTGAAAAATTCATTGGAAATTGAAAATTGTAAATTGTTACATTTACTGGACTTGCTTGATATACGCTTCACCCTGATCTTTGAAGGTTGGGTCTTGTTTGATCATCTGATTTAGGATATCAATCGCTTTCTGTTTCTGGCCGATTTGTAAATAGGCCGAAGCGAGCGAGATCTCAAACTGCATGTTTGTCGGATCGGCTTTCAATCTTTCGGTCAGAATGGCAATGACGCTTTGGTAATCCCCGATGGTGGCGTAGGCCTGCAAAAAGCGATTGTCGCTCACGATGGTTTTGGCGTCAATCTGCGGACCGATTTGCTTTAGAACGTCGGCGTTCTTGGTGTAAATGGCGCCAACTGCGTAAATGATTTTCGATTCCGGAGAATTCGGCTCGAGGTCGTAAGCTTTTTTGAACAAATCAAAAGCGCCGGCGTAATCTCTTTTCCCGACATAAGAAGTGCCGAGTTCAAAGTACATGGCCTGTTTTCCCGGAGATTCCACAACAGCGCGTTGCAAGTACGGAATGGCCAAATCGTATTGACCGAACTGGTTTAAGAAACTGCCGGCGAAAGCCAAGTAGCGCGCGTCGTGAGGCGTGGAAGCTATTTTCTTTTCCAACTGTTCCTTGGCGAAATTGTAAAATTCCTGCTTGACCGAATCCGGAGTTTGGGATTGGGCCACTTGCGAACTGACCGAAATGAGTTGTTCGAGAGCTTCGCTGTTACCGAATGAATTGTAGGCGAAAGCTTTTTTGAAGAGCGCCAGATTGGCTTCCGCGCCGCCTGTCTGTTGAGGCGTGATGGCTTGAATCAAAGTGAGATTTTCCTTTATAGCCGGCACATTGACAAAGTAAACCGCACCGATCGCAACCACACCGACAACAGGCACGATCGCGTATCGCAAAGTATCTTTGGAAAAAGTGTAAGTGTAAAATTTGCCGGTCGGAGCATCATGCAACGTACTTTTTGTGTGAACAAAAGCCAAAATGGAGAAAAACAAAATGTAACTGACCAGATTATCAAAAACGAATAAATTGTGGAATACGTAAGCGGCAATCATGCCAGTGAACAAACTTTTTTCGATAACGGAAAATTCGCTTTTCTTGCGCCACAGGCAATACATGACCGCGGCAAACATCGAAGCGTAGGCCAAAAGTCCGACAATTCCGCCGTTAATGAGCCAATCCAAAACGACGTCGTGCGTGCGGTCAAACCACTGCTCCTGTCCGTACATTCGCGGATCATAATATTTGTTGAAAACGAAATTGAAGCTCTCCTGTCCCCAGCCGAAAACCGGTCGGTCGAGAAAACCTTTGATGGCCATCGGCCAAACATAATATCTTCCCTGTGTTTGAAATTCGCTCGGACTAAGCGAAGAAAAACGCGACAAAACAGAACTGTTTCTGACAAATGACACATTGCGGATCGCCACAAAACCGGCGCCAAGAATTATAATACCGGCCAAAGTGCCGAGAGCGACTTTGCGTATAATTTTATTTTCTTTTTCCCGCCAAGCAATGAGAATGGCCGCGAGCAAAAGTCCGCCGATAAAACCGAGAATGGCGCCGCGCGTGGCGGTAAAGTACAAAATCCAAATTTCAAACAAGGCCACCACGCCGTAAATCCATTTCTGCCAAGCAAATCGGTAATGGCGCGACAACATATATAGAGCCAGGAAAATATGGAAGACGAGGTAGATGGCGAAATACGATGCGTTGCCAAACTTGCCGTCGAGACGAACGCCGCCTTGGTTGATAGTCGCTTTGCCGAGAAGCTGAAGAACGCCATAAATGGACATGATGACGCTGGCGCCTAACGTGACATTAATCCACTCTATCCAACGCGACATCGTTCGAAACATGCCGGTCGCCACTATATAATATAGTGCGAGGTGAAAAATCAAAACGAAACCTTCCATACGCTCGTAGTTGCTCCAAAGGCTTTTGTAGACGTTGGCGGAAAAAAGATCGGCCACCAGAGTGACCAGGACGAAAGCGCCGACCGCTTTTGTGACCCAGGACATTTTTGGTCGATACTCCGGCGCCATGGCAGAGAGCACGACATACAGGCCGAACAGAATTTCAATCAGAATCCTGAAAGCGAATCCTTTACCGGTGATAAAAGGGAAAAAAGTGTTTCCCAAAACAATAAAAGCGATGAACGGAGTCAGAAACAAACCGCCCATAATTATCCACTCGAGTATTTTTTTTGTTTTCATGTTTGAAAGTATAGCAAATCCAAATTGGAAAAGAAAATACCATTATGGTATAACTTGCATATGAAAAAAGCTTTGATTACCGGCATCACCGGCCAGGACGGCTCGTACTTGGCCGAGTTGCTTTTGGAAAAAGGGTACGAAGTGCACGGCATTATTCGACGATCAAGCTCTTTTAATACCGGCCGGATAGACCATCTTTACAACGATCCGCATACGAAAAATGTCAATCTCCATTTACACTTTGGCGATCTTTCCGATTCCAGCAATATAAATAGAATATTGGAACAAGTAAAACCGGATGAAATTTACCATCTTGGCGCCCAAAGCCACGTCCGGGTCAGTTTCGATTTGCCCGAATACACCGGCGACGTGACGGGACTCTCCACCACGCGCATACTCGACGTCATCAGGTCAAGTGGCATAAAAACAAAATTTTACCAGGCGTCGTCTTCCGAAATGTTCGGTCTGGCCAGCGAGATACCGCTTCGCGAAACGAGCCCTTTCCATCCCCGCTCGCCTTACGGTTGCGCCAAAGTGTATTCGTATTGGATTACAAAAAATTACCGAGAGAGCTATGGATTGTTTGCGGTGAATGGGATACTTTTTAATCACGAATCGGAGCGTCGCGGAGAAACTTTCGTGACCAGAAAAATAACAAAAGGTCTTTCCAAAATAAAACTAGGGACTCAAGACAAAATATATCTCGGAAATCTTGACGCCAAAAGAGACTGGGGTTACGCCAAAGATTACGTGGCGGGAATGTGGCTGATGCTTCAGCAAAAAACTCCGGACGACTATATATTGGCCACGAACGAAACTCACACGGTCCGGGAATTCGTCGAAGAGGCGGCCAAGACACTGGGAATGGACATCGTCTGGAAAGGAAAAGGTTTGAAAGAGAAAGGTGTTGATAAAAAAACAGGGAAAGTTATAATTGAAATCGACCCGGTTTATTTTCGTCCGGCCGAAGTGGAAATACTCCTCGGCGACTATTCCAAAGCCAAGAAAAAACTGGGTTGGAAACCAAAAGTGAAATTCAAAGAGCTGGTCAAAATCATGACCGAGTATGATTACGAAAAAAATAAATAAATTATTAAGACCAAAATTATGATTGATATAAAAAACAAAAAAATTTTGCTTACCGGGGGTTACGGTTTTTTGGGACAGGCTGTGTTTGAAGGACTTTTGAAAAACGGCGCTCAAGAAAAAAATATTTTTCGCCCAAGAAGTAAAAAGTTGGATTTGCGAATACAAAAAAATTGCGAGAAGGCAGTAAAAAATATGGACGTGGTTATTCACTTGGCCGCAACAGTCGGAGGTATAGGTTTCAACAAAGAATTTCCGGGAATTTTATTTTACGATAATGCTGTAATGGGAATACATCTTATAGAAGAAGCTCGCAAAGCCAAAGTAAAAAAATTTGTTCAAATCGGAACCGTCTGCGCATATCCTAAAATCCCCATTCGAATCCCCTTTATGGAAGAAGATCTCTGGATAGGTTACCCCGAAGAAACAAATGCTCCGTATGGATTATCGAAAAAAATGCTCATAGTTCAACTGGAAGCTTATAAGGATCAGTATGATTTTAACGGAATCAACCTCATTTTGGTAAATCTATACGGCCCCAGAGATAATTTTAATCCCACCCATTCACATGTTATTCCCGCTCTTATACGACGATTTGTTGAGGCTAAAGAGCAAAACAAACCGGAAGTGGTTGTCTGGGGTACGGGACGGGCCAGTCGTGAATTTTTATTTGTAGAAGATGCGGCCAGAGCAATAGTTTTGGCAACACTGAAATACAACAACGTTAATCCTATAAATATAGGTAGTAGTTTTGAAATCAAAATAAAAGATGTAATTAAAATTATTGCGGAAATAATTGATTACAAAGGAAAAATCGTCTGGGATAAAACCAAACCGGACGGACAACCAAGAAGAAAGTTGGATGTAAGTCTTGCCAAAAGAGAACTCGGATTTGTTTCAGAAGTAGATTTAAAAACAGGATTGAAAAAAACTATTGATTGGTTTCTAAAAAATCGCCCTAAAGACAAAAAATAATTTAAAAAAACGCCCAGCTGGTTGAACCAACTGAGGCGTGTAAAAACTAATTTAATTCTATTCTGTGGTGAAATTTTCCACCTTTTCTGCCATACCAAAGAACTTCCTTGGCATATCTTTCGAGATCTCCGTCAAAATCTGTTTCGGCTTTGAAACCAAGGTTCGTCGGTAGGCTTTCGAGCCTGGCCGATGAATCTCGTAACCTACTCAAGTACTGATGTAGGTTGTAATGAAGAACGATTGATTGTGGCGGGAGATTCGGACCAATAATTCTCGACGATTCGTACAAAACAATATCGTCCAGCAAAACAGGATCAACTTCATCCAAACCCAGACCCAAATCACGCATCAACGCCCCGAGAAAATGTCGAACTTCTGTGTAGAAACGCTCTTTGTCGGAAACTAAGTTTAAAAACGTGGCTTCCTCCAGGGGCCAATAAATATTACCGAACTTTGGAATAATTCTGTCAAGTCGTCCACCGTCTTGGGCCGACCTAACAATTTTCCAAGTTAAGGCAACTTCCCCTCCAATGAGGCTTTCTTTGTTCATGGCGAAATACTCGACAAATCTTTCATAGAAATCGCTGTACTTTACACCAAAGTGCTTGTGAAAAAGAATAGCGATATGTTGAGTCAATCCCAGACAATGGAAGCACTGAATCGCCCAGTAGAACATGTAGCTGCGACACCAATCTTCTCGCGACATGGAGGATGTCTCCACGATAGCAGAGCTGTACTCAGTCAACGATTGCGGCTCCGGAGTGGAATGGGAAAGGAGTATCGGTATTCGCACCGACTTTATTCCATGTACCTTAGCATAAACCGGATCACTCATCTCCGAATTTGGTAATGCGGTGCATGGATAAACATAGATGTTGATACTGTCGTCTTGACCGGGAATCAAAGTGTCTATGCCGTCCTTTGTACTTTTATAAGACTCGCCCGGCATCCCCAGGATAAGTTCAGTGTAGGTGGCAATTCCTTCTTCTCCGTACCGGTCCATCAATTGAGAAAACTTCTCAATTTTGATATTCTTTCTTTTGACAATGGAGAGTGTGTCCTCATCCATCGACTGAAAAGACAAAGTGGCACCCTTGTTCATCCCAGCATCCGAAATAATTTTGACAATTTCAAAAATTTTGTCGTTGCTGTTTTTAGCGGTGCACATTCGAAATCTTTTCGGATAGCCATCATACCTCGCACGAACCTCAATCATTTTCAGAGTAAGGTCGTAATCACGAGGCAAAATGCCATAATTAGCATCACAGTTGAACAGATACTCGGCTTGGTTTTTACCAAACCAGTGGAACTCATCGAGAATCCGGCCTTGATCTATCGAAAACATTTTGGAATAAGTGGCCCCGCCCCAATCACAAAATGTGCATGAGTATGGACACCCGCGATTGGTCTCCTGACTAACGTTGAGCGAAAATCCTCTTCCCAACATGAAGTCAAAAATACCAGCAAGATAAGGTGACGGTAGCAGAGACAGATCACTTAACCTCTCACGTGGCGGAGTTTTCAGAGTTTGATTTCCTTCGACTCTGACACTAAGTCCTGATATATTCGTGTAATCCGGATTTATCGAAAGCGATTCCTCCAAAATATCCGCGAACGACAGTTCACCTTCGTGATGAACCAAAAGATCCACGTACGGATATTTTTTGAAAAATCCACCCGATTCTGTTGGCACCTGTGTTCCTCCAAAAACAATCAGTGTCTTTGGAAATGCTTCTCTCATAACCTTGGCTAGAGCTGTGTTGTACTCCCAGTTCCAGAGATAACACGAGAAACCAACAACAGACGGGTTTTTCATTTTACGAACAACACTGATCGGATCTTCTCGCAAAAAGAGAGGTTCCTGAAAACGAAAATTTTTCTTAATTTCCGGAATGGTTTCTGCGTACGCTTGCAGAGAACCGACGGAGTATGGGACAAAAACATTTGACCCATATCGATAATTTACCTGAACCAATTGGACATTGCGTTTATTCATCATTCCTCCTTTTTCTGAATTTCTGGTTTTTTGGGTCTGACAAAGAACTCCGACCCATAGTTATTATGCACAATCTAAGTGATTAATCAAACAATAATATCGAATTCGAAACTAGAAAAAAAACGAGCAATATGCTATGATTTCTCTACATGAATTCTTCTGTCGCCACAAAAGAGACTATTATACGGCCCAAAAAGCTTTTTTCTTTTCGTGATATTACCGAGCTTTGGAAATATAAAGAACTTATGTATTTCTTCGTTTGGCGTGACCTCAAAGTCCGTTATAAACAGACGATGATAGGTGTGGCTTGGGCTATTTTCCAACCATTTATTACAATGGTGGTTTTCTCTGTTTTTTTTGGCGGATTGGCTAAAATGCCATCAGATGGGGTTCCCTACCCCATTTTTGTTTATGTTGGTCTTTTATTTTGGCAATTTTTTTCAAGTGCCCTGGCAGACACCAGCAACGCTTTGTTAAGCAATCAAGCCATAATCACTAAAGTTTATTTTCCCAGATTGATTTTACCCATATCATCTGTGGCAACAAAATTTATAGATTTTCTAATTGCCTCCATAATATTAGTTGGTCTGATGTTTTATTATGGATACATGCCACATATTTCAGGACTTTGGATTTTACCCCTGCTTCTTCTTATCACTTTTATGGCTTCTATCGGCATGGGACTTGTTCTGGCTTCTATAAATGTTAAATATCGAGATGTCAGGTATGTTCTTCCTTTTTTTATTCAAATTATGTTATTTTTGACACCGGTTATCTACCCCGCTTCAATTGCCGGAAAATATTCAAAAATCCTTGCTCTCAATCCAATGATGGGAGTAATCCAAAACGCCAGAGCATCCTTGCTAGGAACAGCGCCGATTAATTGGTTCTTGATTTTGATTTCTTTCGTCGCCACATTCATCATTATGATTTTGGGCGTTTATGTTTTCAAAAAAACAGAAAGATATTTTGCGGATATAGTATAAACCATTATGGAAAAACCAATCATAACAATCAAAGGGATAGGAAAAAAATATAACATCACCCATCAGCGTGGAAGTTATGTTGCCCTGCGCGACGTTTTAATGAACGCCATCAAATCTCCTTTTTCCTTTTTAAAAACAAAAGTAAAACAAGTGGCCGGTCTTGAAACCAGAGAAGATTTTTGGGCCTTAAAAGATATTGATTTTGAAGTTAAAAAAGGAGAAATTATCGGCATTATCGGCGGCAATGGGGCCGGAAAGTCGACTCTGCTGAAAATCCTTTCGCAAATAACTCCGCCTACGACAGGTGAAATAAAAATAATGGGCCGTGTGGGAAGTTTGCTTGAAGTTGGTACCGGTTTTCATCCGGAGCTGACCGGTCGGGAAAATATTTTTTTAAACGGCGCAATTCTCGGAATGACTCAAAAAGAAATTGCCAAAAAATTTGATCAGATTGTAAAATTTGCCGAAATTGATAAATTTCTGGACACTCCGGTCAAATATTATTCCAGCGGAATGTACGTCCGCTTGGCTTTTTCCGTGGCCGCTCATATGGAACCGGATATTTTAATAATAGATGAAGTGCTCGCGGTTGGCGATGTGGAGTTTCAAAAAAAATGCTTGGGAAAAATGGAAGATATCACCAGAAAAGAGGGGCGAACTATTATTTTCGTAAGTCATAACATGGATGCGGTGGAAAGATTATGCACAAAAACAATTCTTTTGAAAAAAGGAGAAATTGTAAAATTTGGAGAAACTTCAGAGGTAATAAATTATTATTTGAATGTTGACAGAACTTTGAATGCCGTAACGGAATATCCAATAAAAAATGAACTTGACGGTCAAATCACAAAAGTTAGTATATTAAATCAAGAAAATGCCCCAAAAGCTCAGATACCCGTTGGGGAAAAGTTTTTTATTGAAATTGAGCTTGATATCAGAAAATATATTGAGAATAAAATGATTTTTCTGTATTTTTACTATCAAGGTGAATTTATATTATTATCTACCGAAGGAGACGGTACCGGAACATATAGAAATTATGAACCGGGAAAATACAAAGTTCGTGTGGAAGTACCGGCTTTTCTATTCCAAATTGGTATGATATCTATCACTATTTGGCTAAAGCATTTGAGCGATGGTAAAAAAAGTATAGATACCATCAATGATATCAGTATGGTTATAACTAATGAAAAAAATCCCAGAGAATTATTATTCGGATCGTCATTTTGGGGAAAAATATCCACAATACTTGACTATAAAACGGAGAAACTTCAATAAACTTACATGAAATCTTGGCAGAAAGCTAAAAACCTAGTCAAATATATTGTAAGAAAATATTTTGGGTATGATTTAAGCGTACTTAAAATAAAATTGAGTGAAGATTATTTGGAACAAAAAAAATTATTCGCTTCCGCGCCGGCCGGTATAATTTTTGACGTTGGAGCAAATGCCGGACAAACAACACATAAATACAGAAAAATGTTTCCGAAGGCTTCCATTCATGGATTTGAACCGTTTCCCAGAATGTTTGGGGAATATGTAGAGTCCGTTCATGGAGACAAGAAGGTTCATTGCGTCAATATTGCTCTTTCAAATCAAAATGGAACGGCAGAATTTTTTGTCAACAGTTTTCATGGTTGCAATTCACTGCTACAAAATAACGAAGAATTTACAAAAGGAAAAGATGCTTTTCAAAAAATGGGAAAGATTGAAGTCAATACGGAAACGCTTGATAGCTATTGTGAAAAAAATAAAATAGAAAGAATAAATATTTTGAAAATGGATGTCCAGGGTGGTGAACTTTTGGTGTTGCAAGGAACCGAAAAAATGCTATCGAACAAAAAAATTGACCTGATCTATACAGAAGTGATGTATATGGAAGTGTACAAAAATCAGCCATTATTTAGTGATATAAAAAAATTTTTGGAACAATTTGGTTACAGATTGCATAAAAGTTACGGCCTTATCGACAAAAAAACCGGACAACCGACTGATGGAGATGTAATTTTCATAAAATATGAATAAATTAAATCATCATACATTTTCAGATTTTGGAGAAAGAATAGTTGGTCAATCCATGTTTGCTATTTTGGACAAAGCTAAAGAATTGGAGCGCAACGGCAAACATTTAATTCACTTTGAAATAGGCGACTCGCATCTGGAAATGCCACCGGAAGTAAAGAAAAGCGCATCTTTGGCGATGAAATCTAACCATACTCATTATGGCAGTTCATTTGGAGAACACTCCTTGCGTTTGGCAATCCAGAAAGCCGTAAAGGAAGATTTTGGTTTTAAACCTTCACTGCCCCAGATTGTTGTTACATCAGGAGCAAATCCGCTTATTTATTATGTTATTTCCATACTTGTAAACCCCGGAGAGGAAGTGATTCTGACCGATCCATCATTCGTGACATATAACGCTGTTATGAATATGCTCAAAATCAAAGATGTCAGGGTTAAAGTAAATCATAAAAATAATTTTCGTTTTGATCCGAAAGAAATAGAAAAAAAAATTACTTCAAAAACGCGCCTTATAGTAATCAACTCGCCGTCAAATCCAACCGGAGCGGTTTATTCAAAGAAAGATATTGTTGAAATCTATAAGATAGCAAAAAAACACAACTTGTACATTTTAAGCGACGAAATTTATTCACAGCTTATATATGAAGGAGCTCATTTTTCGGCCGGAACAATAGATCATTGTCTTGAAAGAGTCATTGTCACAAACGGTTTTTCAAAACCATTTGCCATGACTGGGTGGCGAGTCGGATACGCAATCGGTCCGGAAGATATTATCAATAAAATAGCTCTTCTGTCCCAAACAATAATCTCGTGTGTTCCGCCTTTTTTGCAAGATGCTTGCATTACGGCTCTGACTGATAGAAAAAAATTTGTCAAACGATATTTTACAGAATACAAAAAATTACGCGAGATCGTCTGTTCTGAACTTAAAAAAATCAAAAAGATTGAATTTTCAAAACCGGACGGAGCGTTTTATATTATGATTGACGTTTCCAAAACCGGCATGAATGGAGATGGATTTGCAAAACATGCCATGGAAAATCACGGCGTTGTCCTCTGCCCGGGTTCAGGGTTCGGCGAAGGAGGAAAAAATTATGTTCGCATGTGTTATGCCAATACCGCAAAAAATTTATTGGAAGGGTGTCAAAGGTTGCATAATGCAACTGAAAATGCATAATGATTGATGTTATAAAATAACACTCAAATCCATGAAATTAGCTGATTTTGTCGTGAATTTCCTTGCCGATAAAGGGGTCGACAAAATGTTTGTTGTATCGGGAGCCGCCAATGCCTACATTATTGACGCTTTTACAAGAACGGACAAAGCTGAGTATGTTGCCACTATGCACGAACAGGCGGCCGGTTTTGCAGCTGAAGGATATGCTAAAATAAAAGGCATACCGGGAGTGGCCATAGCCACCAGCGGGCCCGGGGGTATGAATCTCGTCACTTCTATCGGAAACTGTTTTTATGACTCTGTACCTGCCATTTTTATAACCGGACAGATTAATTCAGAATTCTTGCGTCAAGACAATGACATAAGGCAGGTTGGTTTTCAAGAAACTGACATTGTGGCTATAACTTCCCCTATTACAAAATATTCAAAACTTATTACCAAAGCGGAAGATATAAAATACGAAATTGAAAAGGCTTGGTTTTTGGCCACTGACGGCAGGCCCGGACCGGTTCTTTTGGATATTCCCCAAAACTTGCAGAAAGCTGAAATAGACCCGAATACACTTGTCGGTTTTGACAGCCAAACAAAACGCGCGTTGTTTGACATAAAAATCGTTGATGCCAAAATAAACCAGCTCCTGAAAGATTTGCAAACGGCAAAACGGCCGGTCATGCTTGTTGGTGGAGGTGTCAGAACCGCCGGAGCAACCGATATGTTGCAAAAAGTGGGAAGACTTCTCAGAATTCCGGTTTTCCCGACTTGGAACGCCCTTGATATTGTTCCGGCTGATTATGAATTTTACGGCGGAAATGTCGGAACATACGGCGGGCGAGGAAGAAATTTTGGCATTCAAAATAGCGATTTGCTGATTGCGGTCGGAAGTCGAATATCGGGTCGAATCACCGGAGGAAATTTAAAAACATTCGCCAGAGAAGCCAAAAAATATGTGGTTGATGTGGATCCAGCCCTTTTGCAGAAAAAACTTCAACAGGTGCCGTTTGATGTCAGCATATACTGCGACGCTAAAATGTTCTTGGAACGTTTGGGAAACAAGCTTTTTGGAACAAACTTGCCGGATGTGTCTAAATGGACAAAGCAAGTTTTGGAATGGAAAAATATTTACGATCCCGTCAAGCCGGAATATTTTACCCAGAAAGAAAATGTCAACCCTTACGCTTTCGTCAGAATGCTTTCGCAAGAGATGAAACCAGATGATATTCTGGTGACAGATTGCGGAGGAAATATAGTCATCAGCAACCATGCTTTTGAAACAAAAAACGGCCAAAGATATTTTTCAAACAACGGCAATTCGCCCATGGGTTTTTCTTTTTGCGGAGCCATCGGCGCGTGGTTTGCCTCGGACAAAAAGGGTTCGGTGGTTTGCATAATCGGAGACGGCGGATTCAATATGAACATCCAAGAATTGCAAACATTGATAACATACGGCATCAAAGTGAAAACGTTCATTTTAAACAATCATGTTTATGGAATAATTAAGGCGTTCCAAGACACGAATGTTGAAGGACGTCACGAAGCATCGGGACCAAAAGGGTATGTCGCTCCGGACTTCGTCAAAATTTCCGGCGCTTATGGCGTTACCACCAAAAAAATTGACAAGATCGACGATGTGAAAAAAATAGTGGGTGAAGTTTTGGCACATGACGGACCGATCGTCTGTGATGTGAACTGCGGGGAATGGTACAAGTACGAACCAAGAGTTTTTGGTTGGAACACCCCGATAGAAGATATGTATCCATACCTTCCTCGCGATGAATTTTACAAAAACATGACAATAAACCCCATAGAAGGATGGGAAAATCCGCCTCTGCCGGGTGGCGAGAAAACCAAAATAATTGAAAATGATGAACAAAATAATAGAAAATGATTGTCGAAAAATTTTAAGTCAAGTTAATCTCGGAAAAATCAAAGGAAAAAAAATCCTTGTTACCGGAGCAAACGGCTTCCTCGGTCAGCACATTACTGCCGCCCTTTCTCTGGCCAATCATGAAATGAATCTCGGCAATACGATTGAGGCCACCGGTTTGAACGCTCCAAAAGAAATCCTTTCTTCCATTTTGAAAGAACACAAAAATATTTTTTATCATCGTGTTGACTTGACTAAATCTTTTGATCTGAAGGGGTACGATTATATTTTTCATTCTGCCGGATACAGCCAACCGGCTAAGTTCGTCAATGATTATAACGGAACAACAAAAATAAATATTGATGCGACCCAAAGACTCTTGGATATGTCTCCAAATGCCACCTTTATTTTTTTCAGCTCCGCCGAAGTTTATGGAGATATACCGCAGGAGTTTATTCCGGTCAAAGAAAACTATAACGGCAATTCCCCACTGCATTTGCCAAGATCCGTTTACGCTGAATCAAAGCGTTTGGGAGAAGCTCTTTGTGCAGCTTATAAAAGAGATAAAGGATCAAACATAAAAATTGTCAGGATTTCTGTTACTTATGGACCAGGACTTCCGCTTGACGACAAACGGGTCTTGAGCGAGTTCATAAAAAAAGCCTTGGTGGAAAAAAATATCAAGTTGCTTGATGGCGGAAAATCAACCAGGACTTATGGATACATCGCCGACAGCGTAGCCATGATTCTTTTTATCGCTTTTTATGGAAAAGATTTCGTCTACAACGTCGGGGGAAAAGACAGTCTTTCCATTTTGAACCTGGCAAAAAAAATTGCCAGATTATGCAATGTAAAATACGAAATTCCGGCAAATATTTCAAAGTTGGCTTATATAGGAAAAGATCCAAAAATAGTCAGACTAAATCTCAGTAAAATAAAAAAAGAAATGAAGAAATTAAAATTTACGCCATTTTCAAAAGGACTTAAAAATAATATGGAGTGGGCAAAAGAACAATTATAGACATACCCATAAAATTATGATAGTTTTAGGTGTATGCAAAAAATCTTTATTACCGGAGGATTGGGTTATATTGGCTCACAACTAGCCAAAGAAGCGTTGACAAAAGGTCTTTCTGTTATGTTATATGACTCTCTTATATACGAGCAGGATTACAAAAAAATAATCAAAGAAATAGAAACTGGGAAAAACTCTAAGTCTGAATTGCAATATGTCATTGGAGATACTAGAAATCTTGAACTGCTCAAAAAAACGTTGGAAGATTTCAAACCGGATTTTCTTTTCCATTTTGCCGAACTTTCCAGTGTCTGGGCTTGCAATCATAACCCAAATTATACAAGAGATTTAAATTATGAGGCCTCAAAAAGGGTTATTGACTTGGCAGAAAAGCTGGAAATTCCGATTATTTATAATTCAACATCCAGTCTTTATGGCAATCAAAAAGAAATGAAACTCATGGGTGAAAATGATCCCCTGCCAAAGTCAACCGATAACTACTGCAAATACAAATTGCAAATGGAATCCTATATCAAAAATAAAGTTAAGAAAAATCCAAAATTTAGAATCATCATACTTCGTCCCGCAACTGTTTGCGGAATATCCCCCAGAATGCGAATAGAACTCCTGCCAAACCATTTTACCTATTGTGCCGTGTCCCAAGGTCTTATCAGAATTTCAGAACTGAATGCATTTAGAGCAGCCGTGGATATTCGAGACATAACCAGTGGCTATTTTGCAATTATGAAAAAAGATAAATGGCCTCGTCTGATATATAATATTGGTAAACACAACTTCTCAAAAAAACAATTTGGTGAAGCTGTGCAGAAAGTGGTAAAGTGCAGGATAGTCTCTCAAAGTGATGTGGGTGATATGCGAAATCTCCAGATTACATCAAAATCCTTTGAAAAAGATTTTGACTGGAAACCCAAATACAGTCTTGAAAGTACGATTAAAACTCTGGAGAAATGGTTAAATAAAAATCTGATA
The DNA here is from genome assembly GCA_903861205.1 of uncultured bacterium. Taxonomy (GTDB): domain Bacteria; phylum Patescibacteriota; class Minisyncoccia; order Phycocordibacterales; family DATDWN01; genus CAIOTC01. The sequence continues at coordinate 32,784 of CAIOTC010000018.1, read as the reverse complement.
GAAATAGAAAGAAACAATTTTGCGGGAATACTTAATATGTCTCTTGAATTGTGGACAAAATTAAGCAGACAGGAACCCGGGCCTCTGAAATAAAATTCAAAAAAATGATCAAACTAATCAAATCGACTTTCCACAAAGAAGAAGCTACCAAAGAGGCTTTATGCAAATTCATAAAACAAGCCAAACAATTATCCATGGATAAAATGTGCTCTGAATTTGAGACTAAATTTTCTCATTGGCAAGGAAGAAAATACTCTGTTATGTTCAACAGTGGAAGTTCCGCCAACCTGGCTTTGATTCAAGTGCTTATAAATTTAAATAAAATAAAAGAAGGAGATAGTGTTGGATTTTCAGCTGTAACCTGGGCAACAAATGTAATGCCCCTTATTACCCTGAAACTCAATCCGGTGCCAATTGACATAGAAATGGACACGTTGAATATTTCTTCAAAAAAAATTATTGAAATCCACAAGAAACATAAATTTAAATGTTTATTTATTACAAATCTTTTGGGATATTGCGACGATATAGGAAAAATTAGAAAATTCTGCAAAAAAAATAATATTCTGCTTATAGAAGACAACTGCGAATCACTGGGCACTGAATACAAAAAAGAAAAACTGGGTAATTTCGGCTTTGCTTCAACTTTTTCTTTTTATGCCGGTCATCATATGTCAACCATAGAAGGTGGCATGGTCTGCACTGATGATTTGGAAATAGACACAATGCTTAGGATAGTGCGGTCTCATGGATGGGACCGTCACATATCAGAGAACGAACAAAAAAAATTGAGACTGAAATACAATGTGGACGAATTCTATGGAAAATTTACTTTTTACGACATAGGGTATAACTTTCGCCCAACTGAAATAAACGGTTTTCTTGGTTTGAATCAATTGAAATACTTGGATGAAATGATTAAAAAGCGTCAAGAAAATTATAAAAAATTTGAGAAAATATATCAGAATAAGGATTTTGTAAAAATGAAAACTGATGGTTTGAATGTGGTTTCCAATTTTGCCTTTCCTCTTATTTGTAAATCAAAATCAATAAAAGAAAAGTATATGGAGCTGGCAAAAAAGGCTGAAATTGAAATACGACCTATTGTGGCGGGCAGTATAAACAAACACGCATTTTACAAAAAATATATCGCCACTAAATATTTTTTACCAAACGCTGAAAAAATACACGAGCTTGGTTTTTATTTTGGAAACAACCCGGATCTGACAAAAAAAGAAATTGCTATTCTTATAAAAACTTTCTCAAAATAAAACATGAAAAACCTGTTGATAAGTCTCGAAAGTCATGCATTTGGGAATAAACCAATATCTGATGATGAGATTAATAATGATGGTGGATTATGGGAAATTTTTAGTCATAAATTATCTGAAATCGGATACAACCTTAAAACTGTTCATCAAAATGATCTGAAAGATTGCGCCATGATACTTTTCATTGATAGCAACAGTTTGGGTGAAAAATTAGAATATCCAATAACAAATATCGTCTCTTTTTTAAAAAGTTTATTAAAAAAAGAAAAACCGGCAAAAAGAAATGTTTACAAGGAGTGCATTGATGCTGGAATGAAAGATAAAATGGTTTTGTTGATGTGGGAGGGTAAATCTGTAAAACCTTACAATTATGCAAAATCCATCCATAATAAATTTTCAACTATTATTACTTGGGATAATGATTTGGTAGATAATAAAAAATATTTCAAATTTTATCTTCCGGCAGCTCTCTCAGAAATATTGCCGGAAGCCCGTCCTTTTAACAGTAAAAAACTTTTAGTCAATATCTCACACAACAAATATTCAGACTACAAAAATGAGCTATACTCGGCAAGAAGAGAGGCAATTGCCTACTTTGATTCTCACTACCCCAATGACTTTGATTTGTATGGTTTGCGATGGAATCAACCGATTACCAGATTAGATTTAATTTTTCCTCGATTAGTAAAGAAATATGGAACATATCGCGGTTTTGCCAAAGACAAAATCGGCACATTGTCACAATATAAATTTAATATTTGCTACGAAAATATTTCCGATGGCAATGGATATGTTTCAGATAAAATATTTGATTCATTGGCGGCCAGAGTGGTACCGATATATTGGGGATCACCAAGCGCAAAAAAATATGTTGACCCCGATGCGTTTATTGACCGAAAAAAATTTAAAAATGATACGGATTTAGCCAAGTTTATAACACAAATGACAGAAGTTGAATACAATAAATATTTATCTGCCGGTGATCGCTATATGAAAAGCGAAAAATATGCAAAATGGTTGCCTGCTGGTTTCTGTGAACGAGTAATTGAAGTCTTGAAATTAAAACAACTTATATAATATGCATAATTACAAAATCTCCATAATTATGCCGAGTTACAACGGCGAAAAATATATCGGCAGATCAATAAATAACTTCTTGTCTCAAGAGTACCCAAACAAAGAATTAATTATTGTGGACGGAAAATCCACCGACAGGTCGCACGCAATTATTCAATCATTTGTTGAAAAAAATAAAAATATTATTTGGTTAAAATATCCCGACAAAGGAATCTCCAGCGCTTTAAATATCGGTTTGGAAAAAGTTTCCGGAGATATTATCGGTTATCTCGGATCGGATGACATATTGTCACCGGATATTTTTGGAACAATAAACGACTATGCAAATAAAACAGACTTTGACGCTATATATTTTGATTCTTATAATTTTATAGCATCTGAAAATAAAACAACATTCAGAAAATGTCCAAATATGGAATTCAATCGTAAAAATCTACTGAAATACGGCACGATGGTGGGAATGCAAGATATGTTCTTTAAAAAACACGTTTTTCTTAAATACAAATTCGATGAGGAAAATAAATATTCTTTGGACTATGAATTTTATTTAAAAATATCAAAAGAAAACTACAAATACTTATATGTTCCGGTGCCGGCCACCACACATATTTTTGACAACAACATCTCTACCGACGCAGATGGAAAACAAATGCGTGAGGCCTCTGAAGTCTTCAAAAAATACGCTCATTGGTATGAAAGACATTATCAATTCACTAAAAAAATGAGGGGGTATTTTAAAAAAATACTGCTGATGCTAAAATTTCAATAATCCTGTCGAGAATAAAAATAATGGCTAATTTAGAATTAAAAAATGTAACATTGGTTGCCATCTCTTCCATAAATATAGACGAGACAATCGCCTCTTTGGAACAATCAATGAATGGAATTAACTATTATGAGGTTATTTTGATTACACATCAAAAACCCGAATGTCTTCCGAATAAAATAAAGTTTAAACCATGCATCCAGATAAAAAATATAAATGAGTATAGCAAATTTATGCTTTATGATTTATTTAAATATATAAACACTGAATTTGCCTTGGTTGTCCAATATGACGGATATGTTTTGAGACCCGAAAAATGGAGCGATGAATTTTTGAAATATGACTATGTTGGAGCTCCTTGGCCTAAAAATCTTCATTTTGATAAAAATGGTATTAATATTAGAGTTGGAAATGGAGGATTCTCTTTAAGAAGTAAGAAGTTATTAAAAGCTCTAAATGAGTTAAAATTGCCTTTTACCGATAATGGTAGTGGCTATTATAATGAAGATGGGGTTATTACCAATTATTATAAAAAAGAATTGGGGGAATATGGTGTGCGGCTCGCTCCTGTTTCTGTGGCCTCAAAATTCAGTCGTGAAATGGATTGTGATGATTCGGAGTCAGAACCCTTTGGTTTTCATAAATACAAAAAAAATGTTCCAAAAATAATTATGGTTAATCGTTTATTAAGAATAGCCTTTAGGAAAATTTTGTGTTTGCAAAAAAAATTTATTTGTAAGATAAAAAAATTCATTAAGTCAATTATAAACACATTGCATATAAATTATTTCCAAGATAAAAATGGAATCATTCCATTGGATAAAATGCAAATAGAAAAACTAATTTCAAATGATAGGCCTGTAATATTTGAAATAGGGGCCGCTGATGGGTTGGACACATTGGAATTTATAAAGGTTTTTGATAATTCGGATTTTAAGATGTATTGTTTTGAACCGGATCCAAGAAATATTGCCTCTTTCAAAGAAAAAGTACGCGATAAACGAGTCGAGCTCGTTGAAATGGCCGTCGGAGATAAAGATGGAAAAATGCAATTTCATCAGTCGGAAACCGTATATTCTTCATCTTTAAAAAAACCAAATCTAAAAAATTTATACGCCACATGGCCATTTTTAAATTTTGATAAAATATTGGAAGTAAAAACCACAACAATAGACACTTTTATTAGAGATAATAAAATTGATATTGTTGATTTTATTTGGGCAGATGTCCAAGGAGCAGAGGATTTGATATTAAAGGGAGCAGAGACAAGTTTGACAGGTAAAATAAAATACATTTATACGGAATACAGCAATACCGAATATTATGAAGGAGAACCAACTCTCAATAAAATACTGGAAATCTTGGGAAATAATTGGGAGGTCATTAAAGACTACAAGACAGATGTGTTATTAAAAAATAAAAATTTATAATATGAGATTATACGATAAAAGTAAATTTGAAAGACTTAGATTCAAATTCAATTCATCAGAATCTATCAGAAGAAATTTTTCTCAGGCTTACCAGGATATGTTTGTGCTTTCAATGTTAAACGGAAAACGTAATGGAACTTATGTGGAGATAGGCGCTTTTGAAGCGATTTTCATAAACAATACATATTTGTTGGAAAAACAATTTGGTTGGAGAGGTCTGTCTGTTGATATAGACCCCAATTCAAAAAAATCATTTGAAAAAGCCGGAAGAAAAAATAATTTTATTCTTCAAAACGCTTTAGAAATAGACTATGAAAAAGTTTTCAAGCAGAACGGTTTTGGCAATCAAATAGATTATTTGCAACTTGATATTGAGCCGCAAAGCAACACCCTGAAATGTCTGAAAAAATTGCCTTTGGATAAATACCGTTTCTCTGTCATAACATATGAGACTGATTATTATGACTCAAGCATAAGTCGTGAAGAATCCAAAAAAAATAGAGATGAATCAAGGCGGATATTACTTTCACACGGTTATGAATTAGTAGTTGGAAATATAGCAAATATTAATAAAGAAGATATATTTGAAGATTGGTACGTAGATCCAAAAGTTATTCCCGGCGATATTATTAAAATATTCAAAGATTCACCGGAATTTAACGACACTGCAGAAAACTACATGTTAAAGCAAATAATTGCCACTGAAATATATGACGGTCAAGGATTAGGCAATCAATTGTGGGCATACGCAGCAACCAGACTTATAGCTGAACATAAAAAATGCAGTTTTTCAGTTATGGGAAAAGAGAAGTTTAAGGGCAAAAAATTCATGGGACTTGATTTTGGCGTAAAACTGAGAAATGGATTATCTCCGGAAGGAGGACCTCCACTCCAACTGCCTGATGGAATACAAAATTATTACCGCGAAAAAAGAGAAGTTTACAAAGGCTACAATATTGACATATCCAGAACCGATTCAGAATTATTTAACATTCCGACACAAACCAAAATTGACGGTAATTTTCAATCCACGAAATATCTTGCAAATAACCGAGAAAAAATAATAAGTTGGTTTAAGATAAAAAACGATTTTAAAAAAATAAAAACAGATGATAATACTTGTCTAATACACTTAAGATGCGGTGACTTCTACAATCAAAAAGATGTTTTTCTGCCAATTTCATATTATAAAAACGCAATGAATGTTGTGAGGGGCGTTAATCCCAACATAAAATTTTGTTGCGTGACCGACCAACCGGAGATTGCAAGAAAATTTCTTAGTGATGTAGAAATAGTAGGATCATCCTTGAACACAAAAGATAAGAACATGGCTTCTCATCATTTTGGTGGCGCAATTGGTACGGACTTTTCACTTCTATTAAATGCTAAATATTTGATCATACCAAATTCCAGTTTCTCCTGGTGGGCAGCTTATTTAAACACAAATACAAAAATTGTCATAGCTCCAAAATACTGGGCACGTCATAATGTATCCGATGGATATTGGTCCACTTCAGATATTATAACGGACGACTTCACATATTTGGATAAAGATGGAAAAATATTTTCAGCCGAAAAATGTTGGTTTGAAAAAAATAATTACGAACTTCACAACGAAAATACATTTGTTACTGATTTTAGATTTAACCATATTACACTAAATCTGCAACAAATCATGTATTTATTAAAGAAACACGTAATCATCAACATAAAAACAAAAGCATTTTTAATCTATAATAAAATAGCTTCTTCATTTCCATTATTTAAAAAGATAGTAAAAAAACTTGTTTTATTAAAGGTTTAATACCGCTTTTATTAATAAAAAAGTATGACACTGGACGAAATAGCATTAAAATATAAAACGGACAAATCAAGTAAAGTTCATAATTACACGGGAAAATATGAAGTATATTTTTCCAGTATTAAAAACAATAACCTAAAAATTTTAGAAATTGGCATACAAAACGGCTACTCGTTAAAAACTTGGAAAGAATATTTTGCAAACTCTGAAATTTATGGTATTGATATAAAAGATTGTAGTAAAATGGATGAAGACAGAATAAAAACTTTAAAAGGCAGTCAAGATGATTTAGTCTTTCTTAAAACCGTTAATGACAAATATGGACCATTTGACATCATAATTGACGACGGCTCACATTTCAACGACCACATGAAAACATCATTTGACTTTTTCTTCCCATTTTTAAAAAATGGAGGTTTTTATGTCGTTGAAGATTTGAACTGTTGCTATCGACCGGATTTTAGACGTGATAATACTTTATTCATGAATCGATTAAAGGAACTCTTGGACTGTGTTAACTCCGGAGGTAAGTGCGGAATAGCAGATATTTCAAATATAAAAGAAGATAATTTTTATCAGAGAAAAGAATTGGGGGAATTAAATTGGTGGGAAAAAAGCATAGATTCAATACATTTATATAGGAGTATAGTTTTTATCAAAAAATATAAGTTTGCGGAAAAATTTTATGAAAAGATTTCCCCATCATATATTTTATGGACCAATAAAGCATTGTCATTTGGAGGAAAAATTTTCTGGAAAATTAGAAATAAAGTAAAAAACATATGAAAATTTACGATATTTTTACATTTAATGGAGAATACGATGTGTTAGAAATAAGACTTAATATTTTAAACGATTTTGTTGATGAGTTTATTATTGTAGAAGCTCCAACCACATTTAGCGGCTCACCAAAGCCGTTATATTATGAACTGCAAAAAGAAAGGTATAAGAAGTGGCATAATAAGATTAAATATTTTGTGATTGATGAAAATTATACCAAAGAAGAGATCGACCTGGCCAAAAATTCACCCGGTACTGTTGGTGAATACCATTGGCAACATGAATTTTTGCAAAAAGAATCTATAAAAAAAGCTCTTACCAATTTGAAAGATGATGATATTTGTTTTATCGGAGATGTGGATGAAATATGGAATGAAAACGCTCTAAAAGATTTGGAGAATCCGATAAAAATAAAGTTAGAGGTATATTCATATTACTTGAACAACAAATCCAGTGAAAAATTCTGGGGGCTCATTAAATGTCCTTATTACTTGGTCAGACAAAATTGCCTAAACGTACTTAGAAGAGATTCCGCAAAGACAGAATACGTGGGCGGCTGGCATTTCACATCAATGGGCGGGTATGAAGAAGTTAAAAGGAAACTGCAAGACTCTTATAGTGAAAAAGATTATTTTTCAGATAAAGTAAAAAATAATTTGAAATCTAATATACAAAAAAGAAAAGATTTCTTGGGTAGAAAATTCACTTACACGATTGACGAATCGAATTTGCCAAAATATATTTTGAATAATAAAGAAAAATATAAATATCTTTTTAAAAATAGTGATGGAATTCAAATCCGGATGATAATAACGAATTTGACAGGCGGTCTCGGTAATCAGTTTTTTCAATATGCCGTCGGTCGCGCTTTATCAAAAAAGTTAGGAGTTCCTCTTAAATGCGACACGACTTGGTATGAAAAAAGTTCACGGCGAAAATATCTTCTGAATAATTTTAATATTTCCGGAGAAATCGCTAGTCCAGATGAAATAAGGCATTTGAAACCGGAAAATATTTTTAATAAAATTATGGGCAAAGTTTTTGGATTTGAAAATAAATATAAATTAAACAAACATGTTTGGAGAGAACCGGAATATCGTTTTTGTCCGGAAATCTTAAACCTGCCCAAAAATACTTATCTTGACGGAGACGGGTGTTATCAAAGCTATAAATATTTTGAAGATATTGAACATATAATAAGAAAAGAATTCACTTTAAAAGAGCCTTTACCAAAAAGTTCGGATGTGTTAGTAAAAGATATCAGCACCAGTAATTCTGTCTCAATTCACATTCGTCGAGGTGATTACCTTGTGTCTAAAAATCAAAAGATATTTGGTGTATGTGACAAAGAATACTACCAAAAAGCCGCTTCTTTAATGAAAGAAAAAATATCAAATCCTAGATTTTTTGTTTTTTCAGATGATTTGGAATGGTCAAAAACACTTCCCTTTCCAAAAGATACGACATACATAGACTCTCATTTTGGGTTAGCAGATTTTCAGGAACTGGTAATAATGAGCGGATGTAAGCACAACATAATAGCCAACAGCACATTTAGCTGGTGGGCAGCTTGGCTGAATAATAATCCCAATAAAATTGTTATTTCACCGAAAAAATGGTTTAATGCTGAAGAAATGAATACGAGGGATCTTATTCCGGAAACATGGATAAAAATATGAAAAACAATAAAAAAGGTAAGGTGGTTGTCACTGGAGGATGTGGATTTATTGGAAGTTATTTGGTAGACGCTTTGGTAAAAGAAGGTTTTACCGTTCACATTATTGGTAAATCAAAAAATAAAAAGGCACTCCATAATAAAGCAGTTTTTCATAATGCGAATATATGCAATCTAAAATCAATTAGACCGATTATAAAAGGAGCCAGGTTTGTATTTCATTTAGCCTCTGTAGTGGGTGAACAATATTCAGTCAAACAACCAACACTATCAAATAGAGTTAACATTAACGGCACACTTAATGTTCTTTTGGCCTGTCAAGAAGCAGGGGTCGAGAGATTAGTATATTCCAGTTCAAGCGCCATATATGGGAATCAAAGCAAATTACCGCACAGAGAAGATATGCTTCCAAATCCATCCGCTCCATATGGAATCCAAAAATACACAGGCGAGTTATATTGCAAAATATGGAGTGAATTGTATAAATTATCAACAGTCTCACTACGTTACTTTAGTGTTTATGGACCAAGACCAGATTTGGATTACCCTCGCACCTTAGTCATTGACCGATTTTTAAAAAACAAAATGGACGATAAGGTTTTCCACATTTTGGGTAATGGCAAAAGAACACGAGATTTTATCAATGTCAGAGACGTGGTACGAGCAAATATCTTAGCGGCTAAAAGTAAAAAAGTGGGAAAGGGCGAGGCGATTAATATCGGAACAGGAAAAAATTATTCGATAAATGAAATAGCCAAATTAATAGGCGGCAATAAAATTAAACATTTGCCGTCAAAGTTTGGACCGACAGATACATTGGCCGACATATCAAAAGCAAAAAAACTTCTTGGTTGGCAACCTAAGATAAAATTGGAAGATGGTATAAAAGAATTAAAAAAAATTTGGAAAATCTAAAATAGATAATATGAGTAATGTAAAAATAACGGTATTAATGCCCGTTTACAATGGTGGAAAATACATAGCCGAAGCAATTGAAAGCATATTAAAACAAACTTTCACTGATTTTGAATTACTGATAATCAATGACGGTTCAACGGACAACAGTGAAGATGTTATTAAAAATATGAATGATCCAAGAATCAGATATCTAAAAAATGCTACAAATTTAGGATTGATTCGTACTTTGAACATCGGCATAAATGAATCTGGTGGAAAATATATTGCTCGCATGGATCAAGATGATGTCAGTTTGCCGAATAGACTTGAAATGCAATATGATTTTATGGAAAAAAATCAAAATATCGGAATATCTGGAGGTTGGGCAAAAACAATAGGAGAACGCTCTGGAAATGTTGTAAAAAAATACACAAATCCGGAAGATATAAAAGCCAACTTACTCTTTGAATCAGCGTTCATCCATCCTACGGTTATAATGCGAAAATCATCTATTATAAGTAATAAATTATATTTTGATGAAAATTTTATACATGCCGAGGATAAAGAACTGTGGGAAAGGGCTTCTACTTTTTTCCCCATGGCAAATTTAAATAAGTTTTTACTCAAATACAGAGTTCATGGTACTGGTATTAGTCATGTTTATTCCGAAATGCAAAGAAAAAGTGGAGACAAAACAATAATCAGAACATTAAAAAGACTGAGTATAGATCCCAGCGAACAAGAAATAATTATTCATAAATCAACAAATATTCCGAAAGGATTTAGTCAGGAATATTTTTTAAAAAAAATAAACAAGTGGTTCAATAAATTAATTGATGAAAACAAAGATAAAAAATTCTTTGATGATGGTTCATTATTAAAGATACTTGAAAGACGCTGGTTACTTATTTGCTACAACTTATCCGGACAAGGATTTATTGCGTGGAAAAAATATAAAAGTTCCTCATTTGGAAAATCTCCAAACAAATCGGATTATATTTTTATCCTTAAATTTATTGTTAGATGTGCACTTAAAAAACCACCGGGAGAACCTATTTTTTAATGAATTCCAAAATATTTTCTGCCTTTTTTTGCCAGCTATATTCCTCAACTTTTTCATAAGCCCTGTTCGCCAAATCGGCAGAAAGTGTCGTATTTGTTTCTAATTCAACAATCTTTTGAGCTAAATCTTTCGCATTGTCAGCCTCAAAACCGAGTGCGCAATCACCTATTACTTCTTCAACTAAGTCTAGCTTTGAATATATGACCGGCCTCCTGCTTGCCATATACTCGTAAACCTTCATGGGAAAGCCAAAATCGCGGAAATGAGGCTTATTGGGGTAAGGTATCACAAGTATGTCCATAGCCCTCTCATAAGCCATTGTGGCCTCACTGGACACGGCTGGGACAAAGATAGTCCTGTTAGTAGACAAGCCTAATTTTAAGGTAAAATCTCCATATTCCTCTATCTCCCTACCTCTACCCCCGACAAAGACCATTTTTATGTTTTCATCACTTATAAAACGCAGGGCATCGATCATTGTCTCTATTCCCTTGCTCATACCCATAGTTTTATAAAAACCGACATATCCGACCAAAATGTCAGATTCCGGCAAACCCAAATCTTTCCGCAAGGAAGCTTCTGGTCTTGAATCATTTTCAAACACACTCAAATCCACTCCGCCGTAGACAACCTGAATTTTAGTTGGACTTATTCCTAATTTATTAACCATGTTCTTTTTCAATTTCTCTGAAGTGGTTATTATGTACTCTGAATTTTTTGCAATATAGTTGTCTTTAAAATTATTGTGCATCATATGCCAATCTGAACAAATTTTAAATTTGAATCGAAAAATTTTCCTCCACCAAATAATAAAAACCAATAAATTAGCATCGCTGGAAAAAAATATTTTTTCTGAATTATTGATTTTTTTCTTCAATATAAAATATGGAAGCCAAAAAAAATAAAAAAGATATGGAAGCCAAAAGTATAATAGTCCATTACCCCAAGAACTAATGTGTAAATCAATTACATTAACTCCAATAAATTGTTCTTTCAATTTATTTCCAACAATTAACATGTAATCATTTGGCAAGGATTTATTAAACTGTCTCGTCAAATTTGAAACATAAATGCTGTCAGCAGTTAAATTTTTAAATCTTTTGGCTGTTAAATGGATGAGTTGCATATTTTTACTAAAAAATAATGTTACTTTTTTCTGCCGATGAAAATCAAGTACGGACTTGTGTATTTATTTTTTATATGATAACCACCAAAAACCACCCTCAAAATAAAATCAAATGGTCTTTGTATTATAAGTGAAATTCTCCATAAATAATACTTCCATTTTTTATTTGTATTAAATAAACCAAAACTAAAAGTTCCTATATAATTACAATAAATAAAATTTAGGTCTCTATTTTCAAATAGTTTACGAAAAACTTTTTTATCCATAATTGAAAAATTGTGAGTAATAAGTGAATTACGATTTGATAGTTTTAATATCGAATAATTTATTCCTCTTATGTTTGGAATGGACACGATCAAATATCCCCCATCTTTCAAAAGTTTTATATGATTATCAATTACTTTATCTACATCATCAAAATGTTCTATAAAACCTCTCGAAAAAACCAGATCGTATTTTTTTTGATTTTGTAACTGGAAGCTATCATCAAAAAAGTCTGCTTTTATAATATTTTCTGGATTTATGCCTGCTTTTAAAAAATTGTTCTTTGTAATTGAGCAACCTTCTTCTGAATATTCCACCCCGTACGGCATGTAACCAAATTGTTTGTGAAAATTTATCAGATATTTACCAGGAGCACAACCTATTTCAATTATTTTCAAATCTGGAGATTTTGGAAGATATTTTAAATATAACTCTGATAAAACGTGATTGCTATAATCTCTGCTTATATGCTTAATAAAACCTTTAAATTTAATAAAATATGACAGACCTCTTGTTTGGTCATTTTTTATTATATTTTTATATATGGAATCCCAATAATTTTTTTCTGATAATTTTTTCATAAATTACAGTGATAGAACGCGATTTATATGATTTTCTATTGATATACATTTAGAAATATTAAAAACACCGATTCGAAGTTTATCACGAAGTTCACCATCTTCTAAGATTAAAGAAGCGGAAGACGCTAACTGTACCACATTATTTTTAATGACAATTAAACCATTCTCTCCATTATTAATAACTTCCGTTGCCGATTCAAAATCAGAAATAATTATTATTTTATGAGATGCAACAGCTTCTAATAAGACCATGGGAAGGCCCTCGTATCTGGAAGGCAAAATAAAGCAATCCGCGTAAGATAATATTTCCGGAATGTCTTTTCTTATGCCTAAAAATTTTACTCTGTCTGTTATTTTTAATTCTTTGGATAATTTAACCAGACTATCTCTTTCAACTCCATCACCCACGACAAGCAACTTTCCATTTTTTACAGAAGCAAAAGCTCTAAGCAAAATGTCCACTCCTTTTTGGTAGATTAAACGACCAATATAAACAAAAGTGAAATCTTTTTTTTGTTCACCATCTAAGACAGTAATATTCAAATTTTGATATCTTGAAACATCAATGCCGTTTAAAATAACTTTTATTTTATTTTCTCTTATTTTATGTTTTACTAATGATTTTTTCACAGCATTAGAAACAGCGATAATTTTATTAGATAATAATTGCAAAACCCAATCAACAAAAAACATTTTCCTCGTTTTTAAACTATCATAAACATTATGCTCAAAAGAGATGATTTCGGAGACGCCGACCAATTTACCCGATATTCTTCCTATTGTATTTGAAAACCATAAGTGTGTAAATAAAATATCCGAATCAAAATTTTTAATTTGTCTACACAACAAAAACCAAGATTTAATATCAAAAAAATCATTAAAATGCACACATTCCCATTTTACATTTTTATTTAATTGTTCAGCGAGAGAATCTTTACCCTCATTTTTTAAAGTAATGATTTTAAAATCAACATCACTTCTTTTTAACAATTCATTGGCGTCATCTATAATGAGTCTTTCGGCCCCACCTACACCAAAATTATTAATTATAATTAATATTCTTTTCATTTTATTTAATAGCATAAATATAATATCCGGCAGTAGTACTCCTTTTTTCAGTCTTAAAAAGATTATCTAAAAAACCTGACAGTGGTTTTAAAATAAACTGTAATTTATGTTGCATCGGCACAAAAAAGAACATGGCTCTAAAATATCCACCGAATTTACATATTTCAACAGAAGAAAAATCTTGGAAAAGCATATCGATAGAATCATCAAAAAATCTCCACATATCGGGATAATGCCCTTTTTTGGCGTGATATGGATAAATGGAAGGAACATAAACAAACAGTTTACCGTTTGGTTTTAGTATCCTTTTTATTTCTTGCGTGGCCAGAATAGGATTACTGACATGCTCCAATACCGAACTGCATATTATTCCATCCACACTATTATCAGCTAAAGGAATTTTATGAATGTCTCCTATAACGTCAGCCCCTGTTGAGATGTCATAATCCATAGTGCGATAATCACAATCAGCAAAAAAATTTTTATATGAAGCTAACCATTTGGTAAAAGGATCTCCCCCGCCAACATCCAATATCACTTTCCCCTTGCTTATGTCTCTGATTTTTTGATCTATAAATTGTTTGTATTTCATTTTAACTTTTTACATCCGGCACATTTTTACAATCGTAAATCGTTGCCGACATTTTTTTATCTATCTCTTTATACACTATCTTACAAGAATTGAAATATTTAACATAGAGACTTTCCGGATCAATTCGAGGAACATCCAAAACAAAATAAAATCCTTTATTTTGATTCATATAATCTATCTGTCCAAAAAACATTGGATCAAGATACAAACGTCTTTTATATTTGCCAATATTTTGAATTTCATTTCCACCATTATCATTGTAAACTATGACAGATTTTATAACTTGGTCATTTTTAATAAATTCTACAGCTCCATTCAAAAGTTTTGGAGCTGATCCATTTATTTTACCAAAGAGATATTCCTCGGTAAATGTCAGGTTATAAGCCAAACCGATTGGTATTAAAATAAGAATAACCATTTTTCTCAAATGTGGTTTTATAAGTCCGATTGCAATTAAAATAACAGATACAATCCACGATAAAGCCATGAACAAAAAAGAAACATAAAATCCAAGAGGTCCAGAACCGCCGAAAAACGGATAAAGAAAATTCCATTTCAAACTTAATGCCCGAGAAATCCAGGCTGATTTTGGTTGAAGTGATGGTACAAAATGAGGAACAAAAACTGTCATAAATAAAATCAAAGCAAAAATTGTACCAAGAAAAATATATTCTCTATTTCTCTTATTATCACCCGATTGCATCACGGACACAATCACTACTGCCGATATCGCACAAAGTGGAATAATTAAAAACTGCAAATACCTATCAAGTGCACCAATGGAAAAGTCAAAAAGAATCGTATAAAAAATCATTCCAAAAATAATATATAGTAGGAATGGTCTGATTTTTTTTATATCTTCTTTAGACAAGAAAAATGGAACAAACAAGATAAATGGCGAGGTATATAAAATTGCTTTAACCACCTGTATGCCCGTCTGAAACCAATTTCTGTTTAAATTGGCGAAATGTTCCCAGTAAGCAAGCGCTTTGGATAAATTAAAAAAATTAAAAACATATTGAGAAAGAAAAAGAAGAATGATTAAAATTAGAATCCCACCAAAACCATACCCTAAATATTCCAAAACATCTTTTTTGGTCATTTGTGATTTTTTACCCCATAGCCAATCCGCAGTAATAGCGCAAATAACCAGAGCAAAACTGACTTTGACAAAAAAACCCAGGATTGATGCCACTGCCAAAAGCACGAGCCAAGATATTCTTTTTTTGCCGGATGAAATTTGAGATTTTCCGTAACCAATCAAAGCTAATAGAAAAAAGAAAGGAATTATCTGTCCGTCAGTATCAACCATCAGCGAAGCCAGAATGGAAAAATACGACAAGGTAAAAAGCGTCGCGCCGATTATTGCTACGAGTCTGCCAAAATTCATTCGCAGAAAATAGTACAGCATAAGCAAATTGATCGCACCAAAAAAAAGTGGGACGAAGCGAAAGTGAACATTGAATCCGATAATTTCTCCGGCTGTCCGGTAAATAAATTCTCCGATCGGTGGATGAGGAATTTCCACACCATTTGCAGTGGCCGGATTTACGATAACCGGCCATTTGTATTCGTCCTGATGAAGCGGAGAATTCACTCCGGGCAAACGTATAAGGATGAAAGTCAAAAGCAAAACCAAAACGATAAACCATTCATGCTTTTGAGACCATTTGATGCTGTTTTGAATCATGTGTTTAAAATATTAGCAAAATAGGCACATTTTAAATAGACTTGCTTTTTCCAGCTGCTTATGACATAATAGAAAGAGAGGTGTCTAATGCCCATTAAATGGCTAGCGAAGTTGTGGGCAGTCAATGACAATTTGCCCGCTGAAGCAGATTTAGTTGTTCCTGTTGCTCACGGAGCGACCAAAACACATCCTACGCTTAGCGCATACGCCGCAACAAACCAAACCCGCAGATTATTGGGGAAATATCCATTAGCAATTTGTCGGTTTGGAACTTTCACAGCTTCCCCAAATCCAGCGGCAGAACTTTACCTGAAAGAAAAGCTGCCCAGATCAGGGTATGTTGGTAATGTAATGACAACGATTGAAGAGTGCGTCAAAATCAAAAACTCTCTTTCGTTCATTCCCACAACCATCATAGTTGTCACGGACGAAGCCCATTCCAGACGGTGTCGAATCGTCTGGCGGACGTTCTTTCCACAATCCGACATCCGGATTTGCTCAGTGCCTTTGGGACTTACAATTGACTGGGAAAGCCCAATGAGGTCATACCGACACGCCTGGACAGCACTCCTGTTCCAAGCCGCGCCAACTCCGTTTTTCTGGTATCTCGCCTGGCGAGGACCGGAATACATGGCTCGATGGGCGACAAAAATTCACCAGCCGGTCGCCAAGTAACCAGGACTCGTTCGTGCAAACGGACGAGTCTTTTTCTATTTTTTAATTTCCGTCACAAAAAGCATTTGGCCGGCGAAAGGTTTTATGGGTGAATGAATATAAAAGCGAACAATAATTGGCAGAAGAAAGTTCGGAACAAGCGAAGAATTTGAACGCATAGAGAGAGGTAAAAAGCGAGGCATCTTCAGCAATATTTTAAAACCATGCAATAAAAGAAAATCCCGCAAAGAAATGTCATCGAAAATTTTCTTGTGAGTAGGATCGTCAAAATAATGTTTTTTCGACAAGCGATAATTCGGTTGCATTAAAATAAGTTTGCCTTTTGGTTTCAAAACACGAGTTATTTCTTTCATCGTTTTCTGCAATTCGTCGTCCGCCAAATGCTCGAGCAAGTTGCTGGCAAAAACAACATCGACCGAACCATCTTGGACAAGCGACAAATCCCAAGCCGGAGAATTTATTTTTTTAACATTTTCACCAGCATATTTTTCCAATTCCGGAGAAACATCAACGGCGTATTTTTTTTCCGCTTCAATGTTATTAATAAAATCACAATATCCGGCACCCAAGTCCAAAACTGTTTCGCCGGCCTGAACATACTTTTGTAAAAATTTGACGATCTCTTTCCAGACAACAGTTCTGTTCGAATCAAAAACATACCTGGTAGCATAATATGTGTCTTGAGTCATATTTTTTTAAACTTGTATTTTATTATTACCGGCAACATTTTGAAACCAAGCCGTGCCGCTTTCCAGACACTTCCGGTGTAGCCGGATCTGCCGATGCGCGGTTTATACATGACGGGAATTTCGATAATTCTTTTTTCTTTGCTCAAAAGCCAAATCATCAACTCCGGCGAAAATGTGCCGTCGCCTTTCGACAAATGAAAATATTTTTTTATGTGCTCGAGAGATCGTCTATCGAGCAATTTGTAGGTGCACCCGACGTCCGTCAAAACCGGACCGTTATATAAAACTTCTACCGCTTTGGCCCACAGCCAGTTGGCAAACCGCACAGAAAAAGGCATGAAAGCTCCGGACCAGATGGCCGCTCGCGACGTGCGTGTACCAAACACGATCGGAAAATCATCGCTGTAAATCAAAAATTTGTGAATATCCTCCGGCTCAAAAGTCCCGTCTGCTTCGGTCATGACAATCAAATCCCCTGTGGCTTCCAGAAGTCCACGCATGTAACCGTGTCCATAGCCCTGTTTTGTTTCCACCACTCTTTTGGCTTTTGTTTTTTCTATTTCAATTTTCGTGTTTCCAAGCGCATTGTTATCTATAGCAATAACTTCATCAACCACACCGGTCGCAAAAAAATTATCTATTACACCCCTAATAGTTTTTTCTTCATTGAATGTAGATATGACAACGCTAACTTTTTTCTGTTTATACATAAATTTTTTTTTGAATAGCAAAAATTCCAGAAACAAACAAAAATAGTATAAATGGAAGAGCTTGAATAGAATAGCGAATGTTAGCTACTGGACCGGACAAAATCATCAGGTAAAAAGATATGAATAAAAACAACCAAACCAAAGATTTTTTCCTTTCTTTCCAAAATCCAAACAAAGCTATAATATACACTGAAACCCAGATTATTTTTTCCAAAATTTTCCACCAAACAGCGGTAATGCTTTGAAAAAATAAATTCCACTTTCCCGAAACTAAATAATACATCGCTCCCTTATTAGATCCCACGGAAATACCGATAGCCGATTTATAAGTATTGATAGCATATTCTACTGAAGAAGATAAAAGAAAAGTTAAAGATGTAATAATATGATATTCCATATAAGAAAAAGGATGTTCTAGTATAATCTTCTCGGCCAAACCTGAAACTGCCGGAGAATATCGCAGATCCCTCCAAAGATTTTGGGAAACACCTATTTCTTTTTCCATAATCGCTCTCTCCGCAACAACATCGCTGTGGTTTCTGTTGGCTAAAAACATTGGAGCGGCATAATAGCCCAAGTTTATGGCTTTGAAAGAAGTAAAATCGGCTACACCTGTCAATTTATAATTTCGTAAAACCCACGGTGAAATTGCCAATAAAACAATAAAAATCATCGCAATGATTGATTTAACTTTATCTCGCAAAGAAAGTTCTGAAAATAAAAATGGAGCAACAAAAATCGGCAGAGCAAAAACTCCCATTGGTCTGACATAAATTGCGCAAGAATATATGAAAGATACAAGAATAATCTTTTGAACAAATCTATCTTTTGGCAATGATATCGTTAAATAGAAACCAAGCAAAAAAAGAAACAGAAAAAGAATATCTGTTAAAATAATTACAGAAAGAGTCAAAACAACCGGGTTTAAAAGAAATATAATCCCAGCTATTTCCCCCAGTCTCTTTGATGAAAAAACTATGCCTATCTCCCTGATTAAAAGCGCTGATAAAAAAACCAAAATAATCTGGACAAATGTCGCCACAAAATAACCGCCAAGGGATGAGAATATTGATACAAAGATCGGATAGCCGGGAGCTCTGAGAGTTTCTATTTTCCCATTTTGGATAAAACCCGAGCCTGACCTCAGAGATTGCGCCAAATTGGCATATTCCTGACTATCTTTCGACATAACTGGCAAAATTGGTTTAATATTCATGTTCTTTTGAACCAGAGATAAGTGAATACTAAAACACCACACTGCAAAATATATGATGGCTATAACACCCAAAAAAATCTTGAACCATTTTGACAAACTTTGTATTTTTTCTTTTATATTAAACATATATAAAGTATACATTATTTCATATCATATAAATTTTATTTTTTTAGCCGCAAAAAAAGTCATTTGAAGTAAGAGCCAACCATGCCTAAAGCGATTCATGTTTGTCTGTCCATATTTTCTCTCTTTGTAATGGATTGGCATATCCACAATTTTCAAATTGAGTTTAACGGCACCAAACAAGAGATCAAAGTCGCCAAACAGATCAAAGTCGCCAAAAAACGATCTGTTTCTTTTAATATCCTGATAATCTTTTTTCCACAAGACTTTGGTACCGCAAAGTGTGTCTTTTATCGGTTGGCCGAGTATGGCGCTAAAAACAAAAGAGAAAAATTTGTTGCCTAAAATATTGAGAAATCTCATTGACTCCTTCTCCATTGGATAAACTAACCGTGAACCATTTATAAAATCACCTTTTTTACTTATCAAACAGTCATAAAACTTATAAATTTCGTTGGCAGGCACAGTCATATCGGCATCATATATCATCAATATATCTCCTTGTGCCTCTTCAAAACCTTTACGCACAGCATCCCCCTTACCACGACCGTCTTGAACAAAATATTTTATTATATTTTTAGAAACAACAGATGAATTTTTTTTATTATCAATACTGTTGTATTCAGAAGTAACTTTTTTAATTTCTTGTAACGTACCATCGGTAGAATTTCCTTCAACAAAAATTATCTCTGTGAAAGAACCAATTGTCGGCAACTCTTTGATTATTTTTCTAATAGTGTCTACTTCATTTCTGGCTGGCACTATAATTGACAGAGATGGTTTTGCTGCCTCTACTGCTACGGCAGTTGGCGGACATTTTCTTAATACAAGATAATGAAATATACCCAGTTTTGAAAAAGGAAAAATATTTGATATATATTTATTTAAAAAAAAGGAGAGAAGAGGAATATATTTCGGCATTATCATTTTAGTCCCAGATCTTACAACATCAAACCCAGAAATATACGCAAAATTTTTTAGATCAATTAGAGAGAGCCAGTTTTGTTCGATCATGGGTCTCCTGAAACCTAACTTGGAAGCAATTTTTAATACTGGTTCCCAAAGAGAATTATATTGCGTAATAATTATATGACCGTCTGACTCTAAAATATTGGACGAGGAGATTAGAGTTTTTTCTACATCTGAAACATGACCCAAAATATCAGAAAAAACGATGTAGTCATAACTGCCTAAACCAGAAAACGTGTCGGTATTGTACCTTACATTAAAAACACGCTTATCGGCAGGAAGAATAAAATTTATAAACGATTCCACATACCGATGATAATATTTGTTTTTATTTACCCAAAAATCTTGTTCGGGAGCGATTTTTCTAAAATATTCTTTGTTTTCTTTGCTGAAAATCATATTTCTTGCAAATTACTTGTTTTTTATATCCGCAGTCATTTCTTTATCCAAAGCCTTCATAAGGGCATCCAAGCTTTGAGTCTTCACAAACTCTCCAAGTTTTTCCTGAATATTAATCCTATTTTGTGGCTGACACATTTTTTGTATTGCCGAAGCTATATCGTCACTCTTTCTATTTATCACACAACCACCTGGTAAAAGTATTTTGAGTGATTGATTTGAAACAAGCGGTACCTCTCCGCAGGAGACCGCTTCAACGATAGTTTTATCAAACGAACCGGTTTCGGTCAAATTGACCAGTATTTCGTGCGAGTTGTAAATATTCGGCAAATCTGCCGGAGACACAGCGTCAAAAAATTTGACGTACGGCGATAAATTATTTTCCAAGACGAAACTTTTGAGCATTCCCAAATATTGCAAATCCTTTTCGGCGCACGGCCCCAAAACCGAGAGCGAAATCTGCACTCCGCGGCCAATTAAAATGGAAATCGCCTGGAGACAAACTTCTATTTTTTTTATCGGCGCAATCCGGCCGACCATGCAGACGGAATTTTTATTTCTGGAAATATTTTTATCCTCCCTGAACATTTCGGTATCAACCCCCACCGGCATCAAAACAGTTTTCTTGAATTTGGCGGTGAAAGAATCTTTTGAAGTGCAGAAAACTTTTTTGCAAAAAGAAACGGCAATCCGTGTCCAAAAGCTTCCCTTCGGATGATTTCGCCAGAGAAAAACTTTTTTTCCGGAGAGTTTCCAGAAAAGTCCGCCGAGCAAAACGTATTCTTCGTTCATATGAACAAAAACCGCATCATATTTCCCTCGCAAATCCCAAAGATATCTGTAAAAATTATAAATATATTTTATTTTTGAAGTACCGGATTCTTTGCCGAGTGAATATATTGAAATATTTTTTGGCAAATCAAAATCTTTTTTTTCCAGACATATTACTGAAATTTTTTCAAAAGAAGGAGAAAATTTTGCAAGCCACCGCACAAAAAATCCCAGTGTCGGATCGTTTTTGCTAATCTTTTGGGTTAAGACCAATAATTTCATACCAATTCGTTAGGAATCGTTTTTTGATTAAAAATGTAATCGCGAGAAATGAAAAAAGTGCAGCAGGCCGTGAGTATTCCGGCTATTATTTGACTGACGAAAACATAAATGTGCAGACCGCTCACGCAAATATATAAAACCGTCGTATTCACCGCCAAGCCAAAAATTGAATTGGCCAGATATTTTCCGGCTTGTTTGTGGACATTATCCATCGAAGAATCTTTGAAAGTCCAAAACTTGTGCAAAAACAAACTGACAAAAAAAGCCACAATGAAAGCGGCAATCCCGGCCAAGATATAATAGACGTGAAAAACATAGTACAACAAAGATATCACGGTTAGATTGACAGTGGCGCTTGTACCGCCGGAAATGATATATCGAACGATCAGGTGTTTGGTAAAATATTTCATAAATTATTTCAATGTCTCTTTCAGAATTTCAACATAGGAATGAACATAATTTTCTTTCGATGGAATACCAGATGACACGTCGGAATACAGATTTTGAGCCATATTATACCTGAAAACATTATCGCCGATAAAAGCCGAAATCCCATCGCGTATGCATATAATATCACCAACCGAGCATATGTACGAATTTTTTTTGTGAACCAAAACGCTTCCGGAGAGACCGACATTCGTCGAAAGGACCGGACATTTGGAAAGCCCCGCTTCAACAACCGACATACCATAACCTTCGAATTCTGAAACTGACAAAAACATGCCGGCCGATTTCATCAAAGCCGTGATATCGTCGCGCCAGCCGAGAAAAACCACATTTTTGTCAACACCCAGCGTCAGAGATTTTTGTTCCAAATTTTTTCGAAGTGGCCCATCGCCGGCAATAACCAAACCGGCATACGGATATTTTTTTGAAACTTCAGCGAAAGCTTCTACCGCGTCAGAAACGCGTTTTTCTTTGGTCAATCGGCTGGCCATGAAAACAATAAATTTGAACTGTGGAAACATTTTAGCAAGGTCCGCTCCATTTTCTTTTTCTATCGATTCGACATCAATGCGAATCGGTAATATTCGCGGTTCACGCTTCAAACGGATTCCGGCTTCATTTATCGAATCGGCAATTCTTTTGGAAACAACTCTGACACCCATTGCTTTCGGCAACAAAAATTTGGCGACAAAAACCCTGAACCGTTGGAAAAAAGAATTTTTGAAATACGAGCTCAAAAAATCTGTGTGAATTTGCAAATGAAGCGGCAGTCTGAAATGCTTGGCAATTCGCCAGCCGACAAAACCACACTCAAACGGATCCTGACATGTAACCACCGAGTCGCCACGAACAAACTTTTTCTCGCGGATTATCTTTTTACCCAACCGTATGGCGTCCAAAACAAATAACCATCGCGAAAAAGAGTTTGTCGGATAAACAAAAACATTTTCTGACAATTTTTTTTCTTTAAATTTTTGTTCAGAAAGTGAAAAAACAATAACATGAAGTTCCTCCATTTCCCCACCATAAGAAGCGGTACGCAAGGCTACATTGCTACCCTCCTCAAACATTTTTCTGTCCGTGCCGATGGATAAAACTTTCATAGAAAAAAATTATTTCCCAAGTTTTTCTGAAATTTCCTGGAGCATTCTATCCTCGCCGAAAAATTCCAATTTTTCCTTTCCTTTTTCAACAAATTGCTCCGTTAAATTTTTATCAGTCAACATTTTTATCACCCAATCATAAATTGTTTGTCTGTCGTTATATGTAAATAATATTCCGTTTTGATTATTGTCAATCACCTCAATATTTCCACCAGCGTCACTGCACAAAATCGGAGTTTCAAGGTACAACACTTCCAAAAGCTGATGCGACAATCCTTCATATGAAGTATTGAGCACAAATAAGTCGGAGGCCTTGATGTGTTCAAAAAGATCATTCTGTTTCATCTTGCCAGTTAGCTCGACATACTTTTCCGCATTGTATTTTTTGACACAATCTCTTAGGTAATCTTTATCCGGACCGTCACCCACAATAAAAAGTCTTGCTCCTTGAATTTCTTTGGCTATCTCCGGCATCATTGAAATCAGAGTGTCAAAACCTTTCCACGGCACTAAACGTCCGGCAGTGATAATCATTGGATAATCAACATTATACTTTTTTCTCATTTCCTCTTTTGAACCGTGAAAATTTGGAGCGTGAAATGCGTTGTAAATAACCTGAATTTTATCACCGGGAATCCCCCAGTTGGTAATAATTTTTTTGAGATAATTACTTGGAACAATAATACTATCGGCATGATTAGCCACGAAAAATTGAACTTTTTTCAGCAATCTGACAAAAAAAGAATACTTTTCACTTTCGGTTGAGAATTGGTCAAGCAAGTCAGTTACACCACTTCGTTGAGATCCTTGTTCCCAAGCATAATCACCGACAATTTTAAGATAAAACTTTTTGAAAAGAATCTTTGACACAACTAAAGATGGTAGACCCACAGAAACGGGATCCTGAGCATAGATGATATCTTTATTGAAACTTCTGAAAAAAACTTTGAAAAAATAAATGATGTGTCGAATAATTTTCGGATATTTCAAAACATCGCCAAAATTGACAACTGTTATTCTGAATCCTCTTTCAGGAAGTTTGTCCAAAAGCAATTTGCTGTATGTGGCCGGTCCTCCAACTTGTGGCGGAAAAATTCCTGTGGCAATGAGAATGTTTCTTTTTTTCATTTTATTATTAATTTATTTTATTATTAATTTTTTCCATATACCACCTCACTTCTGCAGCAAGACCCTCCTTCAGGCCTACTTTCGGATTATACCCGAAAATTTTTCTAGCTTTGGAAATATCAGCGGATGTCTCAAACTGATCGCCCCTACGCCTGGACAAAATTTTCAGCATAGCTTTCTTTCCCATTATCTCTTCAACCAAAGCTAGGCCTTCTCCAGTAGTTTCTGATTTATCATTTCCAAGATTAAAAATTTCTCCCGTTACTTTTGAAACATTTTGAAGAGCCAAAATACAACCATCGATAATATCAGAGACATAAGTATAACTTCTTTTGTGATACTCACTTCCCTGGTAAAATGGCATTTCTTTCCCTTCCGCTATGGCTTTAATGAGACGATGATAAAATTTTTCTGGTCTTTCCCTTTCCCCATAGACTGAAAAAAATCTGAAGGCTGTGACTGGTAAACCGAGTTCCCTATAATAAGACATGGCCAATTGTTCCGCCGCAAGTTTTGTCACTCCGTAATGCGAAGTTGGTTTTGGTTCAGTAGTTTCGTCACCATTTGCCCTGACTCCATAGACCGAAGAAGTTGAAGCAAAAACAAAAAGTTGTAAATTAGTATTTTTCTTAGCTGATTCCAAAAGACGGTAAGTGGCAGTAACATTATTTTTTAGATAATTTTCAAACGGTACAGTAGCTGAAATACCAGGTTGAGCCGCAAGATGAAAAATAACATCAACGTCTTTTATCACACTATCAATATCGTCCTTTGCTAAATCTAAATGTTTAATCAATATTCCTTTCTTCTCCAAATCAAGAGCATTAATTTTTTTTATATTCGGGTCATAGTATGAAGTAAAAGAATCAATGCCGACGACTTCATGTCCCAAATCCAAAAGCCGCTCGCAAAGATGCGAACCGATGGCCCCAGCCGCTCCGGTCACGATGATTTTCATAAAGATAAATCTAACACAAAAATCAGACAAAATCCAATTTTAAGCAAAAGGAAATCCCCGAGCGACCTGCGTCACTCGGGGACTTGTTATTAGCGATACTCCGACAAAACTTTGCCGGAAATGTAAGAGAGGTCAGCGTTCTCCATCGCCGCCATTCCAGCTTGTCTGGCCAGTTTGGTTCCCATCTTGTTGGTGTGGCGACGGAAGCCACCGGGGTCAACGGTCGGATCTGGTGCGATCCACTGCTTCACACCTTCGCCTTGCGGCAAAACGGGCGCGATACATGGACCAAAGAGGAAACCGAGCCGGATGAGAGGAATGATTTCTTCGACACCGGCCAGATGGTAACGGTTCTCGCCGCTTTCCACGATCGTTTCCTTTTCTTTCACCCATCCGACCAGTTGCGCTGTCCGCCAGTTGCCATTCTTGAGCGGCTTGGCAGCACGAAAATCGAAGAGGCCAACGCTTGCCAAA
This sequence comes from uncultured bacterium, assembly GCA_903861205.1. GTDB lineage: Bacteria > Patescibacteriota > Minisyncoccia > Phycocordibacterales > DATDWN01 > CAIOTC01. The sequence continues at coordinate 6,759 of CAIOTC010000018.1, read as the reverse complement.
CTCGGCAGATGCCACATGGCGAACGTGTTCGCGATGAGACCGTCACGAATCGAGTCCGTCAGCTCTTCGAGAGCCACACCGACAACTCGCGCGCCCTTCTCTGCCGCCTCGAACATTTTCTCAAGCGTTGGAGCGTTGAAATAGCTCCGGACTTGAGTGGACAGAATGATCGAATATGAAATTCGATCCTCCATCTGAAGTCCAATGGCGTAGTTAAGCGCGGTACAGAAGATGTCGCCGTGCGAAATCTCCGACACCACAACTTTGATCCCATAAGGAGCCAGTGCGATGTGAAGTTCAGAGCGAAGCGCGTCTGCGGTTTGTCCGCAGTCGCAATCTCCAAAGCGTTGGTCCATCGGGACAACCACGTCGACCCGAGTGATTGCCTTCTTGCCGGCGATTTCAACAGCGAGCACGCGCTGGACCGCGTCAACGACGGCCTTAACTTGTCCTTCTACCAGCTCGGGTTTCGCAGCAAAACTGCGGATGATGACCCCGACCCGTTTTCTTTCAATGAGCATTGTATCTCCTGGTTACACCCTTTGTTGCGTCCCTCAAGGAAGGCGTAGGGGTATGGATTTACTACCCATTAATTATAGCACAACCGATATGATTTTGTCAATAGGAAATTAAACCTTATTTCTAGGGCTATTTTGCGAAAATATCAAACACTTTTTCTTTCATTTCTCGAGCTATATGTTTCCAGGAATACCTTGTGGAAACACGGTCGAATGCATTGTGGATAATATGCTCTTTTAGAGCTTTGTCGTCAACCAACAAGTCGACAGCTTCGGCCAGGCTTTTCGGGTTGTCGGGCGCGCAGAATACGCCGGTTTCGTGGTCGTCAACAAAGTCGACGATTCCACCAACCGGTGTGGCAATAACCGGCAAGCGAGATGCCATGGCTTCGATGAACGAATTGCCAAAGCCCTCGGAGCGAGACGGCCGGACGAAAATATCGCAAGCGGAAAAATATTTCGGAATTTCTTCCTGCGAAACAAATCCCAGAAATTTGACTCTATTTGAAACGCCCAAATCTTTTGCCTGTTTTTGCAGAGCCTGACCTTCCTCACCTTTGCCGATAACAATGAACGAAAAGTTAACCGGCAGAAAACGCAGGGCGGAAATAATATCATCAACGGCGTTTTTTCGCGTCAGCCTCGATGAAGTAACCAAAAAAATGTCTCCTTCATTTTTACCGAGCTCATTTTTTATTTTCTGTTTTTCTTCGTCTGAAAAAATTTGAGAGAACATATCAACGTGAACGCCGTTCGGAATCAAAACTTTCTTTCCTTCGTAACCCATCATTTCGGCCCGACGCAAAAGAAAGTTGCTGATGCCGGTCAAAATGTCCGTGCGTTTCAGCGCCATCTTCCACGACAAATTAATGAGACCGGCCCATTTGTACTTCAAATGATTTTCCGAATCGCCTTCCTGCAAAGTCAAAACCATCGGAATTTTTTTCTTGCCTGAAATTTTCCTGAAAATATTATAAACGTATCCGGCTCCACTGCCGAAAGAAGCCATCATGCCCCAAAAACATTCGTAGCCATTTTCTCTTTGCAATTTTTTGGCTTTCAGCGCTCCAAAAAATGGCAGAAAAAGTTTGTCCAACTTCGGCCGACCGAAACCGATTCTATAAACTGTCACTGTGCCGTTTTTTTCCACTTTCGGCAATTTTCGATTGAACCTGGCGGTAATTAAATCAAATTGAAAATCCTCCGCCAGCAAATCGGTGATTTCTTTGATCGCCACTTCCGCCCCACCGACAAAAGGATAGTAAGCTGTTGAGAAAATCAATATCTTTCTTTTTGTATTATTCGTAGTCATTCGTAGATTCGAATCATTCGTATATTCGTATATTTATTTTAATATGTCGCGCAGAACTTTTTCCGGCACCTCTGTCGTAACTTGCACCTTATCTTTTTCACTGTCAAAGGAAACTTTTGGCACATTTTTAGCAGGTTCTGGGGGTTTGGCATTTTGCGACTTGGCCAAAACACCGGCCAGAGCACTTTTCAAGCTGGAAATATTTTCGGCGCTCGGCTGTTTTTTGTTGTCATTTCTTAGATTTGATAATGAGGTTTTGTTGCCGTTAACAAAGTTTCCCCTTGCAGATTCCGTATTGGCAAGGGGAACCCTTGTTAATTCATTTTTTGCTTTCAACTCCTCGGCCGCTTTCATGAAGGCGGTTTTGTTCGGATCTTCAACCGGCGTTTTGGGCGGTACCGGAGCCGAAACGGGGGCGGGTGTACGAATGGGCGTAGGCGCCGGAGCCGGTCCGGAAATGATGTTTGGCGAGACTCTCGGGCTATATCTCGTGCCGGCCGAGCTACTACTGTTTTCCCGATTATTATTATTTTCTCGTGGAAAATCGTTTTGCGGATTTGACGCCAGTTTTTGTTCCCTGGCAGTTCCCTCCTCGTGCCATTTTTTGATTTCATCTTCTACGTCAACTCGAGGACGAGTGAATTGCTTCCATGAATTTTCCAAAACTTGCTGTCTGAACGAAATTTCCGGACGAGGAATAACATTCATGGTTGTGGCGGAAAACGGCTGGGACGAAACTTCGTCAATCATAAGCTTGAGATAAATTTGATATTTACCCAAGTTGACCAAATCTTCGGCGGTGAAAGTCGGGGCAAATTCTTTTTCCAAAACCTCGGCGTCAAAAGCGCCGACACGGAAAGTGACCATGGTGCCGACGTTGCCAAAAACGGCATCGCGCACTTCCTCTTCCATTTGCTCGATGTACTGATGCGTGATATTTAACCCTAGTTTATATTTTCGCGCTTCGGACAAAATATCGGCGAAAGATTTGTTGGCAAAAGATTGAAACTCATCGACGTACAAATAGAAACTCGGCAGTTTAGCCAGCTCGGCTTTATTTTTGTCGGCGCGCGACATAGCCGCCAAATACATTTTGGTGATGAGCATCGAGCCGATGAGGTTTGCGTTGCCTTCGCCCACAAGTCCTTTGGACAAATTGATCAGCAGAATTTTTTTATTGTCCATGAAATCGCGAATATCGAAGGACGATTTCGGCTGACCGATCATGTTCCTAACAAGCGGATTGGATGTGAACTGTCCGACTTTGTTTTGAATGGCCGGCGTGGCTTCGGCGGCAAATCTCTCCGTATATTTTCCAAATTCTTCCACCCAAAATGATTTAACAGAAGGATCGGTCACATTATCCACAACTTTTTTTCTGTAATCTTTATCGGAGAGCATTCTGTTGACGCCGAGAAGTGTCGCTCCGGGATATTCGAGAAGCGCCAAAAGCGTGTTTATCAAAATATACGACATGCGAGCCGACCAAGCGTCTTCCCAAATTTTTTCAAACGTTGACATGAGACCATTGACCACCAAATGTCTTTTATCCGCGCCGATGTCTTCGAGCACATTGAAAGAAACCGGGTGTTCCAAATCAAACGGCGCAAAATATAGAACGTCTTTAATGCGATTTTCCGGCACATAATCCAGCAATTTTTCAGCCATCGAACCGTGCGGATCAATGACGGCAATACCGTTGCCGTTCTGAATGTCCTGAATGGCCATGTTCTCGAGCATGGTTGATTTTCCGACGCCGGTTTTTCCGACCACATAAACATGTCGCAAGCGATCGGACTCTTTGATGCCGAATTTTATCCTTTTGTTTCGAGCATCAGTTTCGGCAAAATATGTGATGGGGTTGGGATCCATGATTACACTATTATACCATAAAACAACTTTTTAAAAAGTGATTATTATCAAATTTGTTGATGTCCAAATTTCTTAATTTAAAATTTTTAATTTAGAATTTAAAATGAATTTAAAATTTTTAAATTTATAAATTGAATCATTGAAAATTTATTAAAAATTCTAAATTTTAAATTTTAAATTATTCTGCCTGCAAGGCAGAAGCTGTGTACTTATTTGACGCGCTCCAGAGAATCCACGAGGTTAGTCCAACGTCGTTTGTGGCCTTGATTTGGGCTCGAACTTCGGCCGGGCCATAATCCATCTTTAAGCCAAAATCTTGCAACCACGGCCTTAACTGAGCCACTGTTTGGCCGGTGGTGCTGGCAAGTAGCTCCGACCGCTTGACCCCGGACTGCATGGCAAAATGGACCACATCGTACGGATGAGCTTCGGGCATGGCAAAGCCTTGGAATGTTGGCGGATAATGCGACGGATAGACCATCGGCGCCACGTAGTCAAAGTATGGCAAAACATTCTCCAAAACCTGACCGATGCCCATGTCATCGCCGGCCGTTGTGACCATGCCAAACATGTCAGCGGAGATTTTCAACCTATTTTCATTTTGCCCTAGGGGTTGCCTAGGGCTGGGTGTCCCGTCATCTTGAGTTAACTTATCATGCGTGTACTGGAAAAACTGCCGCATCACTTCCGCTTTCGGCGTTGTCGAACTGAACGGATAGGAAATGTCCTGCATGTTTCCATCTGACGGAAAACGAATGTAATCAAAATTTATTTCATCGAAACCGATTTTGCGCGCTTCGCGAGAAATCAAAATGATGTAGTCCCAATACTCGCGCGAGCCCGGATCAATCCAGGAAATTCCTTTGTGATCTTTCCAGACAGCCGTCCCCGCTTTATTTTTGACCGCCAAATCTGGACGAGCTTTAACGAAGTAAGCGTCTTGAAAAACGGCAATGCGTGCGATAGCGTAAATATTTTTTTGGTGAAGCGACGAGATAAAATCCTGCATGTCTTTGACTCGAATTTCCTGCGAGCCGAAAGCCAAAAGCGTTGGGTTTGAAATCGGAAAAACAATTTTGCCGCTGTAATCTTTGATATCGATGACAACGCTGTTGAGCTCCGTATCGTCGATCAGTTTTACCAGGTTGTTTCGCAAACTTGGTGTGCCGGCCACCCAACTGGTCATGTAAATCCCCTTGAGAGGTTCAGGCGTGGCAACGTATGCCGGAACAAAAACCGGAGTGCTGCTTCCAAAGGTCTGACCTTGAGAATTTGTATTTAAGGTCAGTCCTTGGGGAGCAGAAAAATAATGATCACTGAACAATTTCGGAGAAAAAAGAAAAAACAAAACAAAAATAAAAATCGCAACACAAGCGATGATTGGCAGTTTGTGTTTGGAGAGAAAAGACATGAAAATAATTTAAAATTTTTCGTTCGATGAAGAAATGCCGTCCATCTTCATTGTTGGTGAATTCTCGGTGAAAACCGGCGTCACTTTTTCCTTCTTGCGCAGGCGCTTCGGACCGCCGCGTCTCGGCAAAGTGATGTTGATCGACAAAATGATGAGATAGAGCGCCGACACAATCGTCAAAAAAACTTTCCACGACGTCGGAATGCCAAAAAATACCCACAGCAGTATGATAAAAATTCCCAGAAAAAATGTGTGTTTGTTTTTGATTTGCATCTTTACATTATACACGCCAATTATAAATTTCAAAATTTTTTGTATAAGAAAAGCCCCTCTCTGCTAGCAGGAAGGGGCTGTCGGTTCTTAGTAAGGAACCGAGAAAACAAGAACGCTAGACCGAAGCCGACATGGCCAGTTCGGGCGCGGTCGTCGGAACGGCCGGTGCTCCGTCGACCGGCACATCGGCGAGATATTCCTCGACGCGAACCGTCTGCTCTTCGGTTACGGCCTCGTGGACCATTTCCTGAAGCAAAACTTGCGTTTCGGTGGTTTGCATCGTCACCCCGCCGTCAGCGCCGACTTTGGCCGCATCCAGCGCTTCGGGCGAAAGTCCGCCAAGTCGCGCCATCTCCGCCTTCATGATAGCGTCCGAGTCCGCGTCCGCTTCCACGACAAGCGTGGGAGGAACGGGGGCCGGTCCAGCGAACGGCTGGTCCGCAGTGGCTTGAGTTTGTTCGGTCGCCAGAGTATCCGACTTGATGCGGAGAGCTGTGCTGAGTTTTTCGCCGAAATTCGCCGGCACCGGTTCTGAGTGGGTCACCGAGTGCCCGTTGGTCTTGCCGTTGGTCGGCTTGGCCGACGTGCGGTGCTGCTCGCGATCGTTTAGGATGCGAACCTCGATGGCGTCAATCCGGTCAGTGTAACTTCCGAGCACGGTTCCAAACCGCACCTTGACCGCCTTGCCGATGTTTGTGCCGGCCGTCAGAATCGTCTCGAATTCGCCCCTGGCGAGAATCTCGAAACAATTCAGAATGTTGTGAAGTGCTCCCATTTGAGCCGGAACCATCTCGCTGTCAGACGCCTTGTCCGTCTCGAAGAGCGTCTGTTTGGAATACAGCAGAACACTTTCGACCGCCGGCCGAACACGTTCGAGCGTCAGATCCCGGCTGGTTTCGCCGGTTTTGACACCGACTTTGTTCTTGATGAAATTCATCACGGCCGTGATCGCGAACTGCGGAAAGGTGACCAGGAACGCGAGAACGCGATCCTGCCGGCTGGCCTTTTGGCCCAGCCACATCTTGATGACATCGACGATTTGGCTGAAGCCAATCGTATTTGGCGCCGGCGGATTCCTTTCCGCTTCGGCGATGATGCTCTCGCCCTCCTCGATAACCACCGTCTTCAGAACTTCTTCCGAAAAACTCAGAATATTCAGCATGTCAAATCTCCTTGTTCCACCGGTACTATCCGCACCGGAGTCTGATACCAGTATATCACAGCCAAATTATTTGTCAAGCTAAATTGGTAATGTGTACACACATATGGCGGGTTTTGGCCTAGAATGGCCTAATGACAACACATATGGCGAAGACAATAGGAGAAGAGAGGTTGAGGTGGGTTCTGCCCATCGCACACAGACAAGTGAAGCT
>CAIOTC010000017.1 GCA_903861205.1 uncultured bacterium | reverse complement strand
GGTCACATTTTTTGAACAAAAATGGATTTGAAATCCACATACAACAAAATAGCCGACGATTGGTTTAGAGACCACAATGAAGATACTTGGTGGCGTGAAGGCACGGACAAATTTACTTCTATTTTGCCGAAAGGCGCGACAGTGCTTGATGTCGGATGCGGGGCGGGAATAAAATCAAAATATCTTTCGGATAATGGACTCAAAGTTACCGGAATGGATTTTTCTGAAAAGATGATAGAAATTGCAAAGAGAGAAGTATCAGGTGTTGATTTTATAGTCTATGATATTTATGAAATGGACTCATATGATAATAAATTTGACGCGGTGTTTGCTCAAGCGGTTTTGCTGCATGTTCCAAAGGAAAAGATTATAGAAGTTTTGGAAAAATTTAAAAATAAATTAAAACCCGGCGGAATTTTATATCTTGCAGTAAAGGAAGTAAAATCTGGCGGTACTGATAACGAAATCCTTAAAGAAAATGATTATGGTTACGAATACGAAAGATTTTTCAGTTATTTCACTTTGCCGGAGATAAAAGAATGTATAAATAAACTCAGTTTAAAATTATTATGGGAAAATATTACTAATTCTGGAAGGACAAATTGGATACAAATTATTGCCAAGATGTAGATAGTTCTTATCAAGTTTTCCAAAACTTTTGGTATTAAAAAACAGCTCCGGATTTCCGGAGCTGTTTTTTTAAAATATTTTTTCCAATTTATCCAGCAGAAACACGTCCTCGATATGTGGACGTTTCAATACTTGAGAAATTCTGTGTGCTAGAAGCAGGGAAGGGTTGTAGCGGTTTTGCTCGAGCGAGATGATTGTTTGGCGGGTGACACCGACAAAATGCGCCAGTTCTTCTTGCGTTATACCCAGCTTGTTTCTATACTCGGTGATTTTATTTTCCATCCCGATAGTAGAAAATGGCATCGTTCTTCGAACAATACATCATTTTCAAAATTAAATATTAATAGTTTCGATTTTTGTTACTTAACCACGTAGCCAATGCAATTAATGTCATTTTCACTACAGGATAGCCCTGTAGTGAAGTCGACATCTTTTTATGCGCCATTGGCGCAATGTCGACTTCTACTACCGGGCATATTTTTAATTTTTTTTGTCCAAATATACATTTGAAACAATTTTGACCAGCAGTCCTGCAAACAAAGCGATTATGATTACCGGGTCAACTTTCGCGATGTTATTAGCTACAACACCAATCGACACCTGATAGGCGATGCCAACACCAAGAATCGCCACTATAATCCAAAGAGCGTTTCTTTCAGCTATTGCCTCGTGCGTTCTATCACGTTCATCTTTTGGCAAATGGATCATGATATCTACTGCATCAATAATAAAAATTACCGCCCATGCGACGAGAAAAACCACCTGCCACGATCTGAAGGCGTGTGTTTCTGCGATAATAATAACCGGCAATATTAAAACCAAAATATACATCCAACCTTGCCACGTAACAGGGGTAAAACCCCAGCCAGTGTATTTTCGTCTCCTAAACCAGTTTGCTTTTCCTATCATTTTTTTGGCAGGGCTTTCAAATTTGGCGATCTCCTAGTTGAAATTTTAAAAATGATCTTCATCGTATACTTGATACGCCTCAGCTCATTTTTAAAATTTCAATGTCGGATCTCATCCAAATTTGGAAGCCCATGACATTAAACTTGTAATGTAATATATATTATACGTAAAAAATATATTACGCAAGTTAAAACTGTGGATATCTCGTTCGATCATCAAATAACCGCTACACTGAGCGGTTTTATGACGTTACCCGCCGAGTAGGCGACTACATCTCTGCCGCCATATCGCCCGACGGTCCATAAATCGACGGCACTTTGCCGCCTTGCGGGCGGATGTGCACCGAGAGCTGTCCGCGGTGATGAATGAGGTCGACGAGCAGTCCCCAAGACATTCCGCTTTTGGTTGATTTCCAAACGGTTTTTCCACCCATTTTCATTTCTGTCGGCGAGCCCCAATCTTCCTCGTCCATCTCGGTCGCCAAATCAAGAGCTTCTTCCAAAAACTTGGTGAAGTCATGTGAAATTTTTTTCATATTGTCCGGCTTCAATTCCGTCATTTGATCGGAGTCGATTACTCCCGTTTTCAGAAAAACAGGAAAACCGGAGGCTTCGTTGAGCATGCTCGAAGCCAGCTCCAAGGTGCCCTTATTTTTTGGGTGCGATCGCCAGTCCGTAAGTTTGTCGGGAAAGGCTAAAAAAACTCTTTCGAAAATGGGAATTTCGTTTTTTAAAGTTTGTATAAAAAATTTTTGTTCAGTCATGATAAAAAATGTTATTAATATGTTCAAATGTACCGAAAATGGCATGAATTTTCATTAAAGTTTTTTCTGATATAATGAAATGGAATGAAAAAAGAACATCTGCTCATCATTGTCGCTCTGTCTGTTGCCGTGGTGTTTTACTTTTTCAGTGGTATGGGCGCGCCGATAAAAAATTATCCGCCGAAAAATAACATAGTCGTTGCTTTCGGTGACAGTCTGGTGGAGGGTTATGGCTCGACGGCCGGACACGATTTCGTTTCTCTTCTTTCACAAAAGTTGAACAGACAAATCATCAATCTGGGCGTCTCAGGCAATACCACCGCCGAGGGTTTGGCCCGCATCGACACTGTCTTGGCTCGCGATCCCGGAACGGTTGTCGTTCTTTTTGGCGGCAACGATTACCTGCGAAATATTCCGGAGGCGGAAACTTTTGACAATCTCCGTCAGATAGTCTCCACGTTGCAATCCAAAGGAATTTTTGTCGTTTTGCTCGGCGTTCAGGGTGGAATTTTTAACGATCACTTTCAAGCGTCGTTTGAAAAATTAGCAAAGGAAACCGGCGCGGTTTATGTGCCGAATGTTCTGCTCGGACTTTTTGGCAATCCGAAATATATGTTTGACGCCGTCCATCCAAATGATCTCGGTTACGCAAAAATAGCCGACAAAGTTTATGGCGTCATAAGAAATTATATTTGGTAAAGAATGTAAAAATAAATCCCTCGGCCTTCGGCCACTCCCTTTAAAAAAGGGAGATTTAATCCTCCTTTCCTAAAGGAGGTGCCCGCAGGGCGGAGGATTTACTTCGTTTTCAGCCACAAGTAGATGTCCTCAAGAGCTCGCACGGCGTCGCCGGAGGCGATGTTGTTTTGGTGATAGAGAGCGTCGGTGCAGTCTCCGGCAGCCCAAATTCCGGGGACGGCGGTTTGTTGATTTTTCGGATCGACGGGGATTTGGCCGATTTTGTTGAGCTCTAAAATATTTTTGGCGAACATGGTGGCTGGCACTAGGCCGATCTCGACGAAAATTCCCGGCGCGGCGATTTCGTGTTTTTCTCCGGTCAAAGTGTCCTCATAAACAATGCCGGTAACGAACTTATCGCCCCTGATCTCGGTCGGCGCGGCGTTTTTAATAATTTTGAATTTCGGATTTTGCAAAAGTTTTTCGATGGTAATTTCATCGCCTTTCAATTTTTCTGAGCGATTGAGCAAAGTAACTGATTTGCAATATGCCAAAAGCTGGGCGGCCGACTCGAGAGCGGCATTGCCTCCACCGATAACTACCACGTCCTGTCCCGCAAAAAGCGGACCGTCGCACGAAGCGCAATAGGTGACACCTTTGTTGTCGAACTCGCTGGCGCCGGGAATTTCCAGTTTGCGTCGGCCGCTACCGGTGGCGACGAGAATTGATTTTGTTTCGTAAACGCCCTTGTCAGTTGTAACGGAAAAATTGCCGTCTGATTTGGCAATGTCTCTGACGAATTCTGCTTCGTGTATTTCGACGATGTCACCGGCGTAGGAAAGGAGGTGTTTTTTCAAATTTTCGGCCAGCTCTTTGCCCGAAATTTTTGGCGTGCCAATCCAGTTTTCTATGCTGTCCGAAACGATCGATTGCCCTCCAAAATCCGCCGTAACCAGCAAAGTTTTCAATCTCTTCCGCGCCGCATAAACCCCCGCACTCACTCCAGCAGGTCCGCCACCGATAATGATTAAGTCGAAAGATTGATTCATAGTTTACACATTATACAGTAAAAATTTTCAATTTCAAACAAAAAAGAAAGCGACACTGATGGTGTCGCTACTGCTAAATTATTAATCAAAGTGGTTTTTTGTAAATCCAGATCAAAACAAAACCAGAAACATAAAAAACCATTCCGGTAATCAAAATTGAAATTTTTGATCTGTTGTATTTTATTAACTGCATTTCCGCAACAACCAGGAAAAATACTCCAATGCAAGACAACACTATTCCTAAAGTTGACATAATTTTCCTCCAAAATCAGTCTACTCACGGATGAAATTTTGTCAACAAAGTCACCACTAAAAAATTTCTTAAAACATTACCTTTTCGGAGCATCCGCAGGCCTCGAGCATGGTTTTGTCAACGACCCCTCCCCAGTTTTGGATTCCAAAGGTCTGGCCTTAAACAGCCAATTTCCCAAGGCCAGACCTTAAAACTGGAGAGGGGCTCATTGACAAATCGAGGCCGAGGACAGAGAAAGCCCGTCGCTGGACGGGCTTTCGTCTCCGAAAAGGTAATGTTTTAAGAAATTTTTGAAAATTATTTAATTTTTGACCTTCTCAAAAACGCCGGGACAGCTCCCCATTCGTCGTCTTCTTCAACGACATCTATCTTTTCATCCATTCTTGGTGATGAGACGGGGATTGAGTTGTAGATTTTACCCTTCTCCTCTTCCATCTCTCGGCGATCGGAAATTGGTGCGTTGCTGGCCTGCGCCTGGAAAAGCGTTTTCTTGGTGAAATTTTCCGGGAAGTTGGAAGCGATGACGGTGATTTTAACTTCGCCTTTTTTCAGTTTTTCGTCGCGAACGGTTCCGAAAATAATCTTGGCGTTTGGATCGACGGACTCGGTAATGATTTTGGCAGCGTCCTGGATTTCGAACATGCCCAGGTCGTCTCCGCCGGCAATCGAGAACAGTACACCTTTGGCGCCGTTGATCGAAACTTCGAGCAGTGGGGAATTGATGGCCGATTTGGCCGCTTCCTCGGCGCGTTTTTCACCCGTAGCCGTGCCGATGCCCATCAGGGCCGGTCCAGCGTTTTCCATGACGGCTTTGATATCGGCGAAGTCGATGTTGATGATGCCGGGTGTGGTGATGAGGTCGGAGATACCTTCGACAGCCGATTTCAAAACGTCGTCGCACATGGCAAAGGCGCTTTTAGCGGTCGTTTCTTTGCTGATGGTTGAGAGTAGTCGGTCGTTTGGAATGACGATGATGGCGTCAACCGCTTGGCGAAGTTCGTCAAGACCGACGTCGGCGATTTTCATTCTTTGCTGGCCTTCAAAGAAAAACGGTTTGGTCACGACAGCCACGGTTAGCGCGCCCATTTCTTTTGAAATGCGAGCCACAACCGGCGCTGCGCCCGTGCAAGTTCCGCCCCCAAGTCCGCCGGCGATAAAAACCATGTCGGATCCTTTGACCGCTTCTTGAATTTCCTCTTTCGTTTCTTCAATGGCCCGTTTGCCGAGTTCCGGATTCATTCCGGCGCCCAATCCGCGAGTGAGGTTTTTACCGATATGAATTTTCCTCTTGGCCATCGAGTTGTGCAAATCCTGCGAGTCGGTATTGACGGCAATGAAATCAACTCCGCGAACTTTCGAGTTGATCATGTGGTTGAGCGCGTTTTTTCCGGAACCGCCGATGCCGAGAACTTTGATCCGAGCGAATGCTTCTACTTCTGGTTTGATTTGTGGCATAGTGTTTGGCTAAAGCCATACGAATATACGAATGATGCGAATATTACGAATGGCTACGAATAATTTAATTACAATAAAAAGAAAAATTTCCAAAATACCTCGATACTGCCGATTTATGGAAAAATCAAGGTTCAGGAAATCACCCATATTGTATCAGAAAGCCACAGATAAGCAAACAATTGACCATATGATTTTTGATGTTCCAGTTTTTGAGCAATTTTTGCTCCCCAAACAGGTGTGGATAACAAATTACATTATGAAGTTGACATGAAGATGCCAAAGGTGCTTTAATAAAAGGTGGAAAAGTACTAGCAGCTTCTTGAGGAGCTGATGCAAAAGGAGAGTAGAGAATGAACAAGTTGGTATCTGCTGCTGCCCTTGCGGAAAACCAATTTCCTTTCCTGTCAAACGAAAGGATTGAAGATCTCCTGGCGGAAGAGCCCGGAACCATGGTACTTCACATGGAAGAAGGAGAAGAAGGGGAACCTTTTCTTCTTTTACCGGAACACGAACTGGCCCAACTCGAAGTGCCCGATTCTTCCTCGCCCTCATACCGATTTACTGACGAGGAAGTCGAGCTCATTTCGCTGGGGATGGAGATCCTGACCCCACTTCAACGAAGGATTGTTCAGGCACGTTTTTTCAACGGCCTGCGTCTGAGGCAGATCGCCAAACAAGAGTCTCTAACATTCTGCGGCGTGAAAGAGATTCAAAGACAGGCGTACTATCGCCTAGGAAAGTTCATCAAAAGCCACAGGAGTAATTAACGTTGAGCCGGCCCCGAAGTGTGGGAGCCGGCTTTTTCTATCTCCAATCTCTTTGTTTTTACTAATGCAGATTTGAATTAAAATTTCGTCGAGCCGACACTTTTACGGCGCATTGCGGAGCCCGTGAAGAGGTGAGCAGGAAGAAATTTTCCAGCAGGAAAATATTCTGGCGACGGAAAAGTGTTGGGTCGTAAGAAATTTTAGTTCAAAACGATTACGGTAAAAACTGTTTTATCCACCCTAAAATCTTCTCCTTCGTCTCATTAAAACTGACTTTCACTCCGAGTTCTTTTTTATCTTCCTTGGAAAAACCGAGCATGCACAGGCCGTAGGCCACCGCCCAGGTCGAGTCTTTTATGCGAGCTTTCGGATCGGCCAAGTTGAGCGAGGCGATGCGCGAAGGGAGCTTCAGCGCCACTTTGGCAAAATCCTCGATCGTGCCGATGTTGCCTCCGCCGCCGGACAGAAAAATCCCGGCGGGCAAAAGTCCGCTTCGGCCGATTTTTTTCAAATGGTTTTCGATCAGTTCGAACATGTCGGAGAGCCTGGCGTGGATTATTTCCTCCAATTTTTTCTTGGAAAACGAGCCTGAACCAAGCCTGCCAATTTTCATACTCTCCGCTTCTTCCAGTGGAATTTTCAAACCCAAAGCGATGTCGTTGGTGATGTCAGTCGAGCCGATTTGGAAAACTTCGAGCGAAATCGGAATGTTGTTTTCGAAAACGACGATCGAAATAGTTTCGGCACCGATGTTGGCCAGGACGCAACCGGCGATTTTTTGCGATTTGGTCAGAGTGACGAAACTGGCGGCAATGGGAGAGGCCATGACGTCGATGATTTCGATGCCGGCTTCTTCGACTGCTTGCATCAGGTCGTTCAGGTGCGGCTCGAGACAGGTAATGAAAAGCATTCGAATTTCCAGACGCCCGGCTTTCATGCCGAGTGGTGTTTTGGCATAAACAGCTTTGCCGTCGATTTTATACGAAAGGGGAATGCTGTGCAGAACGCGGCGGTTTTGAATGAGCGCCGTCGGCAAATCTTCTTCGCACAACTGGGCCGCTTTACTAATATCGAGATCGGTGATTTCCAAATCGGCTCGGCTGACCATGACCGAGGCGGTGCTGGTGACGGACTGAAGGCCGATGCCGCCGATGGCCACGAAAGCTTTGCGGATTCTGACGCCGGAGGCTTTTTCGGCCAATTCAACTGCCGTTTTGATGCTCCCTGTGACGTCCTTGCTGTTGATGATGTAGCCATGGCGCAAACCTTTTGACTCGGCAAAACCGGTCCCGATGATACGGGGAGATAATTTCTCGTTCTCTTTGACGAGCTCAGCGACGACCACTTTGACTTGGTACGTGCCTATGTCGATGCCGACGGTGATGTTGCGCATGGGAAGGGGAAATTTTCAATGACCAATTTCCAATTTTCAATGAATTTTCCAATGAACCAATTGTTCAATTGAAAAATTGATTCATTTATTGGAAATTGGAAATTGTTACTTGAAAATTTTTAGCATTTTTTCTTCTGCTTTCTCCATTATACTCCCATGATCCATTCCTTTCAAATGCAAGCAACTGTGAATAAACAAGTAAATTATGAACTTTTCGAATTTCATGCCAAAGCTCGGCGCTTCTTTTTTTGCCTTGCCCAAATTGATGAAAATTTCTCCGGAATTTTTGCCGAGCGAGAAACTGAGACAATTTGTCGGTTTGTTAAATTTTCGATATTTGTTGTTGAGCGTTTGTGATTTTTTATCGCCGACAAAAACCAGTGAAAGTTCGTATTTTTTACCCAGTACAGAGTCCTTAATAGGCAAAAAATCAACACCAGGAACTTCGCCTCGCGTAGTGTTGGTTATGGAGAAAATGTTGTTCATAGTTACTAAAAATTTCCAATTTCCAATTTCCAATGAATTTTCCAATTCTTCAATTGGACAATTGGTTCATTGAGAAATTCATTGGAAATTGGAAATTGATACTTGAAAAATTATTTTTTCTTCGGTCCCCTGGTATTCTCCACCATTTTTCCCATTTTGATGAGCTCGTTGACTTCTTCGCGGCGTTTCAAAACTTTGAGAGTTTTTTTCTTTTTAACGTACTCGGATTGCTTGCGAGACGAGTAGCGGATGCTTCGGACACGAGGCAAAACGCCCGATCCCTGGACGCGTTTGGTGAACCTTCTGATGAGGTTTACGTTGTTTTCATTTCCGGTCCTAACAACCTCCGCATTTACCATTTTTATCATCCTGTTAGTAGAAAATGGCATCGCTCTACGAGCAATATGTCATTTCAAAATTAAATATTAATAATACCGATTTTTGTTAAATAACCGCGTAGTCAATGAAATTAATGCCATTTTCACTACGGGATGTATCCTGTAATGAAGTTGACATCTTTCTAAGCGCTTTGGCGCAATGTCAACTTCTACTACAGGGTCATATGCTCATAACACTAGCACAGGAGCTATTTTATTTCAAGCCGTGAATTATTTTTTCTTATCACCGGCTGAACTTGCCGTCGCACTGGCCAGTCTTTGCAAATCAGAACTATTTTTGCTCATCTCCTCCTTCATTTTGGCAATTTTTGCTTCGATTTCTTTTATTTTTGCTTCAATTTTCTGAACTTCCATCTTCGCTTTCTCCAAATCACTTTTCTCTTTTTCTAAATTACTTTCCTCCTTTTCAATATCTTGTTGCTCTCGTCTAATATCCGACTCCAAACTTTTTATATCCATGATTTTATAATTATTTATTAATAGTCTAATTTTATTCCTAATCCTGCATTTTTTCCATCACCACTAGCAAATCTCATTTTGCATTCCTTTCCGGAGGCTCCGCAGGCCAAAAGCATGGTCTTGTCAAGGCATTCCATCTTGACAAGTTTTGGCCGAGGATCAGCCTCAAAAACTCGCAGGAGTTTTTGAGGTTACTCTGGAAAGGAATGCGAAATTGAGATTTGCGTCATTATTCCATTTGTTTGACTTTGTCGACGACGATCGACATTCCGCCATTGCGCGTGGAGAAAGTGCCTTTGACAACGATACAACTTTCGGGCACGAGAATGTCTTGAAACTCCTCAAAAGTTTTCGGAAAAATGACGGCTTCGATCGAGTCGGACAAGTCGGCCATTTTGAGAAAAATCATTTTGTCGCCCTTTTTGGTCATGACTGGCCGGATTTCCTCGATGATTCCGCCGAGGACGACCATCTGTTTTTCTTTGGCCGTTTCCTTCAATTTTTTAACAGTCATTTCGCGACCTTCCAATTTGTGGCGGAAACTGTCCAGCGGATGGCCGGAAATGTACAGGCCGAGCAGTTCCTTTTCCCACAACAAAGCATCGGCCGGATTTGAAACCGGTGCTTTTTCCAAATGAATTTCGCTCGCTTTTTCCGGCTCCGACAAAAGTCCGAAAAGGGAAGTCTGGTCCGTTTCCTTGGCTCGTTCTTCTTTGTTGAAGGCGAGCAACGTTTCCAAGTTGTAAAGAAGCGTGGCGCGTTCGCCGAACCGATCCATCGCGCCGGCTTTGATGAGCGACTCGAGCGATTTTTTGTTCAAGTTTTTATCTTTGATCCGGCGCAGAAAATCGGAAAGCGATTTGAATTCGCCGTTCGCTTTTCTTTCGGCAATAATCGACGCGCCGATTCCCTCACCGAAATTTTTAATGGTGGTCAATCCAAATCTGATTTTGTCTGATTCGGAATCAGAAAAAGGGTGCCCCTTTTCGTCAGGATTTAAAAGGGGCACCCTTTTTTTGCCTTTCACCACACTGAACCCGCCGAACGACTGATTTATATCCGGTGGTAAAACGGGAATTTTCATACGCTTGCACTCTCCAATGATTTCGGCCACTTTTTCCACGTCGCCCGACTCGGCAGTCAGAACGGCTGACATATATATAGCAGGGAAGTTGGCTTTCATGTACGAAGTTTGGTAAGCCACGCGTCCATAGCTGGCGGCGTGCGCTTTGCCGAAACCGTAGGCGGCAAACGGCTCAATCAACTTCCACAGCTCGTCCGCTTTTTCTGGCGACATTCCATTTTTCAAAAGTCCGGCCAGAAGTTTTTCTTTCTCGGCCTGCATAACAGCCGGAATTTTCTTGCCCATGGCTTTACGCAGTTTGTCGGCTTCGAGCCAGGAATATCCGCCGAGTTTGATGGCGCACATGAGCACGTCGTCCTGGTAAGTGATGACGCCGAATGATTGATCCAAAATCGTTTTCATTCGCGGATCAAGAAATTTTATTTTTTTCGGATCATGTTTGCGCTCGATGTATTGCGGAATGCACTCCATCGGGCCGGGTCGGTACAAAGCGACCATGGCGTTGATATCGAAAATGGTTGTCGGTTTGAGTTCTTTCAACCATCTCGTCATACCGTCGCCGTTGAGCTGGAAAAGTCCGATCGTTTCTCCACGAGTGAGCATGTCGAAAGTTTTTTTGTCGTCGAGCGGAATTTGTTCGATGTCGATTTTTTTGCCTTCAATCGCTTCGACGCGATGAACGGCGTCGGCCAAAATGGAAAGGTTTCTGATGCCGAGAAAGTCAAACTTCAAAAGCCCGGCGTCCTCGACGGCGTGCATGTCGTACTGTGTGATGATTTTGTTGTCGCCTTTGGTATCGTACTGAAGCGGAACGAAATCGGTCAGCGTTGTGGGCGAAATAACTACGCCGGCAGCGTGCACCGAGATGTGGCGGGCACAACCCTCGATTTTTTTGGCCATGTCGATTATTTTTTTGACATCGGCCTGAGTTTTGTACAATTCTTTCAACTCCGGCACTTCTTTGAGAGCGCGGTCGATGGTCATGGGAAATCCCTGCGCGCCCATCGGAATCAGTTTGGCAATCGAGTCTCCGAGCGAGTAGGCAAAACCCATGGCGCGAGTGACGTCGCGCACGGATCCGCGGGCGGCCATCGTACCGAACGTACCGATTTGGGCAACGTTGTTCACGCCGTATTTTCGACGAGCGTAATCAATCACCTCGTCGCGACGGTTGTCGGCGTAGTCCATGTCGATGTCGGGCGCCGACGGACGCTCTGGGTTGAGAAATCTTTCAAACGGAATTTTGTAAACCAGTGGATTGACTTTGGTGACGCCGGTCAGGTAGGTGACGAGAGAGCCGGCCACCGAACCTCTGATGTTTGTGAAAATTCCATTTTCTTCCGAAAAGCGAAGCAGGTCCGCCACCACCAAAAAGTATGGCGAGTAACCTTTGTCCTTGATCACTTTCAATTCATACTCCATGCGCTCCATTTCCTCGGCTGTTTGCGAAAGCCCGCGTTTTTCGAAACCGGCCAGCGCTTCCTTGCGAAGTTCCTCGTCATATGAAAGTCCGCTATCCAAAATGTAATTCGGGAAAACCCATTTGCCCAGTTCGAGTTTCAAGTTGCATCTCTCGGCGATTTTTTCGGTGTTTTCAAGCGCGTCAGGCAAATTTTTGAAATATTTTTCGGCAGTTTCCGGCGAAATGAATGAAAAGTCGTCCGTTTTTTCGTCCAACTTGTCGGATATGTCGCCGTTGTTCATGACAGCCATGAGTGTCTCGCGAGCGGCTCGGTCCTCGGGATTCATATAATAGACATCATGCGCCGCCACAATCGGTGTGTTCGTTTGCCTAGCGAAGTCCAAAAGTTTTTTCATTTTTTCCTCGTGACCTTTTATTTCAGGATGGTGGGTGATTTCAATGAAGAAGTTCCCCGAGGTCTGACTTTGGTCCAACAAGGGGGACCCTTGTAATCCTGAACCACAAGGGTCCCCCTTGTTGGATTTTTTGTTAAAGACTTTCTTGTACCACTCCAGTCGCTCCATCGCCTGCTCCACATGCATCGTTTCCAGCGATTGTGAAATGTCGTTCGAAAATGACGGTGCGATAGCGATCAGTCCCTCGTGATATTTTTCCAAAATTTCTTTGTCCACACGCGGTTTGTAATAAAAACCTTCCAGGTGGGAAATGGTGACGAGTTGGATCAAATTTTTGTAACCGGTTTCGTTTTCGGCCAGTAGGACTAGTCGATAGCGTTCCTTGTCGATGCCGGCTTGTTTGTCATTTCGCGAACGGTAGGCGACATAAGCGTCGACGCCAATGATCGGCTTGACCTCGTGTTTCTGGCATTCCTTGTAAAACTCAATGGCGCCGTACAGATTGCCGTTGTCGGTCAAAGCCAGCGAAGCCATTCCCATCTTCTTGGCAGTCTTGACCAGCTCGTCGAGTTTCGGCAGGGCATTGAGCAAGCTGTAATGACTGTGAGTATGTAAGTGGATAAACTTTGACATGCCAACATTGTACCAAATTTTCACTTTTCCGCTCGCTTGACAAAGTATAACAATAATATATATTATCTTGTGGAGATAGGAGCTCCTTTGAATGAGTAAAACAGTCGCTGCTCTGGTTCTTACTATGATAATCACAAATTTGCTGGTAGTAGGAGTCTTGATAAAAAAAGACGTTGAGGTCACCAACAAGAAAAGTGAAGTTATCAATTTAAAAACGGAAAACGCCGCTGTAAAATTGGCAATCCGTCAGGCATTTGAGTTATACAATGTGAAAGGCGGAAGAATTGGATTATGGGATTATCTGAAAGATAATCAGACATTCGGTGTATATGTGTCATATGATCCTGCTCATAAGGACTGGGAAACTCAATCGATTGCCGTGACTTTTTCGGTAGAAGGACACAAATTATTGAGAGAAGTCGCACGTGTAGGTGTCAGGGGTAGTAAAAGAAGTTACGATGGTGAAGGAGAAGTTTTTTCTATTATTGATCAGATTAAATAAAAAGTTGTACAGTCCCGCGCGGAAACGCCGGGGCTTTTATTTTTGTGATAAGATATTCTTTAATAGCTCACGCATTAATCCTCCTTTCTTAAAGGAGGTGCCCGCAGGGCGGAGGATTTTGAAATCAAAAAATCCCTCGGCCTTCGGCCACTCCCTTTATGAAAGGGAGAATGGTGCACAAATGCGTAAACTCTATTTTTATGAACTACATTATCGGCATTGACGAAGTTGGGAGGGGACCATTGGCAGGGCCTGTGACGGTGGGGATTGTGATGTGTGAGGAAAAATTGTACGCCAAACTGAAGCGAAACAACTTGCCCGCCGGTGTGGCGGGGCGTTTGCCACCACTCGGCAAAGACAGCAAAAAACTTTCTCCGGAATCTCGCGAGAAGTATGCAAAAGTCTTGGAACAGTTGCAGAAGGGCACCTTCTGCACGAATTCTGCAGAAGGTGCCCTTCTGCAAGCTCAAATTGTTCATATCTCAAACAAAGAAATCGACAAAATCGGAATTTCCAAATGCATCAAAAAAGCCATTGCAAAAGGTTTTGGAAATTTAGACATTAAAAATTATTTAAAAATTAAAAATTTTAAATTAAAAATTTTATTAGATGGGGGATTAAAAGTTCCAGCTGAACTTACAAACGGATATTCTGTTAAACAAGTAAAACAATTTACTATTATAAAAGGCGACGAAAAAGAAAAAATTATCGCCTGGGCGTCGATTTTGGCAAAAGTTTCGCGTGACAAACTAATGTGCAAAGCGAGCAAAAAATATCCGCTTTACAATTTTCATATTCACAAAGGTTATGGCACGCTCGCGCATCGCACTGCCATTCAAACTCACGGTCTCTCCCTTTTTCATCGCAAATCTTTTTGCAAAAACCTGGTTTGACTTTTGTTGTTCAATTCTGTACTCTGAAAAAGGAGGCTATACATGACTGGACTGCAACCACAACCAACTCTAGACAAAATCGCGCGCAAGTTGAGGGAGTTCTTTCTCTACCGGGATCTGGAAGAGAGAACATCGGCAGAATCCGCAGGTTTTTGTGAGGAAGGGAGAGTGTTGTACCTTTCCTACTGCGAGAATCCGCAGGCGAATCGAGGATTTCCCCACCATGCCGTGCATTGTAAAAAGTGTCGAGATGTTTTTGTAACTTTTCTCTGTAGCTGATTCAGCTAGTTGTAATTTAGCTCTCATCAGGCGCCTGTGGTTTCAAATCACTGGCGCTTTTATATTTATCCGCACACTAAATTTGCCATTGTGTTTTTTTTAAAAACACGGTGAAGCGATGGCAAAATTAGTGTGTGGATTTATCCACAAGTAAATTGTTTTTGCTATTTATGAAGCGTATTCTTAAATCGGAGGGCTTTATGTCTGCTCATGTTATTTCTTTGAGAAATGATTCCGAGTACAGAACAAGGATGTCGCAGTTTCGTTTTCTTTTGGTCGGTGGGAGTAACTCATCCGGCTTATCGACAGTCAGAAGCAAAATGTGCGTCGAGGGCAGGGAGTTGTTCAGAAGATATTGTGGTTATCCGGATAAATATCCGGGGTTTGAGGCTCACATCGAAGAAGCTGGCAAGGAATGTTTTCAATGCCAGAAACCGTTTCTAGCTTATTTGTGGAAAATGACCGATGGCAAAAATACCCATAGCGCCCATGCCTAAAACATGTCGCGCTTTTTTTTGACTTTAATATTATTTTTCTATAAACTGAAACAGGAGGTTTTTTTATGAAAGCTCTTTTGTCATATGAAAATTACGAAGGTCGGCATTTGGAACCGATCAAAGGTAAAAACAAAAAACAAGTGGTGGAGAAAGCTGAAGATTTTTTGAAAAAACACACTGCGCGTGGGACGACTTCCAGTGGCAATCTTTGGGACGGTTATGTTCCACTTTTCGTTTTTCATGATATAAAACCTGCAAAAAATGCTCCAAAAAGAAAACGTGTTCTGAATTAGCTGCGGAAACCATCCGCAGTTCTTTTTTTACTTAAAAATTATATTATTTTTGAAATTATTTAAAAATTATAAATTAGAAATTAAAAATTAAGGAAATCAAAATGACGAATAAATCAATAACTGGCACGCTTGTGTTTTTAAGACAAACATGATAATGTTCTGTTATATGGTAGTACGAATGCGACACAACAGGAGCCAGCGAGGCAACACGCGATCTCATCACAGATTGTCGAACCCGGCTGTCACCATGGACAAAAATTCCAGTGTTCCGCACTTGCGGCACCGAGCTTCTTTAGTGACCGGCCAGTACAAAGGCCGACAGGTTTTGGACGTGCAGGCAAAAATCGAAAAACGAACAAAGAAAGCAAAAGCAAATCAGAAGGAAGGAAGATAAAGGAAATTTTCAAGTAACAATTTTCAATTTCCAATAAATGAATCAATTCTTCAATTGGACGATTGGTTCATTGTAAAATTCATTGAAAATTGAAAATTGATCATTGGAAATTGTTCGGTTCAGTTCGCAATTCTTGTTTGTTGATATCATATCTGTCATTTGATACACTATATTGTAAGACATGGCTAACAGGCACCTTTCCAGAAGCATAGTTCTGCAGTCCCTATTTGAATGGGACTTCAACAAAAAAAGCTCAAAAGAGGCTTCGGAAATTTTTGCTCGCAACGCAGAGGAATTCGCTCCCGGTATGGGCGATTTTTCGTTTATGGAAAATCTGCTCAATGGCGTTTTGGACAAACAAAAAGATTTGGATTTGGTCATCGAAAAAGCGGCGCCGGACTGGCCAATCGACAAGATCAGTGTGATGGACAGAAACATTTTGCGCATCGGTTTGTACGAACTGCTTTTTTCCGACCACTCGCAAGTTCCGCCAAAGGTGGCCATCAACGAAGCGATTGAATTGTCAAAAAGTTTCGGCGGCGAGACATCGAGCAAGTTCGTCAACGGCGTGCTCGGCGCGGTTTACAAAGAGCTTGGCGAACCGGGCAAGGACGAAACTAGCAAGGATAAAAAAAACAAAGTAATTCCCGCGAACGTGCCGATTGAATACCTGGCCGGCGCGGTGGTTTTTGCGCGAGCCGGTGACGATATTTACCTAGCTCTTGTTCACGACGTTTTCGGCCGCTGGACGCTTTCAAAGGGCCATGTGGAAGGCTCCGACCCGCAAGCTGAAGTTCAAAAAGTAATCAAAGACGAAATCGGCCTCGATGTGGAAATCAAAGAAAAACTTGGCGAAAATGAGTATGTCACTTATCATCCCGAAAAAGGCAAAATCAAAAAACATGTGGCTTACTTTTTGGTGGAGTCGTCATTTGTCGATCTCAAACTTGCCAAATCCGGCGGCCTCGACGACGCCAAATGGTTCAAAATGGGCGACATCCTCGATCTCAATTTTTACAATGATATTCTTCCGCTGGTAACAAAAGCGATAAACATACTTTTGAAAAAATAATTAGCAGAATTTCTTACGAGTTGTTTCCTTTTCGGAGACGAAAATTTTCCGGCGAAAAATTTTCTCTGTCCTCGCCCGCGATTTGTCAATGAGCCCCACCCCGAAGGCGGGGTCGTTGACAAAACCATGCTCGCGGGCTGTGGATGCTCCGAAAACGAAACGACATCGACGAAATTCTGCTAATTATTTTTGCTGTTTTTTGGAGCTCTCACCAGGGTAGTCAACGGCACAGCAACGGTCTACCCTGGTGTGAGCAAACTTTTTAATCTCAGCTATAGCGTAGATTGAAGAATTTTTGAAAATTGGTTCATTGGGAAATTCATTGAAAATTTGAAATTGTAAATTGAAAATTTGTGTGTTATACTCCGTGTATGAACGATTTTACAGAATTCCAGAAGCGCGCAGGAGTGGAGTTTAAAGATCAAAACCTTTTGACTCAGGCCTTCGTGCACCGCTCATATATAAACGAAAACAAAAATTCGGGACTTTCGCACAATGAGCGCCTGGAGTTTTTGGGTGACGCTGTTTTGGAGCTGGTCATTACCGATTTTCTCTACCAAAAATATCCGACAAAAACTGAAGGTGATTTGACCGCTTATCGATCGTCCCTGGTCAATGCTGTGACGTGTTCTGACATTGCCACCAAGCTTGGCATGAATGAATATTTGCTTTTGTCCAAAGGCGAAAGCAAGGACAATGGCCGGGCGCGACAATACATTTTAGCCAACACGCTGGAAGCTTTTATCGGTGCGGTTTATCTTGATCAAGGTTATGATATTTCAAAATCATTTATTGAACGGGAATTTACTCCGCTCATTGAAGGGATTATTTCTGCGGGTTCATGGATTGATGCCAAAAGTTTGTTCCAGGAAAAAGCCCAGGAATTCGACGGCATCACTCCGTCCTACAAAACAGTGAAAGAGTCCGGCCCGGATCACGAAAAAAAATTCACCGTCGGCGTCTATGTCGGCAAGGAACTGGTGGCACAAGGCGAAGGGGATTCAAAACAAGATGCGGAGCAGTCTGCAGCGCGCGAGGCACTGAAATCTCGCGGGTGGAATTAGTTTGGTTTTGGTGGCAACAAAATTTTTTACGAGCCAACACTTTTTGGTCGCCAGAATATTTTCCTGCTGGAAAATTTCTTCCTGCTCGTGTCTTCACGCACTCCGCAATGCGCCCAAAAAGTATTGTCTCGACGAAATTTTGTTGCCTACTTATGGATTTTGGTTTTAAAATAAAAAAGAAGGCCTGCATGTGCAGGTCCCTATTTCTTCATTGTGCCTAAAATTTTGATTGCTTCTTTTAGTATTTCGTCCAATTTATCAACGTGGTCATCATTAACATTGTGTACTGGAACTGGTGGAAAAGATACGTATGATGTCAGTTGGGCACATGCTAAGTTTTGTATGGAAGTGGCATTTTGCACGGCCATAATTTTAAGTTGCGTATGAATATCCTGTGGTAAATATATACTCAATTTTATTCGTCGTTGCATTGTTCTTTCCTCCACAATTCATCCTACTCACTTTTTGATTTTAAGCAAGTTTTTCTGATACAATATTAATAATGTATCTGAAATCTATTGAACTCACCGGATTCAAAAGTTTCGCCAAAAAGAGCGAATTACTTTTCACTTCGAATGTTACTGCGGTGGTTGGGCCGAATGGTTCGGGCAAGTCCAATGTGGCCGAGGCGTTTTCTTTTGTTCTTGGCGAGCAGTCGATCAAATCCCTGCGTGGCAAAAAAGGCGAAGATTTGATTTTTAACGGCGCGGGGGATTTGCCTAGAGCGAATCGGGCAAGCGTCAAAATAATTTTCGACAACAAATCCAAATTTCTACCTGTGGATTTCGAGGAGGTGATCATTGAACGTGTTGTGCATCGCGACGGTGTCAACGAGTATTCCATCAACGGTTCGCAAGTTTGTTTGCGAGATGTGTTGGAACTTTTGCATTCGGCGCATATCGGTTCGTCCGGACATCACATTATTTCGCAGGGCGAAGCGGACAGAATTTTGAATGCCAGCATCAAAGAACGCAAAGCCATGATTGAGGATGCGCTCGGTTTGAAACTTTATCAATACAAAAAACAGGAAAGTGAGAAAAAACTTTTGAAAACTCGTGAAAATATTGCACAAGTGGAATCTCTTCGACGAGAAATTTTGCCGCATATCAAATTCCTCAAAAAGCAGGTGGAAAAAGTGGAGAAGACGCTTGAAATGAAAAAAGATTTGCAGGATAAAGCGCTGGAGTATTGCAAACGCGAGGACGAATATATAAAGCGCATTGAGAAAAATATTTCCGGCAAAAAACATCCGCTGGAAAAACAGGAAAAAAAGTTGCAAGAGGAACTCTCCGAAGCCAAGAAAATTTTGGAAGGCGCACAACATCGCGATGTCATGTCGGACGAACTGATTTCACTCGAGAGGGAACTTCACGAAACGCGAAAAAAGAAAGACGAGCTTTTACGTCAGTCCGGCGAACTGGACGGTGAGATAACCTCCTTGGCCCGAATGATAAAAAAGCAGGAGGAACTGGCCAACTCATATTTGCACAAAACAGTCACGCTTGTTTCTGTCGAAGTTGTTCAAAAAGAAATAGAACAAATAATTTCCGATTCCAAAAAACTGGTCCCAGGTGACACCTGGGACCAGGAGAAAGTGGATATTTTGATAAGGAAAATTGATGAAATTGGAAAACTTTTGTCAGATTTTATTGAAAGTAATAAAGACAAGGTGGATACGTCGCTTTTGGTTGAAGCCCAAAAAGATTTGGCGGATTTGAGGAGAAAAAAGGAAATTGCTGCCAGTGAAGCGGGTGATGTTATTGCAAACGAAGCGAAATTGTCCCGCGAGTATTCGGCTTTACAGGAAAAAATAAACACGGAAAAAGATACCAATCGCGACGCCGAAAAAGCGGTTTTCAGAATCATGGCGGAGGAGCAGGAAGTCAGATCGCAAATTCACAGCTTGCAGTCGGAGGAGGAAACTTTGCGAATAGTCAAAGAGGATTTCAATAGGGAATTAACAGAGCTTGGAATGATGCTTGGCACGGCTGTTTTGCAATTTGAGTCGCTTGTTTTTGATTTTGACGAACCACGCGCAAATCAGGAAGAACGCAGACGAACAATCGAAAAAATAAAAATTCGTTTGGAAGATGCCGGCGGAATCGGTGGGGCCGATGTAATGAAAGAATACACTGATGCCTCGGAGCGAGATGAGTTTCTGGCAAAAGAGCTGACTGACCTTTCCGGTTCGGCCGATTCGCTGACAGATCTCATAAAAGATTTGGATGAACGACTTTCCAACGAATTCAAAACCGGCGTGGAAAAAATCAACCAGCAGTTCAAAGAATATTTTGCTCTGATGTTCGGTGGTGGTGAGGCCAGCTTGTCCGTTATTTCCGCGCCAAAACGCAAGAAAAAAGAAATTGATGACCTATTTGAAAATGAAGACGGTGATGAAATGGCAAGGGCTGCCCTTGCCATTGAAGAAACCGGAGCGGAAAGTGAGGATGGGATTGATATCGATGTTGTGTTACCGAAAAAGAAAGTGAAAGGTTTGATGATGCTTTCCGGCGGGGAGAGGGCACTGACTTCCATCGCTTTGCTTTTTGCCATCTCTCAAGTCAATCCTCCGCCGTTTATTATTCTAGACGAAACAGACGCCGCTCTCGACGAAGCCAATTCCAAAAAGTATGGCGATATGGTGGAAAATCTTTCCAAACGTTCGCAACTCATTGTCATTACCCACAACCGCGAAACAATGTCCCGTGCGGGGATTTTGTACGGCGTAACCATGGGTCTCGGTGGTGGCTCGAAACTTCTCTCGGTCGCATTTGATCAAGCCGTTGCCGTGGCGAAATAACCCGCATTCAAATCTCCCTTTCTTAAAGGGAGTACCGCGAAGCGGGGAGGGATTTTATGAAACTCATTTACAATAAAAATCTAAAAAAATTTTCCAAAAAGTTACGGAACGAATCAACATTATCTGAAGTATTGCTATGGAAAGAAATAAAAGATAAAAAATTAGGTTGCCAATTTTTGAGACAGAGACCTATCAACAACTACATAGTTGATTTTTATTGTTCAAAATTAAATCTTGCAATTGAAATTGACGGCATTAGTCATGATGCAAAAATAGAAAATGATGAGGTGAGAGATGAGATTTTAAAGAATGCTGGAGTCAAAATAATTAGATTCAGAGATATTGATATAAAAACTAATTTAGAGAGTTGTGTAAGAAAAATTGTGGAATGCACTAAAAATCCCTCGGCCTTCGGCCACTCCCTTTAAAAAAGGGAGATTAATGCATCAATTCCTCCTTTCTTAAAGGAGGTGGCGAAGCCGGAGGATTTTATATTCCAAAAATTTCAGTTTTTTACAAAATCTGGTAATCCAAAACTCTTTTCTCCATGTCTGCCGCCACAACTTTGAATGTGACAGAATCACCAAGTGTGTATTTTTTGCCGGTGCGCTGGCCGCGGATTGTGTAATTTTTTTCGTCGAGGACATAATAGTCGTCATTCAGGTCGCGTAGTTTTGCCATGCCTTCGCATTTGGTAATTTTTTCCTCGATGTAAATTCCCCAGTCGGTTACGCCGGTGATAGTGCCTTGGAAAGTTTCGCCGACATGCGATTGCATGTATTCAACCTGCTTGTATTTGATGCTGGCTCTTTCTGCGTCGCTGGCTTTCTTTTCCAGTTCGGAGAGTGCCAAGCATGACTTTTCAAATTTCTCGTATTCATTTGGAGCAATTTTTCCGCCATCGATTTCGCGTTCCAAAAATCTGTGCACCAGCAAATCGGGATATCGGCGAATAGGCGAGGTGAAGTGCGTGTAAAATCTGAAAGCCAGACCGAAGTGCCCGATATTTTTGGTCGAGTAAACGGCTTTGGCCATACTGCGAATGGTGGCGGTTTTGATCAGTTCTTCGTTCGGTGTGCCTTCCACCTGCTTGAGCAGTTTGTTGATGTCGCGCGAGGTGACAGAACCTTTTTCGTTTCGCAAATCAAAACCAAGCGCTTTCAAAAAAAACGCCAATGCTTCGATGCGTTCCGGATCAGGTTTGCCGTGAATTCTGTAAACACTTTGTTTTTTAGCAAGAACAGTTCTTGCTAAGGACTCGTTATTTTGAGAATGGAAAATATGTTCGGCGACCGCGCGATTGGCCAGGAGCATATATTCCTCGACAAGCTTGTGCGTGTCCAGGCGAGTTTTTCTGTAAACTGAAAGAGGTTTGCCGGCCGCGTCCAAAACGAATTTAACTTCGTCTGTTTCAAAATTAATTGCGCCTGCGCCAAATTTTTGCTTCTCCAGAATTTTTGCGAGGTTGTTTAGTTTGGACAATGCGCCCACACCCGGTGACCACGTTGCTTCGCCGTTGACACCAGGTGAGCTCGCATTGTCCAAAACTTTCTGAGCGTCTTCGTATGAAAATCTTTTGTCGCTGTGAATGACAGTTCGGCCAAACCATTTGTCTAAAATCTTGGCATTTTTGTCGATTTTGAAAACGGCCGAAAAAGTGAACTTGTCCTCGTTTGGATTGAGAGAACAAAGGTCATTACTTAAAACTTCCGGCAACATCGGAATAGTTCGATCGACGAGATAAACTGACAGTCCTCGTTTTTCCGCCTCGCGATCAAGCACTGTGCCGGGCGTGACGAAATATGACACGTCGGCAATATGCACGCCGATTTCAAAAGTTCCGTCGGAAAGTTCTTTAAAAGAAATGGCATCGTCAAAATCTTTGGCGTCGGCAGGATCGATAGTCATGGTTAAAGTTTCGCGCATGTCGCGGCGATTTTTCACTTCCTCGGCAAAATGACTTTTGTATTCATTTTTAATTTTTTCCGCCTCGGCCAAAACTTCGGCAGGGAAGTCGACTCGGAAACCTTTTTCCAAAACGATTGATTCCATCTCGGTGTTGTTTTCGCCGGCTGTACCGATGACTTTAACAACTTTTCCGCGCGGATTTTTCTCCGTTTCCGGCCAGTCGGTGATTTCTACAAGAATTTTCTGGTTTTCAGTTTTAGCAAGGACTGTCCTTGCTAAAGATTTTGGGTCAATAAAAATATCCACGTACATTCTTTTATCATCCGGAATCAAAAATGATTTGTCGTCTGTTTTTTGGATTATGCCGACGAATTGAGTTTTGGCGCGAGAAATTATTCTGACCACTTTGGCTTGCTCTTTGACTTCTCTCGCCCGACCAAGACTTTTTCTCGGTTTAGGACCACCAAGCTTTTGGACTTCAACGACATCTCCGTGAAAAGCCCGCGCCAAATTCTCAGGCTGAATTTCCAGCGATTCCTCTTTTTTGTCCGGCAAATCAAAAAAACCAATTCCCTTGGAATTGATTGATATCGGTCCCGTAAGTGTTTTCTTATTCATACATTCTCAATTATATCACAGATTTCATAATTTAGTAATTTGAAATGAAAAAAGCCCGCACTTTTAATGGCACGGGCTTGGGTGGGGAGTTGTGTCAGGGTTTCTCACTTTACCCTCTAGCCTTTTGGCCTCCCGGATTGTGGAAATAATTGAGTCTGCTTACGCAGGTCTCAAATGACTTGCGACTGTGAGCTGTCGCCAGCCCAGAAAGAATTTCACTTTCCGTAGTCACGCGAGAGAGGCAAACGCCATATTCAGGATTTCTCCTGCTCGCGATGTTCTGATATAAGGTTAGCATACTCTCATTTTTTTGTCAAGCGATTTTGGAGGAAAAGTCAAAATTCTTTTTTACTTCGCTAAAAAATGGCTAAAAATAAGGGTTAATCTGAACGGCGAGAAAAAAGAAGCAAATTGACTGAATCGGCCACTTGATATATAATATGCTTATCAAGATTTCCGCATTTTATTCATTATTCATGCATCTTGATTCATAATTCTAATCACAATGCCTCCATTTGGAAAATTTACAACAAAAGCCAAAGAATCCATTCGCAAAGCTCACGAGCTGGCTATTGAACGCGGTCAAAATCATGTCAGCCCGCTCCACCTTTTGACCGCGCTTATTTTGCAGGAAGAATCGATCGTCCCGTCGATTCTCGATCGTCTCGAGGTGGACACTATACTTCTGACCGATTCGCTTCTCGACACCATCGAAGGCACCGAAACAGGCCAAACACTTTCTGCTTCGTATCAGATTTATTTGACGCCCGAGCTGGCCCAAGTCATCGAAGCTTCCGGAAAAGTAGCTTCCGACATGCGCGACGAGTTTGTCGGAGTGGAACATCTTTTCATCGCCACCATCGAAACGCCTTCCCCGGCGCACGACCTTTTGATGAAATTCAAAATCGACAAGGAAACTGTTTTGCGTTGTTTGGGGGAAATAAAGAGCACGAAAAGTGTTGAGCAGGAAGCGCCAAAAAAGTTTAAAGCGCTTTCCAAGTACACTCGCAATCTGACGCACTTGGCTCACCAGAATAAACTCGATCCGGTCATCGGACGCGACAGTGAAATTTCGCGCATCATTCAGATTCTTTCTCGTCGAACGAAAAATAATCCGATTCTGATCGGTGAGGCTGGTGTCGGCAAAACCGCCATCGTCGAGGGTTTGGCCATCCGCATGTCCACCCACGACGTGCCGGAATCGCTCAAAGACAAGGAACTCGTTTCGCTTGACCTCGGACTTTTGGTGGCCGGCACGAAATATCGCGGGGAGTTCGAGGAACGTCTGAAAAATATTTTGAAAGAAATCGAACGTTCCGACGGCAAAATAATTTTGTTCGTCGATGAAATTCACACCATTGTCGGAGCCGGCGCAGCGGAGGGTTCGCTCGACGCTTCGAACATGCTCAAACCGGCACTGGCGCGCGGAGAACTGCGGGCGATTGGCGCGACAACACTCAAGGAATATCAAAAATATATCGAAAAGGATCCGGCGCTGACTCGTCGCTTTCAGCCTGTTTACGTCAACGAGCCGTCGATCGACGATGCCATCACCATTATGCGCGGACTGAAAGAAAAGTATGAGCTCTACCACGGTGTGCGCATCACCGATGAAGCCATTGTGTCCGCGGTCAACCTTTCAAGTCGTTATATCGCCGACAGATTTTTGCCGGACAAAGCGGTCGACCTGATCGACGAGTCGGCTTCGCATCTGAAAATTGCGCTAGAAAATATGCCACCGATTTTGCAGGAGACGCATTCGAAAGTGGTTAAGCTTGAAATCGAACGCGAGGCACTCAAAAAAGAAACCGATTCAAAATCCAAGTCTCGTGTCAAAGAAATCGAAAAAGAAATTGCCGATTTGAAAGAAAAAACAGGCGAGTTGGAATTGAAGTGGAATAATGAAAAGGAAACGGTCAGCGACATCAAAAATTTAAAGAAGCAACTCGAGGAAGCGCGTCGGGAAGCCGATGTTGCCGAAGGGCGGGTGGATTTGTCAAAGGCGGCCGAGATTCGCTATGGCACAATCCCCGCTTATGAAAAAGATTTGGATTCAAAATCGAAAAAATTGAAAAAATTGCAAAGTTCGCGCAGAATTTTGAAGGAGGAAGTGACCGAAAACGATATCGCTTCGATTGTTTCAAAATGGACGGGAATTCCAGTCTCGCGAATGCTCGAGGAGGAAGCGGATAAACTTTCACGCATGGAAGATGTTTTGGAAAAGCGCATTGTCGGCCAAAAAGAAGCTGTCATAAAAATTTCCGACACGGTTAAACGTTCGCGTGCTGGGGTGGCCGATCCGAATCGTCCGATCGGTTCGTTCCTTTTCCTCGGTCCGACTGGCGTGGGAAAAACAGAGCTGACCAAAGCGCTGGCGCAATTCATGTTCGACGATGACAAAGCACTCATCAGAATTGACATGTCCGAATACATGGAAAAACATTCCGTCTCGAAACTGATCGGCGCGCCGGCTGGCTATGTCGGTTACGAGGAGGGTGGAAATTTGACGGAGCTTGTTCGACATCGCCCATACTCGGTTATTCTTTTCGACGAAATCGAAAAAGCTCATCCGGAAGTTTTCAACATTTTGCTTCAAGTTCTCGACAACGGACGATTGACGGACGCGAAAGGCCGCGTGGCCAATTTCCGCAACACGGTTATCATTTTGACGTCGAACATCGGCTCGCAGTACATCGACAAAATGCAAAAAATCGGTTTCGCCGTCGACAAAAATGAAAAGGCCGGTTACGAAGATGCCAAAACAAAAGTGATGGAAGCGCTGAAAGATCACTTCCGACCGG
Source organism: uncultured bacterium (assembly GCA_903861205.1). GTDB lineage: Bacteria > Patescibacteriota > Minisyncoccia > Phycocordibacterales > DATDWN01 > CAIOTC01. Next base: position 16,629 of record CAIOTC010000017.1, on the reverse strand, counting down.
AATTTCTGAACCGTCTCGACGACATCATCGTCTTTGACATTTTGAGCAGGGAAGCTATCGCCGAAATTGTCAAAATTCAAATCGATATTGTGAAAGACAGATTGGCTCAAAAAGAAATTACACTCGAATTGACGCAAGCGGTTTACGACCACTTGGCCAAGGAAGGTTACAATCCGCAGTATGGCGCTCGCCCGCTTCGACGATTGATCCAAAATAAAATTCTGACGCCGATTGCCTCGCTCATTGTCAGCAAGGGAATTTCCAAAGGTGGGGAAATTGCAGTGGATATGAAAGGCGAGGAGTATATCCTTACTGTCAAAAAAGGCCGTCGTGGTTCGTTTGTGACTGAGAGTTTTGTGTCGGATTCCTCCTCCAAGGTTCGACCTTAGGAACTGGGCATCAAGGTCGAACCTTTATGACAAAAGTTGTATCAAATCGAAAAATTTGGTACTCTTTTTGTACGCGTCGGTGGCGGAGTGGTCAATCGCATTAGACTGTAAATCTAACGGCCTCGGCCTACGTAGGTTCGAATCCTACCCGACGCACAAATAATCCCCGAAAGGGGATTATTGTGTGGTGTAGAGAAAGCCGTGTTACGGTGATAATTTTGATGCCACGTACAAAACTATAACTATGAAAACAATTCCAAATGCTGCGTCCATGATTTAATGATATAACTCGTTGATATTTATCGCAAATTGGGCTTAAAAATTCCACTTGCATTTCGGGCACATTTTGTGCTACACTCTTTTCACTATGTCACAAGATCGACTAATTCCACTAAGAAGCAAATCAACCGGAGAGGTGTATTGGACTTCGAAAAATAAGAAAAAAGTTGAGCGTAAAATCGAGCTCAAAAAATACAGCAAAAAACTCCGCAAACGAGTCAGTTTCAAAGAGGCAAAAAAGTAAATAAGTTTGATAAGTTGGAAAAGTTTAACAAGTAAAAATTCGCCAAAAGGGCGAATTTTTGTTAGTATAAAATCCGTAAGGGCCTATAGTTCAGTGGTAGAATTCTCCTCTCCAAAAGGAGCGACAGGGGTTCAAATCCTCTTGGGCCCGCAGAAAACGAAGTTTTATGCTTAGGATTTGAACGAATTGGCAGTATACGACCGCAGCAGCGGTTGTCGCCAATTCGGTGCCCAGAAATTTTTGAGTGGCGACGAAAAAATTTTGAGGGAAAATCCTCTTGGGCCCGCAGAAAAAAGAAAAGCCCCACGTTTTGTTAGCGTGAGGCGGCTCCTGAAAAAATGGCATAAAACATCTGCCCAAATATTCCTATTGTTGATATGACAATCAACAGAACAATGGAGCCCAAAATAAAATAAGAAGTGGCAGAGTGGTGTCCCGCAAGAGGTCCGCAATTCATTTTGTTTACTCCTTATGGTGAAGCCTGCTCTACTTAGAGACGGGCGGTGGTGTGGGTTTTTCCGACCCACTGCAGATTCCACAAAGGTGTTCTTCGTTTACTGCGACCCCTTGTTCACATTTTATGCAATCTTCCGGCCTGGGTGACTGCGGTTTTTTCTCCACGATATCTCGTTGATATATAGGCATTTTGCCCTCCTTGATCATTAAATCACAACCAGAACCTGGTTACAAGTCCAGGATTTTTTCCACGGCAATTCCTCGTGAGCCTTTCAGGAGGAATGTAAAACCGGTGAATTTTTGTTTGGCGAACCATTTTTTGGCAGATTCGGAATCTGGAAACCATTTATATTTAAAATTCACATTTTTCAAAACTTTCTTAAAATTTTTTCCAATGAAAACGGTGAGATCAAGTTTTTGTTTGCTCACAAAATCCACAATTTTTTTATGTTCCGTTTCGGAATATTTCCCAAGTTCGAGCATATCTCCTAGGATGACTCCTTTCGGATGCTTTGCCGATTTTATAAAACTTTGGAGCGACAATTTCATGCTTGTCGGGTTGGCATTGTAGCAATCCACCACAAAATCAATGCCATTTATCTTTTTGAGTTCCGATCTTTTCGACAACGGAACGTAATTACTGATTGCTTCAAGAGAATTATTTTTGTTAACTTTGAAATATTTTCCTATAGCAAAAGCCAGTTCTAAATTTTCCAAATTATAATTTCCAACGAGTTGAGATTTAAATTCAATTTTATTTGCCGGATATTTTATACATTTATTTCCACTTGAATCTTTGATTAAATCTTTATGATTTTTGTTGACGAATACTTTGGCTTTGTATTTTTTTGCCCAATCGTAAATTTCCTTGTTTGCCTTGCGAGCACCGGCGGGCGAGCCGAATCCTTCCAAATGGTCCATACCGTTATTTGTGACCGCGACATGTGTCGGTTGTATAATATCGAGCAATTGCAGATGCTCGCTAGGGTGATTCGCGCCAATTTCAAACACACCGATTTGTGTTTTTCTGTCCATCGACAGAATGGCAAGAGGCACGCCCAAATGGTTATTGAGTGAACCGATTGTGGAGTGAACTTTGTATTTTGTTTTCAAAACTTCCACCAATAAATCTTTGCTGGTTGTTTTTCCGTTTGAACCGCCGATGACAATAATTGGTATTTTGAAGGTTTTTCTGTAATATTTTGCGGATTCTTGCAGGGTTTTCAGAACATTTTCGACAATAAAAACATTTTTTCCTACATTTTTTATTTCATCAGACACGGCAAACGTAGCGCCCTTTTTCAGCGCTTCATTTACAAATTTATTTCCGTCAAAATTCTCGCCTTTAATGGCAAAATAAGCTGTGCCGGAAACATCTTTTCTGGTGTCGGTGGAAACTTTGTATTTGCACTTTTTTAATTCTTTCAGGATATTTGGCAGGGAATCCATAATATGCTTACCCTACTACTTTTTCATAAATTTTTCCACTTCTTTTTCGATTTTGTTGATTTCAGTGGGCGAGAACCATTTGATGTTTTTGTCGCGCTTAAACCATTGCCACTGTCGGCGGGCGTAATGCCAGATTTCAGTGTTCAATTTTTGGATGAATTCTTCACGAGACATTCTGTTATTCAAAAGTAACGCCATGTGCCTGTATTCCAAACCAAGTTCATTCATCCTTTTCCACGACAAGCCTGCTTTGTGTAGTTTTCTTGCCTCATCAAGCATTCCCATTTTCATTCGCCTTCGAAGGCGAATGAAAATTCTTTTTTTCAAAATTTTGTCAGGAAATGTTAGGCCAATTTGGAGAATTTCATAGTCATTATTATTTTTTTGCAATTTTGGCACGGAGCCGAGCTGGGTGGCAATCTCAATGGCGCGGACAAGCCGGACCGGATTTTTGGTGTCGATTGTTTTCAATTTTTCCGGATCAAGCTTTTTTAAAATTTCAATAAGTTCTGGTAAAGTTTTCTTTTCCAATTTTTCTCGCAATTTTTTGTTTGGCGGAACTTCCGGCAATTCCAAATTGTCGACAATTGATTGGATATAAAATCCAGTGCCACCACAGATGATTGGTAATTTTCCGCGAGCAAAAATATCAGCAATTATTATTTTGGTTTGTTTTTGCCACATCGCTACATCAAATCTTTTTTTAGGATTTGCTACGTCAAGCATGTGGTGGGGAATGCCACGCATTTCTTTCTTTGTGATTTTTCCCGTGCCAATGTCGAGGCCTTTGTATACCTGTCGCGAATCGGCCGAAATAATTTCCCCGTCAAATTTCTTGGCGATTTTTACCGCAGTATCCGATTTTCCTCCGGATGTTGGCCCGAGTATGACGATTAATTTTTGCATTTTATTATAGAATAAAGGGCCGATGCGTTGCGGGAATCGGCCCCTGGCAGTTGAACCACCCTCTGGCTTTAATCTGACTTGCGATGCCTGGGCAAAAGCAAGGGCGACTAGCCATACTCTACGTTCTTCCGCCACAACCATAATACAACCTGCGTCCAAAAAAGCAAATCACCGTTGATTTTTTGTCCAAATTACGATAATCTGTACTTGTAAGCCGGGATGATGTAATTGGTAAACATGCAGCACTCAAAATGCTGTGATCGCAAGGTCGTGGGAGTTCAAGTCTCCCTCCCGGCACAAAGTTTTTATATCTCGCTTATTATCTTCACATCCGCGCCGATGGAGTTCAGGCGTTCGGCGATTTTTTCGTAGCCGCGATTTATGGCATAAACATTTCGCAAAATCGATTCGCCTTTCGCTCCCAGCATGGCCACCAAAATCATCATGGATGGACGCAGTGCCGGCGGGCAAACCATCTGGTTGCCTTTCAGCTGTCTAGGTCCGGTTACAAAAACTCTGTGCGGATCGGCAAGGGTGATGTCGGCGCCAAGCCTGTTTAATTCGGTAAAATATATTGCTCTGTTTTCCCACATCCAGTCGTGAATGAGAGTGCTTCCCTCGGCCACCGAAGCGACTGGGACGAAAAATGGCAAATTGTCCGTATTTATGCCCGGATAAGCCGAGGCGTGAATTTTGTCTTTCAAGGCCACAAGTTTGGAAGGAAAGATCGTTATGTCGCAAAGCCGCGTCCTTTCGTTTTTGGAAAAATAAACTTTGCTTTTTTTATATTTCATTCCCATTTTTTCCAACTTCAAAATTTCCAATGAAAGAAAATCAATCGGGCATCTGGTGATTGTGAGTTTGGAATTCGTCACAAGCGCGGAAGCGATAAACATCATTGACTCGGTCGGGTCTTCGCTGTTGTGATATTCAATTTGTGAATTTATTTCATTTATGCCATGAATGACCAAAGTGCTCGTGCCGATTCCTTCGATTTTCACCCCGCATTTTTCCAAAAAATAACACACTTCTTGGACTTGGTAGTTCGGTGGAGTAAATCTCAAGGTGGTTTTTCCGGGGATAAGAGCCGAAGCAATGAGCAAATTTTCAGTAGCGGTGTCGCTGGCCTCGTAGAGGACGACGTCATTCGGTTTTAATTTTTTAACCGTTATTTCGTAGAAATTTTCTTTTGTTTTTATGTCAGCGCCAAGCGATTCCAGTCCATATTTGTGGGCGGAAATCGTTCGCTCACCCATTTTGCACCCACCCGCATGAGGTATTTTAAATTTTTTCTCTTTGTGAATGACCGCTCCGATAAGCATTATGACGGAACGAATTTTTGAGGCCGAATCTGCGTTCAGGGATTCCAATTTTAGTTTTTGTGGAGGAGTGATTTTGACTGAATTTTCTTTTATCCATTCCACTTTTACTCCGATGCTGTGAAAAATTTCAATTATTCTGGAGATTTCTTCTATGTGCGGAATGCCATGGAGAATCGTGGCTTGTTTGTTGAGCAGGGAAGCGCAAAATAGTCCGAGCGCGCCGTTTTTTGAGGTGTTGGTCTGTATCGTACCGGAAAGTTTTTTGCCTCCGACAATTTTAAAATCATCGGTTTTGTTTTCAACTTTTAAAAGCGTTTTGCCGAGTGCTTCACTTATTTTTTGGACGTTTTCGGTTGTCAGATTTTGCCCGCCTCTTTCGATGCGCGCCACGGCGCTCTGAGACGTTTTCATTTTCCTGGCGAATTCAATCTGCGTCATACCGGTTTCTTCTCTGGCTTGTTTTATAATACCGCCGAGTGTTTTTGAGTTGTTCATGTATATATCATATATGATATAATTTTTAGGTGCAAATAAAAGAATACATTTGTTTGAAGGAATATACCACGATACGACTTGGCGGATCTGCCAGATATTTTGGCGTATGTAAGAATGAGAGCGATATTTTGGATTGTGCTAATTTTGCCGAAAATAAAAAAGTGTCGATACTTGTATTAGGTGGCGGGTCAAATCTGGTTATTGGTGACATTATCTCAGACATATTTTGCATAAAAATGGAAAACAAAGGAATTGAAATTTTAGATGAAAATGATTTGTGCGTCAGAATAAAAGTATGTGGCGGAGAAATCTGGGATGATTTTGTTGATTTTGTGGTTAAAAGTGATTTTTCCGGGGTTGAAAATTTATCGTCCATACCCGGCACAGTAGGAGCCTCGCCGGTCCAAAATATCGGTGCTTATGGTCAGGAAGTTTCGAATGTTATTGAAAGCGTCAAAGGATACAATATAATTACCAAAAAATTTGAAACGATTTCTGCTGAAAATTGTCGTTTTGGTTATCGCGACAGTATTTTTAAAAACCGATTAAAAGGCAAATTCATCATCGAATCGGTCGTTTTCAAATTTAAAAAAGAAATTCCGCAAATCTCAAAATATCCGAAAGTATCTGAAACATTAAATGATATAAAAACAGAATTTCCGAATATGTCGCTTTTGAAACAAATACGAAAAACGATTCAAAAAATCAGATTAGAAAAGTTGCCTGATCCGAAATTGATTCCAAATGCCGGTTCATTTTTCAAGAATGTTTTTGTTGATGAACCAAAGTTAAAGGAATTACAAAAGATTTTCTCGGGCATTCCTTTTTTTCAGTATCAAAATGGTTACAAAATTCCATCGGGCTGGCTTATTGAAAAATCTGGCTTGAAAGGCGTAGAAAAGAATGGCATTGGAACGTATTATAAAAATGCTTTGGTGGTTGTAAATAAATCAGCTCAAAATATAGCCACTCTTATGTCATTTGTTTCTGAAATACAAAAAGCAGTAAAAGACAAGTTTTCTCTTAATCTTGAAATTGAACCTGAAATTATATTATGTTAAAATATACCCATGAGCCAATTCTTTGAAGATTCAATTTTTTGGGTGGATGTGGACAAAATAAATCCGAATCCGTTTCAGCCGCGGCGCGAGTTTGACGAAATGCAGCTGCAATCGCTGGCTGATTCGATCCGTCAGTACGGTGTTTTGCAGGCGCTGGTGGTCACGCGCAAAGAAGTGCCAAAAGAGGATGGTGGACTTTCCACTGTGTACGAACTCATTGCTGGCGAGCGTCGTTTGCGCGCGTCGAAAATTGCCGGACTTTCGCAGGTGCCGGTGCTCATCAAAGTTGGCGACGAGACGAACGACCTGATGAAGCTTGAGCTGGCCATCATCGAAAATGTTCAGCGCGAGGATCTAAATCCGGTGGACCGCGGCCGAGCTTTCGAGCGATTGGTCAACGAATTTAAATTCACACACCAGGAAATAGCTACAAAAGTCGGTAAGTCGCGCGTTTATGTGACTAATTCCATGCGACTGCTCACCCTTCCTCCCGAAATGCTCGAGGCTCTTTCAAGAGGTCAAATTTCGGAAGGACATACGCGACCGCTCATGACACTCGCCGACAGGCCGGACGAACAATTGACACTTTTCAAGGAAATAATGTTCAAAAAGTTGACTGTGCGCGAGGCGGAAAGTTTGGCGCGCCGAATCGCTTACGATAAAACGCACAAAAAGGGCTTCACGCTCGATATTGAAATACAGGAAATGGAGGAAAAATTGACCGAGACGCTTGGCACGCGCGTTTTGATCGAAAAGAAAGAAAATGGCGGGAAAATTATGATTGACTTTTTCTCGAAGGAAGATCTGAACAGCATTTTGGATTTGATCAAATCAAACCAGAAAAAATCTCCGACAGAAATGATGGACAAACACATCGAACAAAATCCTGAACCGCCAGTCAACGAATCCATTCCAAAATATGTTCGCGCGCCGGAGATTGCCAAAATGCAAATGGGGGATATTGTAAAAATTCCACCAGAAATTCCTGTGGAAAATATTGAACCGGAGTCTGAACCGGAAAACCTCGACGACCGAAGTCCCGAAGAAATCAAAAAAGACGAAAACAGCGAGGACGACATTTACTCGATCAAAAATTTCAGTATTTAAATAACCACTAGCAAATTTTGTCGAGCCGACGCTTTTACGGCGCATTGCGGAGCCCGTGAAGAGACGAGCAGGAAGAAATTTTTCAGCAGAAAAATATTCTGGCGACGGAAAAGTGTTGGCTCGTAAGAAATTTGTGTCGTTAATTTTTCCTGTTTTCCAAAGCATTTCTGATATGCCTTTTGGCAATCGTTGTTTTGCAATATTCCAACCATTTGTGACTCGGCTTAGCCGATTTTTTTGTTTCGATTTCCACCAAATCGCCGGACTGCAAAGCTGTGTCGAGCGCCACAAATTTGTTGTTGATTTTGACGCCTGACATATGATTGCCGATATCGGAGTGGATGTTGTAGGCAAAATCGACAGCGGACGAGCCTGCCGGCAAATCTATGACATCGCCTTTCGGAGTAAAAAGAAAAATTCTTTCCTCAAAAAAATCCGTTTTAATATCTGCCAAAAATTCATCACCGCTTTCCTTGTTGTATTTTGCCAAATTTTTTATCCACAAAAGGTTTTGATTCGCTGATCCTGATTTTTTTCCTTCTTTGTAGGAAATATGCGAAGCGATTCCGAATTCCGCTTCCTTGTCCATTTCCTCCGTTCTGATTTGGACTTCGATGATTCCACCGTCGCCGGAAAAAACAGTAGTGTGGATCGAGCGATAACCGTTCAGTTTTGGTGTGGCGATGTAATCCTTGATTCTGCCTGGCAAAGGTCGCCACGAACCGTGAATGATGCCGAGCACTCTGTAGCAATCCTGAACTTCTTTGACGGTAATTCTGAGCGCCGAGATGTCATAAATATTTTCCACGTTCCAATCGTATTTCTGAAGTTTTTTGTACAAGCTGTACAGACTTTTGACTCGATGATCTATGCGAAACTCCACGATGCCGTTTTTTGCCAATTCTTTTTTGAGTGATTTTTGAAATTCGTGCAAAAGTTTTTCCTGTTCCTCTTTTCTAACATTCAGTAATTTTTTTATTTTTTCCGATTCTTCCGGATAAACGTAAGCAAACGACGTGTCTTCCAAATTTCTCTGGAGTTTTTTGATTCCGAGGCGGTAGGCGAGTGGCGCGTAAATTTCCAGTGTTTCCTTGGCGATGCGCAGTTGTTTTTCTGGTCGCACATATTGCAAAGTTTGGATGTTGTGCAAACGGTCGCAGAGTTTGATGATGAGCACGCGGATGTCCTGTGACACAGCTATGAAAAATTTCCGCAAACTCTCGTTGTAACGTGAAGTTCCTTGGTATTTTATTTTTCCCAATTTTGTTACACCCTCAACTAAAAATCTGATTTCACTTCCGAATTCTTTTTCTAAATCTTCCGGTTTTACTCCGGCGTCTTCCACAACGTCGTGTAAAAATCCGGCCGAAACGGTTGTGGCATCCATGCCCAGCTCGGCAATATTTTTGGCCGTGGCAAACACGTGATTGAAATATGGCTCGCCTGACAAACGCTTCTGGTCTGCATGTGCGCGCAAAGCAAAATCGCAAGCTTTTTGAACAAGCTCCTTGTCTTTTTCGGTTGGTTCATGAAGAAGGGAAATGATTTCTTTGATATCGGTCATGTGAATGAATATACGAATATGCGAATGATGCGAATCTACGAATTGCTACGAATAATGCAGGTTCGTCTCTATTGTAGTGATTTTCTGAAAAATTACCACTGAAAAAGTAAAATTGCATTTTCAGAGACTTGCGCAGGAAATTAGAAAACAACGACGAAGATGAAAGAAGCCCGAAGCAGCGACCCTGCGCAGCAAGGGCGGCGCCCTAGGACGCCGTTTGCGAAAGGGCTCTGTATCGAGGACGATTGTTTTCTTGATTTCCGAGCATAGCAAAATCGCACCAGCGATTTATGCGTGTCTATGAAAATGCAATTTTACTTTTTCTTCTTCGCAAACCCGCGTTTTTTCTTCTCTTGAGCGAAAATTTCCAGAGCGCGGGGGAGTTCGACGGTGTAAACATCATCTGGCGCTTTGAGCGACCGAAAATCTTTTTGGTGAACGACGTACGGTCCAAACATTCCGACATTGGCGGAAATTTTTTCGCCCGTAGCCGGATGGACGCCGAGGACGCGCGGCAGCGATAAATATTTTAGCGCTTCCTGCAAAGTAATCGTCGACAAATCCTTGCCTTTTGGCACACTAGCCATTCTCGGTTTGGCGGCCTTTGTGCTACCTTTGCCACTGGCTCGTTCGCCGAGCTGTACATAAGGTCCATATTTTCCAATCATGACAAAAATTGGCAAACCGCTTTCCGGATCAACACCGATCGGTTCATCTTTTTTGATTTCCTGTCCGTCCATGGTCAGCGCCCCGTCGCAGTCCGGATATTTGGCGCATGACAAAAATTTCCCGCCACGCGAAAGTTTGATAATCATCGGACCTCCGCAAATCGGACATTTGAATTTTGGATCGGCGTCGCCGAGGTTTGTCACTTTGTCCAATTTATCTTTGGCTTTGACGTCAGCCAAAAACGGCTTGTAAAACTTTGTCAGCATCTTGGTGTAGTCTTCCTTGCCCTCAGCGATAAGGTCGAGTTTGTCTTCCATCTCGGCAGTGAAATCGTCGCTGATGTAACTTTCGAAATTTTTTTCCAAAAATGACGAAACGACATCGCCTGTGTCCGTCGGCACAAGAGCTTTGTTTATTTTTTCTACGTATCCGCGGTCTTCGATCGTTTTGATAATCGAAGCGTACGTCGAAGGTCGGCCGATGCCACGTTTTTCCAATTCCTTGACTAATCCGGCTTCGGAATATCTTGTCGGCGGTTCCGTTTCTTTTTCCTCAGTGCTAACTTTTTCAAGCGTAAGATTTTCATCAGTTTTTACTTTCGGTAATTCCACATCTTCGCCTCGCGAAGCAGGGTCGCCCAAAAGCCAGCCGGGAGAAATGACACGCGAACCGACAGAGGAAAAATCTGGAACTTTGTCGCCAGCCACGTTTGCTGTGATTTTTGTTCGCAAAGTTTCGGCGTCGCGCATCTGCGAAGCGAGTGTGCGGTGCCAGATAAGTTCGTACAACTTTTGCTGTTCATCGGTGTGCCCGGCTTTTTCAACGGACATGTGCGTCGGGCGAATTGCTTCGTGGGCTTCCTGGGCATTTTTGCTTTTGGCTGCATATTTTCTGAACTGCAAAAAATCTTTACCAAATCTTTTCTCTATTTCACCGGCGATTTGGCCGAGCGCGAGCTGAGAGAGGTTGGTTGAGTCTGTGCGCATGTATGTGATGTAACCGGATTCGTAAAGTTTTTGAGCGATGCCCATTGTACGCGATGGAGCGAAACCGAGACGCGTGCTGGCCGACTGCTGGAGCGTGGAAGTGATGAACGGTGGTCGCGGAGTTTTCTTAACTTGCGTTTCTTTGACATCTTTGACGTACCAGCTGTTTTCTTTTCCGGCTTTTTCAGCGTCCAAAATAATCTGCTCTACCTCGCCCTTGATGGTCGGTTCTTTTTCGCAGACAACGGTAAACTTTTCCCCCAAGGTGTCACCTTGGGGAATAACATCGGCGGAAATAACCCAGAACTTGTGCGATTTGAAAGCGCGGATTTCGCGCTCGCGTTCCATGATGATGCGCAAAGCGGGCGACTGAACGCGTCCGGCTGAAAGTCCGTAACGCACTTTTTTCCAGATGAGTCCGGATAAATCGTAGCCGACAAGCCTGTCCAAAACGCGTCGAGCTTCCTGGGCTTGGCGCAAATTCTGATCGATTTCCCTCGGATGTTCCAGAGCTTCTTCGATAGCTTCTTTGGTGATTTCGTGATAGCTGACACGTTTAATTTTGTCGTCGGTTTCCGTTTTTTTGACTTTGGAATTTGGAAAATCACCTCTGATGAGCTGTTCGATATGCCAAGCGATTGCCTCGCCTTCGCGGTCGGGGTCGGTGGCTAGCAGGACAATGTCAGCTTTTTTAGCGAGCGATCTTATTTCCGAAACAATTTTTTCTTTGCCTTTGGAAATTTCGTAATGCGGAATAAAACCGCCTGGAATATCGATGGCGATTTTGTTTGATTTCGGCAAATCACGAATGTGTCCGACACTGGCGACCACCTCGTACTTGCCGTCCAAATATTTTGAAATTGTTTTTGCTTTTGCCGGAGATTCAACGATTAAAAGTTTTGTCATATTTAGTAGTATTACCGAAAATTATTTTTTTAGCAAATTACACGAGATGTATCTCTCCCATTTGTTCTACAATTAAACCTTTTATTTCCATCGTTGCCAAAATGGTTTGTGTGACATACACCGGTTTTTCCAACATCCTAATTATTTCATCGCGCGACATCGGTTCGCGCAGGATTTCGATCACTTCTTTTTCATCTGTTGAACACTCGGAATAATCGCGCGTTTCGAAAAGTTCCTCTTTTGGTCGCAAACCCAGCGCCGTGACAATGTCCGATGACTGCGTGATTGGCGTGGCCCCGAGGCGCAGAAGCATATGCGGGCCTTCTGAAGTTTTTGAGAAGATGGAATGTGGCACAGTGAAAACGTCGCGGTTGTATTCAATGGCGTATTTTGAAGTGATGAGCGTGCCGGATTTCAGCTCGGCCTCAACCACGAAAGTGGCGTGCGACATGCCAGCCATGATGCGATTGCGCTGTGGAAAGCTTTCTAGCCGTGGGTGCCATGTGTCGACAAATTCGGAAAGCAAGCATCCGCCGGATTCCACGATTTCTTTGGCCAGTTCTTTGTGAGCCGACGGATAAATATTTTTTTCGCAAAGTCCCGAGCCGGGAATTGAAACGGTTTTCAATCCTGCGTTCAGCGCAGCGCGGTGAGCGATACCGTCAATGCCAAGCGCCAGTCCCGAAACAATGGCGATCGGATATCCGCGCAAACCGTCGATCAAACTTTCGCAAACTTCTTTTCCGTATTGTGAATATCTCCGCGAGCCGACAACGCACAAATATTTTATGTCCGGATTATTTTCGGCCGGCAGTTCTCCGACGATCCGCAAACTCTTCGGTGGATCGGGAATTTGTTTGAGCAGTTCCGGAAATTTATTTTTCGGAAGATTTTCAATTTGCATGATAATAATTATATCAGAGAGGGGCATCTTCTCAACCCCGAATCGAGAGGATGCCCCTCTCTGACTAACATTTGCAAAATTTTGCATTTGTGATAGTTTGATTAAAGACCAACGTTCATTTCCGGTCTTTCCCTCCCTAAGATACCGCCTTGGGAAAGCGGAGAAAGGAGTTTTATAGAATACTCTGGTTTCTTCAGGATTGTCAAAAGTTGAAAACATACATCTTCTAGAGGACCAACGAAGTTCTCGAAGGGCGCTTGCTTAACACACAAGCGCCTTTTTCATTTTTCCATTCTGTTATATACTATATTTATTATGTTAGACATAAAATTTATCCGAGACAACAAGGATTTGGTGCAGATGGGCGCCAAGAAAAAACACATTGATTTTGATGTGGAGGAACTTTTGAAAGTGGACGACAAAAGACGCGAACTCATTTCCGAAATCGAAAAAAAGCGTGCCGAGCAAAATGAGACATCCGACAAAATCGTCAGGATTTCCGACCCGGTCGAAAAGTCAGAAATGATTTCCAAAATGCAGGCTCTCAAATCCGAGTTGCAAAAAGAGGAGGAGGAATTGAAAACCGTTATGCACGACTGGCAAAGTCTGATGGTTCGTGTGCCGAACATTCCGGACATGTCCGTGCCGGAAGGAAACAGCGATGAAGACAACAAAGAAATTTCAACTTGGGGCGAAATTCCAAAATTTGATTTCACTCCGAAAAGTCACATGGAACTGATGGAAAATCTCAACATGCTTTCTCTTGAACGCGGCACAAAGGTGGCTGGCTTCCGCGGATATTTTTTGACTGGCGACGGAGCGCGGTTGCAGTTTGCGCTTTGGCAATTTGTCAATGATTATTTTTTGAAAAAAGGAGATTGGTTTCCGATGATCGTGCCGTCACTCGTTCGCCGCGAAGCTTTCATGGGCACCGGATATTTGCCGCAAGGCGAGGAAGATTTGTTTAAAACACAGGATGGTGAATTTCTATCCGGTACGGCTGAGGTTTCGCTCATGGGCTATCACATGGACGAGATATTGGATAAAAAAGACTTGCCGAAAAAGTTTATTGGCTTTTCTCCGGCATTTCGGCGGGAAATCGGCGCGCATGGCAAGGACACCAAAGGTATTTTGCGCGTTCACGAATTTTATAAATTTGAACAAGTTGTTTTGTGTGAGGCCTCACACACAGAATCCGTCAAATTTCACGAGGAAATACAAGCTAATACCGAAGGAATAATGCAGGCTCTGGGATTGCCATATCATGTGGTTATAAACTGCGCGGGGGATTTGGGACTGGGACAGGTCAAAAAATATGACATTGAAGCGTGGCTGCCGTCAGAAAATAAATATCGCGAAACCGGCTCGGCCTCCTATTTCCACGATTTCCAAACGCGCCGACTGAACATCCGCTATCGCGATGACGACGGCAAGATGAAGTTTGTCCACTCGCTCAACAACACTGCGCTCTCCGGCCGACCACTCATTATGATTGTCGAAAACTATCAAAACGCAGACGGCAGTATTCGCATTCCCGACGTCCTGCAGCAATACATGAACGGACAGAAAATTATCTCCAAAAAATAGTTTAAAAATTCAATGTCTTCTCAACCCTTGTCACATCGAGAAGAATATTTGCTCAAAAAAAGAAAGGCTCGTTTGATAAAATACGGCTTTATTTTGTTTTTGTTGATTATTCTGTTTGTTGGCACTGTGTTTTTATCGCGCATGCAAAAATTTCGTATTTCTTCGGTTGAGCTTTCAGGCAACACATTGGTTTCCAACGATGAAGTTTCCGCCGCCGCGAAAAATTTTATGAGCGGAAATTATTTTTGGTTTTTCCCGAAAAATAACGACTTGCTGTATCAGCACAACTCGCTTCAAAATTTTCTTGCCGAAAAATTCCAGCGCATTGATACCATTTCCGTGCATTTGAAAAATTCTCAAACTTTAAGCATTGCTATTACTGAACGCCCATTGACCGCGCTCTGGTGCAGTGGAATGCCGGAGGATGTTCCGGCGGGAGTTTGCTATTTCATGGATGATAACGGTTTAATTTTTGCCGAATCTCCGGATTTTTCCGGCGACGCGTATTTCAAATATTACGGCAGGGTTGCTTCTTCCACGACGCCTATCGGTACGCAATACATTGCTTCCACAACTCTTTTCAAAGATTTTGGCAAATTTATAAAACGCGCCCAAGATTTATCTTTGCATCCGATTTATTTGCAGTCGACAGGCGACGAGCAATTCACGGTTGGGCTTGCGGGCGGTGGATACATATATATAGACACCAAGGAACCGCTCGCCAAATCAGCTGACAACTTGCAGGCGCTTCTGGGCACCATTTCCGCGACAGCTACAACAACGCTGAATTTTGATTATATTGATTTGAGGTTTGGTAACAAATTGTATTATAAGTTGGAATAGAATCACAAAACAAAAAATTCTCAAAAAATCTCTTACGAGTCAAAGCAATTTTGGGGTGCGCGTCAAAAAATTGCTATTTTTTGCGCTCGCACTCCGCCCGCCGCCGTCCGTGAGCCCCCAAAATTGCTTCGTCTCGACAAGATTTTTTGAAAATTTTTTGTTTTGTGGTTTAATACACGTACTATGAATTTTTGGCAGAAGTTAAAAAAAGAAAAGAAGGGCGAGCCAATATTGTGCCTGGCGCCGATGGCGGATGTTACCGATCGGGCTTTTCGAGCAATTATTGCCAAATACGGCAAGCCGGACGTGATGTGGACGGAGTTTGTTTCGGCGGACGGACTTTTTCTGGGCGGTAGGGAAGCGCTGATCGGCGATTTGGCTTTCGATGAAAGCGAACGACCTATCGTGGCGCAGTTTTTTACGAGCGATCCGGAGATGATGCGTAAAGCCGCCGAGCTGGCCGTCGAACTTGGTTTTGACGGCATCGACATCAACATGGGTTGTCCGGACAAAAGCGTGGAAAAGCAGGGCGCCGGCGCGAAGCTAATGCAGAATCCTAAACTGGCGCAGGAAATTATTTTGGCCGCCAAACAAGGCGCCCGCATTCAGAGGTCTCCCCGAGGTGAGTCCTTAGGCACCCCAAGGTCTCTCCTCGGGGAGATACCAATTTCCGTCAAAACTCGAATTGGCTGGAATAAAAATGAACTGGAAACATGGTTACCGGCTTTGCTCGAAACGAAACCGGCGGTTATCACCATTCACGCTCGGACGCGAAAAGAACTCTCGCTGGTGCCGGCGCGATGGGAACATATAAAACGCGCTGTGGAGATTCGCGATGCTTGGCGCAGACCAAACGGAGAAAAAAGTGAGACACTCATTTTCGGCAACGGTGATGTGACGAGCGTAGCGGACGCCAAACAAAAAGCGCGCGAAACCGGCTGCGACGGCGTGATGATCGGCCGCGCCATTTTCGGCAACCCGTGGTTGTTCGCACCCGCATCGAATGAACCCAAAGGGGAACCCTTGGGAATTGGAAATTTAAGGGTTCCCCTTGGGGTTCCTGAAAAACTAAAAGTTCTCGACGAACACACAAAACTTTTTTCGGAAATCGTTCAGCCGAAACCGCCGATAGGGCAGGGAAAATCGTTTGCCGTCATGAAAAAACATTTCAAAGCGTACGTAAATGGCTTTGATGGTGCCAAAGAATTGCGAATGAAATTGATGGAAGCGGAAAACGCCGATGAGGTTCATGAAATTATAATGGAGTATCTAAATAATGGCCTAAAATAAGGCGATTTTGGAATTTTATTTTTCTCGATGTAAAATGTTTTAGGTACGCACATTTGGCGGATTGATTAATTTGTAATTTTGCAAAAATTCGTTTGGACTTTTGCCGTTCAATCCGCAATGTTCTAGATTGTTGTAATAATCATTCCATATTTCAACCTTTCTTTTCAAGTCT
>CAIOTC010000016.1 GCA_903861205.1 uncultured bacterium | reverse complement strand
CAAAAACTCCAGCGAGTTTTTGAGGCTGATCCTCGGCCTGAACTTGTCAAGATGGAATGCCTTGACAAGACCATGCTTCAGGCCTGCGGAGCCTCCAAAAGTAGCTTTCGTCCCGCCCCGCATTATGATATAAATATAGTTATGAATATGGAAGATAAAAATGGTCATTTGCATCCGATAACGTCGGTTGTGCGCGAGATTGCCACCATTTTTGACAAGATCGGCTTTTCGGTTGCCTCCGGACCGGAGTTGGAGACGGAATTCTACAACTTTGACGCGCTCAATGTTCCAAAAGACCACCCGGCTCGCGACATGCAGGACACTTTTTGGATTTCCTCACCTGGTGAGGAGAAAAAAGTTTTGCGAACACACACATCGTCGGTTCAGGTTCGTTACATGGAAAAAATAAAAGACAACCCGCACCCTTTCAAAATAATCATTCCGGGAAAAGTTTTCAGAAACGAAGCGACCGACGCCACCCACGAGGCGCAGTTCTACCAAATCGAGGGACTTTACATAAATAAAAAAGTTTCTCTTGCCGAGCTCAAGGGCACGCTGGAATATTTTTTCAAGGAATTTTTGGGACCGGATGTCAAAATTCGTTTTCGTCCGAGCTATTTCGGTTTCGTAGAGCCGGGTGTCGAGGTGGATGTTTGGTACAAGGACAAATGGCTGGAAATTTTTGGCGCCGGCATCACCCATCCGTTTGTCATAAAGTCGGCCGGCCTTGATCCGAAAGTTTGGAAAGGTTTCGCATTCGGCGGAGGTATCGATCGACTTGTTCTTTTGCGTTACGGCGTCGACGACATCAGGAATCTGTACAGCGGTGATTTGCGTCTCATTAATCAATTCTAGAATGAACATCTCATACAACTGGCTCAAAACATATTTTGAAAAAGAAATTCCGAAAGCGGATGAGCTGGCGGAACTTTTCAATACTCATATGTTTGAGGTGGAATCAATTTTGCCGTACGAAAACGATTTTATTTTGGACGTCAAAGTTTTGCCGGACAGAGCGCATCATGATTTGTCTCATCGAGGAATTGCGCGAGAAATTTTTGCTATTACTGGAATTGAAATGAATTCAAAGAAGATTCCCTTCTCGGATCTGAATTTGAGAGGGGAATCCTCTTTGAATTGTGCAGATGTTGAAGTAAAAAACGAGAGCGATTTGTGTCGGCGATATGTGGCCTGCAGAATCGAAAATGTTTCGGTCGCGGAATCACCGAAATGGCTCAAAGAAAGGTTGGAATCAATCGGCGCGCGGTCAATCAACAACATCGTTGACATCACCAATTTCGTTATGTTCGACCTGGGCCAGCCACTCCACGCATTTGACGCGGATAAAATTGTCGGACCGATTACCATTCGCCTGGCGAAAAATGGCGAGCAGATGACACTTCTCGATGGCAGGGAAGTCGTTTTATCGGAGAGCGATTTGCTCATTGCCGACGACTCCGGTCCGCTTGTCATCGCCGGTGTCAAAGGCGGAAAAAGGGCGGAAGTGACGAACGAAACCAAAAATATAATTATCGAATCCGCCAATTTTGATCCTGTTGTCATACGGCGAACTTCCACGCGACTGGACTTGCGCAACGATTCGTCAAAACGTTTTGAAAATGAAATTTCACCTGAGCTGGCCGGCGAAGCGATGGATGTAGTTTCCGGTTTAATAAAAGATCTGTGCTCTGAAGCGAAATTCGGAAAAATTACGGACAATTACAAAAAAATTCCGGAAAAGAAAAAAATTTCCTGCTCGGCGGAATTCATTTCAGATGTTATCGGAGTTGAAATTGGCAAGAAAGAAATCATTTCCATTTTGGAAAGGTTGGGCTGTGTCGTGGCAGAAAATGGCGTAGATTTAGTTGTTGAAATTCCGAATTTTCGACTTGACCTAAATATTCCGGAAGATATCGCCGACGAAGTTGGCCGAATTTACGGGTATGACAAATTGCCGAGCGTTTTGCCGCCGAAACTTGCGGAAAACGAAACCGTCGACAAAACATTTTATTACTCTGAAAAAGTCAAAAATATTTTGGTGGAAAAAGGATTTTCCGAAGTCATTTTGTATTCGCTTGTACCGAAGGGATTTTTTGAAATTACATATCCGCTAGCTTCCGACAAATCGGCTTTGCGTGAAAATTTGGCCGGTAAAATGAAAGAAGCGCTGGTTCTCAACACGCGCAATGCTCCGCTTTTGGATTTGGAAACAATCAAAATTTTTGAAATTGGAAACGTGTTTCAAAAAGAAGGGGAGAAGACCTCCTTATGCGTAGGTGTCTTTCAAATAAAAAAGAAGAAAGGAATAACATCGCAAAGTATTTTAGAGGATGAAATAAAAAATCTACAGAACTCATTCTCATATTCTCAAGAATATCAGAATACAAATTTTGAATATAAAATAGAGACAGGCGAATTCGGGGCGATTTGCGAAATCGACTTTGATAAAATTTCAGCAAGAACAGTTCTTGCTAAAGATATTTCAAGTTTGAATTTCACTGCGCTTCCGAAAGATATAAAATACAAACCATTTTCGCAATATCCGTTTGCTGTTCGCGACGTGGCCTTTTTCGCAAATGAAAAAATTTACGAACAAAAAATTGCCGATGAAATAAAACAAAAAGCGGGGGAGTATCTGGTGCACTTGTCACTTTTTGATGTATTTACAAAGGTTGACCCTAATCCTGTGGACGGGCAAGCTGGCATTACCAAAACTTCCTACGCCTACCACCTCGTTTTCCAAGCCGTCGACAAAACCCTCGTTGAAGACGAAATCACCTCCGCCCTAGATCGTGTGTACTCCCACCTCAAATCCCTCGGTTTCGAGATTCGCTAGATTTTGCAATGCTATCCCGACTTGTCAACAAAACTCTTGACAAATAAAACCTAATATGCTAGTATAAAAGCAGAGGAGAATTTTGATGAAGAACCAGCTCTTTGCGATTATTTTTGCGGCAGTTGTGTTGTTTTCAGCTGTCATTACCAGTGGTTGCACTAAGGCTCAACCTGACGCCGGCCACGAAGCAGTATGGGTGATGAAGCCGTTGATTTTCGGTCACGGTGGGATAGATCCCACGCCCGTTAAGACTGGACTGGAATACGGCGCCGTAACCAGCGACTATATCGATGTCAGCATGCTCCCGCAACGCGTTGACATGGAGTTCGACGACATGATGACGTCGTCGGGCGTTCCGGTGAGTTTCCATGTTGTTGGTACGTTCCGCGTTACCGACTCGGTCATACTCGTCAGTAAATTCGGTGCAGACCGTAACGACAAGACTGGCGATTGGGGTTTTTGGCAACGCAATCTCGATCAGCCGATTCGGACAGCCGTACGCGATTCTGTGAAAAAACGGGGGATGCAGGAAATGGCGATCTTCCAAACTTCTGCGGATGAGGTTGGGGCTGAGGTTAAGGCGGCTGCCACACAGATTGTCCAGAAACTCAGAGTTCCGGTCGAAATTACGGATCTGAACGTGGGAAAGGTGAACCCACCTGACGCCATCAAAACCCAGCGAATCGAAACGGCGGCACAGGAGCAGCGTGCCATCACTGAACAGCGGCGTAAGTTGGCGGAAGACCAGCGGAAGGCCGCCGAATTCGCCAGAGCGGACGCCGACAACGCCTACAACGAAAAGATGCGCATTTCGCCGGAACAGTTCGTGCGAATCAAACAGATCGAAATGATGCACGATGTCTGCGGGAAAGGCAACTGCACGTTTCTCATGGGCGGCGGTGTTACGCCCGTTCTCGACATGAAGAAGTAGTTCTTCAACCCCGGCGGGGTGCTCATATGAGCGCTTCCGCCGGATTTTTTTATACAAATTTTTGAGTAGACAGGGGTAATTTTATATGTTATCATTACGAGCGGAAAGGATATTTGTCAAATGAAAACCATTCTGGTTACTGCGCTTTTCGTAGCTCTTCTTTGTGCGGTTTTGTGGATTTATGTCATCGAACCGCTTATCAAAAAAATCAACTCTTTGAAGAAAACCGTTGCTGAACTATCTTCGCCTTCGAGTCAAAACAAAACTGTAACCGAGAAAGTTGTTTCGGTCTTTGCTGACAGAACCAACGAGATTGTTACTTTTTTGCGAGAACGACACGACGCGGGAGAATCTTGTAAGTTGGCTGTCCAGTCCACTGTCAAAAATTTTGCCGCGATGGGAGAGAATTATGTACTCGGGCTTGTTTCCAAAGCTGGATATCCGGCTCTGGATCTGGCGACCGTGATGGCGGAGTGGAATTACTCGCCCGATGACGTCAGGGAAAAACTCTGCGATGACTACGAGATGAGTGTCACGGATGCGGCTAGAATATTGCTGCAAGTTTTTCCCAAAGAATCAGTTGAAGAAAAACTGAAACTGATTCTTGATGTGTTTGGCGATGAGGATGATTTGAATGAACTCATTCCTATTCTCGTTGAAATATCAGCATCGCCGGTCGTGGTCGGTGAGCTGTTGAGTCTGCACACCAATCTGCGACTCGCACAGATTGTCACAAAGCTCGGATTGCAAAAAGATCCAGTGACAATCGTGGAAATCGCGAAAGAAGCGGAAGTCGATCTGATGGACTCCGATGAGTACAACGAGTTTCGTGACGACACTTTCGAATTCGAGGACATGGCAACTATCCTGGCTAAATCCGGCAAAACCGCCGAGGAAATTCTCGACACGGAAGGCGAGTATGACAGCTTCGACTTTGACGACAAATCTCAGCGCGAATCGGTGTTTAAAGCATTGCGTCCTTGTGGATTTTGTGACACCGATATTTTGAAGGCCGTCAATTCGTTGGTTGACCTTTCGGTTTCTGTGACCAAGATTGTTTTGTCAGCAATAGAGAATGAAGTTTCTTTGGAAAATATTGTGGTCTTTCTGAAACCGAGTTGGGAAGACGATATCAACGGGCTTTGGGAAGAATTTCAGAACGATGATGAGATAACC
This sequence comes from uncultured bacterium, assembly GCA_903861205.1. Taxonomy (GTDB): domain Bacteria; phylum Patescibacteriota; class Minisyncoccia; order Phycocordibacterales; family DATDWN01; genus CAIOTC01. The sequence continues at coordinate 75,268 of CAIOTC010000016.1, read as the reverse complement.
GAGGAAGATTCCGTGGAAATCCTTTACGCCCTGATTCCTCCGGAAAAGCGTCGGTTTAACAAACCGATCGAACCAAAATCTCAAACTGAATAATGTTCTTTCAACCCCGGCGGGGCACCACAGTGTGCTTCGCCGGATTTTTTTATAAAAAAGTCAAAAAATCCACTTGTTGTGCACAACATTTTTTGATATAATAGAACGCATATGGCTAAAGGAAAAACGGCTGAAAAGAACGCGAAAAAGGTGAAAAATGGCGACGGTTACAGCGCTTCGGCCATCCAGGTTTTGGAAGGTCTCGAGCCGGTCCGAAAGCGACCCGGTATGTACATCGGCACAACCGGTCCGGACGGCTTGCACCACCTCATTTGGGAAATTTTTGACAACTCTCGCGACGAGGCGATGGGTGGTTTTGCCGATCATATTGAAGTGGCACTTTTGCCGGGCAATCGCATTCGCGTGACGGACAACGGTCGCGGTATTCCGGTGGACATTCACAAACAGACAAAAGTTTCGGCGCTCGAGACGATCATGACCACACTTCATGCCGGCGGCAAATTCGGCGGCGAGGGCGGCGGTTACAAAGTTTCCGGCGGTCTGCACGGCGTCGGTGCATCGGTCGTCAACGCGCTTTCCATTTATTGCAAAGTGGTCGTTTACAAGGACGGCGGCATTTACATGCAGGAATATTCGCAGGGCAAGAAAAAAGCTCTCGTAAAAAAAATCGGCACGACAAAAAAACACAACGGAACGATTGTTATGTTCGAGCCGGACCCTGTCATTTTTCCGGAAATTATTTTCGATTTCAACAAAGTCGTCGACCATTTGCGCCAGCAAGCGTATCTCTGCAAAGGCTTGCGCATTACTGTCATCGACGCGCGCGAATACGTCGGCAAAATAAAAGAGGAAGATGTTTTCAATATTGTCGAACTCGGACTCGATTTGCCGTCCATGTCTTTTTATTTCGAGGGCGGACTTTTGTCGCTGGTCACTTTTTACAATCACGATTTCAAACCGATTCACAAAAATGTTTTTTACATCGAAAAGAAAACGAACGAATGGGAATCGGTCGAAGTGTCGCTTCAGTACGTTGATGACATTTCATCGCGCATCTTGCCTTTCGCCAATAACATTTACACGTCAGAAGGTGGCACGCATGTCACTGGTTTCAAAACGGCCCTGACTCGTACGCTGAACGCATATGGCCGAAAAAATAATTTGATCAAAGAAAGCGAGGACAACTTCACCGGCGATGACGTGCTGGAGGGACTGACTGCGGTTATTTCGGTCAAACTTCAGGAGATTCAATTCGAGGGCCAAACCAAGGCCAAGCTCGGTACGGTCGAGGCGCAGGCCTCCGTCAACACGGTTTTTTCCGAGGCGTTCAACTACTTTTTGGAGGAAAATCCGGACGACGCCAAAGCAATCATAAACAAGGTGGTGCTAGCTCTCAAGGCTCGCAAAGCGGCCAAAGCGGCCAAGGATTCCGTCTTGCGCAAAGGCGCGCTGGAGGGCATGACCTTGCCCGGCAAGCTGGCCGACTGCCAGTCGAAATCTGCCAGTGAATCGGAGCTGTTTATTGTGGAGGGAGATTCGGCCGGCGGTACGGCCAAGACCGGACGCGACAGACGAACGCAAGCCATTCTGCCACTGCGCGGAAAAATTTTGAACATCGAACGGGCGCGACTGGATAGAATGCTCGAGTCGGAGCAGATCAAAAATATCGTAGTGGCGCTTGGTACAGCTATCGGCGACACATTCGACCTGTCCAAAATCCGTTATCACAAAATAATCATCGCGGCCGATGCCGACGTGGACGGCGCGCACATTTGCACTTTGATTTTGACGCTGTTCTACAGATTTTTCCGACCGATTTTGGATGCCGGTTATATTTACATCGCTCAACCGCCGCTTTACAAAATAAAAATGGGCAAGGAGATTCACTATGTTTACACCGAGGGCGACATGGAAGTTTTCAAGAAAAAACATGGCCTCGATAAAACCAAGACAGAAGATCTGACCGTTTCAGAAAGCGAAAATGAGAATGAAGAAGAAACGGAAGAAAATTCACCGAATACTGCTTCCGGCAAACCGAAAACTACAAAAGTGATGATTCAGCGCTACAAAGGTCTCGGAGAAATGAACGCCGATGAACTGTGGGAAACGACCATGGATCCGGCGCGACGCATTTTGAAACAAGTGACAATCGAGGACACCGTTTCTGCTGACAAAGTTTTTGACATGCTCATGGGCACCGACGTGCCGTCTCGAAAATCTTTCATTCAGTCGAATGCAACAAAAGCGACACTAGATATTTAAAACTAAATAGTCACGGAAACTGGAATACTCAAGATAGATTTTAGATTTTTATCTTTTGAAAGTTTTAGAGAAGCCTTTAATATTTCCACTCCCAGTACTTTGCCATTTTTATCCAAATCAGCATTTATCAAGTTTGAAAGACGGGCTGTTTTTTTAACAACCCCTTTTTTTATTCTTATGTAGACAGCGTCTGCTGTTTTGTCATATTCAATTTTCATAATATGCGGTTATTACAATACGTTTACTGCCTTTAATACGATAAACTACTTCCAAAAGTTTTCCAGCTATTTTCTTTCTCGCGACTATCATACCATACTCGTCTATTCTTTGACTATCGGGATGTTTGATTGTTTGTCTGACGTTCAAAACAGAAATGTTTCTTTCCATTATGCGATATTTTGCATGATGGGTGAATGAAATTTCCATATTACTTTTTCTCCTTGATTTCCTTAGTTAATTTTTCCAAAAGTTCAGATAATTTCATTTGGGCATCAGACTCGTTGTTATTTTTGTTTGCTTTCTTACTTTCAGATTGTTCATCTGATGCACCTCCGCTAACGCTTCGGCCGGCGTCGCGGGATTCCAAAGTAACCGTGTCGGACTCCACCTCCTTATCGCCGATGACAATCCAGTATGGCACGTGTTCGTTTTTCGTTTCGCGCACTTTTTTGCCGAGGTTTTGATCGCGATCGTCGAACTCGCTTCGCACGCCGGCTTCCAAAAGTGCGTCATGAATTTTCTCCGCGTACTCGTTGTGCGTTTCGCGCACAGGAATGACTTTGACCTGCACCGGCGAGAGCCAAAGAGGGAAATTCCCGGCGTATTTCTCAATCAAGAAAGCCATCGTTCTTTCCAGACAGCCGATTGAAGAACGGTGAATGACAATCGGTTTTTCCTCCTCTCCATTTTTGTTAGTGAATGACAAATCAAAACGTTCTGGCATAACAAAGTCATATTGGACAGTGAACGCGGTTTCTTCTTTGCCATCAACTTTTTTCACTTGAATATCAATTTTCGGACCGTAAAAAGCGGCTTCATTACTGGCTTCATAGAATGGCGCTTTGACTTCTGTCAGAACTTCACGCAAAACATTTTCGGCATAATTCCACGAGGCGTCATCCTTGTAATATTTTTTTGTGTCGGAAAGATCACCTAGCGAGAGGCGATAACGGTAATCGACACCTTTGACCAACCCAAGCGTTTCGTTTATAAAATCAATCAACTCGAGAACTTCTTTAATCGTTTGTTTGGCCTGGTCTTTTGCGGCGATAATGTGAGCGTCAGCCAGGCAAAACATTCTGACACGAGTCAGTCCGGACAGCTCGCCACTTTTTTCGTAGCGGTATTGGTGAGCGATTTCGCCTATGCGGTACGGCAAATCTCGATAGCTGTGCGGCTCTGATTTGTAGAACATGAAATGGTGGGGACAAGTCATCGGGCGGAGAATCAATTCTTCCTCGTCAATTTTCATTACAGGGTACATGGTGTCTTTGTAGTATGGGTAGTGTCCGGACTTTTTATAAAGATCAACTTTAGCCAAGTCTGGAGTAACGATATGATGATAACCACGCTTCAATTCTTCATCGATGGTGAAGCGCTCCAGTATTCTTTTGATTGTGGCGCCTTTTGGTCCAAATGTTGGCAGTCCTTTGCCCACCAAGTCGGAGAACACGAAAAGCCCAAGTTCTTTACCCAAAACTCTGTGGTCGCGCTTTCTGGCCTCTTCCTGTCGAGTGATATATTCATCCAACTTTTCCTTTGACTCGAAAGCCAAACCGTAAATGCGAGTGAGCATTTTGTTTTTCTCATCGCCTCGCCAATATGCGCCAGCAATGGTTGTCAGTTTGAAAGCGTTTGGATCGATTTCTTTGGTTGATTCGACGTGAGGACCCGCGCATAGATTGTCAAAACTCCCTGATTTATAAAAACTGACTTTTTCCTCGCCACGAGCTTTCAGGTCGTTCACCAGTTCTGTTTTGTATGGGTCGTTTTTGTAAAGGTCAAGCGCTTGGTCAAAATTCATGTCGTGCTGTTCGAATTTGATGTCTTTTTTGATCAGTTCTCTCATCCGTTTTTCCAATTTCGGCAAAATTTCCGGTGTGATAACTTCCGGCAAATCGTAGTCCTGATAAAAACCGTTTTCAATAACTGGTCCAACACCGAGTCCGACATTTGGGTACAGCTCGGAAACCGCCATACTCATGAGATGCGAAAGCGAGTGTCGCTGATTTTCTAAATTTTGTGTTTCCATATAAAATATAATAACATTTTTTTAAAATAAGCGAGATATTGACAGAGAAGCGAAAGTGTGGATAATAACTGGCGGAGGTTCTTTATATGAGAATTGCTGAACAAAAAGCAACTTTGCACGCTATTTTGGGAGAACCAATGTATATTCAGTTTGAAAGTGGATTGAGGGCCTACTTTGAATATAGTTCGGCCAGATGGTCTGCCGTAAAAAATCAATCTGGCGACGGTCACAATCTGACAGAGTTTTTGGCAACGTTGCCTATAAAATCTCTCAGGCATGACACGTGGGATGTATATGTAATTTCAGGAATTACCATCCCGTTTGCCAAAGGCGCAACCCAACAGAAAGATTCTGTTTGCACAAAAGACTTGGTTTTCAGATTTGAGAACTGAGACTGCTTCGGTGGAAAAACTCGCACAGAAATGTGCGAGCTTTATTTTTTTGCCTCGAATTAGCTTTGCATAAGTGTGCCCTTACCTCGGCATAAGTGTTCACTTCGTTCCCTTATCCAATTGTTTCAAAAATTCAGCCAGCTCGGAAACGCAAACTGTTTCTTGTTCGCGGGTCACTGCGTTGCGGACGACCACAGTGTTTTCAATGGCTTCCTTTTGTCCGATAATGAGCAAGTGCGAGGCGTGCATGTAGTCGGCGCCGGAAAGCTGTCCGCCGATTTTGTCCTTGGTGATGGAGTGGCAAATGGTGATTCGATTTTTGCGCAAAGTTTCAACAACATTGAGCGCTTTCAGTTTAGCAGTGCTCCCTAGTTGGACCAAATACAGGCACGGCTTTTTCAATTTTTTAATGACAACTTTTTTGCTGGCAATGTCGGTTTTTTTGACGATGACGGTCAGTCCGACGCTTGGCACGTCTTTTTTGCCGCCGATTTTTTTGGCCAGGTAGTTGTAGCGATAACCGTAGGCCAGCAAAGAATCTTCCTTTGGATTTTCGGTCATCTGTCTGATTTCAAAAACTGTTCCGGAGGCGAAAGTTTTGTTCGACAATAGGTTGTGGCGGATTTTGTAAACGCAGTCGAACGATTCGAGATATTCCAAAACTTCCTTGAAATGCGCTCGGCTCAAATCCGACAAAGTGGCGATGGTTTGCGGAGCGCCTTGGACGAAAACTTCCGACTCGGGAGAATTATTTGCCAAAAATAAATATGGATTTTTTTTGAAAGATTCTCGCATTTTGGCCGGCAATTCGCTACCGTGCTTGCGGTAGTAGCTTCCGAGTTCGCGGTCAAATTTGGCGATCGATTCTTTGTCGCCCATGCTGTTTATATCGACATACAAATCTTTATAACCGAGGTCGGACAGGAGCGATAGCGCGGTTTTGATGAGGACGGCTTCGGAGGTCGAGCGAGTGCTTCCCATTATTTCAAAACCATACATTTCTTCACTTGGTTTCTTTTTGGCCGCGCTGCCGTGGAGAGGTTTTTTGTAATGAACCATCATTGGCAGAGGTTCCGAGGCCAAGCTGTTCTGCTCAAACCATTTCATCAAGGCCACTTTTTCCTCGCAATCTTCGTAAATGTCAAATTCTTTGAATTGCTTGGCTTTGGAAATGTCTTCCGGCGCGATATGGGGAGCGGTGACAACGCTAAAACCGTAACTGATGGCGGTTTCTCCGATTTTGTCGCACTCGCAAGCCAGGTAGGGTTTTTGATTTTCCTTTTCCGAGATTTTGGGCATTGTAAATATAAAAATTTAAAATTTAAAATTTAGAATTTTTATTGAATTTAAAAATTTGACATTGAAAATTCATTAAAAATTTTAAATTAAAAATTAAAAATTATTTTGTATTGTCCTGTCCCGGCAAAACTCCTATTTCCGAAAGCGGCCATAGTCGCAGAATCGGCCGTCCGATAACATCGCTTGATGGCAAAACTCCCCAGCTTCGCGAGTCAAAACTTTCGGCGCGATTGTCGCCCATGACAAAATATTCGCCCGGTTTCAGTGTGATGGCAAAAGATCCCGGCAGCGGGTGAGTGACGTATGATTGGTCCAAAACGAAGCCGTCGGGATTTGACGCGTTTTTGATGGTGACGGTGTTTCCGGTCTCGATTACGGTGTCGCCGGGCAGGCCGATAACGCGTTTTATCAGGTTTTTGCCGTCTTCGGAAGGAATATTGGCGCTTTTTGGAAATTGAAAAATAACGACGGAATTTCTCTGCAGTTGTGCGCCTAGCTCATGCGAAATTTTGTCCACAATGAGATAGTGGCCGGTAGCGAACGTCGGATCCATTGAAGCGCCGGAGACGATGTAAGGCTCGGCTACAAAAGCGCGGAAGGGTAGGATGATACAAAAAGCGATGACTGCAAAAATCAGAACTTCCTTTAGCAAGCTCATCAGTCCACTTGGTTTTTTCTCGTTTTGTGCAATAGGTTCAATGATTTGTTCGTCATTCATGAAATCAAGTATACAGTATTGATTGGCTTGACACAATAGAGTTTGGCGTGGTATGACGATTTTCAAAAAAAATTTCTTGCTTGCTTGCATTTTTTCGGAGCACGGATATTTTTCTGCTGAAAAATTCCTCAAGCCTCCGCCCGCCGGCGTCCGGAGTCTCCGAAAAAATGCAAGCAAGCAAGATTTTTTATTTTTTTTAAACATCGTCGTGCCACTTTTTTGGACGGGTTGACAGTTTTGGGGTTCGCGGTATTCTATTGTCGGAGAGTTGTATGAGACGCACAAGAAAAGTTGAACTGGTTTTTGCCGAACTTAGCTTTGAATATAAGGGTAAATTGGAAAAAAGATGGGTGGTGGCCAACGGGCTTACCAACATTCCGGACGACCAGCGTGAATGGGGGTTTGGTCTGTCCGAGTACGGTGAAATAGAAATTATTTTGAAAATAATGCCTCTGGCCGAAATTCGAAGATTGAATTTAAGGTGTCTCGAACATGGGATGAGAGAAGTCAAAAAAGGCGTTTGCGCTTTTCACATCATTTTTCACTAGCCGTCTCAAATAGGCGGCTTTGTTTTTAAAAATTGTTTTTGATACTATATATTATATGACCCGGTAGTAGAAGTTAGTGTTGTGCGGAATACCGCACAGGAAATAAGACACTAACTTCACTACAGGGTTCATCCCGTAGTGAAAATGGCATTAATTACATTGACTACGTGGTTATGTAACAAATTTAAATTAATAGAAAATAATTATTGAAATGACATTTCGCTCGAAGAGCGATGCCATTTTCTACTATCAGGATGACATACATTTTTGTTGGTTTGGGCAATCCGGGCGAGGAATACGTTGGGACGCGTCATAACACCGGGCGAATGATGATAGAATTTTTCGCCAAGGAAATGAAAGCCGAGTGGAAGTACGACAAGAAGCTGAATGGTCAAACAGCCAAGGTAAAAATCGGCAAAACTTCGGCAACCTTGCTTTTGCCCGACACTTTTATGAATAATTCCGGCAAATCAGTCAAACCCTTGTTGGTCCCAGGTGTCACCTGGGACAAAAAGAAGGTGGAGAAAGCAGCGGAGAAACTGGTGGTCGTTTATGACGACTTGGATTTGCCATTCGGCTCATCCAAAATTTCTTTCAACAAATCATCTGGTGGACACAAAGGTCTCGAGTCAATCATCAAAGCGCTCAAAACCGAAAAATTCGCCCGCATTCGCATCGGCATTTCACCGACATCTCCCACCGGCAAACTTCGCAAACCCCAAGGCGAGGAAAAAGTGATGAAAGTCATTCTCGGCAAATTCAAACCCGAAGAAATGTTGGTCCTCAAAAAACTTTCCAAAAAAGTCTCCGTAGCACTAACCACTTTCGTAGAATCTGGTCTTGGTTCAGCGATGACAGAGTTTAACTAGTGGTTTGTAAAAATCTGTGTCGGTGTTAAAATATAATTATTAATACTTAATTATAAATCTATGAATTTTGAAGGATCAGAGGAAGAAAAGTTACCTGAAAATCTTGCTAAAATTAAATCAGTTTTATTGGAAGGTGTTATCGTTGGCAATTATTGTGAACCAGAGGATCAAGGTGATTATAAAATTGAGTGTGTGTACGATACAGGAACGGAACCAGAAACTGGCACTAGTCGTGACGATGATGCGGTAGTCAAAGTCACCGAAAGTGATGGTACAGTTCAATATGCAAAGGTAAATTATTATCACAGATCAGGTCAAATCAATGGTGTAACTTTTGTAACTGAAGATGAGGCTAATGTTTTTATAAAAAAGGAACAAGAATATTTTAAACCATATTGGGAAGATAAAAAATAAAAATTTCGGCGAGCCACTTGCGCGATTTTGTCATTCCCGCGAATGCGGGAATCTAGAGTTTGGACTGGATCCCCGTATTCGCGGGGATGACATGAATTAATATTCTAGTGACGGAAAAATTTCAAACTCGCATGGACAGTCCTTGCGTTTTTCTTTTACAAAAAATCATTCGCCGTCCAAGGCGAATGATTTTTACTTATTCAACTTTTTAAACTTATTTAACTTCTTCTGCTTTCTTGCTTGGATCAATGAAACTCAGTGTCATCTTCTGCTCCTTTGCATCAAAGAGTGTGATTTTGAATTTGTACGATTTGCCAAGTTCGAGTGTTGAGTGCAGTTTTTCATCCGAGCCGAATTCGGAAATGTGGACCAAGCCGGCGATGCCTTCCTCGATCGAGGCCAGTGCGCCGTGTTTGTTGAATTTGATGACTACGCCATCCACCACATCATCTTTTTTATATTTCTTCTCGGCGTCATGCCACGGATTTTCTTTCAGGGCTTTGATGGACAGGGAAATTTTACCTTCCTTGATTTCGATTATTTTGACTTTCACTTTCTCACCGATATGGAAGAGTAGTTTTGGATTCTCCACCAGCGCCCAGTCGATTTCCGAGATGTGCACCAGTCCCTCCAAGCCTTCCTCGAGTTTAACGAACACACCGAAGTCAACCATGCCGGTCACTTCGCCGGTCAGCTCGTCGCCGAGAGCGTACTTGCCGATAATATGATCTTTATTTTTCTGCTCCGGATTTTTCTCGGAGAAAATGAGCTTGCCTTCCTTTGGTGATGCGCCAATGATAGCCACCGAAATTTTCTGTCCGACCAATTTGCGCAATTCTTCCAAAATTCTGTCTTTATCGCCGTCAGCTACACGCGGGTAGTGCTCGGTTTTGAGCTGGGAAGCCGGCAAGAAACCGGAAATGCCCTGCCAAACCAAAATCAAACCGCCTTTGTTGGCCTCGATCACCGGAAGTTCGAAAATTTTCTTGTCGCGGATAGCGTCCTCGGCTTCGCTCCAGATGAGCGCTTGGCGAGCCTCCTTTAATGAAATTTCAATGTAGCCGTCTTTGTTGCTGACGCTGACCACCTTGCCGGCCACGCTGTCACCAATGTTGATTTTCTTGATAATGTCGCGAGCGTTGATGTATTCACGGCCAAAAATAATACCCGTCCCGAACGGCGGTATATCAATGTAAACTTTTGATTTTTCTATGCCGATAACTGTGCCTTCGATAACATCATCAACCGACGGGGGATTGGCGCTCGAGTTTAGCACCTTGTCCATCAAATTTTCTTTCCGAGCCTTTTCGGACTCGTCCTGCGTAGCCTCTGGCGAAGTAGGATTTATTACCTCGTCGTCCTTTAATTTTTTAATCATAATAATTTAATAATAATGGTTCATCTCGTAATGTTTTTGAGTAAGTCCCAAAAAGATTCGCAACTCATTTTAAATGAGCGAGGTGAATTTAGCGTTATTATTGTTAATAAGAACTGGCGAAAAGTATAACAAAAATAAGGACTTTTTGCTACTTGACAATAAAATCGTTTAGGTGTATAATAGTGTGTAGGAGAGTACAAATGGAAAGCATACAGATCTGGCATCAGAATCTCTCGGTTCGTGGCAGAGAATTGGCAGTTTATTACTCGAAGCAACAGTGTGCCGATTCAACTGAATCTTGTCGCTTCTGCGGAGCAAAGCCGGCCTTCGCGGCGGATGTGAACGTCACGTCTATCTGCGACGAGAATTACACTGACGTGAGGAAGAGCAATCCACTTTGGAACGAAGCCCAGGCTTGTCTTCGTAAGAAGGAACTTCACGGTAAGCCGGCGTGCACAGACGATCTCTGCCAAAAGAAGCATATGCACGAGTTGCTCGGCGAAGAGGCTGTTCTGAACATGATTGCGTCCGGGGAATATGTTCCTGACGCAGATCACGAGTAATCTAATACGCAAGGTTTAGGCCCTGCACAGCCGTTACCCTTCGGGATGACGGCTTTTGTTTTGTGTTTTGTGTCATTCCCGCGTAGGCGGAAATCTGGGTGATTGAACAGGGTCTGGATTCCCGCTTTCGCGGGAATGACAGAAAGTTATGCGGGAATGACAGAACTAAAAATTCATTTAAAATTTAGAATTTGAAATTTAAAATTTTGTGCTATATAATAAGCACATTATGATCATCACTTACCACGGCGCAGACTTTTTTAAGGTTACATTCGGCGACACCACTTTGGCGGTTAATCCGATTTCCAAAGATTCGCCGGTCAAGAGCACGCGGTTTGGCAGTGACATTACGCTCGTTTCGCTTTTGAACAGCCCTGAACACAACGGCACGGACGTGACATCTCGCGGAGAAAAAGAATCCTTCATCATAAACGGTCCCGGCGAATACGAAGTGCGCGGAGTTTTTATCAAAGGCTTTTTGTCCAAATCGTCCTACGGAGGCGAGGAGCGAATCAATACTATATATACGATAAATCTGGAAGGCATTACCCTCTGTTTTTTTGGCGCGCTCGGCGATGAAAAAATTCCGGCTAATGTGGTGGAGGCAATCGACGGCGTGGATATTTTGTTCGTGCCGATCGGAGGCGACGGAGTTTTGTCACCGGCCGTGGCGCACAAGTTGGCTCTGCAATTTGAACCGAAACTGATTATTCCCAGCCATTACGGTGAAGTCGGCGAAAAGGACGCGCTGAAAAAATTCCTAAAAGAAGCCGGCGAGGAAAAAGCAGAATCGCTGGACAAATTGACGATCAAAAAGAAAGATTTGGAGGGCAAGGAAGGGGAGGTGACGGTTTTGCAACAAATTTAGAATTTATAATTTAAAATAAATTTAGAATTTATAATTTTTAAATTTAATCATTTTAAATTTATTTTAAATTCTAAATTAAAAATTCTAAATTATTATTGTGTTCAACTACTTGGAAAAATTGAGACAGAAGCCGGATGGGGCGAAAAAGCGGATTGCTTTTCTCGTTTCTTTTTTGTGCGTTGGAATTATTTTTGTTGTTTGGATTACGGCCATTTATCCGCAGTTTGGACAGGAAAAAAGTATTTCTGACCGTATCTCGGCGAGCGAAACAAGTCCGTTTTCGACATTCACCGCTATTTTGTCCCAAAGCACCTCGGCCATCGGCGAGCAAATTTCCAAAATTAAACAACTTGGCTCCAGTCTTTACGGTGGAGCGGATTATTATAATCTGGCGACAACAACTCCTGAAGCGACTGCTTCAACTACTCAATAATTTTTCCACACCCGGTGACTGCGTTGCTTCGCCGCCGACACCGGGTGAGAAAAAATTTTTCGATTCACCACTAAGCAAATTTTGGCGAGAAAACTCATTTTGGGCGCATTGCGGAGTGCGTGAAGACACGAGCAGGAAGAAAAATCGCAGCAGCGATTTATTCTGGCGACCAAAATGAGTTTTCTCGTAAGAAATTTGCGATATAAGTTTGCCCGCACTCGGTGAAGTTGGATTACCAACATACACCGAGTGAGTGCTCCAAAAAGCTTTGAATTCAATGTGTGGATATGATATAATGAAGCCACTAAGCTTTTTATTCTATGGCCAAAAAGGAAGAATCAGAACCGATAAAACCCGCCCATATCAACGTTATTCCCCGGGAAATTACGGACGAGATGAAGAAGTCTTTTCTCGACTATTCCATGTCGGTTATTACCGACCGCGCTTTACCGAACGTTCGCGACGGACTGAAACCCGTTCAACGCAGGATCCTTTACACCATGCACGAACTCGGCCTGACCGCCGGCGGGAAAACCAGAAAATCGGCCAAAATCATCGGAGATGTGACCGGTAACTATCATCCTCACGGCACAGCCGCCGCTTACGGCGCGCTGGTTGTTTTGGCGCAGGATTTTTCGATGAGGTACAAGTTGGTCATCGGCCAGGGAAATTTTGGTTGTTTTACGAAAGATACAAAGGTGGAACTTTCGGATGGTCGCGCGTTATCGTTCAGCGATTTAATTGAAGAAGAAAAGCAAGGAAGAAAAAATTACACGTATACTGTCGGTAGTAACGGATTGATAAAAATCGCTAAAATAAGAAATCCTCGTTTGACGATCAAAAACGCGGAAATTATGAGAGTGGTTCTTGATAATGGAAAAGAGATTCGTTGCACTACAAATCACAGATTTATGCTTCGTGACGGAAAATATAAGGAGGCTAAAGAATTAAAAACAGGAGATTCTCTTATGCCTTTGTACAAAAAACTATCCGCCATATCTGATGCAAAACCAGAACTTATCGGATATCCAATGATACTCCAGCCGAAAAATGATAAATGGGATTTTGCCCATCACCTTGCCGATAAGTTAAATATAATAATGGGGGAATATTCTCTTTCAGCCGGCCGAGTCAGACATCACAAAGATTTCAATAAATTAAATTCAAATCCAGACAATATTCAAAGAATGCATTGGAAAGACCACTGGATGATGCATGCCAATCTTTCCAAGAACCGTCATAAAAATGATCAGACATATGTTCAGAGATTGAAAGAGGGAAGAGAAAATTTTTGGTCTGATCAGAAAAATCGAGATGCTTATTCTGCGCGCCTGTCAGCTAGAAATATTGAAAATTGGCAAGATGAGAAATACGCCGAATATATGAGAGAAACTCTTAGCCGTGTGAATAAAAATCACTACAAGAATCATCCTGAGCTAAGGGAAATTATAAGTAAACGCATTACAAAAACTCTGAAAAGATTGTGGCAAGATCCGGAATATCGAGTGTTAATGCACGATAAAATTTTGAAGGGAAACAAGAATCACACCACAAATCTGACAGGCAAGAAAAAATTTTTGGCAATATGCAAAAGAGTTATTGAGAAAGAAGGTTTGATCGACGAGATTTTATATGAAAAATACAGAAACGAAGTGTACCCTTACGGAAGTGCTCCAAAATGGGGGTCTGCTTTTCCTAAATATTATTCAAATGGCGGTGTCTCGCGAATTTCTAAGGATGTATTCTATAATCACAAGGTTATTGGGGTGGAATTTTTAGATGCGAAAGAAGACGTTTATGATTTGACTGTTGATGACACCCATAACTTTGCTTTATCTGCGGGAGTATTTGTCCACAACTCGATCGACGGTGATGGTGCGGCGGCTGACAGGTATACCGAGGCCAAAATGTCCCGCATCACCAGCGAACTTTTGGCTGACATCGACAAGGAAACGGTGGATTGGATTCCGAACTACGAAGGTACGCGCAAAGAGCCGACCGTTTTGCCGAGCCGAGTGCCCAATTTGCTCTTTAACGGCGGACTGGGAATCGCCGTCGGTATGGCCACGAACATTCCGCCACACAATCTGGGCGAAGTGATGGACGCGCTGACACACCTTGTCGATAATCCCGACGCGACCAACGAAGACCTTTTGCAATTTGTCAAAGGTCCGGATTTTCCGACCGGCGGTATCGCTTTCAATGCAAAAGATATTGCACACGCTTACTCGACCGGTCGTGGTGGCGTGGTGGTGCGCGGAACGGCCGAGATTGTGGAAAACAAAGCCGGCCAGTTTCAGATTATCATCACTTCCATTCCGTTTCGCGTCAACAAATCCGATCTGATTGTCAAAATTGTCGACCTCATTCACGACAAAAAATTGGAAGGCATCAAGGATATCCGCGACGAATCGGCCGAGGATATTCGCGTGGTCCTCGACCTCAAAGGCACTGCTCATCCGCAGACCGTTTTGAATTATTTGTACAAACACACTCAGCTCGAGGAAGCTTTTCATTACAACATGGTGGCGCTGGTTAACGGCGTGCCACAAACATTGTCGCTCAAGGGAATTTTGGAGGAATTTATCATCCACCGAAAGGAAATTATCAAACGCCGCACGGAATATGATTTGAAAAAGGCGCTGGAGCGTGAGCACATTTTGCTCGGCCTCAAAAAAGCACTCGATCATATCGACGCTATCATCAAACTGATCCGCGCCAGCAAAGACACGCCTGAAGCACACAGGAATTTGATGAAAGAGTTTAAATTCTCGGCTATCCAAGCCACGGCTATTTTGGAAATGAAATTGCAGCGCTTGGCCGGACTGGAACGCAAAAAAGTGGAGGACGAACTCAAAGCGGTGCAACTTTTGATTGAGGAATTGAAAGCCATTTTGGGCAGCGCCAAGAAAATTTTAGCCATCATCAAAGACGAATGCAAACAGATTAAGGAAAAATACGGCGATGAGCGCAAAACGAAAATCATCAAAGGCGGCGCAGCGGTTTTGTCGGTGGAGGATTTGATCGCCGACGAGGAAAACGCGCTGGTGCTGACGGCCGGTGGTTACATCAAACGCACCAACCCGGACGAATTCCGCAAACAGCGACGCGGGGGAGTTGGCGTGGTGGATCTTGATACAAAGGAAGAGGATTTTGTGACGACGCTTCTCATCACTTCGACGCACAGCGATTTGCTTTTCTTCACCGACAAAGGCAAGGCTTACCAAACCAAAATGTATGATATTCCGGAGGGAAGGCGAGCGACGCGTGGCAAATCCGTTCAGAACTTTTTGCCACTGTCCGAAGGCGAGAAAATCACCTCCATTTTGCCGATGCCGAAAGAAATCAAAAAATCCGACGCTTCGCTTCTTATGGTTACTAAACACGGCGTGGCCAAAAAATGTAGTGCGGCTAGCTTCCACGATGTGCGCATTTCCGGCATTATCGCTATCAAGCTCGACGCGGGTGATGAACTTATTTCTGCCAGCTTTGTCAAGAAAGGTGACACCAATATCGTGGTCACGGCCAAGGGGCAATCGATTCATTTCAAAGAGTCTGACATCCGTGAGATGGGCCGAACAGCCATGGGCGTACGCGGTATGAAGCTCGGCAAGGGAGACTACGTTATTGCTTCCGAGGTGGTGCTCAAGGAGTCTGACGTGCCGACACTGATGGTTATTTCGCAAAACGGCTACGGCAAGCGCTCGGATGTCGACGAATACAAAATCCAAAACCGCGGTGGCTCCGGTATCAAAACGGCTAATGTTACCGCCAAAACCGGCCCGCTCATTTCGGCCAAAGTTTTCGAAGGCGAGGAAGTGGAAATCGTAGCCATGTCCAAAAAATCGCAAGTCATCCGCGTCGACGCCAAGGAAGTGCCGGTTCTCGGCCGCCAGACCCAAGGCGTCCGCATCATGAAGCTCCGCGACGGCGACTCGATCGCCAGTTTGATTTGCCTATAACATTTTGCTAATATCGGTAACGGAAAGGATTGCCATGCCTTTAAACGACAAAGATGAGTGGATCTCGCGGAAATGCAACTTAAACAAACACGAAAACTGTTTGCACGAATTCGATGATGGCGGGGGCAGAACAGTTTTTTGTAATTGCCATTGCCACAAACCAAAAAAGGAGGTTGTTGCGGTAAAATGTTGGTGCGAAGGAAGTTGCCCGGTTTGCAGGATTGGTGAAGTGGAAGATCATAAATGCAATATGTGCAAAAGAACTTTTTGTCAGGATTGTCATGGTATAGAATCTGGGCAACCCAGTGAAAATTTGGAACAATGTTCTTGTCCAAATAAATAAGCAAATCAGAGTGTCGGGGAACCGGCACTTTTTCTTTTCCACTTTTTTGCTTTCTGTACAAAGGTTACAAAGTTACAAAGGACTGCCCTTTGTAATTATGGTTTTCTAATTATCATCATCAAGAATATCAATCATAGCAGAGTTTTCTTTGGAAAAATAAGCCAAAGTTTCTTTTTTTAAAAATTTTTCACCACCAAATAATTCCAGTAAAAATTCTTTTGACACAATAGGTAAATTTCTTTCTTCAGTGTAGTCTCTGTAACTACTCCAAACATAATCTTCGGGTGATTTTACTAATCCGTCTTTGACCGGGTTCATGTGAATGTATGATGATGTCCACATTAGTTGGGGGTTGTTATCTATTAAAACTGCTTTGAATCGATCTTGAAATAAGTGCCCAACTCTGGTGTATTTTTTATTAAAATACATCGAATAACTTGTGCAAGTTTTTGAAATTAGCTTTGATACGGGCACGTCCTTACATTGCTCGATAACCAAGTGAAAATGGTTTGGCATGAGACAAAAAGAATGTAACTTAAAATTGTTTTTGCTAGTTTCAGAAATTGCCATCCGTGAGTAGGGAAAATACATCAGCTTATAATTTTTAAGATCGTTCATATCGAAACCCAAAGAGATTGCTAATCTAAAAAGAAAGGCTCCATAATCATTTTCATTAAGAAAAATGTTTTCCTTATTATTACCTCGGTTAAAAATGTGATAAACACCTCCGGAAGCAAATTCTTTGTAGTCTCTGTTATTCATACCAATAATTATACAAAAGACTGCCCTTTGTAGCAATTACCCAAAAATACAAAGGGCAGTCCTTCGTATTTAAACTTTTCAACAGAAAATTTTTGAATTAGGAAATTGGGTGGTATAATATAGTCATGTTCTCGGATCCTCAAAAAAATATCGAGCAGTGCGGGATTCAGGTTGGTATGGAAATTGCCGATCTCGGCGCCGGATCGGGATTTTATACTATGTCGGCGGCCAAGGCGCTGATCGCCACCGGCCGGGTTTACGCTATTGACGCGCAGAAAGATTTGCTGACCAAAATAAAAAATAACGCTGTCCGCGAGGGACTATACAACGTCGAAGTCATTTGGGGCGACATCGAAAAAGTCGGCGGAACGCATTTGCGTGACGCATCGATCGATTTGGCGCTGATTTGCAACGTCCTTTTTCAGCTGGAAAACAAACAATCGGCCGTCGCGGAAATCAAGCGCATTTTGAAACCGGCCGGACGAGTTTTGGTTGTGGATTGGGCGGATTCGTTCGGCGGAATTGGGCCAAAACCCGATGTAGTGGTCAAAAAAGAAACCGTTTTGGAAATGATGGAGAAAAATGGTTTTCATATGGACCGCGAGATCTCTGCGGGGAGCCACCATTATGGTATAATATTTAAGAAACTATAAGTCACAAGTCCGTAAAGTCAAAAGTCTATAAAGAAAATGCAAAAATTTTTAGATTCCTGACTTTATAGACTTTAAGGACTTTTAACTTTATAAACTATTATCATGTCCAATTTTAAAATCGCTGTTATCGCCATTTTCTCCGTTTGCTTCGTCGTTGGTATTGTTCTTTTTGCCATGTACAAAGCCGGCGCGGGACAAACTACTGCTAACATTACTATTTGGGGAACGATTCCAGGCCAAGCTTTCAACGCGGCTTACAAAGCTTCGTCCATTTCAGGCAATAAATATGTCACGGTCAATTACGTCAAAAAAGACGCTGACAGTTTCGACGCTGATTTTGTCGAGGCACTGGCTGATGGCGCCGGTCCGGACGCGGTTATCTTGCGCGAAGATTCCATTTACAAAAACCGCAACAAGTTTTTAACCATTCCGTACGCCACCTATTCCGAGCGAACTTTCAAAGATCAATTTATTCAGGAAGGCGAAATGTTTTTGAAAGACGAGGGTGTTATGGCCGTTCCTTTGGCGATTGATCCGCTGGTCATGTATTGGAATCGCGACATTTTTACAAACAACCTGGTCTCGCAACCGCCAAAATATTGGGACGAAATTTACGGACTGGTTAAGACCATGACCAGGCGCGACAGCTCCGGAAACGTCATGCAAAGCGCGATTTCCTTTGGCGAATACAACAATGTGACGAACGCCAAGGCCATTTTGTCGCTTTTGTTTCTGCAGGCCGGCACGCCGATAGTCAGTTACACAAACGGCGCGTATTTGTCCGTTTTGTCATCACAATTAAACAGTCAGGTCCTGCCGGGTCAGGCCGCGCTGGATTACTACACTCAATTTTCCAATCCGACATCGGCCGCGTATTCGTGGAACCGCTCGTTGCCGTCATCGCTCAACTTTTTCCTCTCCGGCAATTTGTCGCTTTATGTCGGTTTTGCCAGCGAGATTTTTTCCATCCAGCAGAAAAATCCGAATCTGAATTTTGACGTAACCAACATTCCGCAAGATCGCCAGTCCAAAACAAAAATAGATTTTGCTCACATGTACGCCGGGGCCATCGTCAAACAGTCCAAATCGGCCAGTGCGGCTTTCAGCGTCATTATAGCGCTCACAGAACCGGCGGCCCAGACCGCGATGGAAGCGGCGACCAATCTGCCACCGGTGAGGCGCGACCTTTTAGCCAACAAGCCCAGCGATCCTTTCCGCTCGGTTTTTTACAGCTCGGCACTAGTCAGCCGATCATGGCTTGATCCGGATTCCACAGCTACCGGGAACACATTTCGTGATATGATTGAATCAATCACAAGCGGTCAGGCCAGGGTTTCGGAGGCGTTGGGGAATGCGAACAGTAGCATTGATTCATTGCTTTTAAAATAAATATACGAATCTGTGAATGATTCGAATCTACGAATGGCTACGAATAAATACAAAATAAATATAATAATTAGCGGGTTATTTTTTCTAATGTTTTTTGTACCAGCGTTTGTTTTATATGCCCAGAATATTCCAGTCGGACCGACTCAAGGAACAGTGACATTTCAGTCCGGGATCGTGACCGGTTGCCAACAAAGCGGTAAGGAAGTGCCATGCGATAGCTTTTTTCAGCTCATCCAAGCCGTCAAAAATGTCATCAACACAGTCGTTGCCCTGGCTCTGGCCTTTTCGGTGGTCATTATCGCTTGGGCAGGTTGGCAATATATGACATCCGGCGGCGAACCAGCCAAAAGAACCAAAGCAAATGCAATGTTCGAAAAGGTGGCCTGGGGCATCGGCTGGGTTCTGGCGGCATGGCTCATCGTGAACCTAATCGTCACGGCGCTGGTGGATCCGAGTAAAGTAACTAATCTTATGAAGTAAATAAATTATTTATGAAAAAATTTAAAGGAATTTTATTGTTTTGTTCAACACTTGTATTTTTTATTTTGCCTTTTGTCGCTTATTCCCAAGGCCAACTCAATCCAGCGGGCGATAACAACCCTACTCCTGTTAACCAACAAATCACCATATCAAACCCTCTCAAATGCGACGGCCAGGATTGCAGCACTCTTCTGGGACTTATCACGGCCATCCTAAACAACATCATCATGCCTATCGCCGCGGTGGCGGTGGTCTGCTATATCATCTGGGCCGGTTGGAAATATGTTCAAGCCCAAGGCAATCCAAAAGCCATCGAGGATGCAAATCGTAATTTGTTGTGGGCGCTCATAGGCGCGGGGGTTCTGCTCGGCGCGGCCGGAATATCGGCGGTCGTTCAAACCACAGTTAATTCTTTTATTGCCCATTAAAATGAAAAAATATTTATTATTTTTGTTTTTCTTGACTCCGCTTCCGCTTTTTGCCGATTTCAGTCTTTCGACCGGTGGCATGACGTTTAAAGGCGTTGTCGAGGAAGCCACTAACCTGATCTACTTGGTCATTCCGATTCTTTACGTTCTCTGTTTTATCGCTTTTTTCTGGGGTTTGACCAAATTTCTCATAAACGCCGGCAACAAAGACGAATTAAAAACCGGCAGGCAATATATGATCTGGGGCGCGGTCGTGCTGTTTGTTCTTGTTTCGGTTCGCAGTATTCTGGGCATAGTTTCCAACGAATTTTTCGGCAAAAACGACATTGTCAAACCGCTTTTGCCTGGAAGTAACCAGACAACTCCGGATAATCGCTTTATCGACAACACTGGCGGGATTGTGCCACAAATAAAAATTAAGTAACTTATTTATTAATATGAAAAAAAATATAATATCAATCGCTTTTGTTTTGAGCATTATCACACCAGTCGTTTCCTTCGCCGCCCTGCAAGGCCTGACGGATTTGCTGACATCAGCAACAAAATTAATTAATCTGACCATTCCGATTGTTTTCGGTATAGCCCTGATTTTCTTTTTCTGGGGTATGGCGCAATTTATTTTGCATGCCGATGACAAGGATGCTCGCGAGGAAGGCAAACAGCGCATGCTTTGGGGCATCGTGGCGCTTTTTGTCATTGTTTCCATTTATGGTATTTTGACATTTATTGGAAATACAACAGGTATAAAGCCAAGCGTGGGAAGTGGTAATCCAAATTGCAATGTAGCCGAATCATGGACTATTCCAGGTTGTTAATCGCTATCCACAGGTCTCTTGTCTTGCAGTCCGGCAAGTATTATAATTTATACATAACTTTATCAAAAGTGGTCGGTGTGTTTTGAGGTTTACTATTATTAGTTTTATTAATAATTAATTAACAAATGAAAAAAATTATTTATGGTTTGTTGGCATTTGGTCCAGTTTTGGCTCTTGCACAGGCACCGTCAGCTGTAGCTGGCAGTTTAACTAGTTTTGGCGGTACGATACTGACCTTTATAAACAGCACAATCATTCCAATTTTGTTCGCTGTCGCTATCGTCTACTTCATCTACGGTGTGGTCAAATTCGTTATGAACGCCGGTGATGAGGAAAAACGAAAAGAAGGCAAGCAAGCTATGCTCTGGGGTATTATCGGTTTGGTTGTTATTATCGCAATATTCGGTCTGGTTACGTTTCTTGTTAATGCAACTGGCTTGACGGGTACTGCCATACCCGGATCTCTCCCTCAGGTTCCATTGCAATAATCCATAATCCTGCATGTCAATTGTCCCATTTCTTCAAAAGGTCAGTGATTTAATCCTAAATCCACTCATCTTGCTTTTGTTTGCGCTTTCTTTCTTGTATTTTGTTTACGGCATTTTCAAGTTTTTAAACTTGGAAGCCGGCGACAGCAAGAGAACGGAGGCAAGAGACGCAATAATATATGGGATTGTCGGCATGGTCATTATGTTTTCGGTCTACGGCATCATAAATTTTGTTCTGACATCATTCGGGATCCCAAAGCCGAGTAACCTGACGTTGTAGGAAAATAAAAAATAAAAAAAGCCACGCATCCCGTTCGGGTTGCGTGGTTTTGTTTTACTTGAAAGGTTTTATGGACAATGTTACTGGCTGTCCGGTTGCGGACTGGTACTGAACCCATTTCGACAGACCATAGTTTTGAAATATTTTTGGCCCGCCCTTGAAAAATTGGCCTTTGTCGTTTCGAACTACCACATCGCCGTCGACGTAAATGTTTACGACAATATCTGGGTGAGCGTAAACACGCTTACTCCAACCATCCACCGGAGCGGTTCTAGTGTATGGCTCACCAGACAATCTGAGCCTGACATCGTCGTACGTGCTCCAGTTCTTTGCCCCGTACTTATTTTCGAGGTAATGTGCTGCCGCCAAATTTCCTTCCCAAGTTGTCAAATCGTATGACCTGATCTCGGGTGGAATTTTCGGCGAAGCAAGTTCTTTTTTCCACTGGACGTCGTTGATCATGTAAACTCCGATATCCTTACTCCCGTCATCGTTCACATGGATAAACGGCTCTGTCCTATCAGTCGGATTGAACTGTTGAAAGTCCGATTCCATCCAGGCGACGTTTGCGATTTCGATCACCGGACCCTTTGGCGGATTTTTGTCCCAGAACTCCCGCACCCTGATTTCGCCATCCGGATTCGCGGCTGACAACTTGGCGGAGATTACGGGAGATTCGGGGGCCCTTTCGTTTTGAACGCTTGGAGAATGTGAGGCCGAAGGGCTGAACATCCACCAAGTTTCGTGCGGTCCCCAGTTCCACTCTGCCAAGGCAAAGCAATTTCCGATGAGAAGCAGAACCAGCATTAAACTTCCAAACGCATGCAATTCTTTGGTTGGTTTGCCTTTATCGTCGCGCTTGCGAAAAAACACAAGAGCGACAAGAATCACTAGGTGATCAAACCAATAGAGCCAGCACCAAAAGAGATCTCTATACCACTCAAATCGGCGGTAAAAGAAAATCAACAGAAGTACGTGGCATATTACTATACCAGCTAGCACCTGCCAATTTTCTTGGATTTTGGCCCATGTAGAGTTCCACGAAGTTTTCCACCGAGGCTTTGGTGGAGTTTTTGCAGGCGCTTTAGTCTCATCCTCGTTTTGTTTGTTTTGAGACGGGGGCTTTGGTTTTGAATCAAGGTCCTCCGTCGATCCAAGTTTTGGAAAAAATCTACGTATAGCAATGATAATCACTGCCACAAAAGCGATCAAGATTAGGATTGGAATCATTTCTTATCCTTTCCTTTCTTGCCACCGTATTTCTTCACGTCAGCTCCATACTCCTGCTCTTTTTTCGGAGGAGTTTGATCCTGATTTGCGGTTGGTATATCCGGAATATTTTTGAGCATTCCTGATGCTCCGGCAATCATTCCCATGATGTTATCAGTCGGAACGATCACGGTTTTTGCCGCAACTAATGCTTCCTGCGTTGCGTTGACGGTCATTGCGAGCGCGCCACCGGGAGTAGCCGCGACATCGGCCATTTCTTTTAATGCATGACCTCTAGCTGACAGGAGATCGAACTCAGCATTTGCTTTGCCAAGACCGGTTTGTGTCAACGTTGTTTTTATTCCTTCGGCCGCGAGCCTTGTTGTCTTCAGGTTTTCGCCCGCAACAGCGACACCGGACACAGCAGCGTTTAAGGTGTGGCTAACGCCGGGGTGTTTGAAGCGGAAGAAAACCACGCAGATACCCCAATCGTTGGAGTACTGAGTCAGATCCTCTATCATACCGAAGGCAAATTCGTCGAGTCGGAGCAAAGCTTCGGCTAATGTGAATTTTGGAAGTCGACTGTTCAGACCGGAGACAGCATGATCGTTCATGCTGCGGCTGGCGTTGTCTACACTCCCAATTTTTTCGTAGAAAGTTCGCAGGTTTGTCACACAAAAACCGACTGAGGCTTCAATTTCCGTCGTGTTTCGTTTGTAATAGGCATCATCTTTGGGAATGATCAGTGATTTTGTCTCCTGACCGCCCTTGATTGGATCCTTGATAGTCACCTCGTAGCCATCCTTGTCCTTTTCAAGTGGTTGCGGAGGTGCAAATGTAATTCTTAATGCCGGTGTGTAGCCTTTTGGCACAACACCGTCACTGGTGTCTTCGGTGAGATCACCGTGAAATATTTTTTCTGGCGAATCCGGAATATCGAACTCGATCATGTTTTTTGTAACCGAAATCAGTTGATAGAGCGGCCACATAACATATACCAGACCAGGTTTTACGTTTCCGGCGTATGCTCCGAATCGGAGCAGCATGGCAGAACGATTTTCCAGTACTATCTGCAAACTCAATCCGAGATGTATTGCTTGCAAAAGCAAAAGCGTAATACCTAGCGAGAACACGTTAATCGTGACAAGAGTTGAGATGGACTTATGTTGTCCAAGAAATACTCCTGTGAAGATCATCGACGCCGATAAAGCGAGGAAGACCAAGTTGGTTACCAACGCTGTCGCGGAAATTCCAGCAGCATAACTAATAGCCACAACTGGAGTGTTGGGCGGCGGAAGACTTGGCGGTGTTGTTGCCATTTTTGTCCTTTCCTTTCAAGTGTCAAAGAACGACACTCTGGGGTGCATTGTATCACAAAAAGTTATTTTGTCCAGTGGGCGAGGGGGATGTCTCCCTCGCCTTAAAATTTTCTCGCCAGAAAATTTTAGGCTGGGCACCGACTCGCGACCAGCTTTGCTAAGCTGGTACCCGCTCCGTCGTTCGAATCCTCTTCGCAAAGCAATGCTTTGCTCTCGTCCACAAAATTAAAACCGCTTTCGCGGTTTCAAATTTTGTGGGCGAGAGAGGATTCGAACCTCCAAGGATTACTCCACTAGTTCCTAAGACTAGCGTGTCTAGCCAGTTGCACCACTCGCCCAATAAAAAATGCTAGTGCCCATCAAGGAATTGAATTGGAACGGAATTCTCCGAAATATCCGAGAGATTAAAGACCTTTTAACGGTCGTCCTCCCGGAGGCAGGCATAATTCCGGACTTTTCAACGCTTTATGCCTAAACACATGGAACCTGCCTTTTACAACCGTAATTTTATCAGAAAAATCGGGATCATTCCAGACCACATCGGCTCCCAAATAAACGCCCCGGTTGTTGCCACGTGTTTGCCCTTGTGGCGAGCTTTGTGCCGAGAGTAAGAGCTTTGCACCAATTGAGACACTGACGAGCCGTAAAACCAAATTTGAGAACGTGGGACGATTTGCTTAACTCAAACAATGTTAAGCAAATTGCACCGAGTCATAATTGCTTAACTTTTGTCCTCAACCGAACCGGATACTTTGTCCTGTTTTTTCTGTCGCACCCTTGCCAACTCGGCCAAGTCCTTCTCACTCTCCACGCCTCGTATCCGTCCGTTAAGCAATCCAAGCTTATAACCAAAGTCATCGCTCATGGCACGCCAGTTAGTCTCGCCGAGTGCCTCGTCGATCAAACGTTTAAGAAAAAGCTGGCTGTCGTAGTCGTTCCTATCGGCCGAAGTATCTTGAATCGTAAACGGCAAGATAACAGTCCCTTGATATATTTCTGGCTTGCCGAAAACTAGGTCCTGATACTTTTCCTTCTCAACGGCCGGTTTCAAAAGAGCCTCAACTTGAGCGATGTTTAATTTTTTAATCTGGCTTATAACGTCGGCTTTAGGATCGTCTGAATATCTTTCCAGCATTTCTTTTGTCTGCGGAAGCTCCATGAGGACTATCCAGTTAACGTAATCGTCGCCCTCCTTTTTACTCATGCAATACTTCTCTCGGTCTTTGATGAAGTCTTTATCAATTTTGGGAGCCTTCGGTTTCTCATCGAGATCAATAACGTCGTCCTCGTGGTAGCCACACTTGGCGCATGTGTAAGAATGGATCAGCTTAGAACCTTCTCGTTTGAACGTCTGATCAACCGGAGTACTGCATTTAATGCACGATGGTGGAGCTGGCCGGTATTCCTCACCGTTATCAAAGAATCGTCTCATCTCGTTGCACTCCGGACAGCGAAAATAGAATAGAATTTGTTCTTTTTTACCAAACCCTCGTAAATCCTTCTCAACAACATTCATCTGCGATCGGCATGCCAGACAATACACAATTGATGCCGGTTTTGCTTTGTCCAGCTTCTCGTGATATTCAGCCATCGCATTCCTACGTCGGGCGATGGTTTCTTCCTTCCGGCGATATCTCTCGCCACGCAAAGCATAAAGGGCTAGATCACGAGTTAAGCCGTACCAAGGGGCTGGTTTGTCTCCCTCTTTTTCCTTATCACTAAAACGCTGTTCAAGCCGACGGCATTCCTCAACCGTCTCTCGATCGTATTCATCGCTATGCAAAGTGTCTTTAGCTGTATTTGCGACTTCTATCATACTCGATTGATATAGTAACCGGCCTTACTATATCAACGTAGTGACATAGTAAATTCTGCCAGCCTTACTTGCTCGACTCACCGGTTTCTTTTGGTGCTTTATCCGGATCGGGTAAGACAACCAATAAATCCCAAAGCTGGCGCACCCGGTCTTTCTTATCCGGCACCTCCCTGTATTCCACTTCAACCTTAAATTTTGGGTTCCTCTTTTTTCTCATTGTCTTTTTGCTCGGCTTTTTTAGCTTTTATCCTTTCCGCCTGCCACTGTTCGAACATAATCTCGGAAAGCATGTACAGCTGATCCCGAATTTCCTCAACCTCCTTATCGGAGAGCTTCGGATCGTTTATCAACTCTTTTACTCGTTCAACGCTAAGCATGATTTTTATTGTTATCTTCCGGCTTACTTTCTCCCGTGGTTTGAGCCTTGAGTTTCTGCTCGTGCCGGTAATCCAAAAGTCGGACAATCAGATTGGCCAAGCGATCAGTAAAAATTTCCTCCATCTGCTTAACTGTCATGCCTTTAGGCAATGTGCGAGGTCTCCATTCCTTTTTGTTGCTCTTTTTTGTTTCTGGCATATGTCTTATGAGTTTTCCTCGATCTCAACGGCGTCGTCCTCGTCCACACCAAGATCGTCCATGATTTCTTGCACGCGCTCGGCCGTGTCCTTATCGAGATCGTGACTTTCCATCAGATCCTTAACATCCTCGTCCGGAGCTTCTTCGCTAGGCTCGCCTTTGATTGGATCGTCGGTGCTCATTTTAATTTAATGCCCAGATGGCGTAGTTAAGATACCCGGCAAAGCTGACCCAGAGAATATAGGGCACGAGGAGCCATGCGGCCGGTTTTGATATTTTAGCAAAAGCGATGATCGTGGCGAGAATGGCTAGCCAAAGAAAAATCATCTCAAAAAGTGCTCCGCCCGGGCTATGCAGGCCGAAAAAGATGATCGACCATAGCGCGTTTAAAACCATTTGAATTCCAAAAGCCCAATAGGCCAGGCCTTTGCTTTTTCCACTCTCGTCCTTCCAGACAAGATAAAGTGCATAGCCCATCAAAAGAAACAACGTCGTCCAAACCGGTCCGAATATCCATGCCGGTGGATTGAGAACGGGCTTCTCCAGCACCGGATACCAATCTTTCACCGAACCGATGGTAAAGTAGCTACCCAGTCCTCCTGCCAACTGCGGGATAATAAGCGAAATGATGAGTTTGAATGTGTTGTTGATTTTCATAATGATGTCGACTTGGGGTTAAGTGTCTCTTTGATTTTTTGAGCCAATTCGCTGGGGCTAAAACTGCCGCGATTTTCAAGTCTCAAGAGCGATACACCGGCTTCACGCAAGATACGTTCTACTTCACGATCACGTTCCTGCCGGTCCGCGCGTTCGTGCGATTTATCATCAAGCTCGATAGCAAGTTTTGGCGAGAGATATGCTTTGTCACAAAGCACAAAATCAACAGACTTCCGATTGATATGCGCCAAAGCCGCACGCCAGTCCTGTCCTCGAACTGTATGATCGACCAAAGTAGGCAAATGCACTTGGGCAAAGATGTGATACTCGGCACCGACAGCTTCGACGAGAGCGTCGTAGCATTCATGCTCCGCTCGAGTAAGAAAAAAGTTCTTGCGGTTATAGCGATATTTAGCTTTTTCCTCTACATCAGCAAGACCTCCACGCGAGATAGCGATTACTATAGCGGTGACTATGATAATGCCGATGATGATGTAAAAGATTGTCATTTTGATTTTTTAGATTTATCTTTCAACGACCAATATTTGCTCGGATTTTTATCGATAAGTGTTTTTATAATCGCCTTTGCATCTTTATCGGTTTTCGCTAGCTCTTGGATAATTGAAACCAAGTTAGCTGTCTCGTGGAGATCGAGTTCTTTCGGGAAAGAAAAGAATATCTTGGCCGCTTGCATAAATTTGTCTTGACCAAGCTTTTCATGGACTAACTCCATTATTCGAGAGTGATATAGAGCAGGATACCAATAGACATTTGCCATGTTGCCTTTTTTAGCCTGCTCTTCGTAGAATCCTTTTTCAACACTCAAACATTTGATCAATAAGCTATACCACTTCTCAACATATTTATCCGGAGTACCGAATTTTGTCTCCATAATCTGATAGATCAAGTTGAAAACATTATGGGCATAAACATTTGAAAGTAGATCGAGATATTCAAGAGCAATCTCTGTATTCTTTTCGAGCTCGCCGTTTTCTGGTGAGGCTTCTCTCATTGCATGCTCAACAGATGAAGCAAACCGGAAACAATTGTCCGAGTCCTTCTTTTGTAGCTCTTTGATAGTGTCCATCAAAATAGCTTTAAATTTCTTCTCATCATATTTTTCCGGCCCAAGATCGTCATATAACCCAGGCATACCAAATCGCCAGTCCTTATAAGCATTTTTTCTGAATTCAGCACAAAAAACAAATAATGGGGCAGATTCCTCCGTCGCGTCAGCTGGAAGTTTGGCGAGGGCGGTTATAAGTCTAAGCGAGTCTTTTTCGTTGAGTGCTCTGAGTGGGTCAAATACATGCAAAACACTCTTGGTCATAGCTTTCTGCACTAACGGTAGCCACGAAATAAGACTGTCCAAAAGGCCGAAAGCAATGACCTCAACTTCTTTAGCCATGCGGAGAGCTTTTTCTTTATCATCATTAAAAAAGAGTGTGTTTTTATCAGACGGTAAAACAGTAAGGCGATTTCTTGCTATTTGACCGAGAGCAAAACAAGCCATGTGAATCACATAGTAATTTTCATCGTTGATTAACTTTTTAGTAAGCTCAATAACTTCTGGAACCTGATCTCGTCCATCAAGAACGGAACATTTCATAAGAACCCAACCACACCAACCACGAACCGACCTAATTGAGCTCGGCTCTTTACCTTCCATCACGCTCTTATGCTCATTGTATTTATCTTCGAGGTCATGGGGGTCTTTGCCTGGGAGATATGGATCGGGATCGTTTACGAAAGTACGAACAATCCTTAATGCATCTGCCATTTTTTTCTTGACCGCCAGTCTAGCCGCAAACTGAACAAAAGCTTCTCTGCAATTGGCATCTGTTAATCTTTGGCAGATTTTAGAGATATCATCGCTGTATTTTTTTAAGAATGGGTCAACTACTTCATCATATGTTTTTAATAACAATTCCTGATCATCTGAATCATCGTTTCCGTGATGGTTGAACAGGCTGAATGAATAAATAATTTGCTGGTCATCGCTCAACTTCTCCTCCTTCTCCAGTAGGCGAATTATGGACAATCCCATAGCGTAATCTCTCCTGATGATATCGTTTAACAAAGCCGCGACAGTATAAGCACCAAAGTGGTCGCTCTTTCCATTTTTTATATAGTCACTTGTGATAAGTGCCTTGAATAATTCGACAGCAAAAGTTAGGTCGCTATCAAGGAGCGCCTTAATACTCGAAACTGAGTCGAGATCAAATCTGAAGTTCTTATAATACTTTGGATCGGCAAACCACTGCTTCAGTGTGGTTTTTGCCGGTCCGTAACTCTTCTTTGCAAGATCAGTGACTATCAGCTCGGCAAAAGGATTGACCGGTATCCCATATTTCTTAGTGGTAATTTCAACCAGTCTCCATTTTTTTTCATCCGGCATATCAGAACCAACGACCGCTTGGTAGATTAAGTCGGTCTTGTGGGGTATGCCTCTTCTGGAAAGAATAAACTCTTTCAAGATGCCAAACGCCTCATTTGATATTTTCTTATTGGAATCTGCATAACGGCTTAAGACTATTTCGTATACTGAGCGATTAAGAAAATCCGGTCTCGTTTTGCTGACCTTTGCTGTTGTGGTAATGCACTGCTGTTTGATAAAATTCCACCCCTTAATTTTATCCGTGTCGTAATATTTACGAATAGCTGGTGCAAGGATAAAGCCGACAAAATGGCGATCCCCAACATGGTGGCCACCCGGACCAAAGGATGTGCCTCCACCCATATGTTCCCAGCCCTTAAACTCAATTTTGCTACCAAATTTCTTGTAGTAACGCTGATATTGATCGCTGGCGAGTTTCACTATTTTCTTAAATCTGCCCTTGAAATCGTCATCCAGCCATTCACGAAGTATCCCGTACACATCAGTCGGTGCATGGTGAATGAATTCTCCGTCGTCCTCTGTGACATTAAATCCCGAAACAAGCAGATCGAAAATCTTTTGCTTCAGAACCGCATCTGCACGGGTGTAAATCTTATGTAGGAGCTTACAAAGTTCTCCTTTTTCCCATTCGCCACGATCATAACCGCTATCCTTAAGATAGAAAAACTCCTTTTCGTTAAAAGTGATTAAATCCTTGATGATAGCAAAAGCATCATTGAAGTATTTTTCACCATCAGGCCCCTCTATAATTTTGGTGACAATCTTTACGACATCCACATCAAAAAAATCAGATCGGTAAAAACCTCGGATTGTTTTTGTGTATTTTTTTATATAGCCCAAAATATACTTCCGATTTTTGTCTGTTTGTAGGTTGGCTTCAAAGACGTGGAAAATACCGAAGGTAAAATAATAAACCCGGTTCAACTGCCATAGATCACCCCATTTTTTTAAATCAAGATCGCTCCTAGCCTTGAGTCTATCCATCGCAAATGACATTAAATCCCATCGGGTTGAAAAAGCAGAAAGCGAACGGCTCCCTAGAGTGACTTTTCCATTGCTCTTAACAATCTTTTCTAGCTCCTTGAATTGCTTATCTTTCTTTGTTCGTAAATTGAAATAATCACTCCCTTTCTGAACTTCTTTTTTGAATTCTTCTATTTCTTTAAGAATATCGGAACGACTATAAGTAGCCCCACTTGCCGAGCCTTTGTAAATCTTTTGGATCAAAATACTGTCAATAAATCTCTTGACATCCTCGGGAGGAAGCCAAAAATTTATTAATTCCGAAAATAAAGAATAAATTACCTCTGAATTAAAAGAGGGTGGCACTACCCAAAATTTTACCTTCGGAAGCAATGCAATTTCTGTCCCGGCATAACCTTTTTTCTTAAATTTATTTTTTAGTTCTTCAAAATACTTTACATGCTCCACGTCAGAGATTAAGCTTTTATTTGCGTTACGACACACGATAAGAATTTCATCTTGATCACCAATAGCCTTGCTCCTGTTTATATTCTCTAAGATAGGCCTTAAATGTCCGTAATTAAAATTAACTTTTCTATCCTTTGATTCGCAAATAATTTTATGACCATCATTAAAAACAAGATTAAAGTCTTGAAAGTTAGGTACTTCGAGATGAATATGCGAAAATCGTGGATCACGCAAATACTGTAAAAACAGAGACATCGAAGCCCATGCTTGTGCATTTATTCCTGCTATATTAGCTTGTCCGCTCGTTATTTTTTTCATGGTGTTTTTCCTTCGTTTGTAAGACGTGGATCTGCGTTCGTACTATTCATATTCGCCGCCAAGTTTCCATTCAAATATTGATTGACTTTTTTATCGATTTCTTTCTTTATGTCATCTCTACTCTTACCTCTATTTGAATTGGGGGTATAGTTTGCATCTAGAAAAACTCTGTGTGTAATAAAATCAATTATGATAGAAGTAAAAATCTCATGCACATCCTCTCCTGTTCCAGCATATAATCTACATTTGTGATATAAGTCATTCATCAAAATTTGATCTGGATATTCAACACAAGACACTTGTGCGTTAAATTCCTTCGTTATATCCGTTATTTTCCCCATAACAAAGTCATCAATATCTGGGAATGGATCATTGCCATTATTCGGTTCGTCGTCAGCAAAGTCAGCAACTTTTACGATTTTACAAAAATCAAATAATTCTTTATGGGAATTAATTCCAGGTAATAGTAATTTATTGAACAACCACGTAACTTGAGTTTTTGTTTGCGGTAGTGAAAAAGAATGCGTCTGAACTTGTGTTATATGATCCCAATAAGTGGTTATGTTGCCTCTAAAACCCTTTCGAATCACTAAATTTAGTAAACATGAATTTCTTGAATCAAAATATTCTTTTAAGTTTATTAGTGCATCTCTTATCCCTGATGACTCTTTTTTGCGCTTATCTTTTTTGAATTCTTCGCCAGATTTTACCTCATATACATTTTCTTGATCCAAAACATCAATATGCCGGACATCAATTGATTTTTGATTTGGTAATGGATAATCAATGAAAAACTGCTTGATATTCTTACTTTGCCACTGCTCAAGATAGGTCGCGGTTGCAAAACGATCTTGATATAAAAATCCTCTTCTTGTTGCAGATATAGTCGACATAATTATAATTGACCACTATAAGTTCTCGACAATAGCGATGAGAAAAGAACTTCCAGCTGAATGGCGGATTGTTTTTGCTTCTCTTTTTGCATCTCAATTTCGTTTACCTTATCTACAAAACTGTTTTGCAATTCAATAGGTGGTTTCGGAATCCTGAGTGATCTTATAGAGTCAAAATTTAAGCCCTTTTTTGAGGCGGCTTGTCCGTATTTCAAAAATTGTCCCTTGCCATCATTTTCAAGATAGTGAGCTACAAACAGAGGGTTGTACTCATTATTAAGCCGTACCAGTGCAATGTGCTGGTTTATATAGGCACCTTCATTTGCGGTTTTTCTATCAACTACAGCAGTACGACCCAGATCAGCCGTAATACTGATAAGCAGATCACCCTCTTGTACTTTTATCCTTTTTGATTCGGCAGAATCCAGCACCTCAACATATTGCACGTCATCGAAATGTAACTTAGCGTTTTTTACATTCTGAATACGAATATATTTGTAGCCAGGCACGCCAGTGTAATACTTTGCCCATCCACGAGCACCACTCGTTAAGTTCGTAATATATGTCCCCAGCTTAGGATCATCGAATTTATTTCCACTAAACATCTCTGAGAAAAGTGCTGGGGCCAACTCATTCATTTTCTGATCTGCTTCAGCACGTTTCTTTTTTAATGTTTCCGCTTCTTCAAGCATAGCGACGATCCGTTTCTGCTCATCAATGTCAGGACTTCCGTCACTTTTTACAGGAAGTTGAAGAGTTATTTTTTTTAACCCAACATTATTCAAGCCAGACATTGTTGCCCCGGTGCAGAGTAAATTCTTTTGGCGATTGAAATCATCAGACAGAAAATTGAAATATAGGAATTCTTTCGAAACATCTTTGTGCGGCGTTAGGATGTAGAAACCAGTCGAAAATATCTTATCCGAGGTATCTTTTGAGCCGACCAAAACTTTTACCGTATCTTTCATTTTGGCAAACAGCACATCGTTTTCACTCATGATTAAATCGGCACGACTTGGCCGATTCTCGTAACTCACTCGCTGATTACCGATAATTTTGTTCAAATATATATCACCAGTCGCAATATAGTCTTTTTCTCCATCGAAATGAGATACTCTATGCTCAGAGATTGTAGTGATATCCGACAGATTGAATTGTTTCCATTTTGTTGCCATATCATATTTTGTTGCCAAGCTTTTTAAGTCCATCGACAATCTCAGCTTCAAGTTCTTGAACTTCGGCGATGATCTCTTTCGGATCGCGATGACTTGTTTGGTCAACTGTTACCGGCTTGTAGCGTGAAGCGGTAAGATTGTAATCCTCGGCAATAATCTGCTCGCGCGCGGCAAACCAACTGCAAGGACTGACTTCTTTTTTCTCGTATGCCGTCGGCAAGTCCTTGAGATTATTATTTTTCTCGTCCGGCTGGCGTTTATCATCAAGGGTGAATCCGTCACCAATAACTTCGTAAAACCAAGCTTTGTCGGTTTTACCGCCTTTGGTATAGAAAATAATCGCCGTCTTCACTCCGGCGTATGGCTTAAAGACTCCGGACGGCAAGCTGACAACGGCATCAATTTTGCAGGTATCCACCAAAAGCTCACGCATTTTCTTGTGTGCTCCGGTTGAACCAAACAAAACTCCTTCGGGAACGATTACCGCCGAGCGACCGCCATCCACCAAATGGTCATACATGTATTTCAAAAAGAGTAATTCGGTTTTTGAGGTGGTCAGGCTTATATCCTCCTGAATTGCTTCGGAATTGATAGTCCCGGCAAATGGAGGGTTAGCGAGCACGAGGTCATACTTGCGCTTCTTCTCTTCAGGAAGAGTAAGGGGATCAAAATTTAGAACGTTGGACTGAGAAAGATCATGGAGATAGAGGTTCATAATCGCCACCTTAATCATGTCGGCATCGTTATCGAAACCGTTGATAGCCTTCGTGCGTAAAAATTCGTGCTGGGCTTGTGTGAGCTTGTCTCCGGTGTCATGGCCACTAGAGAGCTCTTCTTCGCTCGTGTTGGCACGGAGAATATATTTGTAGGCTTCAATAAGAAAACCAGCTGTACCACAAGCAGGATCGAGAATGAGGTCCGAGGGTTTTGGTTTTACCAGCTCAATCATCATCTTGATAATATGGCGTGGTGTGCGAAATTGGCCATTTGTACCGGAGACCGCGATACGATTTAAAAGATACTCATACATGTCGCCCTTAACATCGGTGTCATATTTTTCAGTGTTGTTGAAATCCATTCCGTCGATAATACTCACTACCGACTTGAGTGTTGGTCGATTGTAGATTTTAAGATGCGCCTGCCGAAAAAGCGTCTTGCCAGTTTGGGTAAGATTTGGCAGTTCATGTAAATGTTCAAACACTTCTGTGAGCGTGTTATACAGTTCATCTCCGGACAATCGGCTCAAAACACGCCAGCCGAATTTGCTGATTTTACCGTTAAATATACTCTCGTATTTTTTGCCGGATAGTTCAGCGATCTTCTGCTGGTGTTCATCAAGTTCAGTTAGAGATTTTAAAAACATCAGATAGCTCACTTGCTCAATAGCAGTCATGGGGTTATTTACGCCACCAGCAAAAAGCTCGTCCATAATGCGATCTACTTTTTGTTTTATATCTGAATTTGTGAATTGAAGTGCCATAAATTTATTGGACTATGGTAAAAGCCGGACTGGTTCGCACGGCTTCAAATACCGGTTTTATCTTGCCATCAAAACGGGACACATACATACGCGTGCCACCGAATTGCGTAAACGGCGGCTGATCAAGGAATGAATAATCGCCCTGCTCAAACTGCGTGATAAGACGAGGGCTCTGACTTAGCTGACGAACGAGAATTTTTAATAGCCGTGCTTGCTCGAGATCAAGATCATGGTCAGCTTTAATGCTCTCAATAAGTTCTGTGAGTTGCTCTTCTCTCGTTGGTAGCTTTTCAATGCCAAGTCCAGCCCGAACATAATCCAATAGGTCAGCAAATACTCTATAAGCACGCGAAAGATTGCGTTCATTGAAAAATTCAGTGGGTTTATCAAACACATTTACTCTCAAGTACTCGCTTATTTCTTCGTCTTCACCGCCCACTTTGATTTTTTCTTCAAAGCCGGGGTTTTCGGCAATAACCTGTTTGATGGTTTTCTCCCACTTTGTGATGTAGCTTAGACGATCAACTTTTTCTCCCTCCGGGCCGATCTCCATCATCTCGGTAAAAGCCAGCACATCTGCACCTTCATACGTTTTTACTTCCACGGGCGGTGGAGGTGGGGGCGGCGTTCCTCCGCCGGTCCCAGTACCGCCGGTTGGAGTTGGGAGAGGGGCTTCAAAGTCATATTCTTCCTCAAAATATTTAACTACTTCACAAAAGTCGTGGATTAGAAATTGCTTTTTCTCAGTCCCGTCCGGAAAGGTGTATTTGCGAGTGCCGCGACCCTTGATCTGAATGTATGAGGTCGGCGAGGCGATCGGACGAGCAAGGACGATATTCAATACTTCCGGACAATCAAAGCCAGTTGTGAGCATGTCTACACTTACCGCCACGCGAGGATAGAAGTTTTCATCTTTGCGGAATTGTTTAGCGAGATCAGAAGCTCCTTTAACACGAGAGGTGATGACTTCCGCAAATTTGCCATTATGTTCAGGAGTTAGACGATTCAGTTCTCGAGCAAGAGCAACAGCATGATTTTGTGAGACCGCAAAAATAATCGATTTACCAATTGCACCGTCCGGAGTTTTTAGTGCGTTCTCCAAAAACTGTCGGCAGATAAGCTCATTGCGCTTTGGTATGAGTACCTGTTTTTCAAGCTGAGAGATTCTATATGTGTAATCTTCTCCGTCTATCTCAATTTTCCAACCCTCCTCGGATACTGCTTCTTTAGTAATTAAAGAAACCATTCGGGCAATTTTGGGAGCAACCAAGAACCCCTCGCGAACACCATCCTGAATGGTATAGCGGAACGTGGGGGTGCTCATTTCGCATCCGAAGTGCTTGTAAGTATCGCGCGTGTAGCGATACTCCAGCTTCAGTGGATCATTGTCCTGCAATTTCTCAACATCGATATTTTTGAGAAAATCGTTTGGAGTAGCGGTAAGGCCTATCCGAACTGCTTGAAAATATTCCACCACCTGACGTGGCAGTTCACCATAAATAGATCGATGGGCTTCGTCGTTAAAAACCAGATCGAAATAGCCAGGCGTAAAATCTTTTTTGAAGTGAATATTCAAACTTTGGATTGTAGCGACAACAATATTTGCCCCACCAAATACCGCATGTTTGCCGGGTTTATAACGAACAGCGCGGTAGTCATCTTTGAAGGCAACTTGAAAAGCATCCAGCGTTTGTTTAGCAAGTTCTATTCGATCAACGATAAAAAGTATTCGCTCTGCCTGATGAGCTTTAAGAAAACGGTCAATGATAGCCGCGGCTAATCGAGTCTTACCGGTCCCCGTTGCCATTTCCAAAAGAAACGAACGTTTGCCCTCGTCGTATTCTTTGGCAATGATATTTGAAGCTTCGACTTGATACGGCCGATCAGAAATCTTGGTATCATGTGGCACTGATGAGATGGGTTTGCGAGATAGCTTGAGGTCGTGCCGACGTTGCAAATCTTGAGGAGAAATAAAGCGTTCAATCGGATTTGCATCACCATCCTCAATGTCCCAAAAATACAGCTGTTCGGAATTAGCGAGAAATACATACCTGCATTTGTTTGCATCCGCATAACCGCGTGCCTGATTCTTTGCCGTGTATGGATCAATCGTATCTTTCTTTGCTTCTACTAGCGCAAGATTACGACCATTCCGGTCCAGTAAGAGATAGTCCATAAAACCAGCTTCGGAGTGTTGTTCAGTCAGAACATTTTTGTCCGGTCCCTCCAAAATCCATCCAGCATCCTGAAGTTTACGATTAATAACAATACGAGCGTCCTGCTCGGTGAATGTCTGATTTTGATTGTTGGCGGCTTCTTTGGGCATAAATTTATTTTTTGATCACCTTACGGTCTTCCTCGTTGCCACCAACCCGGACATAATCCTCGCAACCATCAACCCAGATTTTCTTGCACTTGCAGTAAGTAAATTTTTTATGGGTGTTCCAAAAAATCTCATCTCCGCAATGAGCGCATTTGTAGTAAGTCTCTCCTTTGATTTTGTTGGCGATTTCCTTTGGCATATATTTTATCTTTCTCCGCTTAGTATCCTCTCGAATGCCTCGAGATTACCCATAGCATCGTTTACCGGATTGTGATCATGCGCCGTAACCCGTAGCTTTTTCCATGAGCTCGCATTGGTAAAGTCACCGACAAGTCCGGCATAAAAATCACCGATCCTTCGTGCCGAGTGGCCGAACGGGTTTTTGCCGAGATGCAAGTGGAAGTAATAGTTTATGAACTGCCAGTCGTATGCCGGATTATCACTGACAAATAGAGGCCTGAAACCTTTCTCTACCACGGACGAAATCCATTTGTCGAAATCCTCAAACGTTTCTTTTGTCGCCCCAGTTCCATGAAATGTTTGCTTTGAGGGATACGCGACCGCGCCAAATTCAAAACCCACCGGATCATTCAATGTCGGTGCCGGTCCGTGTCCCTCGCAATCCACGAATATTAAGTTTTTGATGGCGATTTCCTGTGGCATAAATTTATTTTTGAGTCTCTTCAAGCAACCATTCCCAGAGAGGTATGAGCTGTATTACTTTGCCGTCCCTTTTTATCTCTCGCTTTTCATCCCAGGTAAGTACGGTAAGTTTTTCTACTTTTAATTCGCCGCTTGCTTCAACTAACGCCTTTGTTTCTCTCTGCTCAACGTCAGAATTTATGGACTCGTAGCATACCTGTATCAATTCGGTTACTTCCGTCCCTTTTTTTACAACAAAATCAATCTCCTTGTCATTTCGGGTTTTGTAGTAAAACAGTTCCCGATTTGGCTTCACTCCTCGTTTTACCAGCTCGGTAAAAACAAGATTCTCCATGAGTTTGCCTTTGTCCGGAGAGTGTTGAATTGCTTTTGCGGTTATAAAACCGTTGTCGACTGCGTACACTTTTCGGGGAGACTTTATCCGTTGTATGGATTTTGGCGAATACCGGAGCAGAGAAAATATGAGGTATGCTTCTTCTAAGTATTTTATGTACTTCTCTATAGTGGATGCGCTCTTTAAATTTAGAATTTCAAGAATCTTTCGTATTGTGTATAGATTTGCAAAATTGTTTATTAAATGTCCTCCCAAATTTGCTACTTGAGTCGAAAATTTAACCCTGTGCCTTTTAACCACATCTTTGAAAACCAAAGCATCAAACAAGACTTCAAGATAATCTTTAGGATCAACGTTATTAACCGCCACTTCAGGAAATCCGCCGTTGACAAGATAGTTTTCCATGAGATTTAAAAGCTCGCCGCGCTGTTGCGGTAGAGCAATGTACTCTTCGTTTATTTGAAACTTCTTTGCGCGGAGAAATTCATTGAAATCAAACGGCAGTATTTCTATCGGCATGTGTCTGCCGGTCAAATGCGTGGCGAGTTCTTTTGAGAGGAGATGTGCGTTCGATCCGGTGAGTACGAGATTGTATCCTTCCCGGTGTAGCCGGTTAACAAAGAGTTCCCAATTTGGAAGATTTTGTATTTCATCAAACAGAACGGTTTTCACTTGGCCATACGCGGCGTGCAGTTCTTTCATTAATTCATCGGTGGCTATTCCGCCTGCACTCGACAACACCTCATCATCAAAGTTGAAATACATGAACGGACGATCCCTTAAGAGCATAAGAGAAAATACCGATTTCCCAGCTCGGCGAGGTCCCAAAACAACTTTTATTAAATTTGAATCCAGCCATTTTCTAGCAAATGGCTCTTTGGTTCGGCCTATATACGAAAGAGTTAAAAGTTGCTCTTTTTGCAGTTTTTGGTTAGAAACTATGTTTTTAAGCATATTATTTTACTTGTGTTGGACAGAATACCTTGTTTTTGTCCAGTACAAGCATTATAATGCATAAAGTAAGGGAATGCAAGGGTTTTAGACATGATGCAAGGATTAGTGAATGGAGGCTAAAAAATAGACCTTATTCACTCTCAAAAATGAAAATGAAAAAAGAGCATGGAAAATTAGTTTTTATTAAAGACCTGATTGAGCAGGTACGTATTGGTATAGATGCCGGAGTCAGAGTAGATAAGGTAATTATTAATTTCTATTACCCGGGTTTTGGCATTGAACAGCAAAAGCAGGTCATCAAGGACTTAAAAAAGATAAAGGCCATACTTAATTATCGTCAGGATCAGGACGGATTCGTCATATCCAAGCCAGCCAAAAACGTCCTGCTCAAATATCTCTCCGACCTCGAAGCGGAAGTCATTCCTAGTCGTGCAGACAAACCAGTGACAGGTAAACTGCAGTTTAACGAGGAAACCGGTCAAATTCTTTTTGGTAGTATTCGATGCCAGATACCCATTAACACCAATCAATACTTCCTCTGCAGGAAAATGTTCAGCGTTGCATTAGGTACACCGGTAAAGGAAATAGACATTCTAGATATGATCGACTGGGCAAGAGATACGAAGCGAAGCGTCTATGACGCCATGCTTGCTGTGAATAAAAAAGCTAAGCAAAATCTCGGCATAGAGAAACTCTTTAAGTGGAATGCGGGCAGAGTATGGGTCAATCACTCAAAGTGAATCGGTGAATCAAAAGTGAATCAGCGACCGGAGAGCAGACTGAAAGAAAGCAGTCTGTTTTTTAATTTATAAGCAATGAGTATGAAAAATGTAACTGATAAAAATTTTACTACTAGCGACTTCTACGCGGCCGCTTTTCTTGTGGCCAAGGGATATAAGTTGCTGGGCATAGACAAAGCCGATTCGCGCCGGTTTCATTTTATTTTTACCAATGAACCCGATCGCCCCCAGCTCGTAAGTGCTTTCTTTGCTGGTTTAGTCGAGGTCAACGCTAAATCGTTCGTGACGGCAATCAAAGAGCTGAAGTCGCTCATGTATAACGATGCCATGAGCTAAAACCGGTCCAACATGGAATATGAATATGGAAAATCTACCATTCGAAATAGACAATAACGATTATGTAAAGCTTCCTCGAAGCATAAAGACCGCCCTTATAGACGGCTATTTGCGGTTTGAGGAATACTCCGTGCTCGTCTGGCTTTGGATCAATGCCAATCCTCGGAACGGCAAAGCTCATGTGAGCTACGCTGGTCTTTCAAAAGATTTCAAAGAAAAGTATTCCAAAAATCACATCAACCGATTGATGCTGAACCTTAAACGTAAGGAGTGGATATGGTTTACCGGACAGCAAGGTCGCAGAAGTTCCTTCCATGTGGATATTGCCAATTATCCTTTATCCAATGGCACATTTACAGACCTTGAACACTGTCGCAAACAGAAGTCCGGCAGAAGTGAGAATGATATAGACCAGCAATCACCGGCAGAAGTGCCGACAGAAGTCGGTGATGTTCGGCAGAAGTTGGAAAGTGATAAAAGTGCTTTGGTAGAGCGGTTTTCATTCAATCAAAAAAGTTCGTTCGGCAGAAGTCCTAAGAACGATAACGAGAAAGAAAACAAAAACAATCGATCGAGTCGTCGTCCCGTAAGAAGTTTTAGTCCTAGAACCTTTGAAGAGGAACGTTGTCTGGAGATCGCCCGATACCTCGAGGAGACAGACATGAGCTTTATGCTTTCGGCTCTCAAGAAATATGGACTGATGAAGCTCGAGCAAATATACAAGCTGATGAGAGATAGTCCGGAGAGGTCGATCCAAAAGAAAGGTGCGTATTTTAATTTCTTATTACAAACTAACCAATAATTAAATCTATGAAAAAATCACAACGCAAAACACCGATAGAACAATCCGATGAAATATTCGAGAAAAACTTAGTCAAAGCGGCCGAGACGATGATCTCACTTCTAAATAGCAGAGACGAGAGAGTCAGAATGTCTGCCACTAATTATGTTATCGAGAAAATCACCAGTAGGCCGATTATTCTCGTGGTTGATAGATATAACCACCTAAAAAGGTCTACTTAACCCAACTTTTTATGCCAAGAATTAAACATCTATCTGAGTACCACAAATTGGCATTTGAGCTGAAGTACAAAGGTAATTCATACCAAAGCATTGCCGAAACTCTTAATAAGAAGGGGCCAAAAAGTAGAAATGCCAAGTTTACCGAGCAAAGTGTCAAAGACTGGTTCAAAGAAGCTGGAACATTACATGAAGCCTATCGCATGTACGAGGAGGAAATGGATCAAATCCATACTGAGACAATGGCTGTTGTCCGCCGAGCCGGGGCAAGAATTAGAGAGCAGAATTTCCGTCTAGCCAACGAGATGCTCGTAGCTCTGATGGGTAGCTCTAGTGACGGGGTAAAGTTGGCCGCTATCAAAGAGATTTTGGATCGAGTCGAGGGCAAGCCGAAAGAAACCATTCATGTGAGCGAACAGGAATTGGCAGAGCTATCTCATGAAGACCGTTGGAATCTTATCCCGTACGAAATGCGACTACGACTTTCCAGAGACCAGTACTCAAAAGAGGTCAAAGAGAAAGTTTTGCACTGGGTAGCGGAAGGAAAGATAAAATAAATATATGTTAACGATCAACGCTTGCAGAAAATTACTGCCAAAATCCTACGCTTCAAAAAGCGACAAAGAAATTGAGCTCATGCGAAACCAATACTACCAAATGGCCGCTTTCATGTTCGACGTATGGCACGAACGAAAGAGGCATCCAGTTTTGGTCAAGGTGTCTATCGAGATTACTTACCGGTTTAGCATTGTGGGTAACATTAGCTTGGCTTGTGCCGAGGGATAGCATAGTGTGTTGTTGCCGAGCCCTTTCAAAGAAAAACCTATGAATGAGCAGATTGAACAAAAAAATACAACGATGCGAGCGGTGATTTATGCACGTGTCTCCACCGAGGAACAGGCCAAGCATAACTTCAGCTTGGAGTCGCAAGTCGATCTCTCCAGAAAATGGGTTATTGACCATCACTTCAAACTGGCCTGCGAACCATTCATCGATGCCGGTGAATCGGCCAAGACCATGAATAGGAAAGCTCTAGTGAGACTTTTGGAATACTGCCGAACACACAAAGGCAAAGTAGATGCCGTCCTAATTTACAAAATAGATCGCATTGCCCGGAACATGGCCGACCACGTCGCGATCCGGTCCCTCTTAAGCCAGTATGGCGTGAGAATTTACTCGGTGACCGAACCGATCGGCGGTGACAACTCCACGAGCAAACTTTTGGAAAACGTCATGGCCTCGTTTGCCCAGTTTGATAACGATGCCAAAAGCGAACGCACCAAAGACGGCATAAATAAAAGAGTGAGCAAAGGAGAGATTTCATGGGTCGCCCCGGTTGGCTATAACAATGTCATGAAGCCGGGCGGATATAAAACTATCGTACCCGATCCGGAACGTGCGCCGATGGTGAAAAAACTTTTTGAGGAATACGCCAAAGGAATTTACAAAGAGTCGGAGATCACCAGAATGGCCAATCAGTTAGGATTCACTACTGGTAAAGGAAATAAAATCAGACAGCAGGTCATCCACAAAATGCTTCGAAGCAAAATCTATACTGGCACCTTCATGCATAAAGGCAAAGAAAACCAGGGCGTGTTTGAGCCGTTGATTACTACCGAACTATTTGAACGGGTCCAGTTTTATATACGCACTAAAAGTGGCCGACTCACCAACCATCCGAAACGCGCACTCAATCCAGACTTTCCTCTCCGAGTGACTGCCCGGTGCGTGTGCGGTGGCAGATTTACCGGAAGCTGGTCACGAGGCCAGCTGGGCGGTCGCTATGCCTATTACCACTGTGCCAAGTGCCACAAGAAAAGCGTCAAGAAAGAAGTGTTCGAGGAACATTTCATGGAATTTCTTACTCGGCTTGCTCCCAAGAAAGAGGAAATGGGCATGTTCCGATCTTTAATTATTGATTATTGGGAAGGCAAGCACACTGAACTCAATACCGACATAGCTACCATCGACCGGAACATTGAGAAAGTTGAGGAGGAGAAAGTGAGAGTCGTTGAATTAACCAAACAAAATGTCTTTGATAGTGAGACGGCCAAAG
Organism: uncultured bacterium; assembly: GCA_903861205.1. Classification (GTDB taxonomy): domain Bacteria; phylum Patescibacteriota; class Minisyncoccia; order Phycocordibacterales; family DATDWN01; genus CAIOTC01. The sequence continues at coordinate 31,921 of CAIOTC010000016.1, read as the reverse complement.
AGGAGCTGGATCGCATCAAAGAAAAAATAACCGTACTCCGATTAAACCGGAATGACTTGCAGATCGAGGAATTTGATGTGGAAACTTGCGTCAACTACTGCCTGTACTTTATGGTCAACATTTACAAGCTTTGGTACGAGGTAAAACTGACCGATAAGATTAAGTTTCAAGAGATGATTTTTCCAGAAGGCGTTTTATACGACTATTCGGCATTTGGAACCACAAAAACAGCCCATATTTACACGCTAAAACAGCTAATTGATACTCCAAATTCTACTATGGTGCACCCGGTTGGAATCGAACCAACGACCGTCTCGTTAAGAGCGAGCTGCTACTACCTGCTGAGCTACGGGTGCAATAATATATTTATAGCATAATTATTTTGTAATTTCTACATTACTTGAATTCAGGTGCCATCCTATTTTAGACGGATATGATTTTTTAGAATAAGACCTTCTATTTATTCGATTCCATTTTTCAAATATTTTTCTTTTTCTAGAAAGATAAATGGTTGGTTCGTTACCATAAATATATTTGTAAAATTTTTTACTATCATCTACATAAAAATCAACAGTGTATTTAGTTGCTCTTCCACTCATTTCATAAGAGTGGATTATTTTGAGAGGTATCTTTAATTTTTTACAAAGTTTATCATTTAAATCTTTAATAAAAGGTAGGCTTACACTAACAAATCCAAGTTTGATTTGTGGTGTATTATTAACCTCATAAATATATACACTTCCATCGCCATCAAAAAAGCCACGTACAAAATCACTTAAAAATTTTGTTGGTATTAAAAGTGGTTTCAAATCGTAAGTTTTTTTGGGTGTAATACCAAGATTTAACAAATCTTTACAAAGGGTATTATTACGAATCTGTATATGGTAAGCTATGCCACCCGTACCGTTTGGTTTTTGAGAAATTTTATATTCTGAACTTAATACTTTTTTAATTTTATATAAATGGCTTTTGTCTTTTGAGGTTATAGTAAAAACCCAAGAATTTTCTCTTGTTTTATCTTTGAATATACATCCATCTGCCGCAACATAGCCTAAAACATAACTCATTTCATGAGTCCATATCTTAAAGAAATTTTCATTTACAGTTTTTCTTTTCAAAGTGCCCGAGGTGGGCATCGAACCCACATTCCTTTCGGAACACGATCTTAAGTCGTGCGCGTATGCCAATTCCGCCACTCGGGCAAACTTGTTAGAAAAAGTTTTGCTTTTTCTGAGGCCTGGGCGGGAATCGCACCCGCGCATATTCCTTTTGCAGAGGAACGCCTTTCTACTTGGCTACCAGGCCTTAATTTGTTAGACACTCAGTGTCTAACAATATCTACTGATTCAACAACCCGTCTATTTTTTGCCTATTTTTTTCGCCGAAATCGATTGCGAAATCGAACAGTGGAATTCGGCCGAGAGTTGAATTGTCACGGACATATTTCTTGAAATCGCTGCGTTTTCGCTTGGCGAATTCAAGCGCGGTTTTCTGATGCGAATCGGGAAATACCGTAAATAAAATGGTAGCATATTTGGCGTCTTTTGACAGCTCCACGGACGTGACGGTAATGAGTGACGAGCCGTTGTTTTCCTCTTCCAAAAAACGCGCGGCCAGGTCGCGAATTATTCCGGTAATTTTTTCGTTTCGTATGCTCATGGCAAGTTTAATAAGTTACGCTTCGCTTTAGTTTAATAAGTTGTATAAGTTTCTTGCATTTCCTTATTCAACTTTTTAAACTTATTCAACTAAATTTATTTTTCAACAATAATAAAGCTTTCAATCTTATCTCCAGGGGCGATTTCGATTTTGGCTTCCGCCATCACTCCGCATTCTTTGCCTTCGCTCACTTGGTCGGTTTTGTTTTTTTGCAATTCCAATCCTTTTATTTTTCCCTGACCGATTTCCTCGTCGCGGCGTTTGATTTTGAAAATGGAGCCAACGGAAATGGATCCGGTCTCCACTCGACATCCGATTATTTGCTTGTCTTTTATTTTGCTGAAAATTTTCAGAACTTTTGCTTCGCCGGTTGATTCCTCGACTGATTTTTTCGGCGTCTGCGTTGTCAGAAATTCCGAAAGCCACTCGCTCATTTTGTAAATAATGGTGAATGTTTCAACCTGGATTTCGGATCTCTCGGCTACTTGCTTGGCTAGTGAACTGACTTTGGTGTTAAAACCAATGACCACGGCTTTTTGCGAACCGCCCGCCAGTTTAACATCGCTTTCCGAAATTTCTCCAATGCCGGAGAAAATAACTTGCGCGCCAACGCGATCGTTCGCCATTTTTTTTATTTCTTGCAAGACAGCTTCAAGGCTTCCGCTGGTGTCAGCTTTGACGATGAGTGGAATTTTGTGCTCTGAATCTCTTTCTGTCGCAGTTGTAGCTTGTGCTTTATTTTTTTCATTATTTGCGTAGCTGGTAGCTTCTTCGCGAGTATCAAATGTCATAAATTCGCTGCCGACAATAGGCAAATTGTCCCAGCCGATAATTCTGACCGGACTGGAAAATGACGTCTCCGAAATTTGCTCGCCCAAATAATTTTCCATGATTCGCACGGGGGCGACAGCACCGCTTGAGGCGATGAAAGTTCCTTTTTTCAAAGTGCCGTTTTTGATAACGCAGACGGCCGAGATGCCCTTTTTTATGTCGCGATTGCTTTCGATGATGACGCCTTGGCCGGGCAGGGAAGGGTCGCCGGTGAGCTCTGAAATGGTCGCCACGAGCAAGATCATGTCGAGTAGCTCGCCGATGCCCTCGCCGGTTTTTCCGGAAACTGACACCACCGGAATGTCTCCGCCGTAACCTTCGACGAATATTGAATTTTCGGCCAACGATTGCTTTGTTCGTTCGACGCTGGCATCCGGTTTGTCGATTTTGTTTATGGCTACAACGTAGGGTGTTTTGCTGTCGGTAATTGATTTGAGCGCTTCGAGCGTTTGCGGTTTGACGCCATCCTCGGCTGAAACAACCAGTACGGCAATGTCGGCCACCTTTGCCCCGCGTCGGCGAATGCCGGAAAAAGCCTCATGACCGGGTGTGTCCAGAAAAGTGATTTTGCGCACGGCGCCGGATTCGTCAGTGTGAGTGACCTCGTAAGCAGAGACGTGTTGAGTAATGCCACCCGCTTCGTTTAGCTCCTTGGTGTTCTTGCGAATGAAAGAGAGAATGGTACTTTTTCCATGATCAATATGACCCATGATGGCCACGACCGGAGAGCGTTCTGTTTTTGTGTTCGATTCTGTTGTAACCATGGCATTTAAAAAATTTCCAATTTCCAATTTCCAATGAATGAAGCAATAAAACAATTCTTCAATTGAAACATTGTGACATTGAAAAATTTATTGGAAATTGAAAATTGTTACTTGAAAATTATTGAAGATTCTTTCTCGCTGTCTCCAACGTTTCTGCTTCTTCCGGCGTCAGTTCAAACGTGCTTTCGAATTTTTGGAGCGGCTTTGAAAAGATGCTCACGCGATCGCGCGAGTAAAGGCTGGAAATGACCACTCCATCGCCTCGCTCGTTCGAAAATGTCGTGCAAAAACTCTGACTGCCACCCTCGCCCGTGCCCTTGAATGGGTTGAAGCGAATTGTCTCCACTGCCTGAATGCTTCGCGACAATCTTTTTTCGACGTCTTTGAAATATTCGATCGAATCTTTGCGGAACTCGTGCAGATCGCCGATGGCTTTGTGCGCTTCCAAAATGGTGTCCTCGAGCGATTTGCCGTTTTTGCCCGCTGAGAGTCGTCGCAGTTTGATTTCTAGGCGCAAAATGAAACCGAGCAACAAAATGATGATTGCTCCCAGCACATATATCAAAATAAGCGGGTCAAAGACCATGGCGTCATTATACATCTAAACTTCACATTTGCAAAACCGGAGCTCTCACCTGGTGTCCACGGCGCAGCAACGTGATCACCGGGTGTGAGCGAACTATTCGAGACCACAAATTTTGTCGAGGAAAATCATTTTGGTCGCCAGAATAAATCCCTGCTGGGATTTTTCTTCCTGCTCATGTCTTCACGCATTCCGCAATGCGCCCAAAATGATTTTCCTCGACAAAATTTGTTTAGTGTCATTTTCGAATTTATTTTGCAAAAAAATCCCGCCGAGATGGCGGGTGGGGAAGGTTTGCATTTTATTCCAAGATAGCGATCAAAGATTTTAACGTTTCAATTTTTCCTTCAGTAATTCCTTTTATATAGGTCGTTGTTGTCGCGAGCTGAGGTCTTGGGTTTCTATTCAACTCATCCAAGTTTTTTTGGTGGTGAGCTAAAAAAACCTTTAGCTCTTGAATAATTCGGTTTTTCTGCCATCTCGCAGCTACAAATGCCAACTCATCGGTTACTTGAACACGACCAAACATGGAAAGTTCGTTGTAAAGTGCCTTGGCAATTTCGTCCGTCATTATCAATGGAACGTTTTTTGTCGACATATTTACCTCCGATTTTTATATTACCCACCACCAATTTTTTGTCAAGTCTCATTTTTCATGTTATTCTATTGACATAATGATTTCTCGAAAAAACAAAAAAAGAATATTTTTGGATTATGTGTCGATTACACCTGTGGCCAAAGAGGTGAGTGGGGCGATGGCGAAATATTCTGCGAAAAATTTTGCCAATCCGTCAGCGTTGTATGGCGAGGGGATGAAGGCGAAGGAAGTGATGAAGGAGTCGCGAGAAAAAATCGCCAGGGTTTTGGGCACGCGAGCCAACGAAATTATTTTCACTTCCGGAGGAACCGAGTCGGACAACTTGGCGCTTTTGGGTGTGTTTGAGGAGATCCAGAGGTCTGGCCTTTGGTGCCCAATTTCCCAAGGCCAGACCTCGGGTGCTAAATTCATTCCGCACATTGTTACTACCAGAATCGAGCATCCGGCTATTTTGGAAGTTTGCAAGGAAATTGAACGACGCGGTGGGGAAGTAACTTACGTTGGAGTTTCGGAGGATGGACTTGTTTCGCCGAAAGATATTTTGGCTGCGATCAAAGAAAACACAGTTTTGGTTTCGGTCATGTACGCCAACAACGAAATCGGCACAATCCAGCCAATCAAAGAAATCGGAAAAGCAATTAAAAATTGGAAAATTGAGAAATTAAAAAATTCATTAAAAATTAAAAATTGTAAATTGAAAATTGATGAAAAATTTCCAATTTTTCATGTTGACGCCTGCCAAGCCGGTTTGTATTGTCCGCTGGATGTTGCAAAACTTGGCGTGGATTTGATGACACTCGATGGTATCAAAATGCATGGTCCGCGAGGTGTGGGAATTTTGTACGTGCGAACGGGCGTGAAAATAAAATCGATCATGTTTGGCGGTGGACAGCAAGGCGGATTGCGCAGCGGTACGGAAAATGTCGAGGGAATGGTTGGCATGGCCAAAGCGCTAGAGCTGGCAGAAAATTTGCGCCAGTCGGAATCGGCTCGACTACAAAAAATCCGTGATTACGGAATCGAAAAAATTTGCCAGGCTTTCCCGAACGCCAAACTGAACGGCTCGCAGACTGACAGATTGCCAAACAACATCAATATTTGTTTTTCAGCCATGGCTGATATGCCTGCGCCAGACAGTGAGTACATCGTCGTCGCTTTGGATGTGGAGGGCATCGCTACTTCATATTCGTCGTCGTGTCAAACGAGCAAAGAAAATTCTTCGTCGTACGTCATCTCCGAACTTGGTCGCAAAAATTGTAGCGCCTCCAGTTTGCGCGTCACGCTCGGCCGAACGACGACAAAAAAAGACATTGACGTATTGGTCAAAGCTTTGAAAAAAATTGTGATGTGATATAATTCATTCGAACACAAAAATGGAACATCTTAACAGACACCAACTAATTCTCCTCGTTCTCCTCATCACTTTTGTGACGTCAATCGCCACCGGTATTATGACTGTCTCGCTTCTCCAGCAGGCGCCGGTGGAAGTGACGCGCAACATAAACAACGTCGTTGAACGCACCATCCAGACTGTTGTGCCGGACAGCATTTCCTCGGCCATCAATCCGCCGTCGAAAGATGTGACGACCGTGGTGGTCAAGGAAGAGGACATGATTATCAGCTCGATAAACAAAAACATCAAAAGTATTGTCCGCATCAGCGAAACGAATTCCCTTGGTACCAAAATTTTCTACGGTATTGGCGTGGTTGTGAGTAAAGATGGGTTGATCGCGGCGGACAGACAAACGATCGTCGCTGACAGCGTTTACAGCGCGGTTTGGAGCGACGGAAGCGAGTGGAAGCTGGTACCGCTCGGCGTCGACAAAGACACGAACAGTATTTTCTTCAAAGTAAATTTGCCGGAAAAAACAAAATATGATTTCTCGCCGGCCACTATCGCCTCTGCCGATTTACAGCTTGGCCAAACGGTTGTAGGCCTTGGCGGCGAAACGCAAAACGCCGTGGCTGTCGGCAGAGTGTCGTCGTTTGTGATGAAGGAGTCTGGCACGGGAACGTCGACGGTCAAATATATTTCCGGGGTTCAGTCGGATGTTTCAACCAAAGATTTGGTTTCAGGCAGTCCATTTTTCAATTTGTCAGGTGATTTGGTGGGAATGAAATTGTCCTCGGGCGTTTCCGGATCGTTTACACCGGTAGCTGTTATTCATAAAGAGCAGAATATTGTAAACCAATAGCAGGTTGACCGCGACGCTTTATTCTGATACCATTGCAAACATGTTAAAAATACGACTACAAAGAGTTGGACGCATACACGAACCGATATTCAGGCTCGTTTTGACTGACTCGAAAAACTCGACTAAGAGCGGAAAATATTTGGAAGTGCTGGGCAATTTCGATGCGCGACACGGACAGGATGCAAAGTTTGATACAGAGAAAATAACACACTGGATGTCCAAAGGCGCAGGCCTTTCCGATACCGTTCACAATCTGCTTGTGGACAAAAAAATAATTTCCGGCAAGAAAATAAACAAATTGCCTCTGAAGAAGGCGATCAAGAAAGAAGTTGTTGCGGAGGAAACCAAAGCGGAAGTCGCGGCGGAGGAATCTGCTCCGGAAGCGCCAGTAGAAGAGCCGACAGAAACACCTGTTGCATAGAGATTTCGTTCATACTATACTTATAGGCAGTAAGACTTTATTAATATAACGATAGAATTCATGGAACAAGATACACAATTTTTGGATTTCGTTGTCAAAGCGTTGGTGGAGAATCCGGCAGACGTCAAGATTACCAGAACAGTCGACGAAATGGGCGTGCTCATGACACTCGATGTCAACCGAGCTGATATGGGCAAAATTATTGGCCGAGAAGGCAACACCGCCAAAGCGATCAGAACGCTTTTGCGCGTTGTTGGAATGAAAAACAACGCCCGCGTTAACCTAAAGATTAGCGAGCCGGAAGGTGGAATGGTGAGAGAAGTTAAATCACCAGTTTCAGCTAGCAAGACCGTTGACGAAGCCATGGCCGATTTGAAACTATAATCTCAATAAAATTTGATTATCAAAAAAGCACGGTTTTAAGCCGTGTTTTTTGATTTTGAAAAAGTATTTTTATTTTTCCACCAAAATCGCTTGACAAAAAATGTGGGGTATGCTAGGATAGATAGTGGAAGGTAGTGATGGCCATTTTAGGCCTACGACACGCCTGTCCGACCGGCACTGCGAAATGTTCCGGAGGATAAAAAAATTTTATGTTTTCGCTTGGCGCGGGGTTACTGGTGCCCGCCCTCGGTCTGCAGCCGAGTTGAAACCATTAGGGGTGGGGAAGTCCTCCAGTAAGAATCTCCCCACTCCCGCTAAAAAAGACGACCATTCGTGGCCGTCTGTTTGTTTGCAAAAATTTTACCCTGTGATACGGGTGCCCTCCGGGCAATATCACAGGGTGAATTTGATTAAATCACAAAAATATTGTATTCTTTTAAAAATTTGGACATTTGAAAATTATTTAAAAATTAAAAATTACAAAATTACAAATTGTTCTCATGCATTTCCATATCATCACATTATTTCCCGACAGTTTCACCTCCTACCTCGGTGAGTCGATTTTGAAGCGGGCCATTGAAGATAAGAAAATTTCGGTAAAATTTTACAACCCGAGAGATTTTTCTGACAACAAATTTCGACATATTGACCAAAAGCCATACAGTGGCGGACCAGGCATGGTCATACAAGCGCTTCCGGTTGTAAAAGCGGTGGAAGCAGCGCTCAAGAAAATAGAGATAAGAGTCAAGAGACAAGAGTCTAGAAAAAACACAAAAACAAAAAATAAATCTCTAACCTCTAAACTCTCATCTCGAATCTCTATTATTTGGTTTTCTCCATCTGGCAAACAATTTGATACAACCTATGCGAAAAAAGTTGCGACAAAATTCACCGACATCATTTTAATTTCCGGCAGGTACGAGGGGATTGACGCGCGAGTCAAAAAGATTTTCAAAACGGAAGAAATTTCCGTCGGACCTTTTGTGCTGACCGGAGGGGAATTGCCAGCCATGATTTTGATTGATTGTATTTCGCGCCAAGTCGAGGGCGTTCTCGGCAATTTTGACTCACTCGAGGAATCACGCACAGCGAGCAGTGACGTTTACACTCGTCCGGAAGTTTTGGAATATAAAGGAAAAAAATACAAAGTGCCAAAAATATTACTGTCTGGAAACCGCGCCGAGATAGAAAAGTGGAAAAAGTCAAAAAATTCTTCATCGAAACTTTAGATTTTGTGATATGATACTTTGATGAATATCATAGAAGTCAAGGATGCCACCAAAAAGTTTGGAGATTTTACAGCCGTCAACAACATCACTTTTTCCGTCAAACAAGGCGAGAATTTTGCTTTTCTGGGACCCAATGGCGCCGGCAAAACAACGAGCATAAAAATGTTGACCACGCTTCTCGAGCCTACATCTGGGTCTGTCGTGCTCAATGGTTTTGATGTCATCAAATATCCGGACGAGGCTAGACATTCGTTCGGAATTGTCTTTCAGGATCCGTCCGTCGATACCGAAATGACTGCATACGAAAACATGGAACTGCACGCTGTCATGTACGCCGTGCCGAAATCTGTTTACAAACCGCGCATACAGGAGTTGCTCGAACTTGTCGATTTGTGGGATAGGAAGGACAGTTTGGTCAAAGATTTTTCCGGCGGAATGAAGCGTCGTTTGGAAATTGCCCGCGGACTTTTGCATCATCCGAAAGTGCTGTTTCTCGACGAGCCGACACTTGGTCTCGATCCTCAAACGCGCAATCACATGTGGAGTTATATAAAAAATCTCAACCAAAAAGAAGGCCTGACTGTTTTTTTCACCACGCATTACATGGAGGAGGCGGACAAAAATGCCGACAGAGTGGCGATCATCGATCAGGGTGTCATCGTGGCTTCTGGCACGCCGGCAGAATTGAAAGAAAGTACCAAATCAGCCACGTTGGAAGATGCCTTTTTGGAATTGACGGGGAAGCATATTCGCGAAGAAAGCACGGGTATGGATGCGAAAAGATTAACAAATAGAATGTGGGGCAGGTAGTGTTTCTGTCATTCCCGCGAAGGCGGGAATCCAGATATTTAAAATTAGATTCCCGCCTTCGCGGGAATGACAAATACAATAAAATGTCTACTATTTACATTTTGTGGTTACGACAATTGAAAAGATATGTTAGAAGCAAACAGCGTATGTTTGCCTCGCTGGCTCAACCACTGCTTTTTCTTTTTGCTTTCGGTTTTGGATTTGGCTCCACTTTTGCCAAAGCGGGCGAAGGAAGCTACATCCAATTTTTAGCGCCGGGTATTATTGCCATGACTGTCATGTTCACGGCCGTTTTTTCCGGCATTGAAATTATTTGGGACAAGCAATTCGGATTTTTGAAAGAAACTCTTGTTGCGCCGGTGTCGCGTTTCAATATTATGCTCGGCCGAACGCTAGGCGGGACAACGGTGGCCTTTATTCAAGGTATTATCGTTTTGCTCATCACGCTTTTGGCCGGATTTAAACCGGCGCTTTCCGGAGTTCCGCTGGCCATTGTTTTCATGTTTTTACTGGCGTTGTTTTTCACCGCGTTCGGCACAATGATTGCCAGCAAGCTCGACGACATGCAAAGTTTTCCGCTCATCATCAACTTTTTGGTCATGCCACTGTTCTTTCTCTCCGGCGCGCTTTTTCCGATTGTTGGATTGCCGACGGTGTTTAATATAATAGTGCACGCCAATCCCTTGTCCTATGCCGTTGACGGCATTCGCGGAGCGCTCATCGGCCAACATGTTTTCTCTTTTGGTCTTGATGCACTTATTCTTTTTGTTATCGCTTTCGTTTGCCTCTACATCGGCGCGGAGTTTTTCAAAAGAATTCAAGCGTAGTATTCCTCAATCTTCATCGAGGTACCCAATGAAGAACATTTTTTTATACAAATCTACGCTATAGCGTAGATTGTAATATGTAGTATAATTTAGACATGAGTAATTATTATTACAAAGGAATAAGAGTAAATGCTTTTGGAATTCCTGTTTCGAAAAAATCACATAAATCTCAGAATCAACAAATATCAAAATCATCTAATAATTTTCCAATCACTAAAAAACAGCTAGCGTATTATAATTCATCTTTCAATTCTCCATTTCAGAAAAGTTCTCCGAAAAATTTAATTTTGATGTATGATATTCCTGAAAATCAAAAGAAAGAACGGGATTGGTTTAGGCGACACCTGATAAGATTCGGATATGTGATGATACAGAAAAGTGTCTGGGTTGGACCATCTCCTTTGCCTAAGGATTTTTTAGAATATTTGAAAGAAATAAAAATTGGAGACAAACTCAAAACATTCAAATTAGCAAAATCTTACAATTCCTCAATCTCAGCTATAGCGTAGATTGATAATATTTAAATTTAATAGACTTGAGAACTTAAGGTTGATACAATGTTTGCATGTTACAAAAAGAAGCGCTGGATATTTTGAAGATGGGTAAGAATGTTTTTTTGACTGGCGCGGCGGGGAGCGGAAAAACGTATGTGCTTCGCGAGTACATCGACTACCTCAAATCGCACGCGGTTTCGGTGGCGGTTACGGCCTCGACGGGCATTGCGGCCACTCATATCGGCGGGCAAACCATTCACTCGTGGTCGGGGCTTGGCGTGCGCGACACTTTGACCGACCGCGACATCGACGACATGATGCAAAAGGCCTATCTCTACAAACGTTTTGAAAATGCTAAAGTTTTGGTTATCGACGAAGTTTCCATGCTCCACCATTTTCGTCTCGATATGATCGACTGGATTTGCCGGCAATTCAAACGAAATGAAAAACCTTTTGGTGGAATGCAAATCGTTCTCTGCGGAGATTTTTTTCAACTGCCACCGGTAACACGCGGAGAAATTTTAGAATCGCAGTTTGCCTTCAAGGCGGACAGCTGGCAGGATTCCGGTTTTACCGTTTGTTATATTTCCGAGCAGTTCCGCCAAAAAGACAAAGCATATTTGCAAATTTTAAATGAGATTAGGGAAAATAGAGTTAGTAATAAAACTCGTGAGCTGTTGGAAAGAAAGGCGACCGGACTCACACCAGGGTGTAACGTTGCTACGCCGTGGACACCAGGTGAGAGTCTCGTCGCAGCCGGGCCGACAAAACTTTTCACACACAATATTGATGTGGACATCATCAACAACAAATATCTCTCGCTCATTTCCGCCGAGCAAAAAGATTTCGAGATGATCTGGACAGGTTCGCGGCATTTGGTGGAGACGATGAAGAAAAATTGTTTGTCACCGGAAGTTTTGTCGCTGAAAGTCGGCGCCAAAGTCATGTTTACCAAAAATCATCAGGAGGGAAAATACGTCAACGGCACGCTCGGCGTGGTGGAACGTTTCAATCAGTACGGCGAACCTGAGGTGCGTCTGGTCAGTCGCGAGCTCATCAGTGTTTCGCCGACGTCATGGCAAATCGAGGAGGATGGAAAAACAAAAGCCGAAATTACCCAGTTTCCACTTCGCTTGGCTTGGGCTATCACCGTGCACAAAAGCCAGGGGATGTCGCTTGATGCCATGGAAGTGGATTTGTCGAAATCGTTCGTGGCTGGAATGGGATATGTCGCCTTGTCGCGTGTCCGATCGCTTGCCGGCATGAAGCTCATTGGTTTCAACGAAATGGCTCTGCGTGTTGATCCGGAAGTTTTGGAAAAGGACAAATATTTCAGAGAATTGTCGGAGGACGCGGAAAACGATTTAACTCTAATGTCCGGCGAGGAAATTTTGGGAAAGCAGAGAGAATTTATGAGTAAAATTGAGCCGGATGAAAAAAAGAAAGTGAAATTGCTGGAGAAAAAAACAAAAAAGTCGACGGAAATGCTTACCAAGGAACTTTTGGAACAAGAACTGCCACTTTCGGAAATTGCCGACAGGCGAGTGGTCACGCCGGAAACCATTATTTCGCACATTGAAAAATTGAGAGAGAAAAAACAGTGCCCCGATGTTGATTATCTCAAAAGGGAATTGCGTCGCGGTGAGTTTGACGATATTGTCGAGGCATTTGAAACAGTCAAAACCGAAACTTTGGCACCTATTTATAATTATCTGGCCAAACACAAGAAAAAATCTACATATCTTAAAATTCGGTTGGTGAGGTTGTTTTTGTAAAATTCATGTTGGTATGATATAGGGTTCTATGACAAAGAAAACATTTACAGAAAGGGTTTTTGAAGTTGTGAGGAAGATCCCGAAGGGAAAAGTTTTAACGTATAAAGAAGTGGCGGAAAAAGCTGGTAGTCCACTGGCGTCTAGAGCTGTGGGGAATATCTTGCATACAAATCATGATCCGGACATTCCGTGTCACCGAGTGATTCGGTCGGATGGGAAGTTGGGCGGGTACAATAAGGGAACTATAAAGAAAAGAAAAATACTGGAAGAGGAGGGGTGCAAAATTCTCCAAAGGTCTGGCCTTTAATGCCCAATTTCCCAAGGCCAGACCTTGAATGCGAATGCAAATTCACCACGGAAGATTCGATTGCAATGTATTTTTCCTCGGCTCCGCAGGCCTGAAGCTTGGACTTGTCAACGACCCCGCTTTTTGGGCGGGGCTCATTGACAAGTTCAGGCCGAGGATCAGAGACCGTCGTCCGCAGGAGACGACGGTCGGTCGAGGAAAAATACATTGCAATCTAATCTCCTGTGCATTACATGTGGATAAGTTGGTTGACTTAATTTGAGTGGTTTCAATCATTATTATGCGAATATATTTATATTATTAGCCATTATTTAACGAAAAAGATATGCACAAGCTGGACTTGACTTCGATAAAGTGATAAAAGGGTTGACAAGAGGTGGAGCTTTAGAGTATACTTCAACCTAACTTCATCCGATTGAGTTTCGTCCGAAGAAAAGAGGATTAACAGGTATTGGTCCCTATTTTAAATACTATTTTGCGAAACAATCGCTAAAGACCAATAAAATAAACAAGCTCTTGGGGAAGAGCTCATTTTCGTTTGTGTGTTTTTTGTTTTTGCAAATTAATTAACAGTGTTAATTTACACTATATATATGTCCACATCCACACACACCGCACAAAGTGCACGACCGCAAAAGTTTTTTGGAAGGTTCAAAGAGCCTTTTGTCAAAGCGCCGAATTTTGTTGAACCGCAAGTGGAATCATTCAAGTGGCTGATTGAAAAAGGACTGAAAGAAGTTTTCGAGGAATTTTCCTCGATCAAAGACTACTCGGAAAAGAAATTCCAGCTGGATTTCACCGGTTTTGAGCTTGCCTCTCCAAAATACGACGAATATTACGCCAAGGACAACAAACTCTCCTACGAAGCTCCGCTCAAAGTCAAAGTCCGCCTGAAAAATCTCATTTTGAACTCGACCAAAGAGCAGGAAATTTTCATGGCTGATTTTCCACTGATGACTTCGCATGGAACTTTCATTATTTCCGGCATCGAGCGCGTGGTTGTGCCCCAACTGGCCCGATCATATGGAGTATTTTTCACCGCATCGGAAGTCAAAGGGCGAAAACTTTTTGGCGCCAAAATAATTCCGGCTCGCGGAGCTTGGGTGGAAATCGAATCTGACGCCGATGGACTGATTTACGTTCGCATCGACCGCAAGCGAAAGTTTTCCGCCACGGCACTTCTGCGTATTTTGGGCGCGCACACCGATACAGACATTGTCAAACTTTTTGAGGGTGATCTAAACACCAAAACAGCCATCGAAAAAACGCTGGCCAAGGATCATGCCAAAACGCTCGATGACGCATTTATAGACATACACAAACGACTTCGCGACGGGGATTTGGCCACGGCCGAAAATGCTCGCGATTTCGTCAATTCCATTTTTGATACCGAAAGATACGACCTTTCGCCTGTCGGACGATACCGATTCAACAAACGCTTCGGCAAGGACATGGGCGAAAAGGAGTTGAAACGAAAAACAGTTTCTCTCGAGGATGTCACGACCATCGTTTCTCACATTGCTTTGCTTAATAACACAGTCGGCGCGATGGAAGACGATATCGATCACCTCGGATCGCGACGCGTTCGTTTTGTCGGAGAACTTTTCCAGCAAAAAATTCGCACCGGTATGGCGCAAATCAAACGAAACATTCAAAACAGAATGTCGACCATCGATACCGATGTCACACTGCCTGTCCAATTTATTTCTCCGAAACCGCTTCAGGCCAGAATGAAAGAATTTTTCACGACCAACCAGCTGGCTCAATTGATGCAACAGGAAAATCCGTTGGCCGAAATCGAACATTTGCGAATGCTCTCCGCGCTCGGAGCCGGAGGACTGAATCGCGCTCGCGCCGGTTTTGAAGTTCGCGACGTGCACCATTCTCACTACGGACGCATTTGTCCGATCCACACGCCGGAAGGCCCGAACATCGGTCTCGTTTTGCGTTTGGCTATTTATGCGCGACTGAACAATTTTGGCATGATTGAAACTCCATACGTCAAAGTTAAAAACGGAAAAATCACCGACGAGATTGTTTATATGAACGCGTCGGAGGAGGAAAGCTTCGCCATCGCTCACGCCGCCACGCCTTATGACGATGAAGGAAAAATTTTGGTGGACGAAGTTGAAGTGCGTTTCGAAGGAAATCCAAGTACGACGCCAAAAAACAAAGTGGATTTCATGGATGTGGCCACCAATCAAGCCTTTTCGATTGCCACGTCGATGATTCCGTTTCTCAATCACGACTACTCAACCAGAGCGTTGATGGCTTCCAACATGCAGAAGCAAGCCACACCGTGCATCATTCCGGAAGCACCGCTCGTGGCTACCGGCATGGAAACTCACGCCCTGAAAGACACCGGACGTTTGGTTGTTGCCGCCGAAAGCGGAATAGTAACAAGCGCCGACAGTACCAAAGTGACCGTCAAAGATAACAAAGGCAAGGATACTATTTATAAACTGATTCATTTTTCAAGAACAAACGGTTTTACATGTTTTCATCAGCGACCGTCGGTTTCGATCGGCGACAAAGTCAAGAAAGGCGACGTTTTGGCGGACACATCCGCTTCGGAAAACGGCCAGACCGCGCTCGGCCAAAATATGCTGGTGGCTTTCATGTCATGGAGCGGATCAAACTATGAAGACGCTATTATTCTTTCTGAACGCGTTATCAAAAACAGCAAATTCACCTCAATTCACATCGAGGAATTCGTGGTCAACGTTCGCGACACCAAACTCGGACCGGAAGTGACGACATGCGACATTCCGAACGTCGGTGAACTGAAACTGAAAAACTTGGCCGAGGATGGCATCGTTCGCGTCGGAGCCGAGGTTCGTCCAGGCGACATTCTGGTCGGCAAAATCACACCGAAAGGCGAAACACAACTGACACCGGAGGAGAGGCTACTTCGATCGCTTTTCGGCGACAAAGCCCGCGACGTCAAAGATACGTCAAAGAGAATGGAGGGCGGAAAGCGCGGACGTGTCATCAAGGTTCAAGTTTTCTCGCGCGAAAAAGGCGACAAACTTGATTCGGGAATCATCAAACAAATTTATATAGAAGTGGCGCAGGTCAGAAACATTTCTGTCGGCGACAAATTGGCAGGACGACACGGCAACAAAGGTGTCATCTCGCGAATCTTGCCGGAGGAAGACATGCCATACATGGCGGACGGAACTCCGATCGATGTCATTTTGACACCGCTTGGCGTGCCTTCGCGTATGAACCTCGGACAAATTTTGGAAATTCACCTGGGACTGGCGGCCAACACTCTCGGCTACCAGGCTATTGTTCCACCATTCGTCGGAGCAACGGATGAAGAAATAAAATCTGAATTGAAGAAAGCCGGTTTTCCCGAGAATGGAAAAATTCCGCTTTACGACGGACGCACCGGAGAAAAATTCGAAAAAGATATTGCTGTCGGCTACATGTACATTTTGAAATTGCATCACATGGTGGAAGACAAAATCCACATGCGTTCGATTGGACCGTACTCACTCATTACTCAGCAACCGCTCGGCGGAAAAGCTCAAAACGGAGGACAGCGATTCGGAGAAATGGAAGTCTGGGCTCTTCTCGGACACGGCGCGGCTCACACTTTGCAGGAAATTTTGACGATCAAGTCGGACGACATTTTGGGACGATCGGCGGCATTCGACGCCATCGTCAAAGGCGAACCGATTACCCAGCTCAACACACCGGCGTCATTTAACGTGCTTCTGAACAACCTGCGAGGTCTGGCATTGGATGTTCAAATTAAAAGAGGAGGAGGGGAAGTTGAAAAAGTTTAAAAAGTTGAATAAGTCAGAATGCAAAACTTATTAAACTTATACACCTTATTAAACTTATAAAACTATTATGATAAAACCAAAATCACAAAACGCAAACGATTTCGAAACCATCGCTCTCAAGATCGCTTCTCCGGAACGCATCAAGGAGTGGTCTTTCGGCGAGGTGACCAAACCGGAAACGATCAACTATCGAACCCAGCGCAGCGAGAAAGCCGGTCTTTTCGACGAGAAAATTTTCGGTCCGGACAAAGACTACGAGTGTTACTGCGGAAAATATCGCGGTATCAGATTTAAAGGTATCGTCTGCGAAAAGTGCGGAGTTGAAATTACCCGCTCAATCGTCAGACGCGAAAGAATGGGACACATTGAGCTTTCTTCGCCCGTCTCTCACATCTGGTTTTTGAAGTCGATGCCATCGCGAATTTCTTTGGTCCTCGGCATTCCAACTATTGAAATTGAAAAAGTGGTTTATTTTGCTGGCTACATCATCACCAAAGTTTCCGAGGAAGATCGCACCAGATATCTGAAAGATTTGGATTCCGAATACAAAGCCAAGGTCAAATCTTTGCAGGATGAAAAAACAAAAGAAGCGGTCAAGGAAATGTTGCTGACTGCCAAAACAGAAATTCAATCAATTCAGGAGGGCAGAGTTCTCGACGAAGTGGAATATCACAATTTTTCGATGAAATACGGCACGATGTTCGAAGCGGGAATTGGCGCCGAAGCTATCTACGAAATTTTCAAAAAAGTGGACATGCACAAACTGCTGAAGCAACTTGAAACCGATCTGGAAAAAGCCGGCAGCATGGAATCAGCCAAAATAAACAAGCGCATCTCGACTGTCGCGGCCATGGTTCATTCCGGCACGCGTCCGGAGTGGATGTTCCTCACGCACATTCCGGTTATTCCTCCAGCGCTTCGCCCGATGGTTCCGCTTGATGGAGGCCGTTATGCCACATCGGACGTTAACGATTTGTACCGACGAGTGATTAACCGAAACAACCGACTGAAAAAACTGAAGGATATTCACGCTCCGGATGTTATTTTGCGCAACGAAAAAAGAATTTTGCAGGAGGCTGTTGACGCTCTCATCGACAACTCGATTCGTCACGGCAACAGCGGTTCGGCCGTTAACCTTACTCAGCGACGACCACTCAAATCCCTTTCCGACAACCTCAAAGGCAAGCGCGGCATTTTCCGCCAGAACTTGCTCGGAAAAAGAGTGGACTATTCCGGCCGTTCGGTTATTGTTGTCGGTCCGGATTTGAAACTGCATCAGTGCGGTTTGCCGAAACACATGGCCCTCGAACTTTTCAAACCATTCATCATTTCACAACTTTTGAAAAAAGAATTGGCTTACAACATTCGCGGAGCGTCGAAACTGATCGAAGACGGTATTCCGGAAGTTTGGGCCATTCTTGAAGAAGTCATCGCCGATAAATATGTGTTGCTCAACCGCGCTCCGACTTTGCACCGACTCGGCATTCAAGCTTTCCAACCGATTCTGATCGAGGGTAATGCTATTCAACTTCACCCGATGGTTTGCTCGGCTTTCAACGCGGACTTCGACGGCGACCAGATGGCTGTGCACGTTCCGCTGTCCGACGAAGCTCAAACCGAAGCTCGCGAAATCATGGCCTCGGACAAAAATCTTTTGAAACCTGGCTCCGGCGATCCGACCATCGTGGCCAAACTTCTCGATATCGTTCTCGGTTGCTACTGGATGACCAAAGATGTTCCGGGCGAAGTTGGCGAAGGCAAGATTTTTGCCACTCCGAACAACGCCATTACCGCTTACGATTTCGGCGTTATTTCGTTCAGATCAAAAATAAAAGTTTTGCCGACCAAGTCCGTCAAGTATGCCGGCTTTGAAGGAAAATTATTTGAGACAACTGTTGGGCGACTTTTGTTCAACAGCGTTTTGCCGAGCGATTATCCTTTCATCAACACAACCATTGACCGCAAGAAAACGGCCGGCATTGTCGACGAGCTGATCGAAAGATACGGCATCGAAAATATTCCGCCGATTATCGACAAAATAAAATCGTTTGGATTTAAATTTGCCACTCATTCCGGCGTGACCTGGGGCATTGATGACATTATGGTTCCGGAAGGCAAAAAAGGTGTCATTAGCGAAGCCAAAGGAAAATCTGATGCAGTCATGGAACACTATAATGCTGGACTGATTTCCAAGGAAGAAAAATTGCGACAAACGACTGAAATTTGGCACGGCGCCAAAGACAAAGTGGAAAAATTGATGCCGGCGACACTTGAAGTCAACGGTTCTGTGGCCGACATGGTTCTTTCCGGCGCTCGAGGTTCGATGGGAAATATCACTCAAATGGGAGGCATGATTGGCCTTATCACCAACACCGCCGGCGAGACAATCGAGTTTCCGATTCTGTCATGCTCGAAAGAGGGATTGACTCCGATCGAATATTTCATCACTACGCACGGCTCGCGCAAAGGTTTGACCGACACCGCGCTCAACACCGCCAAGGCCGGATATTTGACGCGCAAACTTTTCGTTGTGGCGCAGGACACTATTATTACGGAGGAGGATTGTGGAACGAAAGATAGCATCAAGATCAGCAAAAACGCCATTTCCGGCATCGAGATTTCCATCGGCAAACACATCCGCGGCAGATTTTTGGCGGCCGATGTTGTTTCTCCATCCGGCGAAATGCTTTTCAAAAAAGATACTTTCCTTTCCAAAAAAGACGCTCAAAAAATCGAAGCGGAAAAAGTTTCCGAAGTCTGGGTTCGCTCGCCGCTCACATGTAAAACTCAAAATGGAATTTGCGTTAAATGTTACGGTGCTGATTTGGGTAAAAACAAAGTGGTTGAACTCGGCGAAGCTGTCGGTACGGTTGCCGGACAAGCTATCGGCGAGCCGGGAACTCAGCTGACCATGCGTACTTTCCACACCGGAGGCACCGCTTCCGTCGGCGGAGACATTACGTCCGGTTTGCCTCGCGTCGAGGAACTTTTCGAGAAGCGCAAACCAAAAAGCCCGGCCGTCGTTTCTTCTGTTTCCGGAACTATTTCCGACATCAAACTTTCCAACAAAGAAAAGATTATTGTCATCACTCCGAATTTGGAAGACAGAGTGAAAAACAAACAACAAATCGAATATTCGATTCCGCCAAACAGAGTGATTTTGGTCAAAGTCGGCGATGAAATCAAAAAGGGTGACATCATCACTGACGGTTCGGCCGACATCGACGAACTCTTCAAATATGCCGGCAAAGACAAAACTGTCGACTATATTATTCACGAAATCAACAAACCGTATGAGCTCCAAGGAGAGACGGTTTCGCGCAAACACATCGAGACGATTGTTCGCCAGATGTTCGCTAGAAAATTGATCAAAGATGCCGGCGACACTGTCTTCTCGTATGGCGACATCGTCGAATCGGCGTTTTTGGCCGAAGAAAATGCGCGCGTCAGATTGTCAGGAGGCCAGGAGGCCAAAGCCGAGGGCGTGGTCATGGGTATTACCGACGTCTCGCTTTCTCGCAAATCGTTTTTGGCAGCCGCTTCGTTCCAACACACCACTCGTATGCTCATCTCGAGCGCCATTCGCGGTAATGATGACAAACTTTCAGGATTGATGGAAAATGTTATTCTCGGACGACTCATTCCTGCCGGTTCAGGTTTTGCTGGAAGCAAGAAACAAAAGATGATCGAAGATATGAAAAAAACCAAACAGGCAGAATACTATGCAGAGAATCGGGAAATGGTGGAACAATAGTAAATTATCAATTTTCAATTTACAATTTCCAATGAATTAACAATTTTCCAATGAGACAAACGGAAATTGTGTTTGTTTGCAAATTGATTCATTGAAAAATTTATTGGAAATTGGAAATTGTTAATTGGAAATTATTCCCATGTCTTCTTCCGTCGATCAAATCAAATCAAAAATAGACATTGTTTCGCTCGTCGGTTCGTACATAAAGTTGGACAAGGCCGGCGCGAACTGGAAGGGGAGGTGTCCGTTCCACAACGAAAAAACGCCGTCGTTTTTTGTGTCACCTGATCGCGGAAATTACTACTGTTTCGGTTGTCACGCCAAAGGCGACATTTTCACATTTGTTCAGGAATTCGAAGGGCTTGATTTTGTCGGTTCGCTCAAGGTTTTGGCCGAAAAAGCCGGAGTCACACTTGACCACTTCAACCGCGAGGAAAAAACGGAAAAAGACAGATTGTTTTCAGTTTTGGAACAAGCGCTATTTTTCTTTGAAAAACAGCTTTCGGAGAATAGCCAGGCTTTAGACTATCTTCATTCACGAGGTGTTAATGATAGTACTATTAAAAATTTCAGGATAGGTTTCGCTCCGAACGATTGGAGGGAGCTTCACGATTTCTTGCTTTCAAAAGGTGTGTCAAAGAAAGACATGCTGGCGGTGGGAGTGATAAAAGGTAAAGAAGTTGAGGCGACTTCGTCGCACGACCAAGTTACTTATTACGATACTTTTCGCGGACGCATCATGTTTCCGATTAATGATTCGTCCGGCCGAGTAGTTGGGTTTTCCGGCAGAATTTTGGTTGCTGACGATAAGTCGCCAAAATATTTGAACAGTCCGGAGACGCAACTTTTCAACAAATCGGAAATTTTGTTTGGTCTCGACAAAGCCAAGAAAGATATTCGGATCAAAGATTATTCGATTCTTGTGGAGGGTCAGATGGATCTCATCATGCTCCACCAGGTCGGCATCACAAACACGGTGGCATCGAGCGGTACGGCGCTGTCGGCAGAGCATCTCATCAAACTGCGACGGCTTTCCAACCGCATCATTATGTCGTACGACGGCGACAGTGCAGGTTTCGCCGCCTCGGACAGAAGCGGGAAATTGGCCCTTTCTCTCGGTATGGATCTCAAAGTGGCCCAGATGCCGGAAGGCAAAGATCCGGCGGACTTGGCCAAGGAAGATTTGGAGGAACTTAAAAATTGTCTAAAAAGGTCGAAACATATTATTGATTTTTACGTTGATACTTTGTTGTCTCGCGGAATGGATCCGCGTTTGCTCGGAAAAGAAATTCAAAAAAATGTTTTGCCGTACGTGGCGCTTCTGACCAGCAACATAGAAAAATCGCATTTCATAAAAAGCATCGCCCAAAAAACTTTCATTAAAGAAGACGCTTTGTGGGAAGATTTGAAAAAAGTTAATTTGCCGCAGCTTGCCGATTTGCCGGAGAAAAATCTCGGAGTTCACGCTCTTCGGTCGGATTCGATAGAGCGGCGGATTATTGGAATAATATTTTGGCAGAAGTTGCCGGATATCGAGGAAAAATTTTTTGAAATAGTCGGCGATCGAGGAAAAGAATTGATGAGCCAGTTTGAAAAAGAAAAAGATTCGCTGTTGTTTGAAACCGAAAGCTACTATAATGGTAATGAAAACATCCTAAAGGACGCCACGGAATTACTTTCGTCGCTCGAGGCGGAAGATTTGAAAAAGAAACTTTCGGAAACCATGCTTCTGCTGCGTCGATCGGAACAGCTTCGGGACAGCGCAAAAGTTTTGGAATATTTGGAAAAGTGCCAGCTTATTTCACAAAAAATTAACAGCTTAAAAAATAGCTAAACATACGAATATGCGAATAATGCAAATGATACGAATGTATACGAATAAATAAATGCAAAAAGAATTTGCATTATTCGCAGCCATTCGTATCATTCGTACAATTCGTATATTAGTATCATAATTATATATGAAGAAAAAAATATTAAAAAAGAAAAAAATAAAACCGGCAAAACGCGCTGTGGTGAAAAAGCCAGCCAAGAGTTTCAAAAAGAAGGCGAAAGCTACGACGGTGCCGAAGGCCAGAGTGAAGAAGCACAAAACTTCTGCTATTTCGAGCACGCACAGCGCTCAAGTGACAAAAGCGATGAACAAGATGGACAGACAGGAGCAGGGGATGATCCGACTGGTTTCCAAAGGTAAGGAGCGCGGCTACGTGACGTACGATGAGATTTTGAAAGAATTTCCGACCATTGAGGAAGACATTATGTTTTTGGAAGAACTTTACGAAAAGTTCAGCGTCTCCGGCATTGATATTTTGGAAGGTGGCGGACTTTTGGAAGCGCCAAATATAGAGGAAGTTGTCGGCAAAAAATATTCTTACGGTCGCAACGCCGAATCATCATACGATTCGATCCAAATGTATCTCAAAGAAATCGGACAGTACGCTTTGATTTCCGGCAGTATGGAAAAGGAATTGGCCCGAAGAATCGAAAAAGGCGACGAAGAAGCCAAAACTTTGCTGGCCCGCGCCAACTTGCGCCTGGTGGTTTCCATTGCCAAAAAATACGTCGGACGTTCGGCCGATTTGACTTTGCTTGACTTGATCCAAGAGGGAAATCTGGGACTTTTCAAAGCTGTCGACAAATTCGACTGGACCAAAGGCTACAAGTTTTCGACCTACGCCACTTGGTGGATTCGACAAGCTATTACTCGCGCGCTGGCCGACCAATCGCGCACTATCCGCGTGCCGGTGCACATGGTGGAAACGATTGCCAAGTACAAACAGGTGGTTCGTCGATTGTCGCAGGACCTCGGCCGCGAACCTCTGCCCGAGGAAATTGCCACAGAAATGAATTTGACTGTCGACAAAGTTTACACCATCGAAAAAATCGATCAGAGCACCGTTTCGATTGAGGCGCCGATCGGTTCGGATGATGATGACAAATCCAAGCTCGGCGATTTTTTGGCTGACGACAAAATTCTCTCGCCGGATCAGGACGCGTCAAGGAGAATTGTTTCGGACCAGGTCAAGGAAATTCTAAACGACTTGCCGGAAAAGGAGAGGAGAATTTTGGAAATGCGCCATGGGCTCAATGATGGTATTACACATACACTCGAGGAAGTGGGCAAAGAGTTTGGCGTGACCCGCGAACGCATTCGCCAAATCGAAGCCAAAGCGCATGAAAAAATCCGCCAGCACGAAAAAATAAATCGACTGAGGAACTACTATTAATTTTAACAACGTAAAATCTGCTTGCACGTTACATTTTCGGAGACGAAAGCCCGTCCCGCGACGGGCTTTCTCTGTCCTCGGCCTCGATTTGTCAATGAGCCACGCCCCGAAGGCGTGGTCGTTGACAAAACCATGCTCTCGGCCTGCGGATGCTCCGAAAATGTAACGTGCAAGCATATTTTACTTAGTGGTGAATTGGGAATAAATTTTTTCTCACCTGGTGTCGGCGGCGCAGCAACGCGGTCACCGGGTGTGGAAAAATTTTGGTTAGAATATCACTTGGTGTGTTTCCTTTTTTATCGTCTTGACTTTTGCATACCACATGGTGTATAGTAACACCAGAAAGGATGGAAATTAGCCATGTTTTTTACGTTTGTTCAGCACATGGAAACCGACCGGAATGCCGAGGGTCGTTTTACAGCTCAAGTTTTTCATATCCGTCTAAATTCGACGGGTATTGCTGAAGCAGAGAGAATGGCCGACTGTCTGCAAGACTCTCGCTTTACCGCAATATTTTGTTCCGACCAAATTCGCGCCATCGAAACGGCGGTCATAATTGCTTGCCGACACGAGGAAGCAGGATACATTGTCACCGATCAGCGTCTTCGAGAAGTCAATGTTGGTAAATTAGTTGGCGTACGACAAGCAGAAGTCGCTGAGCCTTTGTATAAAACTCGCCATCCGAATTTCGACTTCAGGCCAGCTGGGGGAGAGAGTAAGTCTGATGTGATTGGCAGACTATGTGCTTTCATCGGTCAGGTCAAGGCGGATTATTATAACACCGGTGAGGTGCTAATAGTTGGCCACGGCACTGCCTTAAGGGTTTTACTCGAGCATTTCAGAGTTCCCGAAGTGCTTACGCGAAAGAATTTTGTTCGAGTTCAAATTTAGCCAGCTTCACGCAGAAAGCCTCACCGCTTTTCTAGGTGGGGCTTTTCTTTTGTAAAAATTTTATCAAATATGTTATGTTTAGTAGTGTAGTAATATAAATAAAAATCATGGACATATATCAACAATCACTAAAACTTCACAAAAAAAATCGCGGAAAAATCGCGCTGGCGGTCAAGACGCCGATTGTGACGCGGGAGGATTTGTCGCTTTCTTACACGCCCGGAGTGGCCGAACCGTGTCGGGAAATTGCCAAGGACGTGGAGAAAGTTTGGGATTACACCAGTCGGCGCAATTGGGTGGCGGTGGTGACGGATGGCACGGCGGTCCTCGGCCTCGGCGACATCGGGCCGGAAGCGGGCTTGCCGGTCATGGAAGGCAAGGCGGCGCTGTTCAAGGAATTCGGCAACGTCGACGCTTTTCCGATTTGCCTGCGAACGAAAAATCCGGACGAAATCGTGGCCATCGTCAAGGCTTTGGAACCCTCTTTCGGTGGAATAAATTTGGAGGATATTTCGGCGCCGAGATGTTTTGAAATCGAGGAACGTCTGAAAGCGGAAATGAACATTCCGGTTTTTCACGACGATCAGCATGGCACGGCCATCGTTGTTTTGGCGGGACTGACCAATGCGCTTAAAATTGTCGGCAAAAAATTTGAAAAAATAAAAGTGGTTGTTTCCGGCGCCGGCGCGGCCGGCACAGCTATCACTAAAATTTTATTGTCGCAGGGTGTGAAAAATATTTTATTGACCGACAGCAAAGGAATTATTTCAGGCGACAGAAAAGATCTCAACGAGGCCAAGAAAAAAATTTTGGAAAAAACAAATCCGGAAAATATTTCCGGCACGCTCCCTGATGCTTTGCGCGGGGCTGATGTTTTCATCGGAGTTTCGGCGCCGAATATTGTCACGGCCGAAATGATTTCCAGCATGGCCAAAGACTCAATCGTTTTTGCCATGGCTAATCCTGCGCCGGAAATTATGCCCGACATTGCCAAATCGGCCGGCGCACGAATCGTGGCCACCGGTCGAAGCGATTTTCCAAATCAAGTCAACAACGTCCTAGTTTTTCCCGGACTTTTCCGCGGAGTTCTCGACGCCAAAGCCAAATCAATCACCGAAGAAATGAAATTGGCCGCCGCCCGCGCCCTGGCCGACTATGTAACCAACCCCAACGAAGAAAACATTATCCCAAACCCCCTCGATAAAAATGTAGCTCGCGTGGTCGCCGAAGCAGTGAAAGGGTGTGTGAAATAGGGCTTATTTAGGCCACTTTTTGGAAAGCTTGACAAAGTAATATCATATGGTGTATAATTAAAAGCAGAAAGGATGAGTACTTTCAAATTCAAATCTTGAACAGTCTTCGGGTTGCTTCACTATAGGTGGATGACAATCTGATGAACTGACACGAAGGAGAATGAGATGTTTACGCTTCCAGTATGGGTTATTGGTTCGGTGGCGATTGTTGTTTTAGTCGCCATCTTAATGGCAACCGCAGTAATCAAAAAGTCTCTTCGCGAGCGCAGTGAAAAGTGTGAAAGGGAGCTTCTCTGGGAGAGGGACAAGATCCGCAAAGGTCTTTACAAAAAAACTTTCTCGGTTCAGGTCAGAACGACCAAGGGAACCAAGACTGACATGGAGACCGCCCTTCTGGGTTATATGGTTGATCTTGAGCTGAAAGTTGTGGACAAGAAGCTAGAGGATTTGCCAGAGGGAGTTGTTATGATTGTCGGAGTGTGCGACAAAAGTCCCCACGAACTGTCGGCAGGATGTACGCATTATCTTGATATGCGTGCCGCGTCTGTTGACAGGGAGACCAAAGTTGTTCAGCTCCGCGCGGCCCGGCATCTTACCGGCGACAGTATGCAAGAGGTTGCGCACAAGACTCTTATGTACTTGGCCGAAGTTTTGAAGTAACAAGTGCGCACAAGGCGACAGTGTGGGGAAACCCACCGTCGCCTTTTTCGTTGCAAAAAATTTCCAATCACCACGAACAAAACCCAAACAATTTTAATTTCCGGAGGCTCCGCAGGCCGAAAGCATGGTCTTGTCAAGGCACCCCATCTTGACAAGTTTCGGCCGAGGATCAGCCTCAAAAACTCGCTGGAGTTTTTGAGGTTACTCCGGAAATTAAAATTGTTTGGGTTTTGTGTCTCGTGGGTTCGCTCACACCCGGTGACCACGTTGCTGCGCCGTGGACAACAGGTGAGAGCTCCGTATCTACCAAACGAGTGAAAAATTTTTCATAAATATGATATTCTATAACCATGCAAAATGACGATAAATTCAACGAACGATACGAAAAACTCAACACCGAGCAGAAAAAAGCGGTGGATGCGATTGAGGGGCCGGTTTTGGTGGTGGCCGGGCCAGGCACCGGCAAGACGACCATTCTTACTATGCGCATTGCCCAGATTTTGCGCAAAACTGACACGCCGACTCACGGCATTTTGGCCATCACTTACACCGACGCCGGAGTCAAAGCCATGCGCGAAAAATTGCGCGAACTCATCGGCAATCGCGCTCACGACGTTTACATTCACACTTTTCATGGATTCGCCTCGGCCATGATC
This sequence comes from uncultured bacterium, assembly GCA_903861205.1. Classification (GTDB taxonomy): domain Bacteria; phylum Patescibacteriota; class Minisyncoccia; order Phycocordibacterales; family DATDWN01; genus CAIOTC01. The sequence continues at coordinate 4,809 of CAIOTC010000016.1, read as the reverse complement.
GCCGAGTATCCGGATCATTTTTTGCGAATCGGCGACTTCAAGCAGATGACCGATGTCGATCAAGAATCTCTTATCCGCGAAATAATTTCTGATCCGAAATTTGCCGACTTACGTCCCATCGGTCGGCCGGATGCTTATGTTGCGTCGATTATTCGAGCCATTTCGGACGCCAAAAAAGACGCCTTGGCTCCGTCTGCTGTGCGCGAACATGTCGCTTCCGAGAAAGAAAAAATTAAAAATGATGAATCGAATATCTCGACTCGCGGCGCAACAAAAGGCAATCTCAAAGCTGAAGCGCAGGAACAGTTGCAAAAACTCGAAAAAACACTTTTGCTGGCGGACGTTTACGAGCTTTACGAAACGCAAAAGCAGATTGCCAGGTTGCGTGATTACGACGATCTCATCATCGAACTTTTGTTGGCCTTGCGCAATGATGAGCTTCTGCTCCGACTAATTCAGGAAAGATTTTTATACATTTTGGTTGACGAACATCAGGACACCAACGACGCCCAAAATTTAATTATTTCGCTCATCGCCGAATTTTTCGAGACGCCGAATATTTTTGTGGTTGGCGACGAGAAGCAAGCCATTTACCGTTTTCAGGGCGCGTCGGTTGAAAATTTTTTACTGCTCCAGAAACGTTGGCCGGAAATAAAAGTTATTTCTCTCGATACCAATTATCGATCGCACCAGGGAATTCTCGACGCCAGTTTTTCGATGATTGAAAATAATTATGGCGACGGGCAATACGAAAATTTGCGCATTAAACTGAAATCAGGAAACAGCAAGGAAAGTCGGCCGCTTGATATTGTGGTCGGAGAAAATTCGCCGGCCATGGATCAATATTTAGTTGAGGAACTCCGCGCTCTTGCCGAAATCAAACCGCATCCTAGCGTGGCCATCATCACTCGTCGCAACCGTGAGCTGGAACGCGTTTTGCGTTTGCTCGAATCAAGCGGCATTGAAGTTTCTTCCGCGCGCAGTGTCGATATTTTTCATCATCCAATTGGCGCGGCTTTTTTTGATCTGATCGAATATGTTGCTGATCCATCTCGACTTGATGCGCTGGCTCGGACTTTGGCTGCCGGAATGTGGGGGCTTTCGTTTGGGCAATCTGTCGAGCTGATGCGACTTTTGCGCGGCGGTCAGACCGATCAAATTGAAAAATATCTGCCGGCTATTTCGAATGTCAGATCAATTTTGCTAAAAGACGGCGCTTTGAGTGCCATTATCGCCGTGGCTGAAATTTCTGGACTGACCGCGCTTGTGGCAAGTGATCCGGCTTACGTTCATGTTTGGCGCGGCATTGTCACTTTGGCCGAATCACTCTCTCGAGACAGTCATCTCGATAATCCGCGGGAGCTCATCGAGGCGATGCTGGCCTACAAGCAATCAGCCGAATCGAAAACTGTCAAAGTTTCTGTCGGCGCGCCGGATTTTCCGGTCAGGGCGATGACAGCGCACGGCTCGAAAGGTCTCGAGTTCGATTATGTTTTTATTCCATATGCCACGGACGATGTTTGGGTTGGCAAAAATCGCGGGTCGTCTTTTGCTTTGCCGGAAAAAAATTCCAGCGATCACAATGTCTCGGACATGCGCCGGCTGTTTTATGTTGCCATCACTCGCGCTCGCAAACACGCCACTATTTTGTACGCCTTGCAAGAATCCGACGGCAAGACATTGACGCCTCTGCGATTTATTACCGAACTGCATCCCGATCACGTCAAACAAATTTCTTTGCCGAGGATCGAAGTTTCGGTTTTAAACGGTAACAAGACGGTTTCAAAAAACGAGAGGCAAAATCTTTTGGTAAATGAAGCCAAAAAAGTTTTGCTCGAATCTGGTCTTTCGGTCACAGCGCTCAATCACTTTTTAGAATGTCCGAGCAAATTTTTGTATGAGAGCGTTTTGAAACTTCCGCAAGCGCCGTCCGTCTCGAGCGAAAAGGGAAGCGCGATGCACGAAGCTATTTCAAAAATCTGGACAGCGTCGGACCGACCTCTTCCGCCGGAAAAAATTGAAAAAATAATCACTGAATCGGTTTTTGAATACATCGACAAATCACTTTTGCCGCCAACCGACAAAGAAGCTCTCAAAAAAGAACTGGCAGGTAGCGCGCCGGATGTGGCCAAATCGCTTTCTGCGCATTTTGCTTCGGCTGGGACAATTGCCTCAGAAAGGTGGATAGAGACAACGTTTGAAGCCGCGCAGTCAGAAGGCATTCCGATTCATGGCAAGCTTGATGCGGTCATTGATTCCGGCGGCGAGATTTCAGTTTTTGATTACAAAACTCGCCAAGCTATGTCTGCCGCCGCCATCAAAGGAGAAACGAAAAACAGCGACGGCAACTATTTTCGCCAACTTGTTTTCTACACACTGCTAATGCAAGGCAATCAATTTTGGCGCGGTAAAAAAGTTTCCACCTCGCTTGTTTTTGTGGCGCCGGATGATCACGGCAGATGTCCAATTATTACTTTGCCTGTCACTGTCGAAGATGAAAAAAGAGTCAAAGCGGAAATCCAGTCTGTCATCGATTCCGTCTGGAGCGGAAAAATTGTTGATGAATATTGTACCGACGCTCAATGTAAATATTGCGGGTACAGGAAATTGCTAAAATAATGGCAAAACAAATCCCTTTTCCGATAATTTTTTCATGACGCGCATAAAAGTCTGCTGACTTTTTGCTATGCTCGGAAATCAAGAAAACAATCGTCCTCGATACAGAGCCCTACGCAAACGGCGTCCATTGGCGCCGCCCTTGCTACGCAGGGTCGCTGCTTCGGGCTTCTTTTATCTTCGTCGTTGTTTTCTAATTTCCTGTGCAATGTCCTGAAAAAATATCGTAAAAGGGATTTGAACTTAATTACTTTAACAACGCATCAATAATAGTTTTCATTTGATCGTAAGTCTTGGCTCCGTCGATTGGTGTTTTGCCGTCCTTGGTGATGATGACCGAGTGGGGAGTGCCTGTTGCGCCGGCCTTGACGCCATCTTGGTAGTCGGCTTCAACTTTTGGCGCATATCGGCCGCTCGAGAGGCAAGAGTTGAATGCGGCCGTGTCGAGTCCGATCGATGTGGCGATTATCGGCAATTGCGCCGGATCAAGCCCGTTGTTCGATGGAGTTTTGTCGTAAACACCATTTATAAATTCCCAGAATTTTGCCTGTCCGCCGAGTTCGGCCGCGCATTCAGTGGCTTCCGCTTCTTTTCGCGATTTTGAGTGGAGAGAATCAATCGGGAAGTTTCGATAAACCCAGGCCACTTTGCCATTCGTGCCGTAGTTGGCTATCACTTGCTTCATGGTCGTTTGAAACATTTTGCAGTACGGACATTCGGTGTCTGAATATTCGACGATGACCACATCAGCGTTCGGATTGCCCAAAATGTGATCGTCGCTCGTTACTTTGCGCATGTCACCGACAGCGGCTTGCTGGGCAGTCGGCGCTTGGTTAGCCCCTTTGGCAACCGACGCCGCTTTAATGTTCGAAAAATACAGAGCTCCGCCGATAATTCCCCCGGCGATGATTATGGCAAACGGAATGGCAAATTTTTCTGTGTTCATAAGTCAAAATTTTTAATTTTCAATTTATAATTTAAAATGAATTTTCAATTAAAAATTTTAAATTTAGAAATTCATTAAAAATTCTAAATTCTAAATTCTAAATTGTATTTTCAAATTGTGCTACAATTATACTCTATGACTCATATTGGCGCAATCATTCTTGGTTTTATCGAAGGCGCGACCGAATTTATTCCCATTTCTTCATCCGGGCACTTGATTGTGGCCAGGCAACTGCTCGGAGAAAACATCGCGGGCGGACTATCGTTTGACGCGATTCTTCAGCTTGCCACTTCCTGCGCTTTGCTTGTTTATTTTTGGCGTGACATTTTGCGAATTATAAAAACAGCGTGGCTTTTTGTCTGCCGCAAGCCGATCGAGCAAAAGGAAAAAGTTTTGCTGTACGCGATTATTCTCGGCACCATTCCGGCCGTCATTTTCGGTTTGCTTCTCGAGAAACAAATGGACACTATTTTCCGCAACGTCCACCTCGTCACCCTGACTTTAATTGCTGGCAGTTTGCTTTTTTGGTACGCCCAAAAACATTCCCAAAAACTTTCCGCAAGAACCGTTCTTGCGGAAAGTGGTTTGACGGTGGGGAAGGGAATTAAAATAGGATTTTATCAATGTCTCGCGCTTTTGCCTGGTGTCTCGCGAAGCGGCGCCACAATTTCCGGCGGACTGCTTTTGGGGCTGACACAAAACGAAGCAGTACGTTTCAGTTTCCTACTTTCAATTCCGGTTTTGTTTGGCTCCGGTCTTAAAAAACTTTTTGAAGTTCGTCATGAATTATTTTCTTCCGCTTACGGTTCAGCGCTTCTTCTCGGCTCGGTTGTTGCCTTTGTCACAGGTCTCATTGCCATCAATTTCCTCATCAAATATCTCAAGAATCACAATCTCAACGTCTTTATTTGGTACCGCATTGTTCTGGCGATAATAATTTTATTATTTCTTTGATACTTATCTTACGATATATCGTAAGATAAGTATTGTGGCGAAATGACCACCAACTCATTTTGTTATTTTTTGTGGACACCGGGTGTCCACAAATACGGTGGCTCAGTAAAGCCATTTTTTATGATCAAAAAAGTATTTTGATTTTTACCCCAAAAATGTTTTAGGTACGCACATTTGGCGGATTGATTAATTTGTAATTTTGCAAAAATTCGTTTGGACTTTTGCCGTTCAATCCGCAATGTTCTAGATTGTTGTAATAATCATTCCATATTTCAACCTTTCTTTTCAAGTCT
>CAIOTC010000015.1 GCA_903861205.1 uncultured bacterium | reverse complement strand
GAGGCTCCGCAGGCCTGAAGCATGGTCTTGTCAAGGCATTCCATCTTGACAAGTTCAGGCCGAGGATCAGCCTCAAAAACTCGCTGGAGTTTTTGAGGTTACTCCAAAAGTAGCTTTCGTCCCGCCCCGCTGAGTTGAAAATTTGAAAGAAAAGATATATAATCCCCATGACAATTCTAAAAAATCAATGATGCAGATTTTGAGCACACCGATATATTTTTTCCTATTTCTCTCGCTTTATTTCGAGGTTTTTTTGCTGATCACCTACTTCGAAAGGCGCCTCGACATGAAATTCGAAACGGCTCGCGGCAAAAGCAAAATCAAAAAATATCCGACCGTGACCGTTATGGTACCGTGTTGGAACGAGGAAAAAACCATTTGCAAAACAATCCACTCGCTTCTCTATCTGAACTATCCGAAAGCCAAACTGAAAATCATGATTATCGACGACGGCTCGACCGACAACACCTGGAACGTCGTCCAGAAATTTAAAAATAACAGCCAGATTGAAATGTATCAGAAGGAAAATGGCGGAAAGTATACCGCTCTCAATTTCGGCCTCTCGAAAGTGACTTCGGAGCTAGTCGGCTGTCTCGACGCCGACTCGTACGTCGACAAGGAGGCGCTCAAAAACATCGTCGTTTATTTCGAAAACAAAAAGACTATGGCCGTCACGCCTTCGGTCAAAGTTTGGAAGCCGAAAACGATTATTCAACACATTCAGCGAGTGGAGTACGGCTGGGGCATTTTCCTGCGCAAAATGTACTCATACATGAACGCGCTTTATGTCACGCCAGGACCATTTTCCATTTTCCGACGCGAAGTTTTCGAAAAGCTCGGCGGTTACAGACACGCCCACAACACCGAGGACATGGAAATGGCTGTTCGCATGCAGTCGAACCATTTTGAAATCGCCAACGCCCAGAACGCTTTCGTTTACACTGTCGCACCCGACACGGTCAGAAAATTGTACAAGCAACGCCTACGCTGGACATACGGCTTTATCAAAAACTCAATCGATTACAAAAAATTGTTTTTCAAAAAGGAGTACGGCACGCTCGGCGTTTACGTTTTGCCAATGGCCACGCTCTCGCTCGTCTCCGCTCTGTACCTGGCTTGCCTGTCGCTTTACGGATTTGCCTCATCAGCCTCAAAAATATTCACCAAAATTAGCGTTGTCGGTTTGCAATGGCCGCATTGGAACTTCGATTGGTTTTATTTGAATACAGAAGTTATCGCCCTGGCTTCAGTAGTAGCCTTTTTGGGATCAATCACCATTTTGCTCATTTCGCGCAAAATGTCCGATGGCAAAGTCTCGGTCGGCCTGGATATGATTTACTTTTTGACGCTCTACGTTTTCATCGTGCCGTTTTGGATTTCAAAGGCGATGTTTAATGCTGCATTTTCCGTTAAAACAAAGTGGCGTTGATTTTGATTCGCATTTATTCGTAGCCATTCGTATTATTCGCATAATTTTCGTATCGTAATGGAACATCGCCCAATCGACTGGAAAAAATATATTTTCGCTTTTGTCATCACAGCCATTATTTTTGGCACGGCTATTTACCTGTCTGATTATTTCAATCAAAAAAAGCTCGACGAAATCCGCGGCATTCAGGATAAAATCGCCATCGACATTCTCTCCTCGGAAACGCAATTTTCTCTTTTGGAAAGTTCATCCTGCGCAGACCTTGGTGGAACGAGCGCTCTTTCGACCGAGCTCGGAACTCTGGAAGAAAAACTTTCGTTCGCCGAAAAAAGCAGTGGCACCAACGACGCCGACATTCAAACGCTCAAGCGTTATTACTCGCTTTTGGAAATCAAGGACTATCTCCTGATGCAGCAAATCAGCCAGAAATGCAAGAAAACTCCGCTGACCATTATTTATTTTTACTCGACCCAAAACGACTGTCCGGATTGCGAAAAGGAAGGATACGTTTTGACACAATTGAGGGAGGAGTACCCGGATCTGCGCGTTTATTCTTTTGACTATAACCTTGACCTGTCGACTGTCAAAACTTTCATTTCGATTTACAAAGTGCAAAACAAATTGCCAGTCGTCTTCATCAAAGGCAAGCCCTATTACGGTTTCCAAAGCATTGGCGACATCGAAAAGGCCATACCAGAACTCGTCACCCTAAAGAACGCCACTTCCACAGCAGCGACAGCCACGAGCACGAAAAAAAAGTAGTTTAGTTTTTGATATATTTTTCCATTCTCCATTTTCTGCCTTTGCCACGATTTAGATTTTTGTAGTAGGGCGTAAGTGAATGACAATTTGGACAAAGAAGAATCAAATTTTCTTCTGAATTATTATCTGCATTTCCATCAATATGTTCTATTTCCAGTAGTGCAGTACGCGTAACTGGATTTTTTTCACACCATCCGCATTTTGCACATTTATTATTATATTTATCAAATAAGTATCGCCTTAAATGTCCAGATAGAAATTTTGTCGTTATTCCTTTATTTCCATTATTCACACCATTTTTCCATGATTCAACCCAAGTTTTATATTGATATTTAAATTGACATTTATTCGAGCAAAATTTGATTTTACTTCTATTTTTTAACTCTATACCACAACCATTACAATACCTTTTTTCTCTTATTTTGAATCGTCCAGTATTATTTACAATCGCCGCACAACCCCGTGAACAGTATTTTTTTGGATTATATGATTTTGTTTGAAAATTATTTTTGCACTCATTCCTTGCACATATTTTTACTACATCTTTTTTCAAATGGTCATATAGACCTTTCCGCCAATTTAATTTGGTAATTTTACTTTGTTTGGCTATGTAAATTTGATCAAGATAAAAAATATCCATACATTTATATTATAAGTGAACTGAAGTTCACCTGCAATATTTAAAAGTGGATAACTAGCAAGTCATGTTTTGAGAGACATGAATTGACAAACTATGAATTATGTGGAGCCATCTTTCGGATTTGAACCGAAACAATCCATTTTACAAAAATGGTGCTCTACCAATTGAGCTAAGATGGCGAACTTAATTTTCAATCATTCTCACGCCTTTCGATGCGATGCATCTCCAGAATCGTCGGAAATGCGCTGGAGGAACGCCGAAACAGAGCCGTTGTCACGCAAGATGCGTCGACCACGGAATTTGTCACCAGCCTCGTAATATTTCTTGGCGATGAAGTCTTTCAGTTTGACGGCCAGCTCGTAGGCCAAGGCTGGCAAGAAGTCAAAAAAGAAAATGTGGGCGATTTTTTTGTAGCGGTTCCAGAGAAAAATTCCCTTTTCAACCATCTCGTGAATTTTTGCGTCCCCTCTGCCAAAAACTTTCGACAAGAAATTTATTTTCCTGACTTTGATTTCAAAAACTTTCCAGCAAAGCATGACCGAAATACCAAACAAAGAAACATAAAACAATATTATTGTCATAAAATTATTGAGTTACGGAGAATCTCGCGAAACGCGAAAGCTCCATTTTCTCGCCGAATTTCTGGACAGCTGATTCGATCAGGTTGCGGATGGTTAAATCCGGGTTTTTAATAAATGCTTGGTCCAAAAGAACTCGCTCGCTCCAATAGGCGCTGAGCTTGCCTTCCAAAATCTTGGCTTTCATTTCTTCGGGCTTGCCTTCCACCTCCTTGGCAAACATCTCTGTCGCCAACTCGGCCGAATGTTCGTCGATATCCTCGCGCTTCAAAAACTGCGGATTTGTGGCTGACACTTGCATAGCAATATCGCGAGCCAGCTTTTTGAACTCCTCGTTTTTAGCCACGAAGTCCGTCTCACACAAAAGCTCCACCATCGAGCCGACTTTGCTGGTGTTGTGAATATAAGCCTCCACCACGCCGGCGCCAAGCGTTCGGTCCTGCTTTTTCTCGGCAATACCCGCGCTCTTTTTTTGCAAAACCAAAATGGCTTTTTCCATGTCGCCACCGACTTCCTCCAGCGCCTTTTTGCACTGCATGATGGACACACCGGTGCGATCACGCAATTGTTTTACAATTTCGGTTGTAATTTCCATATGTGTGAATTATATCAAAATCTATTTCTTGAGTAAACCTGCTTGATAGGCTTTTGCGATTTCGCGCAGGAAAAATTCTATACTTGCTTTCGATGAGTCGTTGGCCGGAATCGGATAAGTTACTTCATTCAAATTGTTGTCGGTTCCGCAAAGAGCGATGACAGGGATGTGCATTGTGTGAGCTTCTTTGACGGCAATCGATTCACGCTTGGCATCAACCACAAAAATGGCGTCCGGCACGCGCTTCATGACAGACAGTCCAGAGAAAAATGTCTTCAATTTCTCGATTTCACGGTCGATCAAAAGTCGCTCTTTTTTTGTATATTTGGAGAGCTCGCCTTTTTCTTTCTGCGAAGTCAATGTTTCGAGCTTTTCCACTCTTTTCTTGATTTCCGGGAAGTTTGTCAAAGTACCGCCAATAAATCGTCCGGCCACGAAAGGCATGTTGATGGATGAAGCGACCGTTGTCACCGCCCCAACCGACTCGTTCTTACCACCAATGAAAAGAATAACGCCATTTTTCTCAGCCAAAGTTTTGACGAATTCGCAAGCAGTTGCAAGCGACTCTTGAGTCTTCTCAAGGTCAAAAATCTCGATTTTGTTCTTGACGCCAAAAATAAAAGGCTTGGTCGAAGGATGTCGTCGGCTTTTGACGAACCCAAACTGCGCCCCAACCCCCGCCAACGTCTCTATGTCGTTTGTATTTACCATGGGTATTAGCTTACCAAAAATCCCGCCGATATGCAACATGGAGGAGCTCACTGGGTGCTGGCGTAATCGCCATCACCCAGTGCGGTCCAAACCCAATCACCAGGTGTGAGCGAACTTTTCGATATCGCAAAATCCGGTTGTTGCATCTTTTTGTCACCGCTCGCCTTGGCCAGCGCCCGGCTCACTACTGATCCTCGGTCGCGACTTGTCAAGCTAAATTGGTAATGTGTACACACATATGGCGGGTTTTGGCCTAGAATGGCCTAATGACAACACATATGGCGAAGACAATAGGAGAAGAGAGGTTGAGGTGGGTTCTGCCCATCGCACACAGACAAGTGAAGCT
>CAIOTC010000014.1 GCA_903861205.1 uncultured bacterium | reverse complement strand
GTGACCTTACCGGGAGTCGCACCCGGCTTCCGAGATTGAAAATCTCGTGTCCTAACTGATAGACGATAAGGCCAGTAAATCGCAAAATACATAATTAATATAGCATTTTTTGTGCAAAATGCAAAAAATGTGATATATTTGGACTGTTCCACGGAGGGTTGGCAGAGTGGTCTAATGCGCCGCACTCGAAACGCGGTTGGGAGCAATCCCTCACAGGTTCAAATCCTGTACCCTCCGCAAATTAAATATTATGAATCAATCAATCGCGCCAATAGCCATGACAGATTTGGAAACAAGCGGAGAATTGCCGTCCCGGCACGAAATTTTGGAAATTGGTCTGGTGCTTTTTGACGCAAAAACTTTTGAGATTTTGGATAAACTTGACGTGAAAGTTAAACCGGAACACATCGAGAATGCAGTACCGGCGGCAATTGAAAGAAACGGATACAAAGCAGAAAATTGGAAAAATGCGATATCGCTCAAAGACGCGATGACAATTTACGGCGAAAAAACCAAAGGAGCGATTTTTTGTTCGTACAACGTATCATTTGATTGGGCGTTTATTATGGAAGCTTTTCATATCTGCGATTTGCCAAACCCAATGATGACCCGAGAAAATCATGATCGACTGGACTTGCTGACACTGGCGTGGGTAACAGGTTTAAAAAATGAACCAAGTTTCAGTCTGAAATCCGCTTGCAAATTGTTCGGCATTCCGCCGGAACCGGAACCGCACACCGCGCTAAATGGTGCCATGACAGCGTATGAATTGTGGAAAAAATTGCAGAAGTGAAATTAGCGCATCAACCTCGAAACATCAATAAACTGTGTGTCGGTAGGAAGCGTAAATTTTGTTTGATCCGCTGTCCAATCTGCGCAAGAATACGTTGTTGGTTGGTCCATGTCTATGTCCCCGTACTTTTTCACGAACGCAGTGGCACCAGCTGGCGACCATTGCATTTTAGCCCCGCGACTCAGCGCGTCGGACCAAAGGTAAGCGATACTGCTCGCGATTATCATGTGCGCGCTGGTAATTTTACCCGCCGAAGTTGTTTTTACAAATTCACCACGCATATTTCCAGAATCCGTGTAAACCGTGCCAGACAAGCTGGACGATGTAGCTGTGGCTGCGATTGAAAATGTACACGTTTGTGTCGCGCCCGAACCGATAAGATCGTGCAGAGATTGCTGAGCGACTGCGGCCGTGACATGGACAGGTTCAGCGGCTGGAGACGATTTGCCGGCCAGTATCACGACAACAACAACTGCAATGATAACAATCACACCCCCAACCCAATACCAAATTTTTTTGTTCATTGTTATAAATTATACTAGTAAATGCTTCTTTTTATAAATTATAACACATCAAGAATTGGTAATAAAATGAGAATGTACATATTGATAGAAAACCAAATTTCTGTTAAACTTGTGGAAATGCGCGATTAGCTCACTTGGCTAGAGCGACTCATTGACGTTGAGTAGGTAGTAGGTTCAAATCCTACATCGCGCACAGATGATTATTTTAAGTATAGAAACTTCGTGCGACGAAACGGCAGTCAGCATAGTTGAGGCAAAAGGTGGCTTAACAGAGCCACATTTTGATGTGCTTGGAAACGCACTTTTTTCACAGATTGCCACACATGCAAAATATGGCGGAGTTTTTCCGATGATGGCCAAGCGAGAACATGCCCAAAATTTGCCGCACCTACTCGTCACAGCGTTGACCGAAGCAAAATTATACAACAAAAATCAAGAATCCAAGGACGGTCCTTGGAATGAGGAAAAGTGTGGTGTAATGCAGAAAATTCTGGAAAGGGAAAATGATTTGTATGAAGATTTGAAAAATGTTTTGGAAAATGTGCAGAAACCGGAAATTGATGTGATCGCCGTCACAGCCGGGCCGGGATTGGAACCGGCCTTGTGGGTGGGAATTTCTTTTGCCAAGGCTTTGGGCGTTTTGTGGGACATCCCGGTTGTACCGGTCAATCATATGGAAGGACACATCACATCGGTTTTATTAAAAACCGATGAGAGATTAATGATTCATGAATCAAGAATCTTGAATCAGAAAATTCAGTTCCCGGCGGTGGCGTTGCTCATTTCCGGCGGACATACGGAATTGGTGGAAATTTCCGATTGGGGCAAGTACAAAATCGTCGGGCAAACTCGGGACGATGCGGTAGGCGAAGCGTTCGACAAGGTGGCACGAATGCTCTCACTTCCCTATCCCGGCGGACCGGAAATTTCTCGACTGGCTGAAATCGCCCGCACGAAAAATTTGCCAAAGGTGGCCAAGTTGCCGAGACCGATGATTCATTCGGACAATTTTGATTTTTCTTTTTCCGGATTGAAAACAGCTGTCCTTTATTACATTCACGATCATGGCGATTTGTCGGAAATTGATAAGGAAGATATTGCCCGCGAGTTTGAGGATTCGGTTGTCGATGTTCTGGTGGAAAAAACAAAAATGGTTTTGACGGAAACTGGAGCAAAAACTTTGATCGTGGCCGGCGGAGTGATCAGTAACAAAAAACTGCGGGAATCATTCGAACAAATGGAAACTGCCGATCTTTGCGTCAAAATTCCTGGAAAAAATATGGCGACTGATAACGCTTTGATGATTGCCTCGGCTTGCTATATTAATTCCCTGACAAATTCATCGTTCATTTCTGAAAAGGCAGAAATAGTAGCGAATGGTAATCTTAGGCTTTCATGAAGTTTTGTTGATTGAGGAACTTTTCATGATATAATTTTAGAGGAGGTACAAAAAGGAACGACTCGCGTAATGTGAGTCGTTCCTTTTTAATTATTTCACTTGTCGAGATCAATTTCCTTGTTGATGTTTTCTATTTTCTTATTATTTGCGTGCTCGCGGTACCACAAAATGGAAATGATAATTATTATGAGAATGAGCAACCAGGTAAACCAATTGTTCGGCGAACAAACTTTGGACAGGCTGAAACCAAACGGCCAGGCCAAAATGGACAGCGCCAAATTTCCTATTTTACTTCCGGAGCTGAACATTTTATTTGTCACACTTGTGGCGATTTTTTCTGTCGTGCTGGAAACACCGCCGAGTGTCGAGAGATTGTTGTTCCCATTTTCCGCCGGTTTTTCTCCGACGATATTATTTTGAAGCGGTGCGGTAGTATTTTCAGCCGGAGGATTTCCGATTTGAGTGTTGACATTGATGCCTTCATTTCGGAGAGTTTCAAAAAATGCTCGCGTGGCGTCTATTTCCGCTTGTTGCTGTGTGTTCACAGGAAAAGCCATCTGGCAATAAATTTCGTTCACTTTTTTCTTGGTCAAAATGTATGTGTAATCCGTTCCCTTCGCACCGTCATATCCCCACGGCGACAAAACATCGCTGGCATACTTCACTTGGAAAGCGTCAACGGCGGCGATTGTGGCGTCATCGTAAATCCCGTTCACAATCAGATGATCGCCTTCAAAACTGTTCAGAAAAACTTGAAGTTTTTTCACTTCGACAGGGTTATTGTTAAAATCTTTTCGAAGATAGTCGTACAAATAGTAACAAGATCCGGAAGTTCCGCCGGCAGTCGTTGGAGTAATTACCACTTCTTTTCCAACCACCGTCCTAAAGACTCCGTCGGATGAGGTGGCTGTCGAGACCGGTCTGAAATAATATGTTTTACTTTGATCAATGGAAACAACCATCCCGTGCGCGGTTAGAAGAGGTGATGGAACAAAATCGGTTGAATTTGGATAGCCGTAATTTGCGTCCGAGCCAAGCGTCGAGACCGAGCTGTTTCCGTAAACCACTCGGCGTGTAGCCGGAGCGTTTGTGTTCCATGTTACCAAGGCAATGCCCGGCACTGTTTCCAGAACTTGTTCGTTAAATATTGTGAGATTCTGAACAATCGGACCGTTTCCGCCACCACCTCCCCCTCCACCGCCACCACCTCCGCCACCACAATTTGTTACGCAAACCGGAGGAGGAATAATTGGCGTGTTGACGCTCACATCAACACTCACTGTGTTATCCACAGGATTTGTATCGGTCTCTACGGATGTTCCGACTGCGGTGTTTGTTATTTTTTGTCCTTCAGTTCCGCTATTTACCGTGGCAACAATCGTAGTTGACGCAGAAGCCAAGCTCGGTAAATTTCCAATCGTCCACACTCCGGTTGTCGTGGCATAACTGCCGAGAGTCGTGCTGGTCGAAACGAAATTTAGTCCGGCCGGCAATAGATCTGTCACTTTCACTCCGGTCGCGGTGGACAGGCCATTGTTCGTAATACTAATAATATAAGTGAGCGTGTCGCCGACATTGATCGTCGTCTTGTCCACCGTTTTGGTCACGGTCAAGTTGACACCCGGCGTTGGCGGTACGCAACCAACGCAGACAATAATCGGCGCGACAGTGACCACTCTGGCTGTGCTGGTAGAAAGTCCCCCGCTGTCCGTCACTGAATACGTCACCGAGTACGTGCCAGCAACCGCCATGTTGACCGTAGTAGTCGTGGCAATTTTTGCCGTCAAATTACCATCTTCCAAATCAGCAGCTGTTGCTCCGGGATCGACAAAATTTTGTCCCACTGTCAAATCGAGAGGATTCGCGCCAAGCAAAGTGATGGTCGGCGGAGTGTTTATAGCCGGCGCGGGATTATGCGTCACATACATCACCAGCGTGCGGCTTGTTCTGCTTGGTGTGAGGGTGACGATACCGTTGCCATTTTGGTTTGCCGTCGCGCCAGTGTCATAAGGGAAAAAGTCGGAGGTATTATTGACTGATTGCGTTTCCTGCGAATTATATTTTGGAGCATTCCAAAGCGGGCCTGTGGTGGCCAGCGGAGAATAATAATATGTTCCGAGGGTCAGTCCGCTTTTTGTCACGCAATGCGCGTCATTGTCAGACGAAAGAATTATTTTTTGATTCGGTGCGAAAGTTGTCGCGTCCCAATTGTTTGAAAACTTCATGCTCGACTCTATTTGTGTCGTTGTTCCCAAATTAATTCCGAATGTTCCGCCGGGCAAACCGATAGAAGTGGTGGCTAATAAGTTGTTGTGATCGCCAAAAAGCATGCAGAAAGTGATCTGTCCTGTCGGGGTCGGATTTGGGTTGACCACAGTTACTTTTCTTATGGCCGACGCCGTCAATTTTTCGCCGGTTGGATTTCCACTGTCGGTCACTCTGTAAATAATCTCGTACGTGCCTGCTACATTTATGTTGACTGTTCCCGTGGTAGTTATCTTTGTTGTCAAATCACCGTCTTCCTTGTCATTGGCCGTGGCGCCAGGATCAATATACGTTTGTCCGATATTTACAGTAGCCGGATTGGCACCCACTAGTGTAATGGTCGGAGGAGTATTGACTGGCACAACTTTGCAGAATGGTCCGGAAGCATCAAAATAATGTGTGCTCGAATTTGACAGAAAATCGTAGGCAACAACAAATGGCACAGTAGGATAACTATAAAGATTTGAATCGGGAAGATTTGTTGGACCGAGACCATAATAAAAATCTATTTGCGCCATACAACTCGGCAATTTGACTATATAGTTTGATGAGGAAGTGGCATTAACCAATCCAGTTTGGTCAAAAATCACTTGATGCGACAAAACCGTATCAAACATTTGATAGCTATCCAAACTCATTGGAATCTCGCAACCGGTTTGGTTTGAAATATGAGCGGTGGCGATATGATTGACTTCATCTTTATTGATTGAAACACTTATTAGTCCATCATTTCTGGCTTTAATAAATTTGTCAGCTGTCAAAACTCCTCCGTCTGAACAATATGTATTGTTGTTGCCACCATTGTGACCATGATCAGAATTACCAGAATGATCACCGCCTGAATTATGAGTTTCGGAAGGAGGTGTAGCAGACATCACGGCCGGATTGGTGCAATGAGGATCGCTGGCCATACCCGCCATTTGGCAAACAGCATCATGAACCGTGACAACGGAAACATTATTCTGTTTCAAATAGTCGATCGTGGCCTGTAAAACTTCCGGAGTAGTTGCATCTGCATCTTTTGTGACAGCAAGCGTGGTTGCCGGTTCAATTTGATGAAAAACCAAAATGAGCCAGAGATGATTTTGTACTGCAGTGTCAATCATTGGTTTAATTGTGGTTTGAAAATCGGCCGCAGTAACGCTTGAAGCCGTAACATATTGAACCTGGAGCGCGTAGCGATTTGAGTTAGCCAAATTGTAACCTCGGTCAACACCTCGACCGGCAATAAAATCACCTTGAATATCATTTTCAACAGTTTGGTTGTAAGAACCATAAGGATAATCAAATGTATCTATTGGAGCTACACCGATACTGCGCAACACTGCGGTTGATTGAGTAATTTCCTGAACAGTGGTCAATGGATCCGGCGAATTTGCAATTTCGGCATCCGGACACAAACCGGTTACAAGATCACAGTGATTTACGGTATGATTTCCGATTTCATTTCCAGCTTTGTTCACATTCCAAACCTCCAAGGCGTTCATGTAGTCATTGTTGATATCGCCTGTTGATGTGCCAATAATGTTGGCGTTAGTCATCGATCCTGTAATTATATAAAAAGTTCCTTTTAATCCGGCGGTATTGAGCATCGGCAAAACTTGATTATACTGAGTTTGAACACCATCATCAAAAGTCAAAGAAACCATTCCTTGCGAAAAAGTTGCCGGATCAGCAATTTTTACCAGAGACGGATTAGAAACTGTGAGCGAACCGGCATTATTTATCATATGAAAAATTGTCACAGATGTCGCACCTATCGGAGCGGTGAATGTGACGGAAGAATTTCCCCATGTCCCGTTGGTCGACGAAACTTGAGTCAGGTCGGAATATATCGAGGAGCCAGCTATCGTGTATTGAGCTTCGATAATTCCCGTTGTGTCGGATATATACGAATCAGAATAAGTGTACTGGGCAAGCGAAGTAATAGGAATTGAAGTGCTGGAAAACCAATCACCAAAACCGTTGGTGAAAGAAGTAATTGTTGTCTTGACAGCAACGCTACCGACAGTCGGCCCGGCCACAGGATAAACAGCTGTTGCGTTATTTGTGCCATACGACGAAGCCAGCCAGCCAAGCGGAACCGACTGATTCGACGGGTCTGCTAAAAATCCTGGATTCGTAATGAGATTTGTTGAGTCGGCAAAAACTTGCGATAAATTAATCAATCCAGAGCTCAAAATAACTATAGCGAAAGCAAAGCCAAGTAAAGAACCGACCGACAAAGAACTTTTTTTGCTAGAAATTTTGGTTTTTAATATGGAATTCATAATAGTTTTTTATCAGGATTTTAAATTTATCTCCTCAAAGAAGCATTGTCAATAGTTTTGAAGCATAAACAACAATAAGAGGTGCCGACGATCCTCATGAAAAATGACAAAATGTCCTTTATTGTCTTTTATGTCCTTTATGAGACCAACCAAACAAAAGTTCTATTGAGAAATGGTTATAAAGGACATTTATTGACTTATAGTATAATATAATTACAACACAACCTAAAATCAAAATAAATTCAAGTGCTTAAAGACAAGGATAAAATCAAAATTATTATAAAGGTCATCTTTTGTTTGCATAAAATATAATGTCATGATATGTTGTGCACGGAGGGTGTTATGAAAATTCTCGTCACGGGCGGTGCCGGCTTCATCGGCACACATCTGACAAACACTTTGTTGGAAAGATACTCCGATCTCAAGCTTGAGATTGTGGATGACCTTTCCAGTTCGTCTCTCTCTAAAAAGAGACGAGAGTTTTTTGAAAGAAATAGAATAAAATTTTTCCATCAGACAGTGGAGGAATGGCAACCGTCCGGCTGGTATGACCATATATATCATCTAGCTTGCCGTGTCGGTCCGGCTCATGTCCTTAAGTATGCCGGAAGAATGGCAAAAGAAATTGCCGACGACACTGACAAAGTTGCAAACTTGGCAATTCGAGACAAAGCGCCACTCATTTCCATTTCAACTTCTGAAGTGTACGGGAAAGATCCATGTGGAATTCCTCAGCATGAGAACATTCCACTTGAAGTTCCAGCTGTCTTTAGTATACGACTGGAATACGCAGTCGCAAAACTTTTGAATGAAATTTCACTCACCAACTTGGCAAATGTTGAACCGCGTTTACGAGTCAACTTGATTCGGCCGTTCAACATCGTCGGACCGTATCAGACAGGCGAAGGTGGTTTTGTTCTCCCTCGCTTCGTTGAAGCGGCGCTTCTGGGAAATCCGCTGACCGTTTTTGGCGACGGCAACCAAACCAGATCTTTCACTCATGTGGCAGACCTAGTGGACTCTCTCATCAAAATCATGGAATCTAGTGTCAATCAACGAATTTACAATGTTGGCACTCCGGAAAATACTTGTTCAATCAAACATTTGGCGGAGCAAGTGATTTCTCTGGTTGGTTCACGGAGTGAAATTAGTTTTGTTGATCCAAAAGAAATTTTCGGGCAGCTTTATACGGAAGCTCCGAGCAAAATTCCGGACACCAGCCAAATTCAAAAAGAAATCAACTGGTCTCCTCGATGGTCTCTGGACGAGATCATCAAGGACTACATTTTGTTTTTGAAAAAAGAATACCCGTTATCGTCAGTTCCGTGACAAGACGCACAATTCCCCCTGTGCGTCATTTTTTGCATAAAAAATTACCCCGACTGCGTTTCCGCAAATCGGGGTGTGCATAACAGAACTTAATTCAAACTTTTCCAGACGCCGGGGTCTTCCCCGCCAATCTGCCAAAAACCGAACTGGCCGATCCGGTACTTCTTTGCCATCAGCATTTTCTGGTTGATGCTGTAGGCGTCTTCGTACCACCCCTCACCATTTCGAAACTGGAAGTTTGGATTGCCTTCCATGTCCCTTTTGTACACAACCACTGTTGAATTCCGTGGTTTACTCATCACTTCGCTCCACTTCACATCTATCGGTCCGAAAACATTCCATATATAACCGAAGAAAGGCATGCAGAAAACGAGTTTCGCTCGCGGCACCACCTTGAGAGCCATTTCCAGATTTCTTGTGGCCCAAGACAGCGACGCAATCGGTCCCGGACCTGTCCCCGGATGGTGTTCCGGGTAGGCCATGAATTCGACATAGTCGACAACTTCGGCGATTTGACGCCATTCGTTCCTGACATTCCAAGCCTCCAAAACCACGGACAGGGTTTTCCCCGCCTTATGGATCGGAGGCGCTAGCTTCACCAAAAAGTCGGCGAGCAAGTGGATCTTGTCAACCGGAATTTCCTCCCAATCAATGTCCACGCCGATGTAGTTCGGGTCAGCGACAACCTTTACAATCGCCGCAATCGCATTCTTTTGCAAAGCCGGATTCTCGAGAATCTTCAGAGCTTCGTCTCCGTGCGCACCGACCTGGTCAACATTCCCGAACAACGGCCGTATCTTTACCTTCGGCTCATTTTTTTCGCAGGCATACTTCATGTCGCTCACGGTGTTCGGACCGATTTTTTCGTTGAGAATTACCTTCCCATCTTTGAGAAGATACATGGCTGGACTAAGCACACCGATCTGTTTTCGGTTAGTGTCGAGCGAGTCAAACGCTCGCTGCGTATCGTTCCTGGTAACGTCGAGCCAGACCAGGACATTGTCCCGATTGACGCTGATCTGTGTCATCGGCATGGGTTTCTCCACCACTTTCTTTTTTTTGCACGCACTCATCGCGAAGATGAGCATAAAAGCAACTACGACCATGACTATAACTGTGATCCGCATGTCTTTCCTCTTTCTCCACCTGTAACCCCGGTAGTAGGGCTTCAAAGAACTTCCACATAAGTATGCATATTTTAGTTTTTTTGTCAATAGCTAATTTTGACAAACAATGTATAGTGGTTGATAGTCATAAGCAGTTCTTTGACTTGAAGGGAGAAAACGTGTTGGAAAAAATCCTGATGTTTTTGGCCATTTACGCAGTTCTGAAAGTTTTTTACGGTAAATACCAATCCAAAAGAGAAAAAGGGGGTCAGGAAAAAACCATCGCGGACACGAAACCAATCTGTCTTGCCGTGGCAATCCCCGCTCACAACGAAGGAAAGTCAATCGCCAGAACAGTCAACAGTATTTTAGAAGCCGGGAAAAAAGTAAAAATAAAAATAGAAGAGAAAGATACAAAAATCCTTTGTAATGGTTGTACAGACAACACAGAAGAAGAAATCAGAAATTGTGGAGTTGTCCCCGTAGTAGTTCCGGTCAAAGGAAAAGAAGAAACTTTGACATACGCCATTGACGAGCTTCAACTTTTTCCGGAGGAAAAATATTCTCATGTTTGTTTCTTTGACGCAGACACTGAAATTGATTCGGAATATTTCAAGTTTGTGGAAAAGAAACTGGAAGAAAATCCTGATGCAGATATTGTTTGTGGACGACCAAAAAGTTTGCCCTGCAATTGGCTGACTGCTCATCGAGCTGTGCAGTATTGGTCATTCCATGTTTTCCACAAAGCGGCGCAGGAAAAAATGCGGGCCATTCTCGTCGTCCCCGGTTGCGCCGGTGTGTACTCGACAAAATCGCTGAAAAAGATTGTGTGGAGTCCTGACACGCGAATCGGCGATATGGATGCGACAATTCAAGCCGCTCTCTTGGGTATGAAAATCATTTTCGAACCAAAGGCGGTCGTCTACACCCAAGATCCGGACAACATTCGCGATTACACCACTCAACTCTATCGCAGGTGGTACCGCGGGTTGTGGATGAATATGAGAAAGCACGGGATTTTGTGGAAAAGATTCGGAAAACCATATTCGATGCTCCATTGGGACTGTCGATGGATATTTCTCAGTCAATTTGCTCCAATAATATTTTTGTATGCTGTATGGAAAATGCGTTTGCATTATTATTTTTGGAGCGGACTTGGTGTTTTTGTCGCAATAGCCTTGTTTGAAACACTGGCCTGCGCATTCTATGAAAAAAGGTGGGATATTTTGAAATATTTTCCCATACTTCCTTTCATGCGAATCTATGACACCATTCTCTTCATCGGTACGATACCAAACATATTGGTCAAAAAAGAAAAAAGCGGAGTTTGGGATTCTCCTAAACGCTACTGAACGCGCGCACTCTCACGAGAGTGCGCATTTTTTAAAAAATTTTGCAAAAAAACGGCGCCCACGAAATTGTGAGCGCCAGATATTTCTTGCCTCCGCATTCTTTCTGCGGAGGTCACTTTTTCTTCTTAAAGAGCTGGTCGGCCTGCTTAATTCCGCCCTTGGAGTATGCGTCCAAGTACAGAACATAGGCCACTTCCCGACTTTCATCGGGATCATCTAGAACGTCCTGCGTGTTGACATCTGTGCAGGCATCGGTCTGTTTGAGAACCTGGCGAACCTGGTCCTCGGTCGGTTTCGCGTCAAGCTTGTCAAAGTTGGCCCGGAGCAGTACTTCTTGTGTCCTCAACTCCGACCGTTCCGAAACAAGCTTTTGTTCAATCCGGGTCAGCGCTTCAGCCGTCCCGTATCGGTCACCCGGTCCGGGATTGTTTGCTAGGTTGACAATCCCGGTCAACCCGATTGCCGCCACCAAAATCGGCGAGCGGTGAACCAGATTGAGGAGAGATGTACAGTACATTAACCACCTCCGATTCTTTTGCGACCACCGGTCCAAAAGTTCATACTGAACCCCGGACCGCAGCGGCTTCCGCCGGTCATTGAAATTCCGGCGTATTGTTTGGCGCATTGGTATCCGCCCTGAAAATCCAAAATTCCGGACTTCCATGGGAAAGCGATCTTGAGACCACCGCCGTATGTGTAGCGGTTGTTCCAAGGTTTTTTGTCCGTGTCAAATGTTAGAAGCGACGTGGCCGTGGGAATCAAAGATATTCCTCTGACTTTCGTCAAAGTAAATCCTTGATCCGCGCGAATCCATCCAATGAGGTTATTTCGCTCGAAAGGCGAAACGTTCCCCACAACTCCCTGGAAAGTACCAGGCAAAGCTCCTGTCAGGAATTTTCGCTTTACGGCATGCCGGGTCGGTTGTTGCCAACCAAACCACCAATCCGTAAATCCGATAAGTCCTGTTTTGGTCTGGGCAGGCAGACCGACACCGAAGCGCCTTTCTGCTGCATAGGCGGTGCCGAATTCAAGGACACCATGTGACAAAGGTCTGACGAACTTGAAGCCCGCTTGAACCTTCGCCCGGTTGTTCCATGAGTAGCCTTTGGTGTCTTTCACACCATCAAAGGCTACAAACGGCTCGAACTGAAACTTCAAAACTTTGCCGAGAATGATCCCCGCATCACCGTGAACCATGTCCACATTATCCCCGGGTTCAATCGGGTTTTGCCCGATCGTATTCCACACACTCCACGCTAAAAGCTTGGGTTGTGGAGGAATTGGGATGGTAGGCGGTTGAATCACCGCCGTCGGTTTAATTGGCGCTGGTGCCGGAGGTACTAATGGCTTTGGCACAGGTTGAGGCGCGGGAGCAGGAGTCGGTGGTGCAACTTGCACCGGTGCTGGCGCGGGTGGTTGGTTGACAATCACAGTTTGTGTTTGGGTTTGGGTTTGCGTTTGCGCGGGAGTCGGCGGTGGGTTTGGAGCCGTTGCCGGGGATTCAATCCTCGGAGTCGCTGGCACGGTTGCCGGTTCGCACGGTTTGCACGGCGGAGCGGCTGGCGGTTGCACCGAAATTGGCGCAACATGCCGAACCACTTTCTTCGCATACTTCTTCACCGTCTTTTTCACGGCCGGCGTTTTAACCAAGTCACACAAGCACGGAATCATCAGTGCTTGCCCAACCCTGATCAAGTTGGGATTTTTGATGTCGGGATTGGCTTCCCAAATGGCCCGCCACAAGTATGCGCGGCCGCCCCATTCTCGCTCGGCGATACCGGTCATACCGCGATAGTCTGCATCGGTGACCAGATGAAGGTGAGGTGTGCAGATCGGTACTGAAGGCGCAACTACTACTCGCGTCTCCGTTTTGGTTGATGATGGCGACACTTTCAGCCCGTGACCGTAATAGCCCACGAGCAAACCCAGCGCGCCAACACCCGCAACAAGTGCTGGGACCCTGTAATTAGCAGGAATTCTCGCCCTTTTAATCGTCCACATTTTTTACCTTTCCAAAAGACACCCACATCGCTCGTTTATAACCCGCGAGGTTCTCTCGAGCTCTTAATTGAGCCACGAGATCCGGGGTTATATTCATCTGTGTTTTTTGCAGTCGCGCCCTAAATTGGACAGCGAATCATTCGGCAAAAAACAAGGGAGTTGAAATGTGGCGCCTTCGTTTATTTATACCGTTATAAATGACAAAGAGCCCACTTAACCCATATCATAATTTCATGAATTTGTCCATAAAAAAGATATATGATAATCTATATATATGAACGACATTTTTTTGTCACCATACGACCCCAAAAAAACAGAAGATAAAATTTATGAAATCTGGCTAGACAGCGGATTTTTCAATCCGGACGTTTGCATCGAAAAAGGGGTAACAAAAAAAGACGCTGAGCATTTTTCAATTGTTTTGCCACCGCCAAATGCCACTGGAACACTTCACATGGGTCACGCATTTGAAGACACCATTCAAGATGTGATGATCCGCTACAAAAGAATGACTGGAAAAAGAACCTTGTGGGTTCCCGGCACCGACCACGCCGCCACGGCCACGCATGCAAAGGTTGAAAAAATGATTCAAAAGGAAGAGGGTAAAAACAGACATGATTTAGGAAAAGAAGAATTTGTTAAAAGAATAGAAAAATTTGTCGAAGAGAGCCGAGGAACAATATTGAATCAACTCAGGAAAATGGGATCTTCTCTCGACTGGTCGCGAGAAGCTTTTACTTTGGATGAAAAAAGAAATTGGGTGGTGAAAACCATTTTCAAAAAAATGTATGACGATGGATTGATTTATCGCGCATACAAAGTTGTGAATTGGGACCCAAAAGGACAAACCACAATATCCGATGATGAAGTTGAGTACGAAGAAAGAAAAGCAACGATGTTTACATTCAAATATTCGCATGACTTCCCCATCGCTATTTCCACGACCAGGCCAGAAACAAAAGTTGGCGATACCGCTGTGGCTGTCCATCCTACCGATGAAAGATACAAGGAATATGTCGGAAAAACATTTGAAATTTCCGACTTTGCCGGAGAAAAACTTTCAATAAAAGTAATTGCAGATGAATCAGTTGATCCGGAATTCGGCACCGGAGCTCTTGGAGTTACTCCGGCGCACAGTCAGATTGACTGGGAAATTGCGCAGAGACACAATCTTCCGCTGAAACAAGTCATAAACGAATATGCCAGAATGACAGTGAACGCGCCCGAGCTCAAAGATAAAAAAACAACTGAAGCGCGTGAAATTGTGGCACAGTGGCTTAGAGACCAAAAACTAATGATCAAGGAAGAAGAAATATCGCAAAATATTTCCATCGCTGATCGTTCAAAAGGAATAGTTGAACCCCTCCCGAAGTTGCAGTGGTTCGTTAGTGTAAATAAAGAATTTACATATCCTTTTGATACTCTGTCAAATATTAAAAAAGGTGAAAAAGTGACGCTCAAAAAGTTGATGATGTCTGTTGTGGAAAACAAAAATATAGAAATTATTCCCGACAGATTCGAAAAAGTTTACACCAACTGGATTACGAACCTCCGAGACTGGTGCATTTCCAGACAAATATGGTATGGCCACAAAATTCCTGTGTGGTATCGCAAGTCCGCCGAGGAGGCGGAAAACGATGAAGTTTATTGCGGAGTCGAAGAACCAAAAGAAGAAGGTTGGACACAAGATCCCGACACTTTGGATACGTGGTTTTCATCTGGAACATGGACATTCTCCACGCTTGGTTGGCCAGACGACACAGATGATTTCAAAAATTATCATCCGACAACATTCATGTGCCCAGGATATGAAATACTTTTCTTTTGGGTGGCGCGAATGATACTCATGACAACTTATGCAGTCGGACAAATCCCTTTCAAAACTGTTTACTTGCATGGAATGGTCAGAGATTTGAAAGGAAGAAAGTTCAGCAAATCGCTGGACAACGGAATTGACCCGATAGACATGATAAACCAATTCGGAACAGATGCTCTTCGCATGTCTCTTACGGTTGGAATCGGCCCGGGAAATGACAGTAAATTTGACCTGGCAAAAGTCAAAGCTTACAAAAATTTCGCCAATAAGATTTGGAATATCACCCGATTTGTTTTAAGCAACACTGAAAACAGTCCCAGGTGTCACCTGGGACTGGAGAAACCTGAGACTTTTTCCGATAAAGATTCTGAATATTTGAAAGAATTTGAAGAATTGATACGCGATGTGACCGCCGATATGGAAAGCTACCGATTTTATTTGGCGGCTGAAAAACTTTACCACTATGTTTGGCACACTTTTGCTGATAAAATAATAGAGGAGTCAAAAACCGGCGCGGTTGGTCCGTACACGCTCCGCTACATTTTGGAAAATTCGCTCAAACTGCTTCATCCGTTCATGCCGTTTATTACCGAAGAAATCTGGTCACATTTGCCAGCTACTCCTGACAAGAAATTGCTCATGGTGACAGAGTGGCCAAAGTAAAATTTTTAATTTAGAATTTTTAATTTTTAATGAATTTAAAAATTAATCATTGAAAATTCAATAAAAATTAAAAATTCTAAATTAAAAATTATCTGTATGTTGATTTCTTTCATAAAATCATATCCCCTGGTCATCGCTCCGATTCTCGGACTCATTCCAGCCCTCGTTTGGCTGTGGTTTTGGCTCAAGGAGGACATCCATCCCGAGCCGGCCAAAATGCTGACACTGTCATTTCTCGGTGGTATGGCTGCGGTCATTTTGGTTCTGCCCCTCCAACGTTTTGTTTACGATTACATCAAAGATGAGAATTTCTGGGCCTTTTTCATCTGGGCTTCACTCGAGGAACTTTTCAAATTCGGCATGGTGTATTACATCGCTTTGAAACGCCGGGTGAACGACGAACCGGTCGACAGCATTATATACATGATTGTTTCGGCGCTCGGTTTTGTAGCATTGGAAAACACTTTTTTTCTGGTCGACCTCATTCACTCCGGCGATTTTTTCGGCGTTTTTATTACCGGCAATATGAGATTCGTCGGCGCCTCCCTATTGCATATTATTTCTTCCGGAACCATTGGCATTTGCATGGCTCTGGCCTTTTACAAAACAAAAGCCAAAAAATACTTATACACATTTTTCGGAATTTTAATCGCTATCATATTGCATACTTCTTTTAATATTTATATAATGAATGATACGACAAACAACATTTTTCTACTTTTCGGAATGGTTTGGATCGGAATCATCGCACTTCTTTTATTATTTGAGAGAGTCAAACATATAAAAACAATCGAATTAAAAAATATAAATTAACACTAACAAAAATTTATGAAAGATAATCGTTCGTTTTTTGAAAAATTGACAGGTGGCGGAGTGCGAGTGGATGAAAATGACTCCGACGAACTTGATGTCAAAAACTTGTCCAAAAATCCGCCGGCCACAGTTTCCGGTGGTTGGGATGAGGAGGAGGAAGGCCAGCTGACCGTCGATGTTTATCAGACGCCGACCGAAATCATCATCAAAACCATGGTAGCCGGAGTCAAACCGGAAGATTTGGACGTAGCCATCACTCGCGACATGGTCACCATCAAAGGCAAGCGCGAAACAGAGAGAACTGTACGTGAAGAAGATTATTTCCATCAGGAACTTTACTGGGGCTCGTTTTCGCGAACCATTATGCTACCGGCCGAAGTCGAAGTCGAGGAATGTGATGCTGTCGAAAAACACGGCCTGCTCATACTGACACTGCCAAAAATCGACAAACACAAACAAACCAGGTTGAAAGTGAAGGGATAAAATTCAAAAAACCACCGCTTGGTGGTTTTTTGATGGATGTGCCGAGGGGCAGGATTGCACTGCCGACCCTTTGTTCTTCAGACAAATGCTCTGCTAACTGAGCTACCTCGGCGATTTTTATTTCAATGTATCCAAAACTTTGCTGACACTGTCGATGTTGGACTGCGCGCCACCGTAAATTCCCATCAGCTGCTGCAGGTACGGCTGAACGAAGTAATAAGCGCCAACCGAAATGCCGATAATGACCAGCCAATAAATAATTGTCATGAGGCGGCCCAAACGCATCGAGCGTCGGATGCTGCGCAACATATCATTGTTTTCTTCAGCCAGAGCAATGCTCCGCTTTAGCAACTCGTGTTCCTCAGGGGTCATGTTTATATAGTAACAAAACTTTGTGCCCTCGGCAAGAATCGAACTTACATTTAGCCATTAGGAGCGGCTCGTTCTATCCATTGAACTACGAGGGCAAATTCTGTAGACATCTGATGTCTACAGAATTACTTGATTTCTAAAAGTTGGTCAATTTTTTCCCTGTCGAAACCGACGATGATTTCCCCGCCGATGTCGATCACCGGCACGCCGAGCTGGCCTGATTTTTCAACCATCTCCTTCCTTTTTTCCAAATCCGAAGCCACGTCAAAAGCATCGTATTTTACGCCTTTCTCGTCAAAATATTCCTTAGCCATGTGACAATAATGGCAAGTTGGTGTTGAATATATTATTACTTTTTTCATACCACCAGTATATCAGATTGATAGTGATCGGCAAATTAATGGAAAATATTCAAAATTTTCTGCCAAATGGAAGTCGTCGAAGCGGTTGTGGTTTTTAATGAAGAATCGCTATCCACCACAATGGCCACGTTTTCGTCCGGTCTGGCCACGTTGAATTTGGCGCGAATTTCCTGCTCCACGCCGTAACCTGTCTGAAGCGCGCCGATGTCACTTTGCAACTGTTCTTCGCGAGCGACAAGTTCGGTCACCTTTTCTTGCGCAATACGTTTTTGGTCATCGCTTTCTCGCTGTTTCTTGTACAGAGCCCAGGTGGAATGAACGGCAAAAATAACGGCAATTCCCAGCGCGATAAGCGTGGCTCGGTGGTACATAAAACTCCTCAATTTACGCTTTTGTTGAATATCGAGCATAAATGTATTATACTACATTTATTATGCTATTTCAGAAAAAACATCAGAAAAAAATACAGCTCATTTGGAAAATCGTCGTTATCGTCATGATATTGGGCATGATTGCCCTCTACATGCCCGGCATATTCTATTAAAATATGTGCAAATAAATTCTTTTGCATCATAATTTTCGTCACCAGAATATTCGCCTGCTGGCGAATTTCTTCCCACTCGCCAATCAAGAAAATAATAAACTCGGACTCGTAGCCCTTTCGCAAACGGCGTCCACTGGCGCCGCCCTTGCTGCGCAGGGTCGCTGCTTCGGGCTTACTTCGTCCTCGTTTTTATTTTCTAATTGGCTCCGCGATGTGCCGAAAAATTATAATGCAAAAGAATTTTAATTTGTTTAATATATAAAGTGTTGAAATCTCGCCTCGCCATTTTCTTTTCTGGCGCATCCGCAGGCCTGAAGCCGGTTTTGTCAAGACCCGGAGCGAAGCATAGGGCATCTTGACAAATTCAGGCCGAGGACGAGAACGAGCCGGGCGCTGGCCAAGGCGAGTGGCGACGGAAAAGAAAATGGCGAGGCGAGATTTCAACTCCTCATCATCTTCAAAAAAACATCTTGCGGAATGTTGACGGTGCCGCGCTCCTGCATTTTCTTTTTGCCTTTCTTTTGCTTCTCGCGCAATTTCATTTTGCGAGTGATGTCGCCGCCATACATGTGCTGAGTGACATCTTTTCTGAAAGCCGAGATAGTTCGCGACGAGATGATTCGTCCGAGCGCCTTACCTTGAATTTTGGTGGCGATCATTTGGCGTGGAATAAGTCCGTGCAATTTCTCCACCGTCGCCTCGGCCTCGTTCTCTACAATTCGCCTCGAAACTACCCGTGAAAAGGCCGGCAAAACTTCCCCGTTGACCATAATATCGAGACGGACAACATCAGCCTTCCTATTGCCACCGATTTCGTATGAAATCGAGGCAAAACCGGAGGTGGTGCTTTTCAGTTTGTCGAAAAAGTTTCGCATCAGTTCACGAAGTGGCATGAGCATACTCACCTTGGCGCGATCATCGCCAAAATTTTCCGATTCGCCCAGCTCGGCCTCGTGTTCATAGGCCAGCTGCAAAATGTTTCCAAGATATCTTGTCGGAGTAATGATGGTCACATTGACCCATGGTTCAAAAATTTCCGCAAGCAATCCTTCGTCCGGAAAATGAGCAGGCGAGTAGATCGTCTCTTTTTTTCCATTTCTGTATTCAACTTCATAGGTAATCGTCGGCATTGTCACCACCAAGTTCAAATTAAATTCGCGATGGAGTCTCTCGGTAATAATTTCGAGGTGGAGCATTCCCAAAAATCCGCATCGAAATCCCCGCCCTAAAGCGCCGGAAGATTCCTCCTCAAATGTGTACGATGAGTCGGAAAGTTTGAGCTTGCCAAGCGATTGTTTGAGCGTCACAAAATCATCCTGACTTTCCGGGTAAATGGACGCCCAAACGACCGGGCGCGGCGACATATAGCCTGGAAGCGCCGGCAAATTATCCGAAACGAGCGCCACAGTATCTCCAACGGAAGCGATTCCCGGCTCTTTTATTCCCGTGACAATGTAGCCAATCTCGCCGGCGCTAAGCGTCTCCACTGGGGTTTCCTGCGGAGAAAAAATACCAACTTCAATGGAATTAAAAGTTTTTCCGGCCACTTTGAAAACAAGCTGGGTATTTCTGGACACCTTGCCCTCCATCACTCGCACAAAGACGACTACTCCGCGATGTGTTGAATATTTAAAATCAAATATGAGCGAGCGGAAATTCTTTGAGTTTTCCGGTTCTTTCGGTGGCGGAATTTTTTTAATTATTTCATCCAAAAGTTCTTTCACTCCTTCGCCCGTTTTGCCGGAAGTTTCGATAATTTCTTCCATTTTACAATCCAGCAGTTTGACAATTTCCGATTTAACTTCATCAACTCGCGCCAATGGCGAATCGATTTTGGAGAGCACCGGAATAATAGTCAGCCCTGATTCGCGAGCCATGCCGAGAGTGGTCAATGTCTGCGCTTGAACGCCTTGAGTGGCATCAACCAAAAGAAGCGAGCCTTCCACAGCTTTGAGCGCACGCGAAACCTCGTAGGAAAAATCAATGTGGCCCGGCGTGTCAATCAAATTCAAAATGTATTCAGAATCCAATGATTCAGGATTCATGATTTTTGAATCATGAATTTTAATTCCTGATTCCTGATTCATGATTCTTGATTCTTCCGAATGATTTGTTTTCCAAATCATTCGGACTGGCTGCATTTTGATAGTAATTCCGCGCTCACGTTCAAGTTCCATCGAATCAAGCACCTGATCCTGCATCTTGCGCTTTTCGATCGTACCTGTGATCTCGAGCATTCTGTCAGCCAAAGTGCTTTTGCCGTGATCAATGTGTGCAATAATACTGAAATTTCTTATGTTTTGCATTAGTGTATTAAAGCACAAAAAAAGATTATTTGAAACATTAAAAACTTTCAAATTTGGATGAGATCCGACGCTTTAGTTTGAAAATTCTCGGAGCCGTACTAATCGTACGGTGACGAGCATTTTCAAACTCAAAGCTAGGAGATCGCCAAATTTGAAAGTTTTTACTGCATTTCCGCATCCGGACCAATAACCGGGGTTGCCGGTTTCCAGATCTTTTTGTGCAAAGTTCCCCAAACTTCGCGAAGTTCCTCGCTCCGGAGAAAAAATAAAACAACAATCATGGCGATAATTCCGCAGATGCCGGAGGTAAATCCCTGCATGAAAACGCCGAATATAGTGGTCAAATTGAAAACATTGTCAAAAACATTCAAAAGATTGTACGTCACAACGCCCATGACAAGCGAAGCGGTAAAAATTTGGAAAAACGTTTTCAAAACTTCTTTTGAAAATCCTTTGAAATCTTTTTGGAAAACAATCCACAAAACGGCCGCGTTGAAAAATTCTCCGATGGACCAACCGAGTGGCAAGGTCAGCACGATCGTTCCCGGAATATCTTTGACGCGGAGAATCGTTTCGAGCAAATTTTTGAAAAATAAAGAGTGCGAATACAAAACCATAAATCCATATCCGAGAACAACCGTCAAAAGCGCATTGATGCCTTTGGCGATGAACGGCTTTTTGGTATTGCCGGCGGCGTAATAGGCTCGGACAAAAAGAAGGGTGAGGTTTTGAAAAACAATGGAAGCGGCAAAAATAGCGAGCGATGCCGCGGTCAATCTGGTATCGTACCAATTAAAATGTCCGGCGCCCAGGATGGTTCTGACGATTTGAGCGCGCAGAACGATAAATAGCGTCACAATGGGAATTGACCAAAAAATAATATGCCTTGCCGAGTTTGACATCTGCTCGGTAAATTTTTTAATATCGCCGGAAAGATATGTTTGGATGAGCATCGGGAAAGCGGCCAAAGAATAACTGACACCGATGATGGCTAGTGGCACCGATTGCAGATTGAAAGAAAAATTAAACACGGCGATGGAACCGGCGGTCATGAGCGAAGCGAAAGAAACCAAAAAAATCATCGAGATATTGTCCGAACCGAGCGTAAAGGTTCTCGGCACGGACACAAAAAGAACTTTTTTTATTTCACTCCAATTGAACTTGAACTTAAATTTCGGAAACATGCCGTGCTCGACAATAAACGGAACTTGGATGACAAAATGGAGAAAAGCGCCAAGTATCACCCCGTAAGCCAGTCCGACAATTCCAAACAAAGGATACAGAAAAATTATTCCGGCGATAATGCCGAGATTATAAAATATGGGACTTAAGGCATACAGAAAAAATCTTTTGGAAGCCTGGGTCAGCGTTCCGAATATGTTTGACAACCCCAGAAATATCGGCGAGAGAAGCAGGACTCTGGTCAAAGAAATAACTTGCGACAAATTCCCGTCCGTAAATCCGGGAAAAAGATACTTGGACAGTTCCGGCACAAAAAAGAAAACGACGGCGCAAGTCACCACAATGAAAAGGAAAAAGAAGGAGAAAATATTGCTGATAAATTTCCGACCGCCATCGTCATCTTTTTTTGACCTTTCGAGAATAAACGGAATGAGAACCGAAACAGAGACCATGGAACCAACCGTAATGAATATGAAATCCGGAATTCTGAAAGAGGCGTAATACAGATCGAGCGTGCTGGTCGCGCCGAACTGGGCGGCCAAAATCCTGTCGCGAATGAGCGCCAAAAACTGTGAGCAGAGAGCGAAAAATCCCAAAAGGTAAGCCGCTTGGTGGACGCCGGAAACTTCGCTGTGAAATATTCTGAAAAATTTTTTAACCATTGAGTGTTTTTGAAATCAGAAACTCTTACGAGCCAACACTTTTCCGTCGCCAGAATATTTTTCTGCTGAAAAATTTCTTCCTGCTCGCCTCTTCACGGGCTCCGCAATGCGCCGGAAAAGTATTGTCTCGACGAGTTTTTGATTTCAAAATGTGCTGCTAATTCTATTGATTCTCTTTGACTGGCGGTTTCGATCCTTTTGTCACACTCGTCTGTTGCGGCGTATTGAATATCGACTTGCCTGCCATGAGGTTTGTCAGAATGGCCTTCACATCGGCGTTGTCAGGATTGGTTTTAGTCAAATCTTGAAACTGCGCGATAGCTTTGTCATGCTGTTTGGTCACTTCGTACGAAAGTCCGAGGAAATATTTGGCGTTGGCGTAATCAGGCGCGAGTGAAATCGATTTTTCCAAAGCGGCGATGGCGCCGGCGTAATCCTGATTGTTGTACTTCAAAAGTCCAATTTGGAAGAATATCGACGCGTCAGTCGGGCTAAGCACGGAAGCTTTAGTGGCCGAATCAATCGCTCCATTCAAATTTTTGTCCGCCACTTCGATTTGAGTCAAAAGATAATACGCGTCTGGATAATTTTGTTTTTCGGAAATGGCGTTTTGGGCGTAGGCGCGCGCTTGTGTGTAATCCTGCTTGGCCATGGCCAGTCTGGCGAAGTACAAATAGATGATCGGGTTTTTCGGATTTCGGCGCAAAGCCTCGCTATAGGCCAGTTGCGCGCTTTCGTAAGCGCCTTGCACGCCGGCCGGCACGATTGCCTCGTAAACGCTTCCCAAAGAAACCCAGTTCAGATAATTCGACTGATCAGCCGTCCGCGCCGAAAGTCCGGCAGTGATAGCGTCGGAAAGCGTAGCGCTGTACTGCTTTTGAATATCCTCTTTGGAAACTTTGGTTTGATCCTGCGCCGCAATGGCGTTCAATTTCAATATTTCGATTTCAGCCAGCGATCGGTAGTAGACGTCGTACGGCACGATGGCAATAGCGTTTTTCATAAACGCTTCCGAGTTGGTGATGTTGCCGGTGGTGTTTAGCGCGTACGAACTTTGCTGGAAATACCAGAGCGATTGCGAATTTCTCAAAAGTCCATAGCCCAAAGAAAGCGCGGCCACAAAAAGCAGAACCAAAACGAATGACGAAACGAAACCGGCTTTCGGCGTGTAGGAAAATTTGTAAGGCGAAACGGAAACGATTCCGGAAACATAAACGGAGGCCAAGAAAAGTCCGGTGAAGAAAAATGTCAGAACAAAAATGACCACGGACGGCACGTAAATCCAGGCCATGATCCAGAGATAAAGTGAAATGAAGAAAGAAGAAACGACCAGATATTTGGTGAAGCTGTCCTCGATTCTAGCGAACAAAGATTTCATACCGAGATAAATCAGAAAACCGAAAAAGACAAGCCATGACAAAATGCCGATGAGCCCGGTCGTCACGGCAAAAGTCGGAAGTAATCCGATGCCGTAGGTGAAATCGGTGTTCCAATAAACCGTGTTGATTATTTCATCCGGCTTGTTGGCCAGCCATTGCATGACAAACGAGTTCGGACCGGAACCGAAAAGCGGCTGGGATTTGAGCGTGTTGCGGGCAATGTTGAGCGTCACCGAAAGCGATGGTCGGACGTCGATACTTGCCACTTTCAGTTTGTTTGACAGAAAAGCGCCAGCCGACGCGCTCCAAATAATCATGACAACGGAAATCAGAAAAACGATGACCGGATAAAGCGGCAGACGATTCAATTTTTGACGCAGACTTGAAGACATGAAAGCGCCTCGTTCGCCATTCCAAACGCCGTACAAAACAAACAGAAGCGATGAGAGAGCGACAATAATCCAGACACTTTTGAAATTGACCAGCGCCAAAAAGAAAAGTGAAAGAACCATGGCCAGCGACAAAAGAATTTTCATAAATCTGCTGACACGGAGCATTTGATATGTGATGAAAGACAAAATAGCGCCGATGCCAAAGAAAATAGCCACGTTGTTCCAACTGCCGATCATCGTGCCGGTCAGATCATTGAACATGCCGAAGGACAGCGCTTTGACACCGAAAATAATGCGAATCAAAAGGAAAAGGGAAACCAAAAGCGATGAGGCGACAAAGGCCACGTACGAGTAGAAAATGCGTTTCTTGTCGCGGAAAAGCAAGGAGACCAGGGACAGAAAAAGAAAAGCCAGCAAAATAAATCCGGCGGTGGTAATGTCAAAAGTGTAGCCGAAAAAGCTCATGCGCGAGAAACCGTTAGCGATGCCGGCTAGGAGGTAAACCACCGGCACGAGCATGGAAAGTCCGACCAAATATTTCATCGGGTGCGGCAAATCAAGCTCGCCGGAAATCAGCGCCGAAACGATGACGATGAGCGTGGCGATAATAACGCCAAAAGCGAAAAGCAAACTTGTGCCGAACTGCGTGGAAATGAAAGAAACCGGCAGGAAAAAAATCGGTGTCAAAAAGGTAACGATGAAAAGCAAAATGAAAGAAATTTTTCCGAGAATTCCTCTTTTTTCTTTTTTCGTTTCTATATTATTTTCGTCCATAATAAAAAATATTAGCTGTTAATGCGTTCTTGTTGTTTGCATTATACAAAAATTCCGCCTCAAAACCAAATGTGGATAAGGGAGCAAAGATGTTATCTTTGCGAACACTTATGCCACCAGTAATCTGGCGGCGAAGGCACACTTATGCCGCGGTAATCCGTGGCGAAAAGAAAAATCGCACCTTTTGGGAGCGATTTTTCATTTGTTGTGTCTATAAGCCGAATTCTGTTGTCGATAGTTATTTATCTGGGCCTTGAATTACTCCAAAGCTCTAGCGGCACTCCAAGCACCAATTACACCACACTTTTCTTACTGCAGAAGGGCACCTTCTGTATTTTTAAAATGTGTTGTAATTGGTGCTCGGCACGGCCTTGCATCGAGGTAAGGATTTTGCCGTTTCAACCCGACATTTCTGCCGGACTACTCCTAACGGAGTTCCTAAGCTTTCGCCTCGGACGTCTCTGCTCGCACCTCTCGTGTTGCCACGGACGGGCGTTACCCGCTACCATTTTGTACGACACTAAGTGTCGTACAATGTTCGGACTTTCCTCCCCGCCTTTGATTTCTCAAAAACGGAGCAACTATCCGGCACAACTAGACTATTATAACATTATTCCTTGTAACCTTCAATAGATTTGACCACACTACTGTCCTTGCGCAGATTTTCGTAAAATAGGATTTGCTGGCGATTGACAAACATTTCATCCGTCGGGCCATGAAGTTCCTTGCCAAGTTTGACCAATGTGAACGGCTGGGTCTGCGATG
This sequence comes from uncultured bacterium, assembly GCA_903861205.1. Lineage (GTDB taxonomy): Bacteria > Patescibacteriota > Minisyncoccia > Phycocordibacterales > DATDWN01 > CAIOTC01. Next base: position 1,051 of record CAIOTC010000014.1, on the reverse strand, counting down.
AACTTTGGAGCGATTGCTGGGCTTGCAAATAAAAAATATTTTTCAGAGTTAAAAATTTGTCGCCGACGTCAGAAATGTTGCCGAAATAAACTTGGCCATTAGCCAGAAAAACCGCGCTGTAAGATGAAAGGTTCGGATCAGGCTTGGTCGCGAAAAAACTTTGTTTGATCGCCAAAAATCCGCCGACCAAAATCGCCAGCGCCAGCACACCAATAAGCACCCACGCAAACTTTGATAATCTTCTCGTCTCGCCAAAATAATGTGACATGGATTTATTTTAACACATAATCGCCAAAACCTGCTATCAACAGTAATACGCAGAAGGTGCCCTTCTGTATTTTTAAAATGTGGTATAATATTTATATGAGGAACAGAGATTACAAAGAATTTGCTCCTGACAGCTATTTTCATGTCTTCAATAGAGGAACGGGGCAAATAAACATTTTCAACGATGATGAAGATTATTTATTTTTTCTACATCGTCTGAAAGAAGCCTTGTTCCCTAACCTAAAATTGTCATCACCGGAATCAGCTATGAAAAGCAACAGATACGAGAGGACAAAACTTCCTTCTAATTCATTTACTCTCATTTCCTATTGTCTCATGCCAAATCATTTTCACCTGCTAATCCGTCAAAATAAGGAAATTTCCATCAGCGATTTAGTATCAAAAATTTGCACCAGTTATTCAAAATGTTTTAATAAAAAAAATGAAAGAATCGGATCTCTGTTTCAGGATCAATTCAAAGCTGTACCGATTTTTGATGATAACCACCTAATGTATTTGTCAGCTTATATTCATCAGAACCCGGTCATGGCAGGGCTAGTAAAAAATCTGGACGATTACCAATACAGTAGTTATCCTGACTACTCGGGAAAAAGAAATGGAATATTGTGTGATCAAAAACTGATTCTCAGTATGTTCGATAACAAAAGAAAAGCATATCTCGATTTTGTAGAAGATACCTACGACATCATAAAAAGAAACAAAGAACTTAACAAGTTAATTTTTGACTAGATAAAAACACACTGAACAGAAGGGCACCTTCTGC
>CAIOTC010000013.1 GCA_903861205.1 uncultured bacterium | reverse complement strand
GATTCTTTGGCCGTGCATTGTCGTGTCGGTAGGATATTTTTTTGGAAGCCAATTGCCCGGAATTCATAAATATGTGATGCCGGTAATAGCATGCTGTTTTCTTCTGACTCTTGTTCCAATTTTTTGGGCGATGTTTAAAAAAAGAAAATAAAAAAAAGCGATATTTCTCATTGAGAAACATCGCTTCGTATGCTTTAGACCATAACTCTCCTAGTTTGTTATGGTTGTCATTTTCGTCTAGACCTTGCTTATAGCAGCAACTGTAAATCCTGATATTGATGAAAATGTGTTACCTCCCAAGGTACGGCAGGTGGGCATGGTAGATGTAAGGTTAAAAAAATCGCTGGTTTCATTTGCATTGTTCGGCCAGATTTTTTGACGACAAACCATCCCCTCTTTTGAGTTTTTTCCCAGGCTATACATGAAAGCCCGTGTGAGTGAAGAATTAAATTTTGTCCCAACCATTTCTTTTGCAACACCCTGCAGCTCTGTCTTTAAAATCACGAATGATCCCATTTGGGGTGAAATATAAGATGTAGTTGATGTTAAATTCAAAGAAAAAGAGTTAGAACTTCGCCACTGCACTTCGGATATCGGCAGGGAGGTCAGCATCGATGTATTGGTTACATTTGAATTGTTATTGTTTTTCTCCCGGCTTTTCCTTTTCTCCACCGGCAGACAGTTCACTGAATTATTATTCACCACAGCTTCTACGAGAAAGAATGCATTGTTTGATGAATTTTTGGGGACAATGACAGGCGTCCCAGCGGTTGATAGATCTGCAGCAATATTTTCGCTCGTCAGTACGAGCGTAGGCACATCAACGGATTTCAAAGCTTTTACCGGAGTCCCCTTGTTTGCAACGGTGGTGTTAACGGCTACGATAATTGCAAGAGCCATAACCACGAGTGATAATAATGATTTCAGTTTTTTCATAAGCCAAAAATTTTAATTTTTTTAAAAATAAGTTTTGGCAAATCCTGTCTTAACGTCCCAGGAAGATAACTTGTGTTATCCAGGAATCCCGGTTGCCAGCTAATCCCTTAGCTTAAACAACAAGAAGTAAGTTTTTCTTTTTTCAGCTACACATTTTCATCTTTAGTTAATATTATTTTTGTTTCAAGGAAACAATTCTTTATTCATTCATGTCAAACCGTTTAAAGTATAGCTCTTAATATGTTAAAAGCAACTTCATGAAGGTTGATTGTGGAAAACTTTTTAACAATAAAATATGTTAAGATGGATTTATGCGTATTGGAATTTTTGATTCGGGGGTTGGGGGACTTATTATCGCCAAAGCGATAAGAAAAGAAATGCCGGAATATGATTATGTATATTTAGGAGACACCAAAAGAGTGCCTTATGGAAATCGTTCACACGAGACGGTATATGAATTTACGCGCGAAGGGGTGGATTATTTATTTAAAAAAGAAAATTGCGCGATTGTGATTATCGCTTGCAATACCGCTTCAGCGAGAGCTTTAAGGAGAATTCAACAAGAATATTTAGTTGATTATAATCATTTACGAAATATTTTAGGAGAATCTAGCAGAAATGTCATTGGAGTTTTAATCCCAACCGCTGAAGAATGTGCAAAATATAAAAAAGTGGGAATAACCGGTACAAATGGAACTATCGTTTCAAATACTTTTCCAGACGAAATCAAGAAAATAAATTTACAAAAGAAAAATGATTTGATGCTTTTTCACGGCTCGCACTCGAACCTGAGTGTGGTTAACGAAGCTAATGTTGCGTATGCCGAAAAAAGCACAAATCATTTTTCTTTTACCAAAGTTTTTCAAAATCCAGCTCCGATGCTTGTGCCCATGGCGGAAGAAGGGGAGAAGATACTGGCAAAACCATTTTTGAT
>CAIOTC010000012.1 GCA_903861205.1 uncultured bacterium | reverse complement strand
GGTTAATCGCCCATCATCAAAACCCTTGTTGAAATCTCGTGGTGGAGTACAACTCAGATAATTTTTCTGTCATTCCCGCGAAGGCGGGAATCCAGAACTAGATTCCCGCCTTCGCGGGAATGACAAAAAAGAAAGGGCATCTTTCTCCTTTGTAGGGGAGAAAGATGCCCTTTCTTTTTCACTCCGCTTTTTGATTTTTTCACTTTGGTATGATAAAATATAAACACTATGGAAAAACCAAGAATCATTCAATTCTTTATTGAAAAAGCCGAAGAAGGTGGGTATTATGCCAGAGCCGCGCTTTTTCCAATATTTACTCAAGGAGAAACTCTTGATGAAATTGCAAAAAATATTCAAGAGGCAGTTGATGCTCATTTTGAACCCAATAAAACAAAAATACCGGTTTTATTAAATTTTGAATTACCGGCAGTTGCATAATTTATGTCTCGAAAACTTCGTTTCATATCTGGAAAAGAAGTTGTGAAAATACTCGAGCGTTATGGTTTTGTTATAACGCGGACTGTGGGAAGTCATGTTCGGATGACACTGCAAACTATGCATGAGGAAACTGTAAATGTTACGGTTCCGCTTCATTCTGAATTGAAAAGGGGAACTTTGCGCGGCATTGTTTCTGAATTAGAAAAATATATTCCATCAGAAAATCTGGATGCTGATTTTTATACTGGATAACAACCAATCCTCCCCGCAAACCTTGCAACTCCTCCAACACTCTCTCTAAAACACCCCTCGCCCCCCAACCCTTCCGTCCGCCCCGCCCGCACCCCGTTATTAAAATCTCGCGGTGGAGTACAACTCAGATAATTTTTCTGTCATTCCCGCGAAGGCGGGAATCCAGAACTAGATTCCCGCCTTCGCGGGAATGACAAAAAAGAATGGGCACCATTCTCCTTTTTGGAGGAACTCACTAGGGTAGTCCACGGCGAAGCAACGTGATCACCGAGTGCGGTCCGAACCACCATTTTCTCCATCTCCTGTCTTTTTTCATTTTGGTATGATAAAATGCATTTGTCATGAACAACACCAAATCAAAACAAAATATTCAAAAATTGTTAAAGGAGTCTATCAAAGCCACCTCTATTGCTGTCAAAAATAATCATATAATCGAAACTCTTTTATCTATCCAGGAAATCAAACAGGGGAGTTACAAAAAGTTTTCTTCTGCAAAGGAAATGCTCGAAAATTTTGGCATCTAAATATGACAGCGAGACAAGCTATTTCATCTGGGAGATTTGAAAAGAAATTGAAAAAATTTTTATCATTGCATCCTGAATTTAGGTCAACAATTATTGAAATTGTTGACACTATTTTGATTGACCCGATATCGAGAAAATATAAATCTCACAAACTTTCCGGAGTTTTGCGCGGTTGTTTTGGCGTATCAATAAATTCTAGTTACCGCATAACTTATGCTTTTGATGAAAATAATGTTTACTTTTTGAATATTGGTTCGCATGATGATGTTTATTGATTACACCCCCGACTGGATAAAAATAACCTTTTACACCCTCGGCCGCCCGTCGAACCCCGTCACTCGCCCCGCCACCAAGCCCCTCCTAAAATCTCGTGGCGGTGTGCAACTGCGCTAGGAGGGGGAGAGTCACACTTGGTGTCCACGGCGCAGCAATGTGATCTACCCTGGTGTGAGCTCGTACGAGTTCTGTGCATAAAAACACATTGACTTTTCATTTTTTGAGTATATACTAATGGTGTGTCTGCGGGTCGTCAGACCCTATCGGCATCATAGCTGATGGCAGGCACAACAAAAAACCCCTTCCAAGGGATTTTTTGTTGTTAAGATTTTTTCTTTTTTCCTCTCCCCCTGTGTATTTTTACATCATCACTCATAATACTTTGAAACTGCTTTTGTCCGTGATGTATTTGTCGTATGACCAGTTTGATATTGCAATCTTTGATATTGTTGTGAAATGTCCAAAAATTAGCGGTCGAGGTCATTAAAATATTTTTGCCATGTCTGTTGACTGTGTATTTTTCCTCAGTTTGCCTAAAAGTGATTGTTTGCGGATTTTTGATCATTTCCTCTATATAAGGAATGAGGGCAAATCGTTTTTTCTGTTCGTTTCTAGTTCGTGGAATACGACCTTTACGGACAAGGTGATTGAACCCTTCGCTGGTGAATGCCACTAGCTCGCCGTTAAAAGCGGGGCAGGGGATCCTACCTATTTTCGAGTAAATTTTTTTCGCAAGTTTTTTTGATTTTTCATATCCTAAATTCCATGTTTCCATAAAAACAGTATACTATAATCGAATACAACAACCAATCTTCCCCGCAAACCTCGCAACTTCTCCAACACTCTCTCTAAAACTCCCTCGACACCCCCAAAATCTATGGACACCGGGTGTCAACGAAAAAGAGGGCTATAAATAAGGCTGTGGATAACTCTGTTGACACCCGGTGTCCAAAAGTTAAGATAAATGTATGAGAAAAGAGATAATAACGGTTGGATCGTTCGTTCATGTCATGGTGAGGGGAAATAAACAAGCGCCGATTTTTCGGCAAAAAAGCGATTTGTGGAGAATGTTGTTCGGACTTTTTTATGTGAACACCGGCCGGTCCAGTTTGAATTGGATGAGAGAATTGGAAAAAGAAAAAATCGGTCCGCAAAGTTTTGCGTGGCCGAAAAATTGGGGTGAAAAAAATCCACTGGTTTCAATTTTGGCTTTTACAATAATGCCGAACCATTTTCATTTGATATTGAAAGAAACCATGGAAGGAGGTGTGAGTAACTTTATGCAAAAGTTCAGTATGGGATACTCAAAATTTATAAACGCGAAATATAAAGAAAATGGAAGTTTGTTTCAAGGAAAATTCAAAGCAAAAATTTTGGACACTGACGAATATCTTTGTAGAGCGACTGTTTATGTCTTGGTTAAAAATACTTTTGAACTTTATCCGCACGGTGGTTTGGAATGGGCCAAGAAAAATTTTGATGATGCGTGGCAATGGGGAACGGAATATCCGTTTTCAAGTCTAGCACATTATGCGGGGAAAACGAACTCTCCGATTTTGGACAAAAAAGCGATTGATGAGGTTTTTGATCTACCCGGAGATTATAAGAAGTTTTCAAAAGATTACATTTCGGGCAGGGCGCTTGACAGCGAGGAAGATGATGAGGAGTTGGAGTGAGGGTTTGGAAATGCAAAAGAATTTTTTAACACCTAGTGTTCACGTTGCTACGCCGTGGACACTAGGTGTTTTAAAATACAAAATACAGTAATAAACATTAGTAAACCTTAATAAAATAGAGTGGGAAAATAGTAAATATTAGTAAGGTTTGAGGATTCAAATTCATTTTTAAACACTGGGTGAAAGTGATTACACTTACACCCAGTGTTGGGTGCGAGATAACACCCAGTGATTTTTTCCAAAAAATTCCTCATCATTTACCATGATATAGGTTTTAGCAAACCTTAGACCTTCGGTTTATATCACAGGGTTTATCCCCAAAAAGCCTTAATTTATATGCATATTATTGATACAATATACATGTAAAATATTGATGAAAAATAAAAAAACAAATACATACAACTTGAATAAAATGGGATATGAAGCTTGTAAAAAATGGGCAAAGGATTTTTATAAAAAAATCGGAACCATTTTTTGTCCAGCGCTGGATAATCAATATATATCATTCAACAACACAGGGTTTACCCACATTATCAGGAAAATGTCTGTAAGATCAAGAAATGAGCAAAAAAGAAGATTTCTACTTCTTCCCAAAATTGAATCAATACTCAAAAATCCCCAAGCAGTTATTGTGTATAGAAAAGAAGAAAAGAAAGTCGAGGTTAAAAAGAAATATATAAAAATTCTGAAAGAATCAGTGATTCATTATTGGACTTTTGTTTATTTCACCGATTCAAAAAGAATAAAAGTCGTAATTCGCCAAATCAATAATGGCGCAAAACATTTTTATAGTGTAATGGATAAAAAGTTGGACAAAGCAGACAAACAAAAAACCCGCCTGTGAGGCCGGTACTTTGTACGTCCGCTATCAACTCAAATGTTGATAAGGGGTTCTCACCCCACGGACGCATAGACAGTATATCACCCCAAAATGAAAAATCAATGAAAAAGTGGATAACGAACAAAAGAATGGGAAAAGCAATTTGTTTTATATGATAAAAACCGATAAAATCTATTTTAATAAGTAATATCAGCAAATATGAACGAAAATAACCAAAAATTGACCAGAAAATTTGACCATAGAATCAAAAATCCCGATCCACACATCGTGGCTACTTTAGCTGCTATTGATGAAATCAGAGGCGTTTTTCGTGTCGGATTTCGTATGACTCCGCAGGCTATTACAAATCTCCGTAAATCGGTTTTGGTCACTTCCGCCGGCGCTTCCACTCGTATTGAGGGGGCGAATTTGTCTGATGAAGAAGTCAAGAAAATCATGCAAGGTCTGACTATACAAAAATTTTCCGACCGTGATTCGCAGGAAGTGCAAGGCTATTTGGAAACTCTCAAAAACGTTTTTGATAACTACAAAAATCTACCATTGCGCGAAAGTCTCATAAAATCTCTCCACAAAGAATTGTTGAAATATTCCAACAAGGACGACTTGCATCGAGGCGAGTACAAACGAAAAGAAAATCTCGTTGGCATTCTGGACGACAGGGGGGGTGTGGCCCAAATTATGTTTGAGACGACACCCGCGTATCTCACCCCAAAAGAAATGACAGAACTTGTAGAGTGGACACAGGAAGCTCTGGAAAAAGAACGCTTCCACCCGCTTCTCATTATTGCTAACTTTATTATTGAGTTTCTGAAAATCCACCCATTTGAAGATGGTAATGGGCGCCTTTCTCGTACGCTGACAAATTTACTTTTGCTCCGTTCCGGTTATTCTTTTGTGGAGTATATTTCGCATGAACAACTTGTTGAACAGCGCAAAGACGAATACTACCTTGCACTTCGATCATCACAAACCACATTCAGAACTGAAAAAGAAACAATCAGCCCGTGGCTTAATTTCTTTTTCTCTGTTGTAAAAGAGCAGGCCACAAAAGCCATGGTTTTGGTGGACGAAGAAACGCACGAGGATACAATGTCTCCGAAACAAAACGAAGTTTTGGAGTATCTTTCGTCTGTCAAAGAAGCCGGTCCGGCACAAATTGTTAAAGACACCGGAATCATTATGCCTACCGTCCGGAAATCACTGGAGCGTCTTGTTGAAATTGGCAAAGTAAAACGCATTGGTCGAGGTCGTGGAACTAGATATATGAAGATATAAAATGAAAAAGTGGATAACGAACAAAAGAATATGACAAAAACAAAAAATATTGCAGTTTTTGAAGAAAAAGAAGTGAGGAAAATTTGGCATGATGAACAGTGGTATTTTTCAATTATCGACATTGTGTCGATACTTTCTGAAAGCCCTCATCCCAGACGTTATTGGAGCGATCTCAAAAGAAAGCTTATTTCTGAAGGTTATTCTGAGTTGTACGATAAAATCGTACAACTGAAATTGGTCTCAAGTGACGGCAAATTGTACGAAACAGACAGTACAAATCTGCAGGGCATTTTCCGCATTATCCAATCAATTCCGTCACCCAAAGCTGAACCGTTCAAACAGTGGCTTGCAAAAGTTGGGCAGGAGAGAATAGAAGAAATCCAAGATCCGGAAAGAGCTATCGTTCGAGCTAAAAAGATTTATGACCAAAAAGGGTATTCGGAAGATTGGATTGCCAAGAGGATGCGGGGAATAAATGTGAGGAATACTTTAACCAATGAATGGAAAAATAGGGGAGCAAAAGAGGGGTTTGATTTTGCCATATTGACTAACGAAATTTACCAAGGTGCTTTTGAAATGACGGCAAAAGAAATCAAGGATTATAAAAATCTGGGAAATCCCGATAATCCACGAGACCACATGAACGAACTCGAAATAATTTTGACCATGCTTGGCGAAGCGACTACCACTAAACTTTCGCAGACACGAAAATCACAGGGACTACCCTCGCTCAAAAAAGATGCCAAAGATGGCGGTAATGTTGCCGGAAATGCTCGTAAAGAAATTGAAAAAATGAAAAAGTGGATAACGGATAAAAGAATAAAAACAATAAATATATTATAATTAAATTACAAATTAACTTAGTCATTAAATTAATCAAAAAATATGAAAAAGATAAGAGAAAAAATAAAAACAATGACGCAAAACAAAAAAGTCAAAATTGGCCTGACGACTTGCGTTGCCGTCGTGGCGGCCGTATTTTGCTGGATCGCGGTGGTTCAAGCCCTTTCGGTTGGCGATGATTTTTCCACCGCCGCAAAAGTCAGCCAGACATGGCACACTACAGTAGACACTTCCGCCGGCGTCGCCCGTTTGGCGACCAAATCCTGCGACAGCGCTGTTTGGTACTGCGGAGCAGGATACGACAATGTCATCGCCAGCGGTCTGGGCGACGGTAGTTATGTTTTGGTGGCAAAGGTCGATATTGGCTCGCCAACGACAAAACAGTGGAAAACCACCCAAACCAGTTGCGATCGCCCGCAGTGCTCGACCGACGGCGGACAAGATGGCGACAACCTGAAAGCCGACAACACCCTAAGCTTCACCGCGTATTCCGCTCGCGATGCTTGCAAGGCCATCGGCGGTCGCCTGCCCACCAAAGCTGAGTTGTCGGCAATTTATACAAACAAGGCATTGTTTGGCACTTTCCAGTCCAGCTACTACTGGTCCGCGTCCGAGTACAATGCGACGTACGCATGGGACGTGAGATTCTCGGACGGCTACGTCCCCAGCTACAGCAAGGACAGCGCGTACTACGTCAGGTGCGTCTCCGGGTGGTGAGCCCATTTGGAATTTGAGCATTTGGGAATTTGTTCTTTTTATAAAATAATTTGGCCGGATCTCTCGGATGTTTAGCAATCTGCGACGCACCGGGAGGAGTATGCAAAACATTTTTACCACGGTCTTCATCACTTTCCGGCACGGAGGGAAGTATTATAAGCAATCGCATTTTTAATGCGTTGAGAACATTCCAGTGTGAGGACAAATGCGCAGTCAGTCCAGCAACTACTGGTCCGCGACCGAGTACAATGCGACGAACGCATGGAACGTGAGATTCTCGGACGGCAACGTGAACAACAACAACAAGGACAACGCGAACTACGTCAGGTGCGTCTCCGGATGTCAAAATGTTTTGCAAAGCCAAAATAATGCAAGAAAACAACACAAAAATATATTATAAGCTGTATCAGCTGACCAAACATATGTACGGAGTAGTAAGAAATTTTGATAAGGAATACAAATATGCAATCGGCAAAGATATTATTGATTTGCTCTGGCGATGTCTTGACCTGGCGATTGAGGCAAACACTAGTTCGAACGAGAACAAGAAACCGGTAATAATCGAATTAAGTTTGGCATTTGAAAAAGTTAAAACAAGAGTTCAAATGAGTCAGGAGATTAAACTTTTGACCGCGCGCCAGTTTGCTTATTTACAGGAAGAATTTATGCTGGAAATAGGAAAAATGATAGGCGGCTGGAGCAAGTGGTGCTAAAAAAATTAAAACATAAAATGTCCATTTTTACATACGAAAAACTATATAAAGCATATCTGGATTGCAGGAAGAACAAGCGAAGCACTACTAATGCTTTAAAATTTGAGCTGAATCTAACGCAAAATCTGGCCGATTTGCTTTATGAACTAAAGTCGCGAACCTATTTTCCAGGACGGTCAATTTGTTTTGTCGTCAGCAAACCCACTCCGCGCGAGATATTTGCCGCTGATTTTCGAGACCGTATAGTTCATCATTTGCTGGTTCGAGAAATTTTGGCGGAAAGCGACAAGCGATTTTTCTGGAATAGTTTTGCTTGCCGGAAAGGTAAGGGCACGCATAAGGCGGTGGCGGCTTTGAAAAAATATATGAAAATTGCGGGGAGAAATGGGCGAGAGAAAATTTATTTTCTTCAACTTGATATTAAAAGTTTTTTCGTGTCAATCAAGCATTCGGTTTTACATTCCATCTTTCGCGATTTTATTTTTAAACTGGAGCGGGATGAGGAGTGGAAACAGGAAATGCTCTGGCTGGGCTCGGTTATTATTTTCCATAGACCGCAGGAAAATTGCGAAATCAGAGGCAACAAAACTTTGCTTGGTTTGATTCCTTCGCACAAATCACTTCTTCATGTGTCTATCGGCTACGGTCTGCCCATAGGCAATTACAGCTCGCAATTTTTTGCCAATATGTATTTAAACGAACTGGATTATTTTATAAAACAAAAGTTGAAAATGAAATATTATGTCAGGTATGTGGATGATCTGATTATTTTAGGCAAGGACAAAAGTAAATTGGAATCTTTGATTGGTGTGGTTGATGTTTTTTTGCGCAAGAATCTGGAAGCCAGACTAAATTTAAATAAAACTAAATTGAAAAATGCAAAAAGCGGGATTGATTTTTTGGGATATTTTATCAAGCCGGACTACACTCTAGTGCGCCGTCGCGTGGTTAGAAATTGCAAAGAAAAAATTTGTCGCGCGCCCGTCTTTAATGTTTCGGAGACTGTATCGTTAAAATTATTTTTATCCCAAGTTAATTCTTATCTCGGTCATTTTATTCAGGCAAGCAGCCATGGGCTGAGAAGTAAAACAGTCTTGAATGCTGTCGGACATGCCCCCGGTCTTTTTGAGTTTGACGACAGTTTTAACTCGATTATTTTAAAACCTCTACAATGAAAATCGCGAATTACAAATTAAAACTATTTCTTATTTCGGCATTTTTCTTCGCGGCATTTTTCTTTGCCGGCGCGCGCCCGGCCTATGCCGACTACTATTCCACCGGCTCTTTGATGTCCACCAACCTTTTAACCGGCGTTGCCAATGTGGGTGCCATCACCCAGTTTACGGCCAACACGGCAATCAGCGCCGGAGAAACCGTCACCGTCCAGTTTTCGGTGGATCAGATAAACTGGTACAGTCACTCCGGCACTTTGTGGGGCACCGATACTCTTGCAAACGGCGCCAACACGATTGACATTTCCGCTCTCAGCTGGGCCGGTCCGGTTTTTTATTACAAATTGCAATTTACAACAGATAACCAGGCTAATACCGGCACGGTGACCGATGTGGGAGTAAATTATTCCGCCGGCTCCGGTGTAGAAACATACGCGTCGGGAGATTTGGTGTCCGCCAATTTGCTCTCTGGCGGCGGCACGCTTGCCGGCAACGAATTTTTTGGCTACAACCTTTCTTCTTTGCCGACAGGCACCACGGTCACGGCGCAGTTTTCCACCACCACTGACGGCAGTTGGTACAGCTCCGGCGGCACACTTTGGGGTGCGGACACTTTGACCTCGGGCAGCCATTTGGTTGATGCCACGGCCGTTAACCTTTCCGCCCTCCATTTAACCGGAACAAGTTTTTATTACAAATTGGAATTTACTACCACCGACCCGGGCCAAACTCCGGCTGTTACCGATGTTTTGCTTTTTTCTCCGGGCGAAGGTTCGGGGTACACCATTTCCGGCACGGTTTACAACACGGACGGCTCATCGGCACTTCTGGCGGGCGACACGATCAAAATGGCGGTGGGCGCCTCGACGCAATATTCCACCACCACGCTGGCGAGCAATGGGACATTTTCGTTTCAAAAAATAGCTCAGCCTTCGATCGGCACGGTCATTACCATCTGGCTTTCCGGCGCGAGCGACAAGGGCAGTTTGGTGTTCAGATACGGCAACTCGTGCACCGGCGCGCCAAATTGCACCGGACTGTCGCTTGTCAAAAACCGCGTGACAATAGACAACCGCGACACGGGCAATATGGCCATCGCTGATTTGGTGGGCTGCAACAACACTACCGGATCGTCATGTTCGGACACGGACATCGGGTTTCTGGCCACTACTTCCGGCACAGCCAGCACCACTTTAACTTTTGCCTCCAACACTTTGTCTGTCCCATCCGGCGTCACCTTTGCCCCGGGCGGCACAGTTAACGCGCAGAATATGAATGTGGCAGGAACTTTTTCCAGCGCGAATGACGCCACATTTTCCGGCACCAGCAATGTTGTTGGTGGGGCGTGGTACAACGGCGCGGGCGGCACCTGGTCTTACCGCAAAAAAATCACGATTGACCATACCAAACTGGCCAGCTCGACAAACGAAACATACGCTAACTTTCCGGTGCTGGTTTCTCTGACGGACAACAATTTGAAATTCACATCCAGTGGGGGAAATGTGGCCAGCTCCACCGGCGCGGATATTTTGTTTACTAAAGCGGATGGCACCACCAAGCTCAACCACGAAATAGAAACCTACGCCTCCACCACCGGCCAGCTTATCAGTTGGGTCAACGTCGGCACCTCCGGCCTGTCCACCACTACGGACACTACACTATATATGTATTACGGGAATGCGTCGGCCACCGACCAACAAAACAAAACCGCGGTGTGGACGGGAAATAATTACGCGGGGGTTTGGCATTTGGGTGATGTGCCGACATCCGCGAAGGATTCTACTGGCATAAATAATGGCACAGTGAGTGGTGCAACTGCTGGAACGGGACAAGTCGATGGTGCTGCAAGTTTCAGCGGTTCCAATAAATATATAAATGCCGGGACAAATAGTTCTTTAAATATCACCTCGACGAATTTAACTATTTCCGCCTGGATAAATCCAACTTCTTTCAGTGACCCGGCGGTAGGAAGGATTGTAGATAAAAACAATGGAAACGATACAATAGGTTATGCCTTTATGGTTGATAATGTAAATGTCGTCAAAGGATTAACGTTTATTACCGGGGCATCTTTATATGTTGATTCCAGTCCAAATGTTATATCAACGGGTGTATTGCAATATGTTACCGTTACTTATAATGGTTCCAACGTAAAATTTTATGTAAATGGTCAGCCTGTTGGTTCTCCCGCTTTTAGCAATGCTGTTAATGATTCAGCTGCAGTACCTCTTTATATTGGAAACAGGTCTGATCAAGCCAGGCCTTTTGATGGTGTTATTGATGATCCTCGTGTCTCAAATATTGTCCGTTCCGCCGACTGGATAAAAACCGAATACGCCAACCAAAATTCGCCTTCCACTTTTGAGGCGACGAGCACGCAGGAAAGTTACGCGGCTAGTGGAAATACCACAAACATCACCGGCAACGGAACAATCACGCACACAGCCGGGACGTTTACGGTGAGCGGTGCGGGGAGTTTTGGCGGCAATTCCGCTTGGACGTTTAATAATTTGAATTTTGGCACCAGCACCACCGCTTCCACCACAGCCATAGGCAGTGGGGGAATTACCGCGGCTGCGCTGACTGTTTCGGCCGGTTCCGCTTTGGACGCGGGCGGCAAAACTTGGACTGTGACGGGCAGTGGCACGCCGTTTGTAAACAACGGCACGGTTTTAGCCAACACATCCACCTTTATCTACACCGGCACGTCCGCAACCACTCCGGCGAACATTTCGTATTACAACCTAAACTTTACCCCCGCTTCCGGCAACCCATCCTATTACCTCGCCGGCGCCACCAGCACACCAGCTTCAACCGCCTGGTATTCCGGCGCGGGCAGCACGTGGTCTTACCGCAAAAAAATCACCATCGACCATACCAAACTGGCCAGCTCCACATCCGAAACCTATGCTAACTTCCCGGTGCTGGTTTCGTTGACAGATACGAATCTGAAATTCACAGGCAGCGGGGGAAATGTGGCCAGCTCCACCGGCGCGGATATTTTGTTTACCAAATCGGACGGCACAACAAAACTTAATCACGAAATAGAAACCTACGCCTCCACCACCGGCCAACTCATCTCTTGGGTCAATGTCGGCGCCTCCGGTCTTTCTACTACCACGGACACTACACTATATATGTATTACGGCAATGCCACTCTGCAAACACCGGCGCAAAATGCCACCGGAACGTGGGACAGTAATTACAAAGGCGTGTGGCATTTGGGTGATAATGCGGCAAATACTACAGTGAAAGATTCAACTGGTGTTTTGAATCTGACAAGTACAGTTAATACTGTTACAAATACTGTTGCAGGAAAAATTGGAAATGC
>CAIOTC010000011.1 GCA_903861205.1 uncultured bacterium | reverse complement strand
TAAAAGCTGTATTCAGTAATTTTATAAAAACAAAAATACTTAACCAGGACAAACAAATGCCATCTAACAAATTTTTAGAAAGTTTAACTCCGGAGCAATTTAATTTGAGCTCAAGAATTTTTAATCTGGTGATTGGCAGGGTTTTAAAAAGAGCATATTTAATCCTTGATGAAGGCGACAGATTGAAGATGGAAAGTGTTTTTCTTGCAGACGATGAAAAAGAAACGGAAAATTTTGTAAAAAAATACATACCAGATTTTAAAAAGTTTCTTAATGAGGAGGCAGCAAAAGTTGAGGAAGAGATTAGAGAACAGTAGTATTTAAAGTAGTGCTCGGTCACGGCGTGCCTATTGAAGAATGAGCCAACGAGTTGTACTGCGCTGTTTCGACTAAGTGCTTGAATGCATGGAGTCATAGGGAAACCGAGTGTGAATAGCGCGAATATATAGTGCGGTACAGACCCGAAGCCAGAGCGAGCTTGCCATGAGCAGGGTGAACCTTGTCGAAAGATGAGGGGAGGCCCGAACCCGTTTGCCGTGCAATACATTGGGATGACTTGTGGTAAGAAGTGAAAAGCTAATCGAGCCTGGTAATAGCTGGTTCTCTCCGAAATAGCTTTTGGGCTAGCGTCGTATGTTCCCCAGAGGGGTAGAGCACTGGAAGGTCCGGACAGGGAGAAATCTCGCTGGACCTATCAAACTCCGAATACTCTGGATTATTAGTACGGCAGTTAGACGGTGGGGGCTAAGCTCCATGCGTCAAAAAGGAAACAGCCTAGATCTCTATTTAAGGTCCCTAAATCTATGTTAAGTGCGCTTAAGGTGGTGACATTTCTCAGACACTGAGGAGGTTGGCTTAGAAGCAGCCATCCTTTAAAGATAGCGTAACAGCTCACTCAGTAAGAGATATCGCGCCGCAAATAATCGGGGCTAAACATAGTACCGAAACTGAGGGTTTGTAAGCTTCATACAGAAAAAGTTTTTAAGTTATGGTGGCATCCACTTGCGCAAACGCGTAAAGTGGTATTCGTCCTAAAGGCGGTTTCCGTACAAGGAACGAAAAATGCCACCACCAAGTAGTGAGTTCGTAGCTCAACTGGGAGAGCACTTCCTTTGCAAGGAAGAAATTGCAGGTTAGAAACCTGTCGGGTTCACCACTCCAAAGTTGGAGTGATTGTTCTTTTGTTTTGTGTAATGTGGGCTTGAGCTCAGTGGTCCAGAGCGCTTCCAAATACAAGGAAGAGAGGAATGGGTTCAATTCCCCCCAAGCCCACCACTCCAAAAGAGTGGCGCAAAATTTTTCATCGGATTTTTTGAAAATCCGATTCTGTATGAAGCTTACAAGCGGTAGGAGAGTATTCGCATCTGCTGTGAAGGCAAAGGGGTGACCCATGCTGGAGCGTTGCGAAGTAAGAATGTTGGCACAAGTAACCACAACGCGGGCGAGAACCCCGCGCGCCGAAAGACTAAGGTTTCCTTGGCAATGTCAATCAACCAAGGGTTAGTCGGGCCTAAGGCAATGGCGAGAGCCGCAGCCGATGGACACAGGGTTAATATTCCCTGACTTTTACACAATGCGATGGAAGGACGGAGGGCAGTATGCATTGCTCATTATTGGATTTGAGTAGGTGACGTAAGGACGGCTTTTAGGAAAATCCGGAAGCCACAATCCGAGCGTTATTTAAACCCCGCGGTTCGCCAAAGGGGATTTTGCAAAGCGCGCTTTCAAGAAAATTTTCTAAGCATAATTGTGTAAGAACCGTACCGTAAACCGACACAGGTAGTCAGCTCGAGTAGAGCAAGGCGAACGAGTGAGAGGTCCCCAAGGAACTCGGCAAAAAAGCAGCCGTAACTTCGGAATAAGGCTTGCCCCCATCACATTGAGTACAATGTGAATTTAAAATTTAAAATTTAAAATTTAAAATGAATTTTCAATGTCTTAATTTAAAAATTGAGTCATTGAAAATTCATTAAAAATTAAAAATTAAAAATTAAAAATTCGCCTTGCTCCCAGCGTGATGGGGGCCGCAGCTAAAGTATCTCTGGCAACTGTTTATCAAAAACACAGCTCCCTGCGAACTCGCAAGAGGATGTATAGGGGGTGACACCTGACCAATGCCAGAAGGTCAAATACGGGAGGTGTGCATATCACATTGAGTACAATGTGAATTTAAAATTTAAAATTTGGAATTTAAAATGAATTTAAAAATGTTTCAATTTAAAAATTGGGTCATTAAAAATTTATTAAAAATTTTAAATTAAAAATTAAAAATTCACATCGCGCCCATTGCGATGTGCATGCTTGACTGTATAAGCCCTGGTGAATGTCGGCCGTAACTATAGACATGACCGTTGTAGTTACGCAAATAAATCTTGCTATATGCTGGAAAACCCGTGTATCTGACAGTACTCGCAAGAGTGAAAATCTGTTCAGTGCGGATTATCAGCAGGGAAGATTTGTAAACTTCAATGTGAGAAAGGAGAAACGTATGGGTTTGTTCGATGACGTAGCGTATCAGATGTCTATGATCCAGAGGCAACCGGGTGAGAGCAACGAGTCTCTTGCACGACGTCTATACAAAGTTCAGATGGATGTCTATTCGGCCAATGCCGGTTCAGACATTATCTCGATGGGTCTTTCGGATCCATTTCGATTCGAAAATCTCGATCCAATTGTTCAGAAAGATTGGATAGAAAAAGCAAAAACATACAATTAGTTCGTTCCGCCGAGTGGAGTCACTCGGCTCCACATTGAAGTTTACAATTCCCCTCAGAGACTACACGCAAGACGGTTTCAAATCACAAACCCTAAAACAAGAAATTGTTCGGGTACATTGGAGTCGACGATTTGAAAACGATGATATAGTCCGATCTCTATGGCGACATAGAGTGCATATTCGGTCCACTTACGGAGGATATGCATGAGTTGTGCGAAAGCATGACAACAAACAATGGGAACGGTCCTAAGGTTCCGCCACACTTTTCATAGAATATCAAGGGTGGTGGAAGGACTAGGACTGTTCCTAAAATTAACGCTGCCTAGTTATGTAGTGATACATAATAAGTCCTAAAAATTTAGCTATATGCTGGAAACTCTGTGTGCATAAGCACTGTAGTATCTCATGCTACTATGGTATAATTATTCCATATTAAATAATATGAAATAATATGCCAAGTAAAAAAGCATTGAGTGCAGACAATCAGCAGGAAAGACTAAAAATCGAGAGTTGGATTCTTGGTTTTACAGATGGAGAAGGATGCTTTTCAATAAGCTTCCTTAAAAATAGCACTACCAAAAATGGTTACCAGCTATTTCCCGAATTTGTAATAACTCAAGGAGCAAAAAGTGTCCAAGCACTTAAAATTTTTGAAAAATATTTTAAGTGTGGAAAGATTTTCATAAATCATAGACACGACAACCATAAAGAACCTTTGTACAGATATTGTGTCAGGTCAATTTCTGATCTAAAAACAAATATCATTCCGTTTTTTCAGAAACACAAACTCAAAACAGCCAAATCAGATGATTTCAAAATCTTCTGTCGGGTGGTTGAGTTAATGTCAAAAGGGAAGCATAAGACAGAAAAAGGTTTTCAAAAAATTGCGAATCTTGTCAAAACAATGAATCGCAAAAAATCTCGATTATTAGAATCCCCAGAAACCAAACGCTAAACATGACAAAGTCATGAAGATAGAGTTCATTCCCTCTAGCGATATAGGGTTGACAAATAGCGAAATTCCTTGTCTGGTAAGTTCAGACGTGCACGAATGGTGTAATGACTGGAGAACTGTCTCGGGGACCTGCTCGGTGAAAATACAATACCGGTGAAGATGCCGGTTACCTGCAGTTAGACGAAAAGACCCCAGGAGCTTTACTGCAACTTGATATTGAAAATATGTTTTGCATGCGTAGAATAGTGGTCAGAGGTTATGTTTTCGTTTTCGGGCGAAGAATACTCGACAGTGAAATAGCCATCTTGTTTGATATATTTTCTAACCTCGGCGGAAAAAACGACGAGAGACAGTTTCTGGTGGGCAGTTTTAGTGGGGCGCTATCCTCCTAAAAAGTAACGGAGGAGTTTATTAAGGTCAGCTAGCCGTGAATGGAAACCATGGCGATAGTGTAATGGCACAAGCTGGCTTAACTGTGAGACGTACTTGTCAAACAGACGCGAAAGCGGAACATAGTGAACCGACGGTCCGTGTTAGAGGCGGCCGGAGATTATCGGATAAAAGCTACCCTGGGGATAACAGGCTGGTTGCACCTAAGCGTCCATAGCGACGGTGCAGTTCGGCACCTTAACGATCGATACCTGATTATAGTATCGTTACAACATCGGGGTGCCTATGAGAGTAATCTCATACAAAAACAATTTGGCTTATAACGGTGGACTCCATAATAACCATATGGACAATACCGTGGGAAGTCGTGCAGAAATGCATTGACCCTGTAGAGACTTGACCTTAACTGGTCGGAGTGTGAAATAAATTTTCATGCTAACACGCCAAACTCCTTCAAAAATTAGTTTTTTGAAGGATGAAGATATAGTCCAATCAATATATACTTGACAAACAAGAAAATTATTGTGTAATTTGCGATGTCGGCTCAAGATATCCTGGGGGTGAAGAAGCTCCCAAGGGTTTGGCTGTTCGCCAATTAAAATCTTACGCGAGCTGGGTAAGGATTCATGAGCCCAGCTTCAGACAATTTACGAGAATAAAAAAGAAATAAATAAATAAACTGACTCATAACGGTGAAGTCCGGTTACATATTTTTGACAATATGTTAAAATATATGTAATGGATAATATCGTGGGAAGATTATGATTTGTGATTTCCATTTCTGTTTTGCAAAATCATAATCCCCGTATCGACTTGCCCCGACATACCATCGGGACAGAGCGGATCAAGAGATCTGCTAACACGTCAGTTCTGAAATAGGAAAATTTCGGAAAAGGTATAGTCAGTACCATTAGTAATAATGGAAGGCATGTCAGACCGTTCAGATGCAAATTTTTTGCTTTTGAACAATCTGAATCCTCAGAGGAAAATAAAATTAACTGTTATCAATATAATTCGTTTATGAAATAAGTATAAGAAACCAATCAAATCACGGCGGTGTGGAATAGAATATAGAATTTTGAATATAGAATATAGATAAAATGCAAACGCATTCTTCTAAATTCAATATTCCATATTCAATATTCGTTTTGCAACAAGTTGACTTATATCGGTGAAGTCCCCGGAGGGGATAATACCGAGGGAAGAGGTCGCGAGTACACGACATAAGTGTCGCTTCGCTCCATTACCCGTAGAGACTGAACGTCAACAACTCCGACGGTACCGTCGGAGGAAAGCTACAGTCCATTGCACTCGGCAACGAGTGGTAACAAGCGTGAGACAGGTTGGTCTCCTATCTACTGCAGGCGTTGATTCTTGAGAAGATTTGCCCCTAGTAAGTAATTGCTACTTTCGTGAGTAATCACGATTGAAAATGTTGCTCATAACGGTGAAGCCTTCATATGATTTTGATTTAGAATTGCAAACATCAGGTCCGATTTTGCAATTTGTTGCTCGCTAAAAGACGAGTCCCCTCTGGGGAAAGATCGAAATCCGCTTTAAGGTAATACCGTGGGAAGTCTTCAGCACTAATTTTTGGAAAAAAGAAAGCACCAATCACTTGTATAAAGTGAATGATGCTGTTTCGGTTCAGTCTTTTTAGTTTTTTGTTCGGTCATTCTTGATTGCGGCTACAAATACAGCTGCCATTCCCGAGATTGGAACAATGACAAATAGAAAGAAAAAGACTAGAAAGTTTGCTGTTGCTTGGTCGTTGTGCATAATATGCCTCCGATTACGATAGTATACCAAGATTTAACTTTGTCAAGTAAAATCTTGACTCCAAAAATTAGTGCTGAATGACCCCGTAACGACTCATGGCTCAGCCATGGACTCATACACAGAAGAATCATTTCATTGAAAATGACGGCTTGTATGGGTAAGATGCAACGTTCCAATTAATTAAATTGGAATAAGGTATAGTCTGTGCTCCTGGAAACAGGGGGTTTAACGACGAGAGGACCGGGGTGAACTGACCTCTGGTGTGTCTGCTGTCCTGCCAAGGGCACCGCAGAGTAGCTAAGTCGGGAAATGATAAACGCTGAAAGCATCTAAGCGTGAAGCATACTTCAAGATTAGGAATCGTTTGAGGGCCGTGAGAGATGATCACGTGATAGGCATTAGGTGTAAGCACAGTAATGTGTTGAGCCGAGATGTACTAATTACCCGATTTCTATTAGGAAATTTGAGAGCCACAGTCACGAAGTCGAATAAGTTAGATAAGTTTAATAAGTTAAAATGCAAATGCATCCAAACTTATACAACTTTTTCAACTTATAAAACTTACGAACTAACTTTGTCCTGTTACATGGAATGAATCCGGTAGTAGAAGTTGTCATTGTGCTTCGCACAGAAAAGATGCCAACTTCACTACGGGACAAGTAACCATGATGTTTACTTTTACAAAAAAATTAATAAAAAAAGTTAATCCAACTTTTTGTTTTGGTGCTTTAACGCGAGGGTCACACCAGTTCTCATTCCGAACACTGAAGTTAAGCCTCGTAGTGCCGATGGTACTCGTAAGGGGAGAGTAGGTAGGCGCCAGAACAAAGTGTTGGATTTTTTCGTACCTAAATTTGTCGCAGCGTCACCCTGGTCACACATAATTTTCTGCTGAAAATTTGTGCCGACCCCGTCTCGCACCGCCGTGCTCCGACTCTGAATTGATATAACATATCAATTCAGCTCATTCCGAACACAGAAGTTAAGCCCAGTTGAGGCGATGGTACTTGAAAAGGGAGAGTAGCTAGGCGCCAGAACTAAGTTTTCAATTCTCAAAAAACATTCGCACACCGCGGATGTTTTTTGCTATAATTATCACATGGCTATTTCTTGGTCCTCAAAAAGAAAATTTTATTATGGCGGTTCCGTCGCACTGGTTTTGGTTGTGATTTTTTCTTTCGCATTTTTCAACTTTTTCTACAAAGCGCCAATGTGCAGCGACGGCAAAAAAAACGGCGATGAAACAGGCGTGGATTGCGGTGGCAGTTGCACCAACCTCTGTTCCGGCGATACCATTATGCCGATTATTTATTGGTCAAAAGCTTTCAACATTTCCGGCAATGTTTACAACATTGCCGCCTACGTGGAAAATCCGAATCTGAACTCGAGCAATCCAAAGGCGACCTACGAGTTCAAAATTTTCGATGATAAAAATATTTTGCTGGGCTCGCGAAAAGGTGAGACATTTATCCCACAAAATAAAAAGTTTATTGTTTTTGAACCAGGGTTTGTCATTACCAACAAAAAACCGAAATATGTCGAATTTGATTTCACTTCATTTTCGCCTTGGCAAAAAAATACGGCCAAAGAGGCAGATTTAAACGTAAAATATTCACCGCTCTCCGGCACTTCCACTGCACCGCGTATCGATGGCACCATTTCAAATGCGTCACAAAAAAGCGTCGATTCTCTCGAGCTCGTGGCACTCGTTCAGGACAGCCAGGAAAACGCTGTGGCTGTTTCGCGCACTTTTGTCGACAATCTGGCCAAAGGTACTTCACAGGATTTTGTTTTCACCTGGCCCAAGCCGTTTGATCTGGGTGTGGAGTCATGCACCAGCCCGCTCGACATCACGCTCGCTCTGGATCGTTCCGGCAGTATGCAAAGCGAGGGCGCAAATCCGCCCGAGCCGTTCAGCACTGTCAAATCAACGGCGGGGGATTTTGTTAAGGCGCTTTCTGACAATGACAAAGTTTCTGTTGTTTCTTTTGGCAATACTGCGCGCGAAGAAATCTCGCTGTCCTCGGATTTGCAATCTGTTTTGAACACAATTTCAAATTTGTTCCTGTCAACCACCACACTCGAACAGACCGATATCACCGACAGCCTTGTCCTGGCTTCTCAAGAACTGACAGTATCGGATAAGGGTGACGCCAAAAAAGCGATCATTTTGCTGACTGACGGTGTTCCGACAAGTCCGACCAAAACCGGCGAAAATGATTATCCAAAAACTTCGGCCACGCGTGTTGCCGGCGAGATCAATCAGGACGGACTGATTTCTTTGTATACTATTGGTCTTGGCAAAGATGTCAGTGAAAGTTTCCTGAAATCTCTCGTCTCGGACGACTCGCACTACTTTTTCGCTCCGACAAAAAATGACTTGTCCGCGATCTACAAAAATATCAGCTCCAGCTTGTGTACAAAAAAGCCAAGTGTTGTTAATATCATATACCGCATTCTGCCACAGTGACAAAACAGCATGATTTCTTCATCTTTCAAACATGTATTCAAAAATATTGACTGGATTTTATTCGGCAGTGTTTTTCTAGTCTGCATGGCCGGGCTCGTGACCATGAATTCTTTTGTCGGTACCAGTAATTTTTTCAATCGCCAGATTGTTTGGCTCGTTATTTCCATTTGCGCTTTTTTTGTGGCCAGCGGAATTGATTGGCGATTTTTGAAAAATACCAAAATAGTGGTCACTTTGTTTGTGCTCTCTATCGGTCTATTATCGCTTCTTTTTATTTTGGGCAGCGTATTCAAGGGGGCGCAAAGCTGGTTTAATTTTGGTGCGCTGTCATTTCAGCCGGCCGATCCGATCAAGCTGGTGGTCATTTTGATTCTGGCCAAATATTTTTCCCGCCGGCACATTGAAATCGGCAATATCCGCCACATTCTCGTTTCCGGTTTTTACGTTTTTGTCATTTTCCTACTCATTTTTCTTCAGCCGGATTTTGGTTCAGCCATTATCATTTTTTTCCTTTGGCTCGGTATGGTGCTCGTTTCCGGCATTTCCAAAAAACATTTGTTGGCCGTTTTTCTCATTGGCGTTGTTTCCTTTGGATTTCTGTGGGGTTTTGTGTTCAAACCGTATCAAAAGGATCGCATCGTCAAT
Source organism: uncultured bacterium (assembly GCA_903861205.1). GTDB lineage: Bacteria > Patescibacteriota > Minisyncoccia > Phycocordibacterales > DATDWN01 > CAIOTC01. The sequence goes on along the minus strand of CAIOTC010000011.1, from coordinate 11,636 downwards.
TTCATTCATCCGCTGACCGATATTCGCGGTTCCGGTTACAATGCCTACCAATCCACCATCGCTGTTGGTTCCGGGCAAGTTTTTGGCAAGGGAATTGGCTATGGCACGCAAAGCAAGCTTCAATTTTTGCCGGAGTATCAAACTGATTTTATTTTTGCCGCTTTTGCCGAGGAGTGGGGATTTGTCGGCGTCTGTCTTTTGTTTATTTTATACGGAATAATTTTTTGGCGAATGCTCCGAATTTCATCGCACGGTGGAACTAACTTTGAAATATTATTTGGTTTGGGTCTGACAATTTTATTTTTCACACACTTGGCTGTGCATGTCGGCATGAATATTTCGCTTTTGCCAGTGACAGGGAACACCATACCGTTTATGAGTTACGGTGGCAGTCATCTGCTCACCGAATTTTTCGGTCTGGGAATTTTGATGGGGATGAAGCGATACTCGCGACCGGTGCATAAGGACATTGCTTTTAACGAAATTGTCGGAGTGTGATGGGCTTCCACATTTGGGCAATCTCATCGTCTAAAATTCAAAAAATTTCAACCGACGTATCACTAAATACGTCTCTGAAATTTTTTGAATTTTATACGCGACCTTGCCACAAATCTGAAAGCCTAGAAATGCCGACTCTTTACAAATTTGTGGTTTTTGTGTATCATTATCGTTGGAGGAAATTATGGCACAAGTTCGAACTTTTCACTTGACACCGAATGATCTCGGTATTAATTCAGAAACATTTGTAATTGATGGAATTGCGTTTAGAGAAACTTTGGCTGAAATGATAAATACTTGCGAAAGAGAAGTTAAATCATTACACAAAACTTGTCAATGTATACCAGTGTTTAAATTACGTACTGGTGGTTCTGTAAGTTATGACACCAAATTCTTTAATGGGGAATGTTTGAAAGTTATTGTGATTTTGACTTTCTAGGTTATGTCGGAGCCAGAGATGGTTCCGATTTTATTTTGTATAAATTTCCTCAGTTTCTGAAATCATTTTGTGGAGAGAAAAATCCTTTTCAACTTTTTGTTTTAAATTTGTGCCGAGGGGATCACGTTTTTGTGGCTCTAATACTAGGTTTTTTAACGATTTGGCAATTTGGTCAATGTTTCCGGCTTCCACCAAAATTCCACTTACATCGTTTGTAATTATTTCCGGAATGCCTCCAACATTTGATGCGATGACCGGCAATCCGGCCAAACCGGCTTCGAGGATGGTGTACGGCAGTCCTTCTTTGAGCGATGTCAGCAAGAAAATATCAAAGCCTGGTAGAAAACGCTCGGCGTCCGGCAAAAATCCGGTCAAAATTATTTTTTCTTCCAGATTATTTTTTTTGATTAAATTTTGCAAATTTTCTTTTTCTTCGCCTCCGCCAATGATGAAAAACTTAAACGGTAGGTCGATATTTTTCATGGCTTCTATCGCAAATTTCAAACCTTTGTTTTTATGCAGTTCTGATATGGTTCCAATCCAGATTTCTTTATTGTCAAAGTGTCTCTTTGACAATGTGGCAAGGGCTGCCCTTGCCATTTCTTTTTCTAGAAAATCTGTTTTTTCCACGCCATTATAAATAAGAACAATTTTTTTGGGAGAAACGAAAGGCATGGCCAGAGTTTGTTGTTTTTCTTTTTCGTTTATGACAATTATTCTGTGGCACAACAAAACAGTTATCCACGACAAAATCCAGATGAAAAATTTGCTGAAAATATTTCGATCTTCGTTAAATACAAAACCGTGCGCGGTGAAAATTATTTTCGGCACATTGGCGGCTCGGCCGGCCAGCGCACCGAGAAATCCCATTTTGGAAGAGTTCAAATGCAGAACATCAGGTTTTTCCGCTCGAAGAATTTTTACTAAATCAAAAAAACTTCTCATATCAGCCATGGCTGATATGTCTCGTTTGGTATTTTTTAGTTGGAAAGTTCTTATATTTTTTTGCTGTAGTCTTTCAATCAGTTCATTTCCTTCGCCACAAATGACTGCCGCATCGTATTTTTCCGGATCCAGGTTGGTAGCCAAGTCAAAAACATACCTTTGCGCTCCACCCCAAAAGCCTTTTGTTATGGCCAACATTATTTTTGTTTTTTGTCCGTCCATGTTGATTATTTGTCCAGTTTAGCATATTATGGTGTTATATTCTATGTCTAGCATAAGCAAAAAAGAGGCCGTTCTGCTGTTTTTGGGCGACATATTTTTGTTCGTCTTTTCTTTGTGGCTGGCGCTGTATTTGCGTTACGGTGAAATTCCATCCGGCCAGCTTTTCGGCGTTCACATCGTGCCGTTTTCCATTCTTTTTGTTGTTTGGTTTTTGGTTTATTTCATCGCCGGCTTGTACGAAAAACATACTCTAATATTGAAAAATAAACTGCCGAGCGTCATTTTCAACGCTCAATTTGTCAACAGTCTTTTTGCCATTGTTTTTTTCTACTTCATTCCGTTTTTTGGCATCACACCGAAAACAATCCTTTTCATCTATTTGATAATCTCGTTTGTCTGCATTTTGGGATGGCGACTCTACGGCATTAATTTTCTTGGCAGTAATAAACGCGAACCGGCGCTTTTGGTTGGATCGGGTGGGGAAATGAAAGAGCTTTTGGACGAGGTCAACGGTAACGACCGATACGGCATTCAGTTCGTTTCGTCTGTCGACGTTTCCGATATTTCCGGCATTGATATTCAGGATGAAATCGTTAGACCGATTTATGCCGATGGCATCAAAATAATCGCTGTCGATTTTTCGCACGAAAACGTCAGTCCACTTTTGCCACATCTTTATAATCTGATTTTCTCCAAAGTTAGCTTCATTGATTCGCACAGAATTTACGAGGATATTTTCGATCGTATTCCGCTGTCGCTAGTGACATACAGCTGGTTTTTGGAAAACATTTCCGTTTCGCCGAAATTCACTTACGACTTTTTGAAACGAGTGATGGACATGATTGTTTCTTTTGTGTTAGGCACGGTTTCATTGGTTGTTTATCCTTTTGTCTGGCTGGCGATCAAATTTGACGACGGCGGAAAAATTTTCATCAAGCAGGAACGCATAGGTCAGAATAATCACATGGTCAAAATTATAAAATTCCGCACAATGACTGTCGATGATGGTGGAGACGGCGATGCCAGACGCGAAAAGAAAATCACTCGCGTCGGCAGATACTTGCGCGCTCTGCGAATCGACGAACTGCCACAGCTTTGGAATGTTTTGATCGGCGACATCTCCCTCATCGGTCCACGACCGGAATTACCGAGATTGGTTGATCTCTACGAAAAAGAAATCAGTTTTTACAACGTCCGCCATCTGATCAAACCGGGATTGTCCGGCTGGGCCCAAATCTACCAAAAAACCCCACCGAAATTTTCGACCGACTACGACCAAACCAAAACGAAACTTTCCTACGACTTGTTCTACATCAAAAACCGTTCATTTTGGCTCGACATCAAAATCGCCCTCAAAACGATTCGGGAATTGGTGTCGCGACGGGGAGTTTGACCCAGTTGGATATTTCCTATACCATTATAAATGGAGGTAACATGAGTACAAAAAGGATTGATTTTGATGAGAAAATCAGGGAAATGGGAGGGGTTGATAATTTGAAGTTGAAAAAGATCAGCCCGGAAATTCTCAAAGAAATTGCAGAAAATGTACGCAGGTTTAAGGAACAAAATGAAAAAGCCCGAAGGATATCAAATGACATTTGGTATTTTAGAATGCAAGGAATTTCAGAACCAGCCTAACCGCTGGTTATTTTTTATAAAAATTTTTCCACATAAGGTTCGGAACCGCACTCGGTGAAGTTGGATTACCAACGTGCACCGAGTGAGCTTCCTCCACTTTACACCAAACAATTTGTTGAAAAATCAAATTCGCCCGAGGTGTCACCTCCGGTGTCCGACTACTGTCGGCACCCGAGGAAACACCTCCGGCTCCAAATGCGAACGCGGAAAAATCAAAGTGAAAAATCACTACTAGCAAATTTTGTCTGGCATGCTTCTTTTTGGCACATCCGCAGGCCTGAAGCTTGGATTTGTCAACGACCCCGCTTTTTGGGCGGGGCTCATTGACAAATTCAGGCCGAGGACGAGAATGAGCTCTCCGCAGGAGAGAGCGAGTGGTGACAAAAAGAAGTATGCCAGACAAAATTTGCGAACGTAAAACTTCACTTGTTTTTTCCCACAAAATGTTTATACTACTTTCATGTCCAAACATCGCTATCTCTCGATCATTTTAATAATCGTTCTGGCCGGTATCGGCTATTTCGTCTGGCAGTCGCAAACCACAGGCGGCCATTTTCAAAAGTTCGCTTTCAAACTCGGCCTTGACCTCAATGGCGGAACCGAGCTGGTCTACCATGCCGACACCACAAAGATTCAGTCGGGCAGTGTGGCCGACGCCATGTCGTCTTTACGCGATGTCATCGAGCGACGTGTCAACCTTTTTGGCGTGTCCGAACCGGTCGTCCAGGTGGAGCAGGCCGGTCTGGTTTCCGGACAAAAAGATGAGCGACTTCTGGTTGACCTTCCCGGTGTGACAAATATCGATCAAGCCGTCGCCCTTATCGGTCAGACTCCGCAACTCGAATTTATGCTGGTAAAACCCGGAGCGCAAAATTTGACCCAGGCACAGCTGGCTAGTTCGTCCCCGGATCAAATTTTCCAATCAACAGGACTGACCGGACAATTTTTGAGCGGCGCATCACTCCAATTCACAAACACAGGTGGCGGAACAATTGCCGGACAACCGGAGGTTGCGCTGACCTTCAACGATCAGGGTAAAGATTTGTTTGCCAAAATCACCACCGAACACAAAGGAGAAATTTTGGCTATTTTCCTTGATGGCCAAGTTATTTCCAGCCCGAAAATAAACGATGCCATCACCGACGGCAAGGCGGTCATCACCGGTTCTTTCACTGCTGACGAAGCCAAACTGCTCGTTCGCAATCTGAATTATGGAGCGCTTCCAGTCCCGATTTCACTCATCTCCACCGAAACCGTTGGTGCTTCTCTCGGACAGAATGCAAAGGACGCCGGTGTCAAAGCGGGCCTTATCGGTTTTGCTTTGATCGTCATCTTCCTCATTTTGTGGTACCGCTTGCCCGGCATAATCGCCTCGGTCTCGCTCGTCATGTACATCATTTTGTCCCTGGCCATTTTCAAACTGATTCCGGTGACGCTTTCGGCCGCCGGTATTGCCGGATTTATTCTTTCCATCGGCATGGCGGTTGATGCCAACATTTTGATTTTCGAAAGAATGAAAGAGGAACTCAAGCGCGGCAAAAATATTCACGACGCACTTCACGAAGGCTTTACCCGCGCCTGGCTTTCCATTCGCGACTCAAACATTTCCTCGATCATCACAGCCGTCGTTTTGTTCTGGGTTGGCACATCCGCGGTCAAAGGTTTTGCCCTGACATTCGGCATCGGAGTTTTGGTTTCGATGTTTACCGCTATCACCGTCTCGCGAACTTTCCTGTTTGCCATCGCGCCAAAAGGAACAAGCGGGTTCAAGAAATTTTTATTCAGTAATGGATTTCACGTATAAAAATACAATTTTCAATTTTTAATTTAAAATTTTTAATGAATTTCTAAATTTAATAATTTAATCATTGAAAATTCAATAAAAATTAAAAATTTTAAATTAAAAATTATTACCATGTTTATAGTCAACAACAGAAAAATATTTTTCACACTCTCGACCATACTCATCGTTGGTTCCATTATTGCCATGATTTTTTATGGTTTGAATTTCGGTATTGATTTCAAAGGTGGTTCTATTTTGGAAGTAAGCTATGCCAAAGGCCGACCGGCTTTGGAGACCACAAAAACTGATTTGAACGCACTCAATCTCGGCACCTACATTTTGACGCCGTCTGGCAACAACAACTACATTTTGAAAACTCGCGAACTAACAGTAGCTGAAAAAACGAACATCGTTTCTGTTCTCTCAAAAGATCCTGCCAACCCGGCAGTAGAGCAGAGATCAAACACCATCGGCCCGACTGTCGGCGCTGAGCTGAAAAACAAAGCTTTCTTGGCCATCGGCCTGGTTGTTTTCTTTATCGTCCTTTTCATCACTTTCGCTTTCCGAAAAGTTTCCTATCCGGTGGCTTCGTGGAAATATGGATTGGCCACCATCATCGCTTTGGCTCACGACGTTTTAATTCCGACAGGTGTCTTTGTCGTTTGGATGCATTTCCGCGGCGGGGAAATCGATCTGCTTTTCGTTTCGGCCATTTTGGCCATTCTCGGCTACTCGGTTCACGACACCATTGTTGTGTTCGACCGAGTCCGCGAACATTTGCGCGTCAATCAATCTTCCAAAACGAAAGAAACGTTCGCTGAAACTGTCGGAAAATCCGTCACAGAAACTTTCGGCCGTTCAATCAACACATCGTTTACCATTTTCCTGGCTCTAGTCGCTCTGTACTTCATCGGCGGCGCCTCAACCAAAGATTTCGCTTTCGTCCTGCTTGTCGGTATTATCGCCGGAACATACTCGTCTATTTTCATCGCTTCGCCACTACTCGTGACTCTAGAAGGTTTGCAAAAGAAAAACTAGACAAAATTCTATTTTAAGCGTACCATTTTTACTGGAGGTAAAACGCCATGAAAAGGCTACTTTTCCTGTTCTTTGTCGTTGCTCCTTTCTTCGTGCGGGCGCAGCAGATTGAGTCTGAATATTTGGCCAAGGCAGATCAGGCTCTTTTATCTGCCCAAGTTGCTGTGGAAGATTTGAACAAGGCGATTGTCAGTTTGAATGAAATAATGATAACAAGCGAGCGTTGGATGATTTTCCAACGTGCTCGTACTGTCGAGAAAATTCTTGCCAAGATTTCCGATATGCAGGAAGACGCTCGAAGTTTGGCCGAAATGAAAAAAAACGAAGAATTGGAGAAGTCAAAAACCTCAGAGAATTATTCCTTGACTTTTCTCATCGAGTATTCGAAAGCCGGCGAATTGGATGAATTTTCAAAGAAATCTTTCAAGTACGCCGAGGTTAAAGTAAAAAGAGCGGAAAAAAGAATAGAAGCTCTGGCGAAAAATAAGAAGGGCCAGGAAAAGAAAAATAAAGTGCAGAGTCCGGGGAAACGTCCCCGGCTTTTTTTAAAAAAATTTACAAAAAAAGAAACCCCCGCCTTGCGGCTAGGGGTTGAGTTTGTGGTGCACTATCGCCACAACCGAATATATTTCAAATATCAGAAATAATGATGTGTGCAGATAACCTCGGCAGATGCCGACGGCAACTGTCTTGCTGTGTCCACCATCGTGCTTTCTTTGGAGTTCGTAACATATCGCGACCACAATCAAAATAATCAAGTAAATCGACATTTTGACTATAAATGGAGTGCTGGTAAATACTTGATAACCATTAGTCAGAGCCTCGTATGTTTCCAGGCCAAGCGGGGTGGCTAGTAACATACCAGCGAAAAAACTTAAAGTGTAAGCCAATCTGTACTTGTTGTAAGCGTCCATGTCGATCCTCCGCTCAAAAAGGTACACGTTAAATGGATGTTTGTCAAGAGTGGAAAAGCTGTTAATATCATGTGCATATTTTGCTTGACTTTATCCACAGGATGACTATACTATACCAGTGCCATGAAATATGGCGCTTTTTGTAAAGGAAAGTTCGTTGACAATCAAATGAATTTATCCGCACACTAACCCTGCCGTTGTGTTTTTTCAAAACACGGCGGAGCGACGGCAGAGTTAGTGTGCGGATGTAGAGAATGTATTTATTGCAAGTTCTTGTTAAAAAGAATTTCTTATAAATAATTCCGGAAAAAATCAATATTCAATCATAAAAAAACAGTTTTCATTCTGATAGAAAAAATAAGATAAAAGAAGTAGAAAGTCCATAAAGTCCATAAAGTCCATAAAGTTTAATGCATCGCATTTTCTTTACAGACTTTACAAACTTTCGACTTTATAGACCCATTTAGTATTTTTTATTTTGTTCCGTTCTATTCAAAAAGTTGATTAAACATCTTTTTATTTAAGAGTTTGATCCTAGCTCAGGATGAACGCTGGCGGCGTGGATAAGGCATGCAAGTCAAACGGTGCTGGTCGCAAGACCAGTGCAGTGGCGAACGAGGTAGTAATACGCAGGTACGCACCCTAAAGTCAGGAATAACTAGTCGAAAGATTAGATAAAACTTGATAGTCTCTTCGGAGTAAAAATTTATTGCTTTAGGAGTGGCCTGTGGGATATCAGCTAGTTGGTAGGGTAACGGCCTACCAAGGCTATGACGTCTAGGGGAGCTGAGAGGCTGACCCCCACCGATGGTACTGAGAAACGGACCATACACCTACGGGTGGCCGCAGTCGAGAATCTTCCGCAATGGGCGAAAGCCTGACGGAGCGACGCCGCGTGATGGATGAAGACCCTCTGGGTCGTAAACATCTTTTATGAGGGAGAAAGTTTATTGATAGTACCTCAAGAATAAGGGGTTGCTAAACTCGTGAGAGGCTGATTAAGCGTCAGCAATCTAAATTTAGCAGCATTAAAAATTCGTATACCGTGCGCGACTATTTCGAGCAATTGAAATAGCAAATTCGGCTCATATGCGGGAAGGCTTTACAGGGCTGCGGTCCGAGCAATCGGACTCCTGTACTGATAATCCGCAGGGAAGTTGGAGTCAATTTTAAATTTAAAATTTTAAATTTAAAATTTATTCTTGACCCCTCAGAGACTGAGCTTGAGTCCTCCTCCGGAGGACAACACAGCGAGATAGAAAAATTAAAAACTTTTCTATAAGACGCCGAACTCCATTTCTGGATTTCAAAAATCTAGAAATTGATGGTGGTATAGTCCATTCCTTGTAGAAATACAAGAACACATAATTTTAATTATGTCAAGGCCAGCAGCAGCGGTAATACGAGTGCCCCGAGCGTTATCCGGAATTATTGGGCGTAAAGGGTGTGTAGGTGGTTTTGTTAGTCTTTCGTTAAAGCCTGGAGCTTAACTCCAGATCTGCGAAGGAAACGGCAAGACTAGAGGATGGCAGGGATGTGTGGAACTCATGGAGTAGGGGTGAAATCCGTTGATATCATGGGGAACACCGAAAGCGAAGGCAGCACATTGGGCCACTCCTGACACTGAAACACGAAAGCGTGGGTAGCGAATGGGATTAGATACCCCAGTAGTCCACGCCCTAAACGATGATCACTAGCTTTTCGGAGTATCGACCCTCTGAGAGGCGTAGCTAACGCGTTAAGTGATCCGCCTGGGTAGTACGGCCGCAAGGCTAAAACTCAAAGGAATAGACGGGGACTTGCACAAGCAGAGGATTATGTGGTTTAATTCGATGATAAACGAAGAATCTTACCAAGGTTTGAAACCTAGCTGAATGCCAGTAGAAACATTGGCAGTCCCACAAGGACAGTTAGGCAGGTGATGCATGGCCGGACCCAAGTGTCCGACGGCCGCCCGATGAGCAATTGTCGGGAAAAATAACCAGCTCATAACGATAGAGCCCATGTGATTTCATGATATAATTTATATTATGAAAAAAACGGGTGTTGTCGTAGGAAGACTGGGTACTAATTTCTGTGATTTGCACGGCACAACCGAGAATGCATATATTTTAGGGTTGTGGTGTGCGGATGGATATCATAGAACAAGCAGTATTGGATTAAGTAATACAAATGAATGTTTAATAAGTGTTTTTCACAAATTTCTCTCGAAATTATTTCCGGAAGATCGTTTGCGGTTGCGAGTATATACAAATCCGCTCTTTCAGGATTTAAATTTCGGAGAAAATTTGGCAAAGCGTTTAGGTGTGGCGAAACTTTCTCAATTATATTTGAGAAAATCTGTTGAACCGACCATTCATGTGTATGTGAACAGCAGACCGCTTTTAAGAACTTTTACGCGAGCTAGAAAAAATGTCAACCTGCTTTCAAAAGAAAGTATTGTTGCATATTTTGCTGGCAGATTTGATGGAGATGGTTCCATCACAAAAGATTTGAAAAGCGATTGTCGGATTGTCTATACTGACAAAACCGAAACTGTCACGGATCAAAAACTTTTAAAGAAAATTGGGATTATAAAAACAAGTGTGTATGAGTACAAAAAAGCTCACACTCATTGCTTATATATTTTCCGTTCTGAATCCAAGCAGTTTGTAAATTTAATTCGAGAATATTCTCGAACACAGAAATTAGTACCCTTTCCCTCGAGAGACTTGATCTTGAATATCAATAAAAGATCAGATGGCAGTAGTGACGAATAGCCAAATTGTCTATAACATTGCCATAAAACGCTGGCCCCTATTAATAGGGTGAAGGCATAGTCCGTACCGCAAGTAATCGCGGAGGCATACAGTCGTCAGTTCGTGATTTGAATTGTTCCCTTAAGTGGGGTAACGAACGCAACCCTCGTTGTCTGTTACACGTATCAGGCGAGACTGCCCAGCTTAGAGCGCACTTCGTGCAAATGATCAATTTCCAATTCTCAATTTCCAATGAATGAATCAGTGAACCAATTTTAAAATTGAAACATTGAAAAATTTATTGGAAATTGGAAATTGTTACTTGAAAATTTGCGCGGAACAAAGTGAAGCGCGTTCCAAGCTGGGAGGAAGGCGAGGATGACGCCAGGTCAGCATGTCCCTTTGATACCTTGGGCTACACACATAATACAATGGCGACTACAACGCGATGCGACGGGGTAACCCTGAGCCAACCGTAATAAAAGTCGCCCCAGTTCAGATTGGGGGCTGAAACTCGACCCCATGAAGTTGGATTTGCTAGTAATCGCGGGTCAGACATACCGCGGTGAATACGTTCTCAAGTCTTGTACTCACCGCCCGTCAAGCCAGGGAAGTTGGAAATACCCGAAGCGTCACGTATGTGGCACCACGGTAAGTTCAATAACAAGGGCTAAGTCGTAGGGGCAATCTGCCCTCGTTGCGACTCCTAGTGGTAACACTAGTGTAAAAAGTTGGCTGTTTGCTGGAAACTCTGTGTATCTTAAGTTACTCATTTGATATGATTATCATATGAGTGAAAATACTTTAAGTGCAGACAATCAGCAGGGAAGTTTTCCGGTTTTTTATCGGAATAACCCCTCAGAGACTACACGCCGAACTCCTTTCAAAAATATTGGAAGGATGATGATATAGTCCATGCCTTATGGCGACATAAGGAATAACACATGAACAAGGCACGGCTAGCGGAAGCTGGTCGTGGAATAATTCAATTTGAAACCTATTTCGCTTTGCGAAATAATTCGAGTCGATATTGCCTGCCTCAATTGAGCAGACAATGGACGTATGATTGTTGTCCTAAAAGCAATTTGACTTGCGGGAAAGTCCGCAACTAGAACGGAACAAAATAAAGAACGCTAAGAGAAAAATACCGCTTAACAAGGCGGTATTTTTCGTGTCAAAAATCTACTTGACTTTTTCATTCAAAGTGTGGTATGATATAAGAGGAGGTAAATCAGATGGAACGCAAAGAATTTACAGTGGCGGCGATCTTCGCCATCATCAGTGGCCCTCCCCCCAAATTTCATACACTAATCTTGTATAATAATTAACAAAATTAATTAACATACAAGACAATGAAAAAACACAAAATCGCTCCAGAGGTAAAGGAGCAAATAATCAACCGTATCAAAAACGAAGGTGTC
>CAIOTC010000010.1 GCA_903861205.1 uncultured bacterium | reverse complement strand
TGGCGGCGAATTTTCCGAAAACCCCCAGTCCGAAACCCGCCCGCATTCCTCCCCAGACCCCTCCTGCGGGCGGAAATTCAGTCGAGGCAAAGCGAAAAATCCTTTCCCCCAGAAAAATAGATTTTCGCTTTGCCGAGTCCGTATTGAAGCCCCACGCACTGCCCGAATACTTGGAGGGCAGAACCCCGAAAGAAAAACACCCTTTCCTTTTTCAAGAAAAAATTCACCCCCGCCAAATCAAGAAAGCAAGGAGTGTTTTTTCTTTCGGGGTTGCTGGCGTACTCGCCAGTGCGTGGGGCTTTCTCCGAGCGTACGATTCAATTTTGCTTCACCACGCACGCGGAGCGTGCGAAGTCATTACCTCACTTTGTTTTGGAAATAGGTGCGAGTTTGGTACAATACAGACACAAATTTTTTAAAACAGGAGTTTTTCTTCCTCACCCTTTTTCCTTGTATGCGCGGGCGACGCCGGCTGAAATGAGCAGGGCGGAGAAAGCGATGAGCACAATGTTAAGTAACGCAAGACCTTCCGAGCCAACAGTAGAAATATTTGGTGATTGGGCGTTTGCAGCTACTGTCAAAAAGAGAGTTGGCATCAAATATGCTGCGCGCAAAAACTTAACTTTTTTTATTTTCATGTTTTAGCATCCTACTCCAAGCTTGTGAAAGAAAAGTGAATTGGTGCTACAATACAGTCGTTATAAATTTTTATAATTTAACTTAATCCGCACACTAACTTTGCCATTGTGTTTTTTCAAAACACGGTGAAGCGATGGTAAAGTTAGTGTGCGGATAAACTAATATGTGGTACTTCATAGCTATTGTAATCGTTTTGCTGGCGCTTTCGATGCGGGTGGTCAAGGAATACGAGCGGGGAGTGATATTCCTCCTAGGCAAATGCAAAGGTACGCGGGGCCCCGGATTGATTTTTCTTATTCCGATTTTCGAGCAAATGACCCGGGTGACTTTGCGGACGATCACCATGAATATTCCGTCGCAGAAAATTATCACCAAAGATAATGTCTCGATCGACATCGCGGCAGTGGCCTACTATCACGTGGTTGATCCGGTCAAAGCGACCATTGCCATTGAAGATGTTTATTCGGCCGTCAATCAAATTTCACAGACGACCGTGCGGAATGTGGTCGGACAATTTCAACTCGACCAGCTACTTTCGCAGACCGGCCAGATCAATTTGCAAATCAGAAACGTCATCGACGAACACACCGAACCGTGGGGCGCGCAGGTGACGGCCGTGGAAATAAAAGACATCACTTTGCCGGACAACATGCAGCGAGCCATGGCCAAGGAAGCCGAGGCCGAGCGCGAGAGACGAGCCAAAATCGTGGCGGCCGAAGGCGAATTCCAGGCGGCCAAAAAACTGGGTGACGCAGCCGACCTCATGTCTGCACATCCAGTTGCATTGCAGTTGCGTACGCTCCAAACAATGGCTGAAATTTCCGTGGAGAAAAATTCCACTATCATTTTCCCAGCGCAATTCATGACGACCGTCCAGGAGGCGATTGCGATGATTAAGAATGACAGTAAGAAATAATAATTTTTGACTGGATTTTAAAGCTTTTTTCTGGTATAAATTAAAGACTTCAACTTATTGTTGAAGTCTTTATGGTAACTATAGTTTAGTGGCAAAACTCCGGTTTGTGGAACCGGTATCGAGAGTCCGATTCTCTCTAGTTACCCCACAACATTTAATTAGTCATGTCAAGTATTGGTGTGGAGGAATATAATCACAAATTTGTGATATGATTTTTATATGGAAAATAAAATAAATAATGCAAATAAAATCGGTTTAGCGATTTTTGAGGATTTTAAGATACGTCGGCATTATGATGAAGAAAAAGAAAAATGGTATTTTTCTGTGGTGGATATTGTGGCGGCGTTGACCAATCAAAAAGATTTTCAGACAGCCAGAAATTATTGGAAGGTTCTTAAGATCCACCTAAAACAAGAGGGGAGTCAAGTGGTTACAAATTGTAACCGGTTGAAAATGGTGGCTCAAGACGGCAAAATGAGGGAGACGGACGTGGCCGATACGGAAACAATTTTCAGAATTGTCCAAATAGTGCCCAGTCCAAAAGCAGAGCCGATAAAATTATGGCTGGCAAAAGTTGGTTACGAAAGATTGCAGGATATGGCGGATCCGGCTTTGTCGCTCAACAGGGCGCGAGAATATTGGAAAAAATATGGCCGAAGCGAAAAATGGATACAACAGAGAATGATGGGACAGGAAACTCGCAACAAACTGACTGATTATTGGAGCAAGCATGAAGTCAAAAAAGAAGATGAGTACGCCATTTTGACAAATATTATTCATGAGGAATGGTCCGGGCTGTCGGTCAAACAGCACAAAAATATAAAAGGTTTGAAAACACAAAATTTGCGCGACCACATGAGTGAGGCCGAACTTATTTTCACCGCTTTGGCGGAACTTTCCACTCGCCAAATCGCCGAGACGATGCAAGCGGTTGGAATGACGGAGAATATTATCGCTGGAAAACGGGGCGGAAATATATCAAAAAAAGCGCGTCTGGAATTGGAACAGAAAACCGGCAAAAAAGTGGTGACCGGTGAAAATTTTTTGCAAATTGGAAAATTCAAAAAACTGAGATAACTTTACACGCAAAATTCATGCGCGTGGGGTAATTTGTTTGTAGGTTAGCAGAAATGCAACCGGAATTTTTAATTACAAATAATTAATTACTAAAATTTACATGAAAAAAATCACATACGTTGCGCTCTTCGCGTGTCTTTTTTCTTTTGCTACCATTATTCACGCGGAAAGTTCAGTTAATTTGATAAATAATTCTTCGCTGGAGAATGCTTCGGCGTATTCGTCGAATTATCCCGATTCGTGGGACAGCGATTTTGCCGGCAACTCGGAGCCAGTTTTTTCGTATCCGGTTCCGGGGCATACCGGCAGTGCGGCCAAGATAGATGTTTCGACAAAACAAACAAGCGATTCGAAATGGTATTTTGATCCGGTGCCTGTCACTCCGGGAGCAAATTATAATTTCAGTTATTACTACAAATCCGATGTTCCGACAAAAGTGATGGCGCAGTTCACCATGTCAAACGGACGGTTTCAAAATGTAGATCTCGGAAGTGTCGGGGCGTCTCCGTCTGATTGGAATCAATTCACGGCTTCGTTTTTGGCTCCGGCAGGCGCGGTCCAAGTTTCAGTTTTTCCGCGTTTGATGCAACCGGGATCGCTCACTGTGGATGATTTTTCTTTGACCGATCCTTCGCCTGGATCGTCCTCATCTAATTCTAATTCGAATACGAATACTAACTCGAATTCAAATTCTTCGACTGATTCGGCGCCAATTCCAACACCAGTTACGCCAGTACCGGATCCAATAGTTCCAGTACCAATTCCTGCGCCAGCTCCAACTCCTGTTCCAACTCCTTCGCCAATAGTTTCTTCCGTCGGACCTAATTTAATTTCAAACCCGTCAGCGGAAAGCCAGACGGGTGGTGTGCCGGACGGTTGGTTCACTGACATCGAGGGTGCAACTACCGCCACATTTTCGGTGGTTCCGGGTCACAATGGGGGAAGTGCCGTTCAAACGAATTTGACGGTCTCTGATCCGGCTGGCGGTGATGCCAAGTGGATTTGGGCGCCGGTTCCCGTGACGACCAACGCCGACTATGTTTTTTCGCAATATTACAAATCGGATTATAAAAGTGTGGTCATTGTCGAATTCAACATGTCTGACGGCACGAGACAATTTACAAATTTAATCACTCTGCCTCCGGCCACTGACTGGACCAGGGTGGATAGGGAATTCAACGTCCGGCCCGGCACGGTCTCGGTGACAGTTTTTGATGTCTTACGTGGCGTTGGAACTTTGACGGTGGACGACGTTTCGCTTTCGCAGTTGTCAAACGGAAGTTTCGCGCAAGGTCTGGTGTCGCTTTCTTTCGATGACGGAGCCACAACTTTCTACGACAACGCTTTGCCACTTCTCATGTCTGGAAATTTTGCTGTCAGCCAAAATATTGTCAACGATTTTATCGGAACGACGGATTACATGACCGAGAGTCAGATCGCGCAAATAAATAAAGATGGCGTGGAAATCGGTTCGCACTCTTTGTCGCATCCGTATTTGACATCGCTTTCCGATGCTGACGCCACAAATGAAATTCAAAATTCGCGCGCAGCGGATCTCTCGGCGGGACTTTCACCGGTATCGATCTTCGCTTATCCGTATGGCGACTGGGATGGCAGAGTCGAAGATATTATCAAAGCCAGCGGTTATATTGGCGCGCGGGCAACCGACCTTGGCTTCAACACTCGAAACAGCGATCCATACGATTTGAGAACGGAAAACGTGGAAGCCAACACGACGCTTGCTCAAGTTCAAACATGGGTGGATGAAGCGATCGCCAACAAAACATGGCTTATCTTAGCCTTCCACGACGTGTCAAACACCCCAATCGACGAATACACAATCACCCCGTCAACCCTCCAATCCATCCTCAACTACCTCGCCCAATCCCGCGTGCAAGTGGCCACGACTGATTACGTGGTGAAGAATCTGATGAAGTAGTGAATTTGCGTTTGAAATTAAAATCTCGTCGCGGCATTTTCCTTTTTGGCGCATCCGCAGGCCTGAAGCTTGGACTTGTCAACGACCCCGCTTTTTGGGCGGGGCTCATTGACAAGTTCAGGCCGAGGACGAGAACGAGCTCTCCGCAGGAGAGAGCGAGTGGCGACAAAAAAGAAAATGACGAGTAAGAGATTTTATTTTCAAACTTCCAAAAAATCCGCTTTGTGCGGATTTTTTGTTGACTTCACACAATTTTCATTTCTAACTAAAAATAATCATTTTTCATGAAAATTTCCGTAAGCAGTTTTGAGCGATATTTTTTCCTTTATGAAGCAAAAAAATTATAAAACTAACTTTTTGGAAAGGTAAGTAGCTTAACGCATCTTCACATTGATATCATTTTGCTGTAAGAGTCACACGGCTCTTATGTCGAAAGCAATTATCAAATAAATTTATTGTCTATCTATAAAATTTTAAAAAAATTTATAATTAAAATTTTTTTGTAACAAGAAAGACAAACCAAATAAGAAATGAATTACAAAAAGGTAAAATCGCATTCGTATGCGAGCGTCTTTGTTAGTGGAATTTTATCAATCTCATTAGTGTTGGCGGCGATGGCGGGAATGACAGCCACCGTTTACGCCACCGGATGTTCTCTCAAATTATCCGTTATGCCGGCTGCTATGTCTGTGCCGTCGGGCGGTAAAATAAATTACAACGTCATGGTTAAAAATATGGGTAGTTCGAATTGCAATATGACGGAACTGACGGCTTATTATCCAAGCAATGAAAAATATGTCAGCTCCAGCGTCAAACCGAACGCGCCAAGTTTTTATTGGCTCATTGGCAGGCTCGCTCCAGGAAAATCGTATCCATTATCGCTGACGACGCAAAATATCGCGGGAAAAGAGTCTCAAGTTGTGGATACTATTTGTGTGTCGGCAACAAGGTCCAGCGATGTTTGCGTTAACAATAAAATTTCCGTGATTTCACCCGCGCCAACCGGCACGACCGTTTCTGCGCCGGTGTCATCACCGACTCCAACGCCGACACCGACCCCAGCACCTACGCCTGATCCCGTTCCGGCCCCAACTCCCGCGCCGGTTCAAACGACAGGCGCCGTGACGGAAGGCTGGATTTATCCCGGTTCTCCGGCTTGCAACGCCGGTAGCGAATACTCCGACGGCAGGCAAGTCGACACGTTGAAACCGGAATATTATCAGGTTCAAAGTAACGGTACGATTAGCCAACTAACCGCCAGTTCTGCCGGATGTAACGGTTACAGCGACGCAAACGCGGCCGATGTCAAAGCTCATTCGGTTCACCAGTACGCAACCGTTTCCGGCGACATCGCCAGTGTGCGAACTCTGCTTTCATCGGCAACACTTCAAAACAGCGCTATCACTACGCTGACCAACTTTGCTGTTTCGACCGGATTTACCGGAATCGAACTTGACTGGGAACAATTCGGCAGTTGGTCGGCCACCGATTATTCAAATTTCAAAAGCTTCACGACCGCTTTGGCCAACAGCTTGCACACGCAAGGCAAGAAATTGATGATTGACGCGCCGGCTCTGACGGGCAGCGGATCGCAATTCAAGTATGAGGATTTTGCCAACCTCGATTATGTCGCCATTATGGTTTACGACTACCAATATGATTACGGTGTTGGACAACCTGTCACGCCTCTAAACTGGCTGACCAGTGTGGCAAATTACGCTAAAACAAAATTACCTGTCGAAAAAATTGTCATCGGCATTCCGGCCTACGGTTATCACGGGGCGACAGGGAGCTACAGCATGACCATCGACACTTACGCGCAATCGACGGCGCTTCCGGGCTACTCAACCAGAAAAATAAATGCTGACGGCGAGGAATATTGGACCGTCGGCAGCACTTATTATTGCGCCCAGCCGAAATCATCGCTCGACAAAAAGAAGGCTTTGCTAGAATCTCTGGGGATACAGAATGTGTCCGTCTGGCATATTGGCGGCAACCTCTGGTTCTAATAAAAACTTCCAAATTTCACCAATCTCATCGTCTAAAATAAAAAACCAAACTGTCATCGTACACTTGTACGCCTCCAGTTTGGTTTTTTATTTTATACGCGACCTTGGCGAAATTATGAAAGTTTTAACAACGATGCTTAAATATGTTACAATTATCACATGAAAAAGTTTTTCACTTTCATTTTTTTGGTTGCCGTTATAACCGTCATTTTAGGTACGATCTACACGGTTGGACAGCAAGTTTTGCGCCAGTCAGCCAATGATCCGCAAATTCAGATGGCTGAAGATGGCGCCAATGGACTTTTGGCGGGCGCCGTGCCTGCTGATTTTATGCCGCCGACTCGCACGGCACTTGATATCACGCTCAGTCTTTCGCCTTTCACCATGATTTTTGATGGCAAAGGTACGCTTTTGGAATCATCGGCGAACTTGCATGGACAGTCCATTGCTTTGCCTATCGGCGTTTTCGACTATGCAAAAACAAATGGCGAAAACAAATTTACCTGGCAGCCGGAGACGGGCGCGCGTTTCGCGGTTGTTTTGAAATATTATTCTGCGGGCGACAAATCTGGTTTCGTCTTGGTTGGCCGATCGCTCCGCGAAGTGGAAATTCGCGAAGACAATTTACTTCTGCTCGTCGCTTTTGGCTGGGCGGTTTCCATGTTTTTTATCGCCGCTTATTATTTTATAAACTATAAGTATGCCCGGTAGTAGAAGTCGGCATTGCGCCAAAGGCGCATAAAAAGATGCCGACTTCACTACAGGGCTATCCCGTAGTGAAAATGGCATTGGAATTATGAGAAACATGTTATAACATTTAAATGTCGATATTATTAATTTTAAAATAATGAGTGGTACTGCTCGAAGAGCTATGCCATTTTCTACTACTGGGATGGAAAATAAATTTTTGCACGAAGTGGTCATCACCGCCATCATCGTCAAAGACGGCAAATATTTGGTGACGCGCCGAACGATGACCAAAAAAAGATTTCCGGGCATGTGGACGGTGCCGGGTGGCAAACTGGAAACGGACGATTACATCAATTTGCCAAAAGAGACGAAAGATTATTGGTACAATGTTTTGGAAAAAGTTTTGCGCCGCGAAGTGCGCGAAGAAGTCGGGCTGGAAATAAAAAACATCGATTATGTTACCAGTCTGGCCACGGTGCATGGCGACGGCAATCCGTCGCTGGTCATTTCCTGCCTGGCCGATTATGATTCCGGCGAAGTTACTTTGCAACCGGAAGAAACGGATCAGTACAAATGGGTGGATTTGGAGGAAGCGAAAAATATCGAACTTCTTGACGGCATTTACGACGAGCTCTGCATGGCGGAAAACAAATTGAAAGGTATTAAAACAGAATGGCAGAGGGCAGAAAAATAGCTGTAAATTGGAAATTTCGTCGAGCCGACGCTTTTCCGGCGCATTGCGGAGCCCGTGAAGAGGCGAGCAGGAAGAAAATTTTCAGCAGAAAATTATTCTGGCGACGGAAAAGTGTTGGATCGTAAGAAATTTACAATTTAAACAAATTAACATGACAAAACACATTCGTCCGGAAAATCCATATAAAAACCTCGGTCGTGACATGTTTTTTGTTTTGCTATCCGTTTTGGTTGCAAGCGTCCTGGTCAGATTCGGTGTTATCAAAAATATCATCGGTGTGGCCCAGGAAGGCAAAATCATCGGCAGTTTTTTGGCTGGCGTTTTTTTCACATCCGCTTTCACGTTGGCGCCGGCTTCGATTGCATTGGCCGCGCTGTCACAAACAACGCCCATTTGGATCGTGGCGCTTTGCGGAGCTCTCGGGGCGGTTATCGGGGACATGGTTTTGTTTCTATTTATTCGCGATAGATTCGCCGATGATTTGGAAAATGCTTTGCACGCGTACCATGACCGCAAGCTGACCAGATTTTTTCACCGCAAATTTTTCCACTGGCTCTCGCCGATTATTGGCGCGCTTATCATCGCCTCGCCACTGCCTGATGAAATGGGTATTACTATGCTCGGAGTTTCCAGAATTCGCACCGGCACGCTCATTGCCATTTCTTTTGTCATGAATTTTGTCGGTGTGCTACTCGTGGCATTGGTGGCGCATAGTTTATAAAAAAATGGAAAATATATTTATTGCTGAAAAATTTGCTGACTATGAATTGCTCGACAGCGGTGAGGGTGGAAAGCTGGAGCGTTTTGGCGTGGTGAAAATTTCTCGCCCAGATCCACAGGCTCTGTGGCAAAAATCTTTGCCGGAAACTGAATGGAAAAATGTTGACGCTCATTTCGAACAAACCGAGGGAAGGGGAAAGTGGCATCACAACAAACCTTTTCCAGAACCGTGGCAGATTTCGCTCGGCGGAATAAATTTTATTTTGAAACCGTCCGTTTTTAAACACATTGGCGTTTTTCCAGAGCAGTCTGTTCACTGGCAATGGTTGACAGATAAAATAAAATACGAATATACGAATAATGCCAATCTACGAATGGCTACGAATGAAGAAGGGAAGATTTCCGTTCTCAATCTTTTTGGTTACACCGGCGGAGCCTCACTTGCCTGCGCTAAAGCTGGGATATCAGCCATGGTTGATATCCAAATTGTTCACGTTGACGCTTCGCAATTTGCCGTGGACTGTGCCGTGGCAAATCGCGACGCTTCCGGACTTTCCGATGCGCCAATTCGCTTTATTGTCGAAGATGTCAGAAAATTCGTCGAGCGCGAAATTCGCCGCGGAAATAAATATGACATCATCTGCATCGACGCGCCGGTCTACGGCAAGGGGGCAAAAGACGAGGTTTGGAAATTGGAAGAAGATTTGGTGCCGTTGCTTGCCAACATAAAAAAACTGCTCTCCGACCTACCGCTGGCTGTGTTGCTGAACGGCTACGCTTCCGGTTATTCGCACGTCACTTATGCTCAAATGCTTTCCGACATCACAAAAGATTTGTCAGGCAAAATCACTTCCGGCGAACTGGCTATTTCACAGTCCAACTCCGACAGACTTTTACCCGCCGGCATTTTCGCTCGTTTTGAAAATTGATGCATTGGAAATTCATTAAAAATTTTAAATTAAAAATTAAAAATTATTCAACTTATGCACTCGATTGATCTTTTTGTTCAAAATTATTTTGCACACATTCGTACGGCTGGCGTGACCGAGGCGATGTATTTGGTCAGCAAAGTTTTTGACGTTTCTCTCGCTTCCATCGCCGTTACAATTCTGATTGTAGTTTTTATTTATTATGCACGCGGAAGGAAATACGCCAATTTGTTTGCCGGTTCGATGCTTTTTGGCGCCATTATTGCCTACGTCTTAAAAATTTTCTTCAACGTTCCGCGCCCATCGGATGCCGTTTTTGCCTCTTTCGGTCAGAGTTTTCCGAGCTATCACGCCGTTATTGTCACCATTTTTTTCTGCATGCTCATCTTTATTTTTGACGAGTATTTCGAAGGATTTTGGCGCCAGTTTTTCAATTTTGCCTGCGTTTTTGGCATCGTTCTGGTTTCTTTCAGCCGGCTGTATCTCGGCGTTCACTGGTTTTCCGACGTCTTGGGTGGAATTTTCCTCGGCCTTCTCATTTCATACATCTTTGTTATTATTTTCAAAAAATTAAATCACTTCAAACTGAAATCCAGCATCAACGTGCCCCAGTTATAAAAATATGCTAAAATAAACTTGAAATCTTGTTTAGCCGAAGCAATTTTGGAGACTCTCGGACGCTGGCGAGCGGAGAGTGAGCGAAATTTTCAGCAGAAAATTTACGCGTGCTCCAAAGTTGCTTTGGTTAATAAGAGATTTCAAATTTATTTTATCAAAATTTTTTAACCAAAATTTTTATGTATCAATCTTTAACTGACAAGCAGAAAAAA
Organism: uncultured bacterium; assembly: GCA_903861205.1. Taxonomy (GTDB): domain Bacteria; phylum Patescibacteriota; class Minisyncoccia; order Phycocordibacterales; family DATDWN01; genus CAIOTC01. Next base: position 25,260 of record CAIOTC010000010.1, on the reverse strand, counting down.
ATATTATTCAATGTTATCGTCAGCGCCATCGGACTGCTCGCCGTATTTCTGGCAGTCATGGCCATTGACGCCATTAAAGGTTTTACGGTTCTCGGCCACAATTTGCCGGCCGGAAATACCATCACCATAAACGGTACCGGCGAAGTTTTGGCGGTGCCGGATATTGCCACATTTTCTTTTTCTGTGACTGAAAGCGCCAAGCTTTTGCCGGACGCGCAGGATGCCGCCAGCAAAAAAATGAATTCAGTCATCAGTGCGCTGAAAGCCCTGGGAATCGCCGAGAAAGATATTCAAACAACCAACTACAGCTCTTATCCGAAATACGAATACCAAAATGCCGTTTGCCCGACGCCTGTGCCGATGATGTATCCAGTTTCTGATTCCGGGTCTTCCGGATCAGGTTCTGTTTCTAGTGGATCTGCGATTTATTGTCCTCCCGGCAAATCTGTTTTGACCGGCTACGAGGTTGACCAAACAGTTACCGTTAAAATTCGCAAAACTGCTGACGCCGGAAATATTTTGGCTAAAATCGGTTCGCTCAATGTTTCAAATATCAGCGGGCTAAGCTTCACGGTTGACAACATTGATGCTGTTCAGGCGCAGGCTCGCGACAAAGCTATCGCCGATGCCAAAAGCAAAGCGTCCGTACTTTCCAAATCGCTCGGTGTCAAACTAAATCACATTGTCAACTTCAGTGAAAATGGAAATTATCCGATGCCGTATCTAAATATGAAGTCGGATGTCATGAGCGCCGGCGGCACGGCCAGTGTTGCTCCGCAGATTCCGACAGGGGAGAATAAAATAACTTCCAACGTTTCAATTACGTACGAGATCAGATAGTTAAACAAAAAAACATTCCCCAAGGTGACACCCTGGGGAATGTTTTTTTATTTATTATTTCACCTCGACGCCCATACTTCTGGCACTTCCAGCGATGATTTTCATGGCCGCGTCGATGTCGTTGGCGTTTAGGTCGGGCATTTTCTTTTCGGCGATTTCGCGCAGTTGCGCCTTGGTGAGCGTGCCGACTTTTGAGGTGGCGTTTTTGCCACTGCCTTTTTCTTTGCCGATCGCTTTTAAAATAAGCGAAGAAGCCGGCGGAGTTTTGACCACAAACGAGAACGTGCGGTCTTCGTAAACGGAAATTTCCACAGGCACAATGTCGCCTTTCATTTTGGCCGTGGCGTCGTTGAATTGTTTGACAAATTCACCAATGTTCACGCCCGCTTGTCCGAGAGCCGGACCCGTTTTGCCAGCCGGAGTTGCCGCTCCGCCGGGAATAACCAACTTTAATTTTTTTGTGATTTTTTTAGCCATTGTTTTTTATTATAAATCTCGAGAAGCGCGAGAAACGATACTGTACACTAATAATTTTGAAATTTCAATTATGATTTTCTGCGCCGCTCAAATGCATAATAGAGCGGCATCAAAGAAGTTATAGTCGCTTCGCTCGTTAACTTCTTTTGACCTGCAAGAAATCCAACTCCACCGGCGTCTCGCGGCCGAACATAGCCACCAGCACTTTGACCTTGCCGCGCTCTTCGTCCACCTCGGAAACTTTTCCTTCCAAATCTTTGAACGGACCGTCGACAATAGTCACAGCATCATTCTGCATCAAATCGATTTTGTGTTTGACGGTGTGAGCGTTCATGCGAGCAAAAAGTTCATCAATTTCTTTCTTGTCGATTTTAACCGGATAGACGCCGGAACCGACAAAGCCAGTTACTCGCGGAGTGTTGCGGACAACGTACCACGATTCCTCGGTCACGATCATTTCCACCAAAATGTAGCCGGGGTATATTTTTTCCTCTTCCTCGACGCGTTTGCCACCTTTGATTTTTATTTTTTTCTCAGTCGGCACGATGACATTGAAAATTTTATCTTCCATGCCCAAAGATTCGATGCGCTGTTTGAGGTTACGCATAACGGCGTTTTCATATCCGGCGTATGTGTGGATCACATACCAATTTCTACCTTCTGAGATTTGTTGTTTAGCCATTTTGTTTAAAAATTAAAGAACAAATTTTTTCAAAATTAAATTGAAAAGATAATCAAAAAATCCAAGAAAGAAAGCGATGAATAGAGAAATGAGAACAACAATAATCGTAAATATAATGGCCTGGTTTCGTGTCGGCCAGCTGACATGTTTCAATTCTCCTTGCGTATCTTTGATGTAAGTAATGAGGCTCATAATAATTTGAATTTATATTGTCTTATTAAAAAACCCCTCGGGGGGAATACATATATAGTACATTATTAGGGTGCATAAAGTCAATACCGTCTAAAATCCGTTGTTAACATTGTATTTTCCGCAAAAAATGCTAATCTATTTCGGGAGGTGTTCTTTGGTTACACTAGTTGCTTACATTCCGAATTTTGAGATTTATCATGCCGAATGGTTTTGGAAATATCGCCGTTTCGGCATCAAGCTTCTGCTGATTTCCCAGGACGTGGCCGAGGAGCTTTTGCCGACTTTGAAAGGTTGCAATACTGGGGCAGTGCCTACCAGTATGACGGTGTGTGCCATTAACGCGCAGAACAGGCCGTTTGGCTTCGGTATCAAAGACCTTTTTGTAATAAACAGCGGTTTTAATGGTGATTCGCTGCTTCTGGTTCCTGGCATAACTTTGCCGGACGAAAAGATGTCGCGTCTGTTTGTGGATGAATATTACAACTATGATTTTCAAGAAGCCGATCTGGATCGCATTAGTTCTAGGTTCGATAAGGAATTGAAAGTAAAATATCGAGCCAAAAAAACCAAAAAAACCGCAGTCGAAAAATTTGAAACCGAAGTTCGAAGCCTCGCCGCTATCCAATAGCGCGGGGTTTTTCTTTTTTGGTTTACGTGGTAATGTATTTGAGGAGAATTTGTGTATGACAAACGAAGAATATGATGACCAAAATATTCGTTGTAACAATTCTGACACCTGCGAGGCTCATCCGGAAGCGGAAGGCAGCGTAAGTTCCTGCATCCATTGTGGTAAAGAGCTGATAAAAATAAACGGGCAGTGGTATACGTGGGATTGCGATTTACATTCCCGTCAAAAACCACAATATTAAAAAATCTGATCTAGATTGATTTTAGACCAGATTTTCTTTTTATATGTTAGGTACTTTTCTTTTGTCTAAAAATGTGTAATATCTTTATGGGAAGGAGTTCTTTACATGAAATACGGCGGAGCTTTGCCTGGCCAACTCATAACAGAGTTGGTGGAAAACGGTTTTATTGAAAATGCAAACACGAAAAATGTTTGTACCGACACCTATGATCCGGTTACTACGGGAGAGGTCTACAGGCTACCCAGAGGATTTTTGCCAAAGAGCAACGAAAGGGTTGAGGATTTTGTCCACTATTATGGGATTCGCGTAAAACCGGATTCAATATTGGAGGCTGGAGTATGTTACATTTTTCGGTTAGCTGAAAAATTTGTACAAAAGATTCCGGACGGAGTTCACGCTCACGCAAACCCAAAATCAAATATTGGACGAGTGGACATCATGTCGCGCCTTTTGGCGGACGGAGTTCCAAAATTCAATTTTGTACCAAAGGGTTACACCGGTTCGATATGGAATATGGTTGAGGCGCGATCCTTTGCTGTCACCGCAAACGAAGGCATGTCTTTTAGCCAGATACGTTTCTTCAGCCAAGAGACCCGTTTGGACGAGTTTAGGCTTGGGACAATATTTAATTCTCAGGGTGGTATGTTGTTTGACCGGCACGGGAAACAAATACTTTACGAAGACATGGAATCTCCCAGCGAGGACGGTTCCATTCCTTTGTCGCTAGGCCTTGATTTTTCCGTTGTTGGGTTTGAAGCTATCAAAAACGGCGAACCGATAAATCTTTCTCTGACGAATTACTACGATCCCAGATGTTTTTTCCGAGAGATACTTTTATCGAACGATTCCTCAATATATTTTAATCCTAATTCCTTCAGCATTCTTTCAACAGAGGAAAGTGTGCGGGTCCTGCCGACACTTGCTTGTGAGATGATGCCTATGGATGAAGGAAATGGAGAAATCCGTGTTCACTATGCCGGGTACATTGCTCCGGGTTGGGGAGTTGGTCCGGACGGGACATGTAAGGGCCGGCCATTGACTCTGGAAGTTCGATGTTTTGAAAGCGGATTCATGGCCAGAAGAGGACAACCTTTTGCCAAAATTTATTTTGACAGAATGATTGAACGGCCACTGGTTCATTATGACCAGCAACCCGGAACTAAATTCAAAGTTCAGGATGGTCCAGGTCTCGCCAAGTATTTCAAAAGTTGGAAGTAACAACACCTCGCCGGGTATTATCCGGTGAGGTTTTCTTTTATTTACTATTTTTATCAGTTTGTGATAGATTAAACGCCGGAGGTGGCCATGAGGATTGGATCAGATTTTGACGGTGTTATCGCAAACACCCATATGCTTAAGGTTTGGCTGGCTAAAGAAAAAATGGGAATTGATGTTCTACCTGCGGAATTTCGCAGGGAAAAAGTCGTTGGCCGCGGGTTGATGACTTTGGAGCAGTATAGAACGATTGGCCAAGGAGCGATGGGGGGTTTGTATCCCATACCGGAAGTTGAACAAGCAACTTTTTATTTGCACGCTCTTGCCGGCCATGGTTACTCGATCAAACTTGTCACAAGTCGGACTGGTCAGATGCTGGAAGTTGCCGAAATGTGGCTTTGGGAACATTGTCTGAATTTCCCGATTGCTGGAACAGGATATGGTCTTCCAAAAAACAAAGAGTGTGAAGGTCTCGATGTGTATGTCGACGACGATTTGGAAAAACTCATTCCGCTCATTGGCACAGTCAAACATCTTTTGTTCTTTTCTTGGCCGTGGAATTTGTACGAAATTGAGCCGAAGGAAATTACTCGCGTCGGTTCTTGGTGGGAGATTTACAACTACATCAGATACGAAACATAGATTAGGCACAGCGCATCTCACAAATGCGCTTTTGTTTGCTTTTTAATAAAATATAAGTAGTATTCTACCTAGAAAGGGGCACATTGTGCATAACATAAAGACGGTTATCATGGACAGAATACCTTGTTGGTACGAGTTGTCTTGGAGGCCGGCAGTTGGTGTTATATTGCGGATTCATCAAGAGTTCGCCACCGGCGTCAAGCCTATTCGACAAGACGCACCGATTTTGGAAAGCTTCAAAGCAGACTTCGGTTTCAAAGAATTTGGCGGAGAGTTTGGAAAAGATTTGGGTTACGAACACTCGTTGAAATTCTTGGGACAGGTTGGTCAGTTCCTTGAATATCATGTTCCAGCATCTCTGTGTCGAAAACTTTCCGATGTAAAATGTTGGAAATGTGAAGGCACAGGAAACGACGAGGACCGTGAAGACAAATGTTTGTATTGCGATGGCGAAGGACGAGAAGTAGTTTATGACTACAAAGAAGCCTACGCTGTCTCAGCAAGTCACAGCACCCTCTTTGATTATATGAGATTTCCTGAGATTGAGACACCAGCAACAAATTCTCAACTGATGACTATTCACACTGTAACCATTCAGAGTTTACACGGTGGGTCAATTGGTGGTGAGTATGGTGAAGATATTGTCACTTTTCTTCGACAAGGGCCCACGAGCATGATCTCAGAAATGGTTGAAGCGATGCGAGGTGTGTGGCTTAAAATGGAAGGTAAAATTCCTTCATTTTATGACTATGAGTTTAAAGCTTACACGCAAGGCAGTGACGGATGGCTCAACACTAGTTGTCCGGGTAATGCTTGCGGCTTACATCCGTCTCATGGTTCAATCGGTCGTCATGGTGGTTATGAATTCTCGTGCCACAATGCCGATAATATGATTCAGCAACTTGCAATGCTTGCATCGCTTGCCGCCTTGCAAGATCTTGTGCGGAATCAGAAAAAATAAAATCAGTCGGTCGTTCAGCTTTGGTTGGGCGACTTTTCTTTTTCACTCAGAGACAAGGAAGGATGTGATCGTTTGCTTTTTTCCGCAATAAAGGTATCTTTAACCCCGGAGGATTGTATGCTTGAAAAGATAAAGAGTCTTGTGGGTTCCAGCGGTGAAATCGGTTGGCCGGTTGCTTCTCGTGACCGAATTGCTTTTCCGTCATCATCAGAGCTGAGGGTGACAGAGGCAAACGTCGGTGTGGCTTTCCTGTGGACTATCCGTGATGATGTATTGCCCAAGCTGGAAAAAGTAAATTTGGCCATTGCCGCTAATTTCTACACTCCGGCCGGCATCGAGCCGATGATTCGGAACATATTGGGAAATCCGTATATTCGCTATGTCATTTTGCTCGGCGATGAATACTCGTCGTTGGGCGAAGGATGTTCGTTGGAAAAAAGTGGATCCGAATTGACTAGCGCAAATGCCATCCGTGCTTTCTTTGCTAATGGTATAAACCAAGACAGAAAAATCGATGGCTTTGGGAATTCTGTTTACGTCGACAAGAATATTCCGATGGAATTGATCGAGCTTGTCCGGGGAGAAGTTGAGCTCATAGATCTTAATAAGGGAATGTCCGGCTCTTCACTCGAAGAAAAAATTGCCGAGGCAAACAATCTCATTAAAACTTTGTGCAAAAAATATCCGTTTGCCGAGCCGAAAGTTTTTGGCTACGAAAAATCGGATGAAGCTTTCCCGTACGAAGGTGGTCCGATTGTTGTTCACGGTGGTAGTATTCCCGATAGCTGGATCAAGATGATCGCTCAGGTTTGGCGTTATGGTCGCACCAATTTGATGAATGCCAAGACTGATCGGGTGGTTAGAGAGATCAATGACATGACGGTGGTCATTCATGATCCGCAGAACATGGATTTGTCGTTGAATCCGTTTCTGGTTCCGCTGACCGCAGAAAAAATTGAAGCCTATAAAGCTGAAATTTTGTCTCCGATTTTGCCCGCCGGTAAGGCTTACACCTACGGCAACAAGTTGCGGGCTTACACGTTTCCTGCGCCGGACCAGATCAAAAGATTAGTCGAAACTTCCGAGTACAAAGACTTCGATTTTAAACAAGGTCCATGGCTTGACCGGAATGTTACTTACGGAGATGGCTTTTGTGAAATCGATCAGCTCCAGGATATTGTTGATGTCTTAGGGCACGACAAGTATTCCAAAGCCTGCGTGGCTATGACCTGGCATCCGGCCGATGAACTGATGCGCAAGCACAAGTCGTCGCCGTGTTTAGTTTCGATTCAAGCGTTGGTTCAGGATGAAAAACTGAATTTGACAGTTTTTTTCAGAAGTCACGACATGACCCAGGGTTGGCCGGAAAATGCTTACGGCTGTGCGGCTATTCAGGCCGAAATCGCCAAGGCGATCGGCTTGCCGACAGGTCTTCTGATTATCATTTCCGGCAGTGCCCAGATCTACAATAATTACTTCAAGCAGGTCGAGGAGATGCTGAAAAAATATTCGGCTGACATCAAAACCTGCTCTGATGCCAGAGGTAATTACCAGATCCAAATCAAAGCCGGAAATATTGTTGTTTCTCTGCTACACCCTGAAAGCGGCGTCGTTCTGGAAAAGTTCGTCGGCAAGACTGCTTACGAATTGCGAGACAAAATAGGCGTTGTGGCTTCGCTTACCACCACCCATGCAATTTATCTTGGCACCGAACTGGCCATAGCTGAACTCAAGCTTCGAACCGGCGAGCCATACGAGCAAGACACATCGTTCAAATCAAGCATTTTGTTCTAGTTTTAATACCTCATGGAATTTTCCGTGAGGTTTTCTTTTTGTGTTTTTTCTTAAAAAAGAAACCGCGCTCATGGGCGCGGTCGGGGCAATCTGGTGTAGGTGCAGATTGTGAAAGACGGTGTGTTTTTCTCGAGATTGGCTGGGTGGAAAACGGACAAAACTTTGCACCACTCGTTTCCGATTTCCGGGAAAAAAGTGTCGCCATTTTCGACAAAAAGATCAACGTGGCTGATGATCAAGCGATTGACGAATGGCAGGAAGAGTTTGTAAATATCTCCTCCACCGGCGATGAAAACTTTCTTGTGTCTGGCGATTGCAAGAATTCTTCTGAAATCGTGAACTACTTTGCAATCATCATATGGAGCTTCAAATGCTCCGCGCGACAGAATAACATTTATTCTGTCTGGCAACGGTTTGAATTTGGGAGGAATTGACTCAAATGTTTTTCTTCCCATTACGACAATGTTTTTTCTGCCGGAAGTTTTGGAATCTCCGATCGTTGTTTCTTTGAAGTGGTTCATATCCGCGCTTATACGCCACGGGATGCCACCATTTTTTCCGATGCAATTGTTTCTAGACATCGCAAGTATCATAATGATGTCTCTGTTGTTCAATTCTGCGCTAGCTCTTCCATCCGGGTGACTTATCCGGATCATTCCTCCACCACTTCCGTCTGGCGGTCCGATTATTTTCATTTTTGTCCTTTCTTTTTGTACAGCTCCGAAGCGATAGTATACTTTTTTTGCGGTTTTGTAAATATTGGCCGAAATGATAATATGAATGCATGATTTTGAAAGTTAAAAAAATGAATCCGGAGGCGAAATTGCCTGAGTATGCCAAGGAGGGTGATGCGGGCATGGATTTGTTTGCCTGCGAGGAAGTGGTTGTCACCGTTGGAAAAATTGCAAAGATTCACACGGGAATTTCCGTTGAGGTGCCGGATGGTTATGTTGGACTCTTTTGGGATAAAAGCGGACTTTCAATAAACCACGGCATAAAAGTTTTGGGAGGAGTTTTGGATTCGGGATATCGAGGCGAATTGATTGTTGGGGTGGTAAATCTCGGGAGTGAAGATTATGTTTTTGAAAAAAATCACAAAGTTGCTCAAATGCTCATTCAGTCGGTAGTTTCAGTAAAAATAGAAGAAGCGGCTGAATTGTCGGAAACATCTCGTGGCGCTGGCGGCCTAGGTAGTACGGGGAAATAATCGACCAAGAATAATTCAATGCAGATGCAAGATAAAATCAAAAAATGGATAAAGGAAACGCTCAAGGTTGAGAATGATTTTGTGGTGGAGTATCCGACACAGATGTCGCTGGGTGATTATTCGACGAACGTGGCGATGGTGGAAGCGAAGGCTAAAAATAAAAATCCGAAAGAGTTGGCGGAGGAATTTGTTCAGATGCTTTCCGCAAGAACGGTTCTTGCGGAAATTGATAAAATCGAAGTGGCCGGACCGGGATTTATTAATTTCTTTTTGAAACCGGAATATTTTGCTCAATGTATATTGGAGAACACTGGGTGTTTGGGCTCCCTTAACACCCAGTGTTTAAAAATCCAAAACCTGAAAGGGCAAAAGATTCTGGTGGAATACACAGACCCGAATCCTTTCAAGGAATTTCACATCGGACATTTGATGTCGAACGCCGTTGGCGAATCGATTTCGCGAATTATTTCGGCCGAAGGCGCGGACGTTAAAAGACTTTCATACGGCGGCGATATTGGTTTGCATGTGGCCAAAGCTATTTTCGGCGTGTTGGCCAAAAAAGACGAGATTGATGAAATAAAAAATAAAAGTTCAAAAGAACAACTTTCATTTTGGGCGCAGGCCTATGTTTTTGGTTCGGCGAGGTACGAGGAAAATGAGGAAGCCAAAAAAGAAATCGACGAGTTAAACAAAATAATTTTCGATAAAACAGACGAAAAAATAAACGCGCTTTATGATTGGGGCAGGGAAGTTTCCATTTTGCATTTTCAGGAGATATTTAAAACGCTCGGGACAAATTTCGATAAAAATATTTGGGAAAGCGAAGTGACGGATCCGGCTTTGGAAGTCGTCAAAGAAGGTCTTGAAAAAAATATTTTGGAAAAAAGCGAGGAAGCGGTGATTTTCAAAGGCGAGAATTACGGATTGCACACGCGGGTTTTTGTCAATTCAAAAGGTATTCCGGTTTACGAAGCCAAGGAGCTCGCCTTGGGAATGAAAAAATTGAATGAATTTAATTTTGATAAATCCATTGTTATTACAGGCAACGAGCAAAATGATTATTTCAAAGTAGTGTTGAAAGCGATGGAACTTTTGCGACCGGAAGTTTCCGACAAAACTGTTCATATTGGGCACGGCATGTTGCGTTTTGCTTCCGGCAAAATGTCGTCGCGCAAAGGGAATGTTATCACCGGAGTTTCTTTGATTGAAGACGTGAAAAATTTAGTACTAGAAAAAATGAAAGAGCGTGAGATGGATGAGGACAAGAAAGATGTCATTGCCGAGCAGGTGGCCATCGGCGCGATAAAATTTTCCATTTTGAAACAAGCGGCCGGCAAGGATATTATTTTTGATTTTGAAAAGTCGGTGTCGTTTGAAGGCGACTCCGGCCCGTATTTGCAGTATGCGACAGTTAGGGCGAATTCGATTTTGAAAAAGGCTGAAGTGTCAAGGGTGCCCCTTGCCATGCGAAGCCAAATGGCAAAGGACACCTTTGACACGGAACTTCCAGACAATTGGCAGACGACTGATTTGGAGAGAATGTTAGAGAGATTTGAAAGCGTGGTGAAGCACTCTGGCGAGGAATACGCGCCACATTATATTGTTACATACTTAATCCAACTGGCCGGCGAGTTCAACTCTTTTTACGCCAAACACAAAATCATTGATGAAAATGATCCGACATCACCGTACAAACTGGCGCTGACACAAGCCTTCGCCAATGTTATGACGACTGGTTTGGATTTGCTGGGAATCAAAGTACCGGAAGAAATGTAGGGTTGACCCTGTGAAATAGGAGCTTCGCTCCTACCAGCTTCGCTGGATTTCACAGGGTTGACAAACTGTAAAAAATTCGTAATATTACCACCGGAGGTTTGAAAATGTTTGACGAACTATGGCTCCCATTTGTCGGCTTTTGGATCGCACTGGTTTTTGGGTTGATCGCTACCTTTCTGGCTGTTTCAGGATTGAAAGAACAGGGTTTTGTCGAGGCATCAAAAAAATCAGCATATTTCGGATTATATTCTCTGCTCGCGAGCATGATTATCTGGGTTTTAATCTGGATAAGATTGTTTGAAACTGATCCTCAAAGAATGAAGGAAACATCATACATCATAGTTTTTTCGGGAGTTGTTTTGGTGATTGGTGTTTGCTGCATTTATTCATGGCTAAAAAATATCCGCCGCTAGCCTCCTTCGGGAGGCTTTTCTTTTGAAAAAATCATCAGAAATGCTAATATGGTGGAATGAACGAAGAAAAACCGGTCAAATCGGACGTTGTGTTAAAAGAGGAGAAAATCCTCAAATTTTGGCAGGATAATAAAATTTTTGAAAAATCTCTGGAAAAAGAATCGCCGAACGGCAATTTTGTCTTTTTTGACGGACCACCTTTTGCCACGGGGCTTCCTCACTATGGCCACATTTTGCCCGGCACGATAAAAGACGTCATTCCGCGATATCAAACGATGAAGGGGAAGCATGTGGAACGCCGGTGGGGTTGGGATTGTCACGGCTTGCCAGTTGAAAACATTGTCGAAAAAGAACTCGGCTTTGCCACCAAAAAAGACATTGAGGCTTTTGGGGTGGGAAAATTTAACGCCGAGGCCAGAAAAGTGGTCATGCGTTACGCGGACGAATGGAAAAAAATTATTCCGCGCGTGGGCAGGTGGGTGGATATGGAGAACGATTACAAAACAATGGACACTTCCTACACCGAATCTGTTTGGTGGGCGTTCAAAAATCTGTACGACAAAAATTTGGTTTACAAAAGTTTCAAGTCGATGCACCTTTGCCCGCACTGCGAAACGACGCTCTCGAACTTTGAAGTCAATCAGGGATATAAAGATATAACTGACCTTTCCGTTTACGTAAAGTTCAGAGTCAAAAGTCAAAAGTCAAAAGTCGAAAGTGGGGACGAAGAAGAGACTTATTTTCTGGCGTGGACGACAACGCCGTGGACTTTGCCGGGCAATGTCGCTTTGGCGGTAAACAAGGAAGTCACTTACGCCAAAATTAAAAAAGACGGGCAGTTTTTCATCATGGCCAAAGAGTTGGCGGAAAAAGTTTTGAAAAAAGATTTTGAAATTGTCTCGGAAATTTCCGGTGAAAAACTTTTAGGAATTTCTTACACTCCGCTTTTTGATTACTACGACAACGACCAATTGGAAAATCGCCAGAACGGTTTCAAAGTTTACCACGGAGATTTCGTAACTACGACTGACGGCACCGGTATCGTGCATATTGCGCCGGCTTTCGGTGAGGACGATCTCAATTTGGGTAAAGAGAAAAAGTTGCCATTCATTCAGCACGTGAACGTTGATGGCACATTTAAAAAAGAAGTGACGGATTTTTCAGGGTCCGTAAAACCAAAAGGCGACCATCAAAAAGCCGACATTGAAGTTATAAAATATTTGGCCAAAGCCGTCACACTTTTTGAAAAAGAAAAAATCATTCACTCGTACCCGCATTGCTGGCGTTGCGACACTCCGCTTCTAAATTACGCGACGACTTCGTGGTTTATCAAGGTGACGGATTTGAAAGACAAACTGGTCAAAATCAACAGTGGCGTGGCTTGGAATCCGCCAGAAATCGGCGAGGGCAGGTTTGGTAAATGGCTGGAGGGTGCGCGCGATTGGGCTATTTCGCGCTCGCGATACTGGGGCGCACCACTTCCTGTTTGGGACAAGGAAAACGGCGAGCGTGTTGTTATCGGCTCGATTGCCGATTTGAAAGATTATATCGGCAGAAAAAATAAATATTTTTTGATGAGACATGGCCAGTCGGAGTCGAATGCTAATGGGCGGATCATAAGTTGCAAAAAAGAAAACAAAGATCCACTGACCAAGCAAGGTCGCGAGGAAGTCCTAGAATCAGCCAAAAATTTGGTCAAAGAGAAAATAGATTTGATCGTCTCGTCTCCGTTTTTGCGCACCAAAGAAACGGCTGAAATCGTGGCCAAAGAAATCGGATTGGAAAAAGATAAAATTATTTTTGACGACCGGCTTGGCGAAATTGGCTGTGGAAATTTTGACGGCCAGCCGTGGAAAAATCATTGGGGTGAGCTTGAACTCGGCGTAAAAATCGACGGTGGAGAATCATTGAGTGACGTCAGCTCGAGAGTTATGGAATTTTTGTATGAGACTGACAAAAAGTTTGACGGCAAAAATATTTTGGTGGTGTCTCACGGAGCTCCTCTCAATTTGGCCAATCGCTTTGCTGCGGGTGTTTCGCTTAAAGATATTTTGAAAAAATATTCTGAAAGCGGTTTTCACAACGCCGGAGTGATTAAATGTGGTTTCGTTGCCCTACCTCACAACGAAAAATTCGAAATCGATTTGCATCGTCCCTACATCGACGAGGTTGTTTTGCATGACAAAGACGGCAAAGTCATGAAGCGCATTCCGGAAGTTTTTGATTGTTGGCTTGAATCCGGTTCGATGTCTTTCGCTCAAAATCATTATCCGTTTGAAAACAAAGAATTGCTTGAAGAAAAAAACAGCCCGATTTTTCCGGCCGATTTTATTGCCGAAGGTCAGGATCAAACTCGCGGATGGTTTTATACGATGATCGTTTTGGGTACGGGCCTTTTTGACAAAAGTCCGTACAAAAGGGTGGTGGTCAACGGCATGGTTTTGGCCGAGGATGGCCGCAAGATGGCCAAGAGTTTGAAAAATTATCCGGACATCATGTACATCGTCGACAAATACGGCGCGGACAGTTTGCGATATTATTTGATGTCGTCACCGGCGGTCAAAGCCGAGGATCTGAACTTTTCCGAAAAAGGCGTGGACGAAGTTTCCAAAAAAATCGTCCAGAAAGTTTACAATGTTTTGTCTTTCTACCAAATGTATGGAGCCTCTTTTCCGCAAGAACCGTTCTTGCGGAAAAGTGAGAACATTCTGGACAAATGGATTTTATCGCGGTTATTGGAATTGCATGGCATTGTAACCAAATCGCTTGATGCGTATGAATTGGATCGGGCATCGCGGCCAATCATGGATTTTGTCGAGGATTTGTCGACTTGGTATTTGCGCCGTTCACGCGACCGCTTCAAATTGGAAGACAAATCAGAAAAAGAAATGGTTTCGCAAACCACGGCTTTTGTTCTGGTTGAACTGGCCAAAATCATGGCACCGTTTATGCCGTTTCTAGCCGAGGAAGTTTATCTGCAAGTAACTGGCGGAAAAATGAAAGAGAGCGTTCATCTGGAAGATTGGTCCGACATGTCAAAGGTGGCCTTTGACACCAAGCTGATTGAGGAAATGCAGGTGGCAAGAAATATGGTCACGAGCGCTTTGGAACTGCGACAGAAAGCGGGATTGAAAGTCCGCCAACCTCTGCAAACTTTAAGAATCAAGATTCATGATTCAGGATTCAAGAATAATTCAGAAATTCTAGAAATTATCAAAGATGAGATAAATGTTAAAGAAATTGTGGTGGATGAAAAAATGGAAAGCGATTTTGAATTGGATACAAATATCACCGAAGAATTGAAAGCCGAAGGATTGGCTCGTGAAATCATCCGCGCCATTCAAGACATCCGCAAAAAAGAAAATCTCAATCCGAATGATAAAATCGAGATTGTCGTTTCAACCGACGATTATCTCAAAAAAGTTTTCGATCTCCATTCCAAAATGATTCAACAAACTACACTGGTTAGTGGAATAAAATATTCAACGGAAACACAAACTCACTCAGTTGATATTGATGGTCATACCACCTCAATCTCAACAATTGGAAATTCATAAATTTCGTCGAGGCAACACTTTTCCGGCGCATTAGTTGTCATTCCCGCGAATGCGGGAATCTAGAGTTTGAACTGGATCCCCGCCTGCGCGGGGATGACACAAGAAATTCATCGTAAGAAATTTTGAATTGAAACCTCATGTCCTACCACATCTACACTACGGACGGAATTGTTCTAAAGAGAAAACCGTTTGGCGAATCAAACGCTCTTTTTTACGTACTGACCAAAGATCTGGGAATGGTCATCGCTTCGGCCCAGGCGGTGCGGTCAAACGTCTCCAAACTTTCATCGGCGCTTCAGGAATATTCTCTAGTTACACTCTCCGCCGTCAAAGGAAAAAATGGCTGGAAAATCACCAGTGCCATTCCGAATGAAAATTTCTTTTTTGATTTGCCACAATTTGCTCAAAAACTGCTGGCTCAAATAGCCGAAGTACTGGTGCGTATGATGCCGGGGGAGGAGAGACAAAAAGAAATTTTCGCCGTTGTCCAAAGCGGATTTGCATATCTACGCTATAGCGTAGATGAAAAAGAAATCGCTGATTTTGAATGTTTAATGATGCTCCGCATTTTGTACTTGCTTGGCTACATAAATAAAGACAGCAAAGCAGAAAAATTTTTGGTCCCGATTTCCGAGTGGAACAAAGGCATTTTGCTGTCGGTTTCTCCGGTCAAAAGAGAAATGGTGGAAAAAATAAACAAAGGTTTGAAAGAAAGTCATTTGTGATATAATAAAAGACATGGAATTCGACAAAAGCCGGTTGGAACGTTTGAAAAGATCGCTATATTCGCGGGACGAATCGAACGTGCCGAAAGAAAAGCGGACACCTGTTTCCGAAGTTGATTACGACGTCAAAAACAGTTGGGGAAATCCGCCATCGTTCGAAATGTCGGCCGAAGCCATTGCCATGAAAAGAAAAAGTAATTCATTTTTTAATAAATTTTTGCTGGGATCAATCATCTTTTTTTTCCTTGCTCTCGGCGCCGCAGCTTTCATCTTTTTTGGCGGATTGAATATGATTTCGTCGAACAATGTTGATATTAAAATTGTTGGACCGAGCACTATTTCTTCCGGCGAGGAACTTGACCTAAATCTTTCCGTTGTCAACCAAAATCGCACGAGCTTGGAAAAAGTGACACTCTCGATTGATTATCCGACAGGCACGCAATCGGTGGACAAATCCGGCACGCCTTTGGTGCGAGACAAAACCGACCTCGGCACTATCGCAAATGGCCAGAGCAAGGATTATTCTCTCCGAGCTCTGATGTTCGGAGAAAAAGGTGCGACGAAAACTCTCAAGCTCCGACTGGAATACACTGTCACCGGATCGAACGCTGTTTTCTCGAAAGAAAAAACATATGATGTGTCCATCAGCTCATCTCCGCTTTTGCTGGACGTTAAATATCCGATAGAAATCAATTCCGGTCAGGATGTGACATTTTCAATCGACGTTACTTCCAATTCCAGCGTGGCGGTCCAGAACGCTTTGGTCAAAATTGAATATCCGTATGGATTTACGTACAAAGATTCGAGCATCAAACCGCTTTCAAGCGGCAACAATATTTGGAAAGTGGGCGATCTGAAAGATGGTGATAAAAAAACTCTGACAGTCACGGGAACTCTGGTCGGACAAAACATGGAGGACAGATCTTTCCGTATTTCGCTCGGGACGGGAAGCGATGCTAGCGCCAAGGACTTTGATACGGACTTGGCGGTGGAACAGGCCACGGTCGGCATTCGCAAATCATTTTTCGATTTGTCCGTTTCGGCTTCGAATGGCGACAATAATGTAGCAACCATCGGACAAAGTGTGCCCGTGACAATCGGCTGGCAAAACACTTTACCGGACAAAATAACGAACGGAAATATTACAGTTAAACTTTCCGGGAATGTTTTCGACAGAACGCAAGTCACTGCGGGCAGCGGCGGATTTTACCGATCGCTCGATAACACCATTTTGTGGGACAAAAATACCACCGGCAGTTTGAGCGACATGTCGCCGGGGGACAGCGGTCAAGTGGCATTTTCTGTTACGTCACTTTCAAATCTTGTTCAAATTCGTTCGATCAAAAATCCCCATATCGACGTCGCGGTGGAGATGGATGGCAGTCGTACCGGTACTGAGGCCGGGCCGGTGTCTTCCACTCAAAACATGACCATAAAATTCCTCTCCGATCTCGGACTTACGGCCAAGTCATACTACTCCGCCGGATCGCTAACGAACACGGGGCCCATACCACCGCGAGCTGACATAGAGACGACTTACACGATTACCTGGACGCTTTCAAATACCGTAAACGATTTGACGGGCACGGCTGTTTCGGCCACGCTTCCGACCGGCGTAGTTTGGAAAGGGGAAATTTCTCCATCGAGCGAACGCGTGACGTACAATCCGGATCAGCGCACACTCCTATGGTCTGTCGGTAATGTCTCAAGTGGCACCGGTTTTACATATTCACCGAGAACAGTTTCGTTTAAAGTTGGCATAACTCCAAGCGTTACTCAGTCGGGACAGATACTTGGCTTGGTCTCGAACATTTTGGGCGTGGCAACGGATACATACACCCAGACCACTTTGCACGCTTCGGCCATGGATGTGAACACGCGATTCAGCGATCCGAATTTTGTCACTGGGCAGGATACAGTTACAAGGTAGAGATTAGAGAGAAGAAGTTAGAGTTAAGAGAATGCGAAAATTTGTAATTTTGGATAAATCAGCTATATTTAACCCATGACTGACAAAAACGATTTGATGGACAAGATTGTCTCGCTTTGCAAAAGGCGGGGGTTCATTTTCCCTGGTTCGGAAATTTATGGCGGGCTGGCGGGCACTTGGGATTATGGTCCATACGGTGTAGCTTTGAAAAATAATGTGAAAAATCTTTGGTGGAAAATGTTTGTCACTGACAGGGGCGATATGTACGGAATGGATGCGGCCATAATAATGAATCCGAAAGCTTGGGTGGCCAGCGGACATGTTTCTGGCTTCTCCGATCCTTTGGTGGAATGTGAAAAATGTCATCATCGATTCAGGGCTGACCAACTTGAAAACAAAGACAAATGCCAGGATTGTGGCGGAAAACTCGGGGGAGAAAGACAGTTTAATATGATGTTTAAAACTTTTGTCGGAGCAACGGAAGACGCTTCCTCTGTTTCTTACTTGCGTCCGGAAACTGCCGGTGGAATGTTCGTCAATTTCAAAAATATTTTGGATTCGCTTCATCCGAAACTGCCTTTTGGCATGGGTCAAATCGGCAAGGCTTTCAGAAATGAAATAGCTCCGCGAGATTTTGTTTTCCGCTCCAGAGAATTTGAGCAAATGGAAGTCGAATATTTTGTAAAACCTAGTGAATGGGAAAAATCTTTTGATGCGTGGAGACAGGTCATGCTGGAATGGTGCTCGGCTATCGGTTTGGAAAAATCACACGTCCATGAGCTTGAGGTGCCGGACGGCGAGAGAGCTCATTATTCAAAACGGACGATTGATTTCGAGTTTGATTATTCTTTCGGCAAAAAAGAATTGTACGGATTGGCCTACAGGACTGATTTTGATTTGAAAAGCCACACTGCTTTGTCCAACGCAGATCTTTCTTATTTCGATGAAGAAACAAAAGAAAGATTCATTCCTCATGTCATAGAGCCGTCGCTTGGTGTTGATCGAACCATTCTCGCTGTCATGACCGATGCCTACCGCGAAGAAGAAATGAATGGCGAAGTTCGAACATATCTCGCGTTCAAACCTGCGATTGCTCCGATTAAGGTTGCGGTTTTTCCTCTACTTAAAAACAAACCGGAACTGGTGGCCAAAGCGCGCGAGGTTTTTCAGATGCTGCGCAAAGAATTTTCCTGCGAGTTCGATGACAATGGCAACATCGGCAAACGTTACCGCCGTCAGGACGAAATTGGTACCGTTACGACCTGTACCATAGATTTTGAAACATTGGAAGATGATACCGTTACACTCCGAGATAGGGATACAGCCAAGCAAATTAGAGTCAAAATTTCAGATTTGAAAGAAAACATTAAAAAGATAATTGACGAAGAAAATCTATTCTCATAAATAATTCATTGTAATTTGATAGAATATGATTCGTTTCAGCAAACATTCTCTATTAAAATTAAAGCAGAGGAAAATTGGTAAAAATTTTGTGTTTGCAACTTTGCGAAAACCGGATTATACTGCGGAAAGTTATGGTGGCAGACAGATTGTTTTTAGGAAATTTAATAAGCTTTATTTGAAAGTTATTTTTCAAAGAAAATCAAATTTCATAACCGTCATTACACAGTATTGGACAAATAAAATTGAAACATGAAAATTTCATACGACAAAGAAATAGACGCCCTCAGTATCGTTTTCAAAGAGGGAAAAATCAACAAAACCATGGAAATTGCTCCAGAGGTTATTTTGGATGTGGATAGTAAAAATAGACCGCTTTATTTGGAAATTATTGGTCTTAAAGAAAAGTTTGGTAAAAATGTGACGGATAAAATATCAGTGAATAATTTTGATTTTATAAATTCAAAGAAGGTCGTGGTATAGTTTCTGTCTAAAAACCAGTCCCAGGTGTCACCTGGGACTGATTTTTTAAATTACTCAAAGTATGCTATATTTCTCCTACTATGAAATACAAAAAAACAAAGCTGAAAAATGGTTTGACCATTATCACGGCACCGATCAAGGACAGCCCATCCGTCACCGTTTTGGTTATGGTTAAGGCTGGTTCGAAATACGAGACGAAAGATATCAGTGGCCTGTCGCATTTTTTGGAGCACATGTGTTTCAAGGGTACGACAAGACGACCAACAGCCAAAGATATTTCGGTGGAGCTGGACGGACTTGGTGCTCAGAACAACGCTTTCACCGGACAGGAATACACCGGTTATTACGCCAAAGCTCATCCGAAGCATTTCCATAAAATTCTGGATGTCGTTTCCGACATGTATCTTAATCCGGTTTTTGACGAAAAAGAAATTGAAAAAGAAAAAGGTGTGATTATCGAGGAAATAAATATGTACGAGGATTTGCCAAACCGTTCTGTCCATGAGGTTTTTATGGATCTTTTGTACGGCGATCAGCCGGCTGGATGGAGTATTGCCGGCAAAAAGGAAATCATCAGAAAAATTAGCAGGAAAGATTTTTTGAATTATCGCAAAAAGCATTATGTGGCAGAGGCTACTACAATTTTGGTGGCCGGGGATATTGTGGAGAAGAAAGCGATTGAAGAAATCAAAAAACAATTCAGTAAAATTCCGACTGGCAAAAAAACCGGTAAGAAAAAAGTTATAGAAAAACAGTTAAAGTCGGAAATTAAAATAAAACATAAAGAAACGGATCAAACGCATATCGTGCTAGGCGTCCGTGCGTTCAAAGCAAAAGACAACAAAAATTATGCGCTCGAAGTTCTTTGCACGGTGTTAGGGAAAGGAATGAGCTCTCGTCTTTTTCAAAAACTTCGCGATGAAATGGGTGTGGGATATTATGTCCGGGCTGGTACGGATGAATTTACGGATCATGGCTATCTAGCTGTTTCAACTGGTGTGGATAAAGGCCGGGTGGGGGAGGTGGTCAAAGCAGTTTTGAATGAAATGAAAAAAATGGCGAGCGAACTTGTTCCAAAAGAAGAAGTTGTTAAAGCTAAAGAATTTCTGCTTGGTAACATGTATCTTGGCCTGGAATCGTCAGATGCCATGGCCGAATACTATGCCATTCAAGATGTCATTGACGACAAAATTTTGACGCCGGAGGAGTATGCAAAAAAAATCCAAAAAGTGACCGCCAAAGATATTCAAAAAGTGGCCAAGGAAATTATGCGTGACAACAAACTGAACATGGCCATTGTCGGCAACATCAAAAACAAAGAAGAACTGGAGAAAATTTTTCACTTCTAATTTTGTGTGGTATCATTTAAACATATGGATTTACGCGAAAATGTCATTCACATCGGCACGGGGACCATTGTCAAAGCCATTTTGGTTGTTCTTTTCTTTTGGATGCTTTTCTTTCTGCGTGACTTGCTGCTCATTGTTCTCATGTCCATTGTCATCGCTTCGGCTATAGAGCCGTGGGCGCAATGGCTCGTCAGACACAAATTCCCGCGTCTGCTTTCCATAATACTCATATACCTCACGCTGGCCATTTTTATTTTTGTTGTTATTTATTTTCTGCTCATTCCGCTTCTTTCCGAGTCGAGCGATTTTCTGAAAAATGTTCCGACATATTTTAATTCTCAAACTATTTCCAACACTATTGCCAATAATGATTTTCTGTCTTCGCAGCCAATCGTCAGCAACATTCAGAGCAGTATCAATCTAAGCCAGATGGTTGGAACGATAAATAACTTTTTGACCAATCTGACTTCCAACACGTTCAGCACGATATCAACTATTTTCGGTGGCGTCCTTAGTTTCATTCTGATGGTGGTTATGTCGTTTTATCTTTCGGTGGAGCAGGACGGAGTCGGGAAATTTCTCAAAATTATCACTCCGCTCAAACATGAAGGCTACATCATCGACCTATGGAGGAGATCGCAGAAAAAAATCGGCAGCTGGATGCAGGGTCAGCTCATTTTGGCCGTTATCATCGGCGTGCTCGTTTATCTCGGACTGATGCTTCTTAGTGTGCCGAACGCCTTGCTTCTGGCTTTTCTTGCGGCTGTGTTCGAAATTATCCCTCTGTTTGGCCCTATTTTGGCGTCCATTCCGGCCATTACCATTTCGTTTGTCAGCGGCGGTTTTACATCGGCCTTGATTGTCGTCGGCTTTTATCTGATTGTTCACCAGTTCGAAAATCAACTCATCTATCCGCTTGTGGTCAAGAAAGTGGTTGGCGTTCCGCCGATTGTTTCGATTGTCGCACTGGTGGCCGGTTTCCAGCTGGCTGGGTTTCTTGGTCTCGTTTTGTCCGTGCCGATTGCCGCCATCATCATTGAATTTTTCGACGACATGGAAAAAAATAAAATCGATAAAATCGAACGGATGAAGGCGGCGAATTAAATATACGAAGTAACGAATGCAAAAAACTTTTTACATCACCACAACTTTACCGTATGTGAATAGCGATCTCCATATGGGACATGCGCTTGAGTTTATACGCGCAGATGCGATTAGCCGGTACAAAAAACTGGTTGGTTTCGACGTGTTTTTCAACAGTGGCACGGATGAGCATGGCATGAAAATTCTAGAAAGTGCAAAGAAAGCAGGAAAAAATCCGCAAGAATTTGTGGACGAAGCGTTTGAAAGATTTAAAATCCAAACTAAATCATTCGGCATGTCGGACGATGTTCATTTCGTCCGGACAACGGATGAAAGACACGAGAAATCAGCTCAGAAATTTTGGAAAAAAGTGGCAGATAACGGATTTATTTACAAAAAAAATTATAAGACAAAATATTGCATTGGTTGCGAGGAGGAAAAAACCGACTCCGACTTGGTGGACGGTAAATGTCCAATACACCCTGACAGGGAATTGGAAACAGTGGATGAAGAAAATTATTTTTTCGCTTTTTCGAAATTTCAAAAACCACTTTTGGATTTTTATGAAAAAAATCCGAACCTCGTTATTCCTGATTTCAGATACAATGAGGCGATCGCTTTTGTAAAAAGTGGGTTACAGGATTTTAGCATCTCACGTTTGAAATCTAAAATGCCGTGGGGGATTTCTGTGCCTGGTGACGAAGAACACGTGGAGTACGTTTGGTTTGATGCTCTGACAAATTACATCTCCACTCTCGGTTGGGGGACGGACGACGACAGCAATTTCAAAAAATATTGGGAGGGTGGAACGCCGACACAATATTGCGGAAAGGATAACACGCGTTTTCAGGCCATCATGTGGCAAGCCATGCTCATTGCAGCCGGAATTCCGAATACTTACCAAATTGTGGTCAACGGTCACATCACGGCTGACGGCGGTATAAAAATGTCAAAATCACTTGGCAACGTGGTAGACCCGAAAGAAATTTCGGCCGAATATGGCGTGGATGCTTTGCGGTATTTCTTGCTCAGAGAAGTTTCCAGTTTCGAAGACAGTCCATTTTCAAACGAAAGATTCAAGGAAAGCTATAATGCTAATCTGGCCAACGGACTCGGTAACTTGGTTTCGCGCGTCATGAAAATGGCGGAAAATAATTTGGATGCACCGGTAGAAATCTCGGAGAGAGAAGACATGTCAAAATATTTTTCTTTTTTG
This sequence comes from uncultured bacterium, assembly GCA_903861205.1. Taxonomy (GTDB): domain Bacteria; phylum Patescibacteriota; class Minisyncoccia; order Phycocordibacterales; family DATDWN01; genus CAIOTC01. The sequence continues at coordinate 2,448 of CAIOTC010000010.1, read as the reverse complement.
GATCAATTTGAAATTACCAAAGCTTGCGATTTTATTTGGGCGGAGATTTCCGAAATGGACAAATTCATTCAAAACAATCAGCCTTTCAAGGTCGTCAAAACTGACAAAGAAGCCGGGCAAAAAATGATTTCTGAACTAGTTGTCAGATTGTATTCCGTAGCTAGAATGCTGAATCCAATAATGCCGGAAACATCGAATAAAATAAAAGCTCTGATAAAATCAAACAAATCTCCTGAACAGCCATTGTTTATGAGAAAAGATTAGCTGTCATCCTCGCGTAGAGCCTGTCCTCGACCTGATCGGGGACGGGGATCTAGATTTTAAAATTAATAGATTCCCGCCTTCGCGGGAATGACAAAAATTTTCAATTAATTTTTCATTATGTCCGACTATTTTGACATTCATTCCCACTTGTCGTTTCCGGATTATGACGCTGATAGGGAAGAAATAATTTCGGAAATGCAAAAACAAAAAATTGCCACGATTTCAGTCGGGGTGGATTTTGAGACTTCAAAAAAGGAAGTTGAATTGGCTGAAAAAAATGAAAATGTCTGGGCATGTGTCGGAGTTCATCCAGAATCAGCAAATGACATTTCATACGATATATCGTATGAAATGGAAAAAATATCAGAGTTGGCCAAACATCAAAAAGTGGTGGCAATCGGTGAATGTGGGCTTGATTATTTTTCGTTGACACCGGGTGTCCAAAAATCGGCACAGAAGAAACTTTTTGAGGCGCAGATTGATTTGGCGGTGAAAGTCGGGAAACCGCTCATGCTCCACATTCGTCCATCGGATAAAATAAATTTTGACGCGTATTTTGATGCACTGGAAATTTTGGAAAAATATCACAAAATGCATGGTGAAAAACTGCGAGGCAACGCTCATTTTTTTGTCGGCAACACCGAAGTCCTAAAAAGATTTTTGGCAATCGGCTTTACCATTTCCTTTGCTGGAGTTGTCACCTTTACCCACGAATACGACGAAGTGGTCAAATATGCGCCACTCGAAAGCATCATGTCTGAAACCGACGCCCCATTTGTCGCTCCCGCCCCATTTCGCGGCAAACGCAACTCGCCCCCGTACGTACCCGAAATAGTCAAAAAAATCGCCGAAATCCGCAACGAGGATTTTGAATTGGTTCGAAAAACTTTGGTGGAGAATGCGGGCAGGAGTTTTAGAATTTGACAAAACTTGTTTTGAGTGTACTCTATGTAACGGAGATAAACACATGAATAAAGTTCGTTTTGTTTTGTTAGTAAGATCTGATAGTGCAAACCTTGAAATGGAAAAGGTTTGCGAGCAAAACTTTCTACCGGAATTGCATCATCAGGTTTTAATATATGAGGAAGAAAAAAAATATTTGTCTGCATGGGCAAGTGTTGTTAGGATTCTTTTCAATGCTTATGATCCGATTCCAACTGTTAAGTTGGGTGGGGCGACAGGGGATGGGTCCTTTGCACTAAGAATTCAAAAATTAGAAAAACTTGGCTGGAAAAAAGTCTGACAAAAACACAAAAGTGTTTGGGCAACCGACACTTTTTTCTTTTGCAAAAAATTGGTCATGGTGGAAAAAATTTTCCACACTTGGTGACCACGTTGCTTCGCCGTTGACATCAAGTGAGAAAAAATTTTCGACATCACCACTTAGCAAATTCAGTTCCGGCATTCATTTACGGAGACTCCGCAGGCCTTGAGCATGGTTTTGTCAACGACCCCGCCTTTTGGGACGGGGCTCATTGACAAATCAAGGCCGAGGACAGGAATGAACCCGTCGCTGGACGGGTGAATGTATCCGGAAATGAATGCCGGAACTGAATTTGCGTCGTCAGCTATTTTATGCTAATCTTCCCACATGGAAAAAGAGACAAAAAACGAGGAGAATTTGGCCGTTTTCGAAGCCGGCTTTACCCTCCTTCCGTCCCTTGCTGTAGAGCAAGTTCCTGCCAAAGTAGAATCACTGAAAGAAATGATTCAAAAGGCAGGCGGTGAAGTGATCTCCCATGAGACCCCGACTCTCATAGATCTCGCTTATCCGATGACAAAAGTTATTCAGACGACCCGCTACAAATGCGTGACGGGATATTTTGGCTGGGTAAAATTTGAAATACCGAAGGAAGGAATTGTGGCTGTAAAAAAGGCGCTCGACGCGGACGAAAACATCCTCCGATATTTATTAGTGAAAACTGTGCGTGAAAATACTTTGATCAGCGGCAAAATGTTGCTCAAAGGCGGTGATGAAGAAAAGAAAATAGAATTTTCAAATGTTCAGCCGGAGCTGACAGAACCGGAATCAACACCGGAAGAAATCGACAAGAGCATCGATGACCTAGTCATTGTCTAGGTAATTTAAAATTTATAATTTAGAATTTAAAATGAATTTAAAATTTAAAATTAAATCATTGAAAATTCAATAAAAATTAAAAATTATAAATTAAAAATTTTTTA
>CAIOTC010000009.1 GCA_903861205.1 uncultured bacterium | reverse complement strand
CCCTCTATGATCGGCCTTTCCAGGACCGTTCCGCTATCTATTGATTTTGTAACCTGTCGCCGACGCTGTAACGTCGACCAAAAGCCCCCGCAACCCCAAAAATAAAAAATTAAAAATTCTGCACGAAGCGCAGCGTAGTGCAGCGGCTCCGACTCCTTGTAAGCATATGGTTTCAGATCTATTTCACTCCCCTTATCGGGGTTCTTTTCACCTTTCCCTCACGGTACTAGTTCACTATCGATCTCCAAATATATTTAGCCTTGCCGGTTAGTACCGGCGGATTCCTCCGAGCTATTCGTGTCTCGAAGTACTCAAGAACAGAAACAAAGAAGATGTTAGTATTTTCACCTACGGGACCATTACCCTCTGGGGTCAAGCTTTCCAGCTTATTCGGTTAACACAACATTTTGTAACTTCTCTCACAATAAATTGTGACGTTTCTGCCTTACAACCCCGGCGCATCACGCTGGGCGCGATGGAGAAAAATTTAGAATTTAGAATTTAGAATTTAGAATAAATTTAAAATGAATTAATTTTAAATTAAAACATTTGGTCATTTATTTTAAATTTAAAATTTTAAATTTTAAATTATCTCACATTGTACTCAATGTGATAAGCCGGTTTGGGCTCATCCGTTTTCGCTCGCCGCTACTAACGGAATAACTATTGTTCTATTTTCCTCCAGGTACTGAAATGTTTTACTTCCCTGGGTCAGCATCATATGTAATTCATATGACAACCGATGCACCATTGCTGGTGCTCGGTTAGGTTTCCCCATTCAGAAATTTCCGGATCAAAGGTTGCTAGGCACCTCCCCGAAACTTATCGCAGCCATGCTACGTCTTTCATCGCTATTTGGAGTCAAGGCATCCACCATATGCTCTTAAATTTCCCATTAGGAAATTTAAAAACCACTTTTACCCCAGTACTAGAGCAAAGCTCAGTACGGGGCTAATCCCGTAGTGAAGTTGACATCTTTTTTATGCGCCATTGGCGCAATGTCAACTTCTACTACGGGGCTTTGTCCTGTTACATAGCATGAAGCCATATAACAGTTTATTTGCTTACTTACTTTTACAATTTTACCCTGTACTGAGCTTTGCTCTAGTACTGGGTACCTGCCCAATTCTTTTTTGGAAGAATTGGACATCCATCTCCGCTTTCAAGACCTCAGAAAACGAGCGGGATGGTATGAACCCTCAAACAGACTTGCGGTCCGTTATCGGGAATATTGTCAAAGATTGGTCGTCCTGAATTTCATCAAAAAAACCGCTCTCAGCGGTACTTTACAGACAACACTTAAAAAAGGTTATCTATACCGCTTTGAAGTTGATTTAATGTTTAACATACCTGTAATGGAGATAGTATACACGAAGGAAAATCCCTGTCAACCATATGGAATATGAATTTTATGTGTAGTTTTACACACCTTGTCCACATACAAAAAACCGCCATTTCCAGCGGTTTTTTGAAACTAGAAGTTCGCCAAATTTGGAAGTTTTTATCGGTGTGCAGTAATCTCTTCTTTCAACTTGTGGATAGTATCCTTAGCCGCTTCTTGGCCACCAAGTCCAAATGAAAGTCCAAGAGCAAGCGAAACTGCCACCACAAAACCAGTGAACAATGTTTGAATAAATGCGCCGGCCACACCCATCTGCGACAAAGCAATAAGAGCGGAGAAAATCCAAATTGCCCACTTGGCCACTGATCCGAGCAAGTTAGCCGAAATCAAACCAGCCGTGCGAGACGATGCCACCACAATACGATACATAACATCGCCAACAACCGCGCCAACAAGAAGAATGAGAACGGCAATGATAAGTTGCGGTAAGTATCCCAAAACAACTTGTTGCAAAAACGCTGTCACTTGATTCAAACCAAGAACGTCAAAACTGGCAATCAAAAATACAATAATGACAAAGTATTTTATGAGTCCACCGACAAATTTGCCGGAATTCAAGTTGAGCCCGGCTCTTTTGACAACATTTTCAAAGCCAGCTCTTCGGAGAGCTTCGTCAAACCTGATTATTTTCATAAACTTCTCAACCAACTTTTCAATGAGAACCCCTATCGCCCAGCCAATAACCAAAATGACCAAAGCGACGATGAGAGTTGGGACGAACAAAACAATCCCCGTCCACAAACTCTGAAATGAGTTATTTAAAACTGAACCCCATGTATTCACTATCATAATAATAAATCCGAACACCAACTTTGTCATCGTTCTGTTTTTTCAAATTTTTAGCACTATTATTTTAATGTTCTTGCCTAAAATAACATTAAACAATATTTCACGTCAGAACAAAAAACAATGGCAAAGTTGGTGTGCGGATAAAGTTAATAATAATTGATAATTTGACCTGCATACATTATATAATATCCCTCAAACAATGCCCAGCTTGTTTAGCACCTTCCTGTGTGGATAGTCCAAAATGTCGCGGGTCAACTTGTCGCACATGCTGTTGCGATAGTTGAAATCTTCCGTGGTGAAATAAGCATATTTCAGCTCCTTGCCGATCTCGGATTCGAGAATTTTAATGGTGTTTTCCAGCGGTGCTTTTTTGATGTGATCGCCGACAATGAGCATGTCCACTCGGCTTTCCGGCTCTTGGATAAAAACGCCGGCCACCAGGATAAGCTTGATAGCGCCAAGTTTACAGATTCTCTTGGTAATCTCTTTCGTATTGAGAGGCTCGGTGTTAATTAAAAAATTTTGCAGCGGCACAAGGTAGTCAAACTGCGAGTTGAGCATGAACCCTTTTTTGCCAGTGCGGCCAGAAGCGCGCTGTCTGATCAAATCGATTTTTTCCAGTCCGCTCACTTCCTTTCTGACATGACCAATGTCCACTTTTACTCTGTCTGCAATGTCTGTGGTGTTGAAAACTGTTTCGGGATTAAAAAGGAAAAGCCGCATAATTTTGACCTTGGCTTCCGACCCGAATAGCTTAGATAATGTTTCCATGCGTGCATTATAGTTTAATTGAAAAAAAATTGCGACAATTGACAACTTTTTATGTTTGGTGTAGATTTTTGGGTGGAGGAAAGAAAATGGCATACGAGTGCTACGGACCAACTACCTACAAAGTAAGGTACTACAACCGCTTCAATTTTTCGGATGACAGAACGGTTGTTCCTGGACCTTTAACAAAAGAACAAGCTGAAAAGATTGCCAGTGAACTCCAAAGCAACCATGATGGACTAGGTGCTGGAGTTTACGAAGCAGTCAAAGAATAATGACAACAAACAAAAAGCTCGAGTGCGATGTGCACCCGAGCCTTTCTTTTTTGTATTGTCATTCCCGTGAAAACGGGAATCTAGATTCTGGATCCCCGCTTTCGCGAGGATGACATAAAATATAGTCGCTATCGCTCCTTATTTTAATGTCACCTTTCCACCTGCTGCTTCAATATCTTTCTTTACTTTGTCTGCATCCTCCTTTTTCATTCCTTCTTTCAGCATTGATGGCGCGCCGTCAACGAGATCTTTTGCCTCTTTCAAACCAAGACCGAGAACTTCCTTGACCACTTTGATAACTGCGATTTTTGTCGCTCCGCCATCAGTGAGTTCAACGTTGAATGAAGTCTTTTCCTCCCCGGCTGTCGCTCCTGCCGCTGCCGGTGCCGCTACAGCCACTGCCGCAGCCGACACGCCGAACTTCTCTTCCAAATGCTTGACTAATTCGTGCAAATCCAAAACTGACATCTTCTCAATACTCTCAACAATGCTTTTGAATTTTGTTGGAGTTTCTACCACTATTTTTGTTGTTTCTTCCATAGTAATTTAAGTTAAATTTTGTAATTTTTAATTTAAAATTTTTAATGAATTTCTTAATTTTTAAAATTGAATCATTGAAAATTCAATAAAAATTAAAAATTCTAAATTGAAAATTTTATTCTTTCGACTTCGCTATTTCACTCAACGCCATCACAAATCCCTGAATTGGCGAGTTGATCAGATTTACAAACTGAGCGTGAAGGGTATGCAGTCCAGGAATCTGGGCTACCGAAACCATCTCGCTTTGGTTCATAAATTTTCCTTCAAAAACTCCGCCGACAATCTGGATTTTTTTGTCCAGCTTTTTCTGAAACTCGTATATTTCGTGAGCCGGATCCAATAGGTCTGCCCCGTAAACTATACCGAGTTCGCCTGGCATCTCCGGAATTGTGCCGGTAATTTTTTCGCCTTCAAGGGCTTTTCTGGTCAGGGACTTTTTAGCCACTGTGTAGCCAACATTTTTCGCTCGCAGTGTTCTACGAATTCCGGAGCTTTCCGAAACCGGAAGTCCGTGGAAATTGACAAAAACCATCGAAACGGAATCTTTGACAATCTTTTTCAAGCCGTCAAAAATTTCCGATTTTTTTTGTTTATTTACAGCCATGTAGTTTGCGCAAAATAAAATCTCTTACGATCCAACACTTTTCCGTCGCCAGAATAATTTTCTGCTGAAAATTTTCTTCCTGCTCGCGTCTTCACGCGCTCCGCAATGCGCCGGAAAAGTGTCGGCCCGACGAAATTTTATTTTGCCTTTTGTTGATAATACGACCTAAGGTCGAAGTAGATTTGTCTCGGCAAGTCTCATCCCCGTTTCCGGTTTGCTTGCTGTCTTTGACCTTATAAAAGCTATATTATACTAAATGTAGAAAATGTCAAATCTATTTTTATTTTTCTACAAACAATCCACGGATGAAATTGAATCCGGCGATTGGCCAAGAAAAAATTGTTGAGACAAACCCGCGCGATTTCGGCGCTTCAAAAACAGTGGCAGTTTGGTTTTCTGAAGTTGTACTGCTTACCACTTTAACAACAGGAGTAACCTGAGCGGGTGCGGTATTTTCCGTTGTGGCAAGGGCAGCCCTTGCCACTTGACGGACATTATTTTGTTGAGCGAGCTCCTCCACTTTCGGAGCTATCACCGCCAGAGTTTCTGTCACTTTTTTTATTTCCGAAGCTACAGCCACCGTATCAAGATGTGTCTCGGCCGCAGGAATTTGAATGGTTAATTTGTCAAAAATTTCAGCGTATTTTTTGCCGAGCGGATTTAAAATCGCCACATTTCCATCATTTATTCCCGTCACCTCATCGGCCAAAATCACTTTCTTGCCACTTAGCAAAAGCGTATCTTGCGGAAAAGTGAAAGTTTTGGTTTGTCCAACCAACTTCCAATCTTCCAAATTTATTTCCGCGCCAGAATTATTTCCGATTTGAATTCCACCGGAAACGCGCGAGAGAGATATTTTCGGTTCAATCACTTTGACCATTACGCGAGAAACCGCCTGCGCATCGGAATACAAGGCGTTGCAAACAACTGTATAGTCTCCGGCAAATCTGTAAGTGTGTGAAATATTATTTCCTTGAACAGTCGTGCCATCACCAAAAGACCATAGATAAGTCAGATTATTACCGGAAACATTCTGGGTGCGTGTCGGCGTTGCCTTGAAAGTAATGCCACTTCCGACCGAGGTGAGTCTGTCCCGCCCGGCCGAAATTTCAAATTCCAATTTATTTTCCGTATCAGAAAGTGGCGCCGGTGAAGAATGAGCCGACAAACCGGATGAATTGCCGGTGTCGATATTTTCTGTTTGGGTTTGAGTTGTCGTGTCGGTTGTCGTAGTAGTGTTTGTATTTGAATCACCGGAACTTTGCGTTCCGACAATAATATGCTGACTGATAGTAGTGATTTTGGTTTTATCTTTTGCCAAAACATCGGCTGAAATAACAAAATCTCCGGCTGTGGAATCTTTGTAATACACGGCACGATTGGAATCTCCGGTACTTATGTAGGCACTGGTCAAGGGATTACCGGAGCCGTTTAAAAATTGTCCGGTCGGTGATGACGAAGTGAAATTCAAATACGTTGTTTCCGTCACTGGAGAGCCAGACTGCACATTTATTTTGCCGGAAATTTGACCGACCGGAATGCTTTGTGGATCTGTCGAAAAAATAAAAGTGTTGTCGGCGCGAGCGACTCCTGAAAAAACAAACAGAGACGATATTAGAAACAAATATTTTATGGATTTCATAATAATATAATTTTATGCAAAAACCATGACAGATGTCATGGTTGAGGCGTTGCAACATAATATGTCGGGGTTGTCGGTTTTATTCTCGATCGTGTCTGATAGTCTTTCAATACGGCCACAATTACCAAACTGATAACAACAATAGACATGAAGCCAAGCAAAAATTTGAAAAAGTCCTTGTCGAAATATTGCGACATAAATAAATTCTACCAGTAAATGGTTTTGTCTCCAAACTGCTGTGGATAACCCCAGTAGTAGAGCAAAGCTCACTACGGGGCTATCGCTTTCTTGCAATTGTACTTTAACAAAATGTGGGTTAAAATTAATTATTATAAGTGAACTATTTTTTTAAAATATATGTTAAAGAAAAAAATTTTGATTGGATCTTTTGTTGGAGCTTTGTTTGTCGGTTTGATAGCGGCAACATCATTTGTTTTCGCAGCATCGGACACCCCCGTTGCCACAGTTCAATGCATACAGTCGGCAGTAACGGTCAGGGAAAATATTATCGGCCTTGCTTTGACTGACTACACAAGAGCGGTAAGCAATGCATACAAATTTAGATCAACAGATCTGCAAAATGCTTATTCGCAAACTGGCGACAAAGCCATCAAAGCGGCAGTCAAAACATCTTGGGATAATTACACCACCTTCATGAAAGGTGTAAAAAACATTTGGTCAATGGCTAAAAGTGACGCCTGGGCTAAATACCGAGCTTCTGTCAAAGCCTGCAAAGCACCATCAGCCATGACTGACACCTCCAAATCCGGTTCAGAACTTTAAACAAAAATCCCCCTGATGACCGTCATCAAGGGGATTTTTGTTTTTACTTGATCAAACTCGCTTTGAGTTGCAATAAATTCGGGTCGGATGGAATTTTGGTGAGACCGGAATTAACAGTTGCCAATGCTTTGACCGGATCTTTGATTATGTCTCGATAAACTTCGGCCAGTTGAACGTACAAATATGCTTGGGTCGGACCGTTTGCGATAGCTTGTTTGTAATAACTTTCCGCTTTGGCGTTATCTTTCAAAAAGTAGGCGTACAGGTTGCCAAGATCGCCGAGAGAAATGAAGTCTGTCGGAGCCAGCTTGCTCGCATACTGCCATGATTCAACCGTTGCCGAATAATCCCCCGCCATCTTTTGATACCTTCCCAAATTTATCCACCCAGTCCAATCAACTGGATCTTTTTTTAGCTGAGTCTGCAAACCGGAAATTTTTTGTAAAATCTGATTTTTTATTTCCGGAGTTAAAGAAGAAACCAGAGATGGATCCGTTCCAAAAACAACCGGCTTTCCTAAATTCGGAATTGGCTCCGGAACCACGCCAACTTGTTCCACTTTGAAATTACCCTCTCCGGAAATATTGACACCGGTATTGCCAATTTCTTTTGCCGTGGCGCCAGAAGCAGAGTTTGTGGTGGTTGCCAAAGCTGAATTGCCTGTTGCCGGCAAATTTCCTTTTGACCGACTATCAAAAACGACATAAAGTCCAAAAAGAACAATAATAATGGCCGCGCTTATGATAATTTTGTGTGTTTTGGTGAGTTGCATATTTGTCATACTAACACACTGATAAAACTTTCACAATTTCGCCAAGGTCGCGTATAAAATTTGAAAAATTTTAGAGATGTACAATGGTACATCGGGTGAAATTTTTCAAATTTTAGACGATGAGATTGGCGAAATTTGGAAGTTTTACCTAACAAAAAACCACCTCAATCCGTAAAAGGAAAGGGTGGTTTTTTGCAACTTAGGTTAAGTCTTTCTCGAGGCTAATCCGAAGATTAGTAGGTTCGAGATTGAGACAAACCTGTTGATGGAAGACCTGTAATACCATAACCAGAAGTCCAATCGGTACCAACAAACACATTGGTTGTGGTTGCATTTGGTGACCAAATGAAGTTTGTGGCTGTTGCACCTGTCAGTGATGCTGCAGTGCCCGTAGCCACTGCTGTGTCTGCTAACATCTTTGTAAAGACAGAAGCACCTGAAGTATTAGTCGTTACTCCTGAAGCACGAAGCTCAAAGTATCGAGTTGTTCCAGCTGGAATTTCCACTGGATTTGTCGATGCCTTGAAGGTCAATGTGCTCAAGAGATTGGTGGCGTCATAGACACACGTACTTCCTGCAAGTGTCTTGCTGACAGCTGCTACCGTACAAGAAGTTGTTGCTAGACTTTCATCAATCTGACCACCACTGCTTCCGCCAAGTGTGTAGAAGTTTCCTGACATCGGCGAAGAGAAGTTATTGTCAGTATAAGCATACAAACCTATTGTGTTAAGCGATAGTGTTGTAGTGGCGTAAGTGAATGTGAATTTGTATATACCCACATCACCATGAGAATCCGCTGTGATAGCAAATCTCATAAGTCTACCGTCAGCAATACCAGCTGGAGACTGCGATATAAGAGCAAATGTTGGAACTGTGTTGAATACTCTTGTACCTTGTACTACTGCTGTTGCAGCACCTGTTCGCACAGTTGAGCCAGATGATTGACCTGAACCTTCTGTACTAGAAAGCTCAATTTTGATCAAATCACCTTCTGTTCCAGACTGACCCGTGCCAATATCGGCCAAGTCAGCTTTAACTGTAACGAATGTGTCTACATCTTTTGTAAGAGCAAGTGGAACAGAGAGTGTTGAAGTTGCAACCGTGTCTCCGCTTCCAAATGTAACTGTACCTATTTGAGTAGATCCGTTATACAAGTAGACTTGATTCAAGTCTCCGGCAACATTTGTGCTGTTTCCGGTGGTTCCAGTAGTCGCCGTTAGAACCAAACCAATCTTACTTACATTGACATTTTCATTTGATGCTCGCAGTTTGATAACAGTCATTAACTGACCTGTTGAACCTCCGGCGGCAAGAGTATATGCGGGGGATGACGAGTCAATTGAACCTGCTAGAGATCCATTTGCGGCCGTCATCAAACCTCCGGCAGAAGCTGAACCCAAGGTAACCGTCACTCCGCTGCCTGATGTAACTCCTGTGACAGTGTAACTTGCTGCACCAGTAGCATCTTTTTGCACCTGGTAAGTAGCACCTGTTGTTGGTGTACTTGCAACGTTACATGTCAGCGACAATACCTTAATCGTTCCTTTTGGAACTACCAAAGAATTGTCAAACTGGAAGTTAACTTTTGAGGCACTAGTAAGCAAGTTTTGCGTTCTTGAACCTGTGTTTAGAGGTGTTGCTCCATCATTTAGAGTACAACCACTAAGATCGGCAATTGAAGAACTTCCACCTGTAACTGTTACAGGGAAGGAATTCAAGCGAACGTCTTCACCTGATTGCGATGCGTCAAGCTGGTAGTTTGCAAGAACAAAACCTGTAATACCACCAACAACATTTTGTGCTGCTGGTTGAGCGGCGATGTTTATTTGCAAAGCTGCGCCCTTGACTGTCATTGAATTCATTGTGACTGCGCTACTTGAAAAACCTGTGATTGTAGAACCGGAAACCTGGCCTGTTGGATTTGTCCAACCCGAAGGTGTGGTTGCTACTGAAACTACTGCGCCGTTTGATGCGCCTGAAGGAATTTTACCCTTCAATGTGTAAACGTGTCGGCCAATTGGGAATGTGACTGTATCTGTGAAAGTAATAGTCTGATTTGATGCTGTTCCTGTCCATGTTGCGTCTACTGGGCCAGCAACTACTGCACCGTTTGAATCAACTATGCTTACACTTGTAACTACAGCACCCAATCCGGCTGATGTCGTGGAAAGGGTAAAGGTCATTCCGGTAACAGATACCGGCTCACCGGAGAAGTTTGTGGCGAATCCGCCCAAAACTTGGCCGTTAACATTGGATGCAATGTTTTGTGATGCTACTTCATTTGCCTTGCTGATAGTTGTAACTGTACCGGCAGCAATCGTTGTTACGTAACCTTTTTGCCAAGGTGTGTAAGTTGGGTATAGACCCATGATTCCGTAACCGAATGTTTGACCAACAAAGTAGACGTCTGTCACTTTGTCAATATCAAGCTCAACTGTTCGAGCGTTTGAATTGCTTCCAGTGATATCAGCTTGTGAGTAAACATCAACTGAATTACCTTTTGGAATCAAGATTCCACCAGGGAAAACGCTGGTGTAATACTTACCATCTGCTGAAACTGAGGTTGGATACGAAGTACCGTCAACCAAAGTGACAACATTGCTGATATCAGCCGAGCTGGCTGTACCCGTTTGTCGCCATCGCACTGAGTAAAGCTTCAAGTCCTCCACTGAGTTTGCGGTAAATTTAATACCGGAAATTCTGACGGAAGTGTCACCAATATTCTTGGTCTGTGTGGTGCCCGGGTCGAATGCTGACGTTGAAGTTGAAACTGAACCGATTGAAAGCGATGCGTTGATTGTCTGTTGTGCTCCGTGAATAGGGAATGATCCTGCGACTGTTGCGGATGTGTTAACACCGACAACATCGAGACCAATAACCTGTCCAGCGTAAGCGGTCAGAGCTGTTGTGAGCATGTTACCGGCAACTGTAACTGTAACTGAAGTTCCAGCTTTGATAACGAACGGCTCACCCACGTTTGCCTGATGATTTGAGTTGAAAGTTTTTGATGTTCCAATTTGAACATTGTTGCTATCAACCAATGTTACGCCAGAGAAAACGGTATCCACTCCCAAACCTACTCGTTGCACTGTGATCGAGTTGACTGAAACGTCAGCTGAACCAGCTGTCAGTGTAAGTGTGGTGAAAGGAACGCGAGCAGCGCTTTGAGGGGCCAGTGAGTTTGTCGGCTGTACGCCGGCTGTCACTGTCAAGTTTCCGCCTGTAGGAAGCGTTGTTCCTCCAGTCGTACCGCCTGTTGTTGTGCCACCTGTGGTTGTTCCACCCATCGAGTTAAGCTTTGCTCGTGTCAGAGCTCCGACATAACCGGCTACCGGTGAGATTCCATATTTTGTCTGGAATTTCATAACGGCTGCCTTTGTAGCTGGACCGAAGGTCTGTGTTTCAGAACCAGGGGATCCTGCTCCGGTTGAAGCAACTTTTGTATCAGCGCTCATGTTCAAAACTTTTTGCAAGTTCAAAACGTCAACGCCTTTGCTACCAACGGTCAAGTTTGTGTTGAACGTGTAGCCTGTTGAAACTGTACTGCCGCCAGTTGTTGCCGATAGCTGTGCTTGCAACGCATTAATCGTTGCCATCAAGCTATTGATCTGATTCTGCAGGTCTGATGCTTGGTCAGCGAATACTGGTGTTACCACCATCGCGAACGCCATCGTGACGCCTACAAAACCAGCAACCAACTTTGCGGTTTTTGATTTTGTTATCATATGTATTTAATAATAAAACAACTCTCATTATCGTTAATAATAATTGTGATAAAGAGAAATTATTTTTGAAACGATTAACTTATCTTATAATTCTAATCGCGCACATACCAACCTTTTTGTTTTAGCTTCTTGCATTTCTCGACTCACATCCCCGCAAAAGCGAGGCCGAGCAAATCAATGCGAGCTCGACACAAAACAAAAAGATAGTGGGAAAATTTAGTCTGAAAAATCGGACATTCTTTCATAAAAGAAAAATGAAATCGGTATTGAAATCCTTATTTAAATGTCAACGTACTTTCCGTTCAGAAAATACACAGAGAATATATCAGCAATGTGCTCATTATATAGTCTCTATGCAATTCATTCAAATCTCACTGTGTGGATAACTCATGAATTTAAGCCTTATTTTACGAAAAAAAGGCCCAAAATCGACAAATATCCACAAAAGCCATTATATCTCAAAATGGGGCAAAAAGTCAACGGAGTAGTAGAAAAAGGCATGGCGCCATAGGCGCGCTAAAATTCGATGCCTTTTTCACTACGCCGTTGAACCCCGTAGTGAAGTCGGTATCCTGCATTTCAATGCACGGTAATCCGTGCGATACCGACTTCTACTACCGGGTCAATCCTATTTCAACGAGTATTTGCTCCACCTTCGCTCCCCGGTTTTCTTAAGGACACCAGCGGAAATAAGCATGATCAGTTCCCTTTGGATGGTTTTTTCACTGCAATCCTTGATGACCTGGCTGATATCTTTAATGGTGAGCTCTTTCTTCTTTTTGAGCATCTGCAATATGGTGCTTTGTCTATTTGTCCTTTTGACAGTGTTCTCATCGGATGACTTTTTGGTGTCCTTTAGGAAAATCTGCGACCGCGTCGTTTTGTCGTAATCCACACCCTCGCTTGGAACCGCGCCAACATCAAAAAAAGATTTGGATAGTGAATTGTGAGACGACTCTTTGTGAGAGAATTTTAATTTATTTAAAAAAGCGACAAGATTAAAAAATTCCTGCTGAATTATGGAGAAATTCATTGAGGAAACCAGTCCGGAATATGAAGTTATCGAAAGCATGGAATCAATCTCCATTATGAAAGTTTTCAGTCGTTCCAGAAATTCAATTTGCTGCGACAGATTGATGTCCTTGTAACCGATGGTGTAGGACAAGAAATCCGACATTTTTTTCCTCAAGGACCACTTCATCGGTTCACTGTCGGGAAACAAATTAGTGACCATGTATATTGCTGTTGTCAATTTTTCTGTCTTTTTGTAGACAAATGAAAAATCTTCGTCTTCATCAAAAAATGAAACGCTGTCTGACTTTTTTGAAACGACAGGATTGTTTGTATCGTTCAATTGAGGATTGTTGTATTTTTGCGTGTCCATTATGATGACTTTTATAACCTTTGCATTGACTTTTATTGTCCTTGACAATATTACGTGTCTTTGATGAAATTCGAGTATGTCCATTATATACCTCTCAAAGACAGGTGGTCAAATTTTTTCCATTTTAAGTTTTTCTTGATACAATGTGTATATGTCAAAAAATGAAAAGAAGGGGAAGGAAAAGAAAAGAGACGAGAAAGAACCTTCTTTAACAAAACATCTTCAGGAAGAAACTTTGCAAGGAATCATTGCCGTACTTTTTTTCGTTTTAGCGATTTTCCTGTCACTGTCAGCCTTTGAAAAAGGCGGCCCGGTCGGCGCTTGGATTTTTGACAAACTCAAAATGCTCTTTGGTATGGGATATTACCTTTTGCCGATATTATTTTTTATCCTGGCAATTTCTTTTTTCCGATCGCTCAAAAAAAATCTAGCGCTAACCCATACTATCGGCGGATTTCTTTTTTTCATTTCTTCACTGGCACTGATCAATATTATTTGGGACGGTAGTGGCGGAATCGTTGGACATCTTGTCTCCTCGCCGCTTGTCTCAATGTTTGCCACGACAGTCAGTATTATAATTCTGCTAGCCCTCATTATTATTTCCCTTCTAGTTATGTTCGACGCGCCTTTAAAAATTTACACTTTCAGTTGGCTTTGGAATGGTAAAAATAAGGCGCTAGCTACGGCAGAAGAAAATGATGATTTGATTATTTCCAAAGATTCCATGCCTCTCGAGGCGGAAAATGGAAAAAATAAAATACCGGCCGGTTCATCAGATCCGCACATCCACATTCCGGAAACAGCAAGCAACAGGGATTCCGATTTTGTTCTGACCACTACCCTTTCCGGCAAAGAGTTCACTCCCCCTCCGCTCTCTCTTTTAGAAAAGGACCGAGGCAAGCCCGGTGTTGGAGATATCAAAGCCAATTCAAACATCATCAAACGCACACTGGCCAACTTCGGCATCAACGTTGAAATGGATGAAATTTCCATTGGACCATCCATCACCCGATATGCGCTCAAGCCGGCCGAGGGCGTCAAACTCTCCCGCATTGTCGGCTTGCAAAACGACCTTTCCTTGGCTCTGGCCGCCCACCCAATCCGCATTGAGGCGCCGATCCCGGGCAAATCGCTTGTCGGTATCGAGATTCCAAACAGCACCAAAACAACCGTCGGTCTCGGCTCACTGCTCGGTTCGCCCGATTTCCAAAACTCGGAAAAACCGCTTCTCATTTGTCTTGGCAAAGGCATCTCCGGCATGTCCTATTTCGGCAACTTGGCCAAAGCTCCGCATCTCCTGATCGCCGGCGCCACCGGGAGCG
Organism: uncultured bacterium; assembly: GCA_903861205.1. Taxonomy (GTDB): domain Bacteria; phylum Patescibacteriota; class Minisyncoccia; order Phycocordibacterales; family DATDWN01; genus CAIOTC01. The sequence continues at coordinate 5,043 of CAIOTC010000009.1, read as the reverse complement.
GAAAATCTGTGACCATTCACGCCATCATTGCTTCGCTTCTTTATCGCAACTCACCAGACAATTTGAAATTTATCATGGTTGACCCGAAGCGCGTAGAACTGACCATGTACAATAATATTCCTCACCTGCTCACACCCGTCGTAACCGATGCCAAGAAAACCATTTTGGCGCTCAAATGGGCAGCCAAAGAAATGGATCGCCGCTATGATATTCTCCAAGCCGAAAAATTGCAGAATATAGAGTCGTACCACAAAAATGTAGTCGAGCCCGCAGTTCATCGTTTGAAAAAAGGTAAAGACGAGGCGATAGCTACGATTGAGACAATGCCGTACATCGTCATCGTTGTCGACGAATTGGCCGACATCATGCAAGCTTACCCTCGCGAGTTGGAAGCGGCCATTGTTCGTCTGGCTCAAATGTCCCGCGCCGTCGGCATTCACCTTATTCTTTCCACTCAGCGTCCGTCGGTTAATATTATTACCGGTCTGATCAAAGCCAACATTCCATCGCGCGTGGCTCTGCAAGTGTCGTCCCAGATCGACTCGCGCACCATTTTGGACATGTCCGGGGCGGAAAAACTTCTTGGCGCCGGCGATATGCTGTATCTTTCGGGCGACATGTCCCAGCCACAACGCATCCAGTCGGCCTATATTTCCGAAACCGAAGTCAAAAATGTGGTCAAATATTTGGTGGAAAGTTACGAGAACGAAATTCCAAGTGAAATAAACCTGACCGGTAAGGATGAGAAAAATTCCATTTTTGAAGCAACCATGAATGACGAAAAACTGGAAGATGAGGACGATTTGTACGAGGAAGCTCGCCAAACAATTATCGAAGCCGGCAAAGCCTCCACCTCATATCTTCAGCGCAAACTCGGCGTCGGTTACGCCCGTGCCGCCAGACTGATTGATATGCTCGAAGAGCGCGGTGTCATCGGCCCAGGATCAGGGGCGAAGCCGAGAGAGGTGCTGGAAGGGAGAGATGCTGACACAACCGAAAACAGCGTCAACTAGTAAATTTGTGCCATATTTATATTCCCAATTTTTAATTTAAAATTTATAATTTTTAATGAATTTTCAATTATCAAATTCAAAAAATTAAACATTCATTTTAAATTTTAAATTAAAAATTTTAAATTTTAAATTTTTTCTCATGTCTCGCTCCGCCCTCTCCATCCTCCGCATATCCGCCGTTACCCTACTGGCAATAATCATTATCGGTTATTCCATTTTTCAAGCTTGGAAACTTATTTCCGGCCCGATTATTGACGTTTACACTCCTCAAAATGGCGCCACCTATAGTCAGACACTGATTGAAATCGACGGTCGCGCCAGAAATATCGCTTACATAAATCTCGACGACAGAAGGATTTTCACCGATAAGGACGGATATTTCAAAGAAAAAATTTTGCTCTCCCCCGGTTACAACATCGTAAAACTAGATGCTCGCGACAAATTCGGCGCCACAACCGAGAAAAAGTTGGAACTTGTGCTAAAAGAGTATTGAGACGCAAATTTCTTACAAAGTAACTCTTTTTTGTCGCCAGAATATTTTTCTGCTGAAAAATTTCTTCCTGCTCGCCTCTTCACGGGCTCCGCAATGCGCCAAAAAAGAGTTACTTTGACAAAATTTGCTAGTGGTAGTTTTGATAACCAGTATGATATAATTGTAGGAATTAGTAACTTCATGAAATAAAATGCAAAAAACAAAAAAAGTAAAAGCGGATAAGGGGCCGGTGGGAAGATCGGGTATTGAGGACACTTTGCGCGACATCAAAACCAAATTCGGCGACGATTCGATCATGATGCTCGGCGAAAAACCGCACGTTGACGTCAACGCCATTCCGACCGGATCAATCGGTCTCGACGCCGCGCTCGGCATTGGCGGTGTACCGCGTGGACGCATCATCGAAATTTTCGGACCGGAATCTTCCGGCAAGACTACCCTATCGCTCCACATCATCGCCGAAGCTCAAAAGCTTGGCGGCATCTGCGCTTTCATTGACGCCGAACACGCCATGGATCCGGAATACTCGGCCCGGCTTGGCGTCAAAATCGACCAATTGCTCATTTCCCAACCGGACAACGGCGAGCAAGCCCTGGAAATTGTCGACTCGCTTGTTCGTTCCGGCAAAATTGACGTCATTGTGGTTGACTCCGTGGCAGCGCTCACACCGAAAGACGAGATCGAGGGTGATGTCGGCGCGTACCACGTCGGCAAGCAGGCCCGCCTCATGTCTCAAGCTCTTCGCAAGCTGACCGCCATCGTGGCCAAGTCCAAAACCGTCGTTATTTTCATCAACCAAATCCGCATGCAAATCGGCGTAATGTTCGGCAATCCGGAAACTACGCCGGGAGGAAAGGCTCTCAAATTTTACACATCCGTTCGCCTCGACATTCGCCGCATCGCTCAAATAAAAAAAGGAGAGGAAATTATGGGCGGACGCGTGCGCGTCAAAGTGGTCAAAAACAAAGTGGCCGCACCTTTCAAACAGACAGAGTTTGACTTGATGTACAACGAAGGCATTTCCCGCGAGGGCGAAATTATTGCTCTCGGCGAGAAAATGGGCATCATCGGCAAATCCGGTTCGTCATACAAATACGGTGACACTCCGCTCGGCCGCGGATACGACGCGACCAGACAATTTTTGAAAGCCAAGGAAAATAAAAAATTGACCGAGGAAATTCTCGGCAAAATCCGCAAACAGCTCCACGACAACGGCGGGTCCGTGGTGGCGAGCAAAGGTGGCGGGGGTGAGGAGGGTGGAAGCGAAGAATAGATTTTTTATTTGTCTTATTCGTCCTATTTATCCTATCAGTCCTATTTGTTGCGCATCACAAATTTCTTACGAGCCAACACATTTTTGTCGCCAGAATATTTTCCTGCTGGAAAATTTCTTCCTGCTCATGTCTTCACGCATTCCGCAATGCGCCAAAAATGTGTTGTCTCGACAAAATTTGTTTAGTGCTATTGCATTTAATTCCTCCTTTTCTAAAGGAGGTGCCTGTAATCAGGCGGAGGATTTTGAAATCAAAAAATCCCTCCTCGCTATCGCGAGTGCTCCCTTTATGAAAGGGAGAATTATTCGGAAATTTTTTGACGCAAAGAACCGCCGGAGCAGTTCCCTGCCCTCGGCGGTTTAACCCCAAAAAACTCTTGCTGAAATTGTCGCGAGTACTGTTCCGAGCCCAAGACGAAATACTGATGTACCCTTGACCTTATCCTCGAGAAGTACTCCGACAATCATGAGAACAAGGCCAACCACGTTAATCACAAAACCGCTTTCCTTCATCTTATGTTGCCTCCGTCTTGGATTATACACCCAATTGAATTTATTGTCAAGTCTTTGATTTAATGGCTCAAATAGGCTATAATTCCCTTGTATTTGGTGTTTTTACTTATTACTCATTACATATTACTTTTTGATTTATGTCACAGCTTAATTATGACGAAATAAAGGAGAGAAAATACATTGTCATGGACGGACAGCCGTGGGAGGTTTTGACTTCGCATGTCTTTCGCAAACAGCAACGCAAGCCGGTTAATGCCGTTAAGTTGCGAAACCTCAAAAGTGGTAAAGTGACCGAGCAATCTTTTCACGTTTCGGAAAAAGTGGAGGAAGCGGAAATAGAAAATCGCGACGTGAAATATTTATATGAAAACAAAGGCGAGTATTGGTTCTGCTCCCCGACCGACCCGTCAGACAGATTCAAAATTGACTCCGGTCTCATCGGCGCGGAAATAAAATTCATAAAAACAAATTCCATTTTGACCGGGTTGGTTTTTGATGACGAATTCATTGGCGTCAAATTCCCCATCAAGGTGGAGCTCAAGGTGACCGAAGCCCATGACGCCGTCAAAGGCAACACGGCCCAGGGCGGAACCAAGCAAGTGGTCGTTGAAACCGGCGCCACCGTCAACGTCCCAATGTTCATCAAACAAGGAGAAATTATCCGAATTAACACCGAGACGGGAGATTACGCGGAAAGAGTGGGAGGAAATAACTTTTAAGTTAAAACAAAATCAGCCCTAGGCGTTGCCTAGGGCTGATTTTGTTTTATTGATTGCTTCTAGTATTTGTCATTCCCGCGCAGGCGGGAATCCACATTTCCATATACAATTCTAGATTCCCGCCTGCGCGGGAATGACATATTGGTTAATTTCGCAATTCAAATTATTGATTATCTAGACACATAGGGCAATAATCCCATAAATCGAGCACGTTTGACCGCTTGCGCTAAAATGCGCTGGTACTTGGCCGAAACGCCTGTGCGTTTGCCGGAGATTATGCGAGCATGCGGATTGAGGAATTTTTTCAGTAAATCCACATCTTTGTAATCAATGTATTTGATATTATTTTGGGTGAAATAGCATTGTTTGTTCATAAATTCAATATACGAATTAACGAATAAATACCAATCTACGAATGGCTACGAATTTGGTGCGTTTGATTTTTCTTATTCGTTGACATTCGTATCATTCGCATCATTCGTATATTCGTATGTTTATCTAGAATGGAATATCTTCAGGGTTAATCTCTTCCTCCGGATACTCAATCGTATCAAGAGCTTTCTTTTCATCCTCGTGAGCTGGAGCGGAACTTGCAGAACCGGTTGCCGGAGTGTACGGCGCGCCACCAGCCTTCGGTCCGAACTGGATTCTGTCGGCGATAACCTCGGTGCGATACTTTTTCGTGTTAGTGGCGGCATCATCCCAGCTTCGCGTCTGCATTCGGCCCTCGACTAGCATCGAACTTCCCTTTTTCATATATTGGCCGACGATTTCCGCTTGGCGACCGAAAACTACCACATTGTGAAAATCGACATTTTCCTGTTTAACGCCGTTTTTGTCTTTCCAAACGCGGTTGGTGGCCAGAGAAAAACTGGCCACTCGCACACCCGACGGCAAACTCTTGAGCTCCGGGTCCCGGGTCAAGTTGCCTATGATCATCGCTTTGTTTAGATACATAATGTTTTATTAGTAAATAAAAAATTTTTAATTTATAATTTTTAATTTTTATTGAATTTTCAATGATTTAATTTT
>CAIOTC010000008.1 GCA_903861205.1 uncultured bacterium | reverse complement strand
TGCTTTGCCCGAAAATACAAAAAGAATTTTGTGAATATTTTAAAAGTAGTATAATAGAAATGTTGAAACCAATTATTATTAGCAAAGTTAGCAGAAATGGCTATTCTAGCTATCTTAACTTTGCGTTAAGGTTTCAACACTAGAGTAGCCATTTCTGCTTTAATAAAATATATGAATGAAAAATTCTTTTTGTATGCTCGCAAATCAACTGATGTCGAGGACAAACAAGTTTTAAGTATCGAAGCACAACTCACTGAATTGCGGGAGTATGCCAAGCGAGAGAATATAGAAATCTCCGCCGAATTTATAGAAAAACAAAGTGCGAAAGTTCCAGGTCGTCCAATATTTAATAAACTACTCAACGATATTGAAAAATTCGGCGGGAATATTCTCGCTTGGCATCCGGATCGTTTAGCCCGCAATTCGGTGGACGGTGGTCGTGTTATTTATCTCCTCGACACAGAAAAACTTGCGAGCATAAAGTTTCCAACTTTTTGGTGTGATTCAACGAGTCAAGGAAAATTTATGTTAAATATGGCTTTCGGGCAAAGCAAATATTATGTCGATTCTCTTTCCGAAAATACGAAACGCGGACTTCGCCAAAAAGTTCGTAATGGTGATTATCCAAGCCAAGCGCCAGTGGGATATATAAATGATTCAAGATATAAAAGTATTGTCGTTGATAAAAAGAAATCTAAAATTATCCGCTTGGCTTTTGAGAAATATGCGAAAGGTGAAAGTCGGCTGGAAGATATTTCAAACTTTTTGGCGAAAAACGGAATCGTTTCGAGGGGCGGAAAGATAATCTCCAAAACCCGAGCGTCTTTTATTCTTTCTAACCCATTCTACATCGGTCTATTCAAATATGGCGGTGAACGCCATGAAGGAAAGTACGAGCCAATCGTGTCAAAGAAACTATTTGATAAGGCGCAAGAAATTTTGAAACTTCGTGGTAAACCAGATAGAAAATCTAAAAATGAACCTCAACCATTTTGCGGACTAATTTCTTGCGCCTCATGCGGAATGATGATAACTGGCGAATACAAGGTTAAAAAGCAGAAAAATGGAAATGTTCATAACTACACTTATTATCACTGCACCAAGAAAAACAAAAATATAAAATGTTCTGAACCTTGTATTCGGGAAGAAGAATTGAATCGCCAGTTATCATCACTTATCAAATCAGTTTCTTTGCCACAAGACTGGGCGGAAGAATTATTGAAAATGGCGGAAAAAGATTTCAAAAATTCCGCCCAGTCTAATTCTGCTTGTGTGAAAGAGAAACAAAATAAAATTTCTTCTTTGTCGCAAAAGTTAGAGCGACTTCTTAACGGATATTTAGAACAAGATATTGAACAAGAAATATATCGTGCTGAAAAAGGAAAATTACTTTTGCAAAAGAAGTCGCTCGAAGAAGAAATCTACAACCTTTCACACAAGCAAAATAATTGGCTCGAACCGATGAAAGAATGGATAAAAGACGCTCAAAACCTAAACGGAATCGCACGGGATACTGACCTTTTTGCTAAAAAGGTCAAAGCCAAAGAAATCTTTGGCTCGAACCTCCTCCTCCAAAACAAAACAGTGCGCCCCGCCGAAGGCGGGGCAACCCAAAACTCTTTGAATTCTTTGGCGAAAACGGGCGAAACAGCGTGGGCGTTGCTTCGCAACGCCCACTCCTTATTTCTTTCAAAACCATTTAGTTCGTTTAAGGTGCGGGATACAGGGGTCGAACCTGTGACCTTCGCTGTGTAAAAGCGCTGCTCGTACCAACTGAGCTAATCCCGCGTTTGTTTGGTGCGTTTACAATATCTTATTTTTTCATATTTTTCAACTTTATGGTACGCTTTGCAATATGGAAAAGATTCCTCAAACGGTTGGTGTGATAATGGACGGCAATAGGCGATGGGCCAAGGCAAATGGCTTGCAAGTTTTTCTGGGCCACGAAAATGGCTACAAAACTTTGCGTGAGCTTTTGGATTGGGCCAAGGAGGTGGGCGTGAAAAACGTGGTCGCTTTTGCTTTTTCCGAGGAAAATTGGGGAAGGAGCGAGGACGAAGTCGCATATTTGCTTGATCTGATGCGGAAAATTTTCAGCGAAGGAATGAAGGAAATAATCGCCAACAACATCAGAGTGAAATTTGCCGGTAATCTTTCAAAATTTCCGGAAGATATTGTGGCAGACATGAAAAAAATTGAAAAGGACAGCAAAAAAAATACGGATTTCAATTTGGTTTTGTGTCTGTCATACGGTGGACGTCAGGAAATAACGGAGTGTTGCAACAAACTGCTCAAGGAAGGCAAAAAAGAAATCACTGCCGAGGATATTTCCAAAAATATTTACACTTGCGGAATTCCTGATCCGGACATCATTATTCGCACATCCGGCGAACAACGTCTGTCCGGTTTTCTTTTGTGGCAGTCAGCTTATAGCGAACTTTTTTTCACCAAAACGCTTTGGCCAGATTTTAGTAAAAAAGAGTTTCGACCCTGTTACGATCGACATGACCGCCCTCGGTATCAAGAACATTGTCCCACGCGTCATATTCGATGGCAGTACGGGGATGTGCGCCAGTCCGAACATACCCTGGAATCCTCTTTTGTGGTGATTCGTAATGTCATGGAAGGGGATCTGGATCAGATGAGCCACCTGAACCTATCGGTCCTACACTTGCTCCTAACCCTGTACGAAGATGATACACGTACCTTTGATACACGCGCCTTTGCCACTGGATTTTTTAACTTGGCGTGGAACAAACAGGAAAATAGCTTGATTCGTAAGCAGATGC
>CAIOTC010000007.1 GCA_903861205.1 uncultured bacterium | reverse complement strand
GCTTTCGCGGGGATGACAGAACGGATTTTGTCAATTTTTTATTTTTATTTTTAATGAATTTCTAAATTTTAAAATTTTATAAATGAAAATTCATTTTAAATTCTAAATTTTAAATTTTAAATTGTTTTTACTCATATCGTAATGCTTCAATCGGGTTCATCCGTGAAGCTTTTCTGGCCGGATAATATCCGAACACGATTCCAATGGCCGCCGAAACGCCGAAAGCCAGAAAAACCGAATACAAAGAAACACTCGTGGCAATAATTCCCAGCCAGTTGACGGCAAAAGCAATCAGCCAGCCGAGCGCCACGCCGACGCTTCCGCCGATGAGCGTCAGAATAATCGCTTCGACCAAGAATTGTTTGCTAATGTCGGATTTTTTGGCGCCGATGGCTTTGCGCAATCCGATTTCGCGCGTGCGTTCCGTCACTGTGGTGAGCATCATGTTCATAATACCGATGCCACCGACCAAAAGCGAGATACTGGCCACGGCGGCGAGCAGATACGTCAGAGTGTTGGTGATGGATGAAGCGCTGGAAATAATATCATTTTGATTGAGCACGCTGAAATCGGCCAAAGTCGGATCGGATATTTTGTGACGATCCAAAAGAAGCGCCGTGATGTCAGCCTGAATTTGAGTCATGGCGTTCGAATCTTGCGCTTCCACGTCAATGCCGGTCAAATATTGATTGCCGGATAAAAATCTCTGAGCGCTTTTTGTCGGAATATAAATAATATCGTCTTGGTTGTTAAGTCCGGTTCCACCTTTGGAAACCGTTACGCCGATAACTTTGAATTCCATGCCTCTAATACGGATTGTCTGCCCCACCACATCGGAGGCCACGGCTGTATCGCCAAAAAGATCCGTCACGACCGTCGGACCAATAACCGCCACTTTCGAGGCCGATTCATTTTGCGAATCGGTGATGAACGATCCGCTGTCAATACTAACATTCCTGACGTCCGGATAGGCGGATGTCACGCCGTCTACCGTGGTGTTGGTGTTGGTGCCTTTGGCCGTGATTTGGTACCGGCCGGAAACTTCCTGCGCCACCGCTTTGACGCCCGTTACCTGCGACAAAATCGAATCAGCGTCAGCGACGGTCAAAGTTTTGGCGCCTCCGCGACCGGCGCTCACCCCGAAACCTTGCGTTCTCTGGGCGCCGGGAGAAATCATGATCAGATTCGAGCCAAGCGACTGAATGCTGGAAGAAATGGAATTCGACGCACCCGTACCGATCGAAACCATGGCGATAACCGACGAGATGCCGATAACAATTCCAAGCACGGTCAAACCCGACCGAACTTTGTTGGCCGAGAGAGCTGTGTATGTTTCTGATAGAATGTCGGATAGGTTCATAATTTGAATATAATTTCCAATTATCAATTTCCAATGAATTTTACAATGTCTCAATGAATCAAATTTTTGAATTCGTTTGTAAAATTGTTTAATTGATTAATTTATTGAAAATTGGAAATTGGAAATTGATAATTATTTTGTTATTTTCGTTTTTCATGTTCCCTACTATCGCTGGCGATTAAACCGTCTCTGATGTGAATTATTCTGTCGGCGTGTTCAGCCACTTCTTGTTCATGCGTGATTAAAATAATAGTACAACCTTTTTCGTGATTTAATTTTTCGAAAGTGGCCAAAACGATGTCGCCTGTTTTGGTGTCCAAATTTCCGGTCGGTTCGTCGGCCAAAATAAGCATCGGCTCGTTGACCAGCGCCCGAGCGATAGCCACGCGCTGAATCTGTCCGCCGGAAATTTCGTTGGAAAGATGTTCGTAATGACTCTCGTCAAAACCGGAAGCTTGGAGCGCCTCCTTGGCCCGCTTTTTCCTTTCGTTTTTTTCCACTCCGACGTAAACCAGCGGTAACATGACATTTCGCAAAACGGTGGTGCGCGGCAAAAGATTGAAAGATTGAAAAACAAAACCGATTTTATCTTTTCTGATGTCAGCCAGTTCCTCGTCCGAAAATTTGGAAACGTCGCGAGAATCCAAATGATAAGTTCCGGAAGTCGGCGTATCGAGACAGCCGAGAATGTGCATCAAAGTCGACTTACCCGAGCCGGACGGCCCCATGATGGCCACAAATTCGCCGTTCTGGATGGTGAAAGAAACGCCTTTGAGCGCGGTAAAAGCGGTATCTCCGGAGCCGTATGTTTTTTTAATATTTTTGATTTCGATCATAATTAAAATACAATTTAAAATTTAAAATGAATTTTCAATGATTAAATTTTCAAATTTATAAATTCATTAAAAATTTTAAATTAAAAATTAAAAATTATTTTCCTATCCTCCAATTCTCACCGCACGGCCTCCGCTTCCGCCGAGCAGACTCGACGCACTTGTCGTGGTTGTTTTGGTCGTTCCGGTAATCGTGCGGCTGACAACTTGCTCACCCTCCGAAAGTCCGGAAAGAATCTCCACATTGGTGTCATCCGATACGCCTGTCGTAACTTCAACTTGTTTCGGCAAAATAGCGGAAACGGTGCCGGCTGTCCCTCCCGTTGCCGTGATGGCCGGATCAAAAACTTGGACATAACTTACGCCGCCCGTCGTTTTAACCGCGGAGCTTGGCACATACAAAACGTCATTGCGAACGTCCGTTTGGATCGAAGCGTTAACCGTCATTCCGGGTTTAACGCGCGAATCCTGGACGTCAAAATTTATTTTGACCGTGTAACTGACCACACCCTGACTGACAGTGCCAACGGAATCAACCTCGGATACGACGCCGGTAATGCCGAGGTCGCTAATAGCATCAAAAGTCAAAGTGGCTTTTTGTCCGACATTCACTTTGGCCGCATCAACTTCGTTGAGTGAAAGCTCGGCCACCTGCTGTTTGGTGATGATAGTCGCGACAGTCCCGGCCGTGTCCCCCACGACCGCGGTGACGGAAGCGACCGTGCCTGCAAACGGAGCGACAACCGTGTAATCGCTGAGCGCCGTTTTTAAATTTTCCAAATCTCTTTCTTGTTTCGCCAAATTATTTTGTTCAATCTGCAAACTGATCGGGTTGCTGCCATCCGTATTTCCGACTTGAAGCAAAGTGATATTTTGCTGGTCTGTCGTTATCGTTTGCTTGCCGGCGTCAATGGCTTTTTTCTGCGAAAGTAAATTGCTCAAGTCGCCGTTGACGGTCGAAAGATAACTGCGAGCGTTCGTTTGCATGGTTGCGACTGCAGTCGGAAGCTTCAAATTATATGTTTGAGACATGTCCGCCATCAAGCTTAGAAAATTCAACTCGCTCTGCACGGATTGGGCAATGAGTGTCGTCGTTTCGATCGATTGCTTCAAAATGTCTTCAATATTTTGAGTTGGAGATGATCTGGTAATCTGCTTGAACGCGGAGAGACTGGTATCGTAACCGGCTCTGGCATTTTTGTAATCGCTTTCGGCGCTTTGAGCAAAAGAATTTATTTTTACCATTTCCGCTTGTTTGCTATTGAACATGCTCACAAGCACATCGACATTCCATTGCCCGCTGTTTGGCGCCAAATCATTTCCGTACAAAATATTTTGAATCCCTGTCACAACGCCGGGCAAATCCAAATATGTGTTTGAAAGCGTGTTGAACGTGTCGTTATATGTCGTGTTCAAATCTTCTTTGGCCGTGGCCAGAGCATCAACCGTTTTTTGATAATCAATCGGCGCGGACGCGGAATCCTTTTGTAATTGTAATTTTGATTGCACCAAAGACGCTTCGGCATCGGAAACCGCGGCTTTGGCGCTTTTGTTGTCAATGGTGGCCAGAGCCTGCCACTGGTAAACTGCCTGCCCGGCTTTGATTCCCACCCAAGTGATATCGCCGGAAACTTTGGCCTTGACGTCAACTTTGTTCGTAGCGGAAACTTGCCCGCTACCGGAAACCGTTGAAACAATGGTTCCTTTTTGAACGGTCGTTGTCACATATCTGGTTTCGGCCGAAGTGCTGCTTGCGGATTTGATAATCCAATAACCCAGAAGCAGAACTATGACCAAAACTGCGCCTGCTTGAATTTTGTGCGCTTTGGCATATTCGGTTATTTTTTTAAAAAAATTTTTCATATTATTTTTAGAAAACAAATTTCTTACGATCCAACACTTTTCCGTCGCCAGAATATTTTCCTGCTGGAAAATTTCTTCCTGCTCACCTCTTCACGGGCTCCGCAATGCGCCGGAAAAGTATCGGCTCGACGAAATTTGTTAATTGTTCATAATTATTTTTGCGGTGTTGCAGTGGGCATTGCCGGAATGATTCTGATAAGTTTGGCTTCTATTTGACTCTGCGCATTCGGTGAACCTATAACAACAACCGTGTCATCAACTTTTAAATCGGCCGGCGAAATCATTTGGCGAAATTCTCTGATCAGAGTACTCGACGCAACCAAAACAGATTTTTCGACGCCATCGTCGCCCGCCACCAAAACCGTCGGCAGAGAAACTTTTATAATCTTGCCGGAAACGCCATGACCGGCCGGGAAATCGTCTGGCGGAAGGCCCGGCGGAAAATTTCTCATCATGCCTCCCATCGGTCCACTTCCGAATGTACTATAATAGTTGTCGCCATATCTAAACGAAAATGACGCTCTTTTGTATCCGATAAAAACTCCCGCTTGGAAAATAACCAAAGCAATAATAAAAATGCCTATTCCCCAAATAACTCGTTGAAATATTTTTGACTCGAAAAAATCTTTTGTGCTCATAAAAGTTACGCAAATTTTAATGGCGTATAAATAATTTTATAATTCTTAATTAAAATTTTGACGGAAATTAATACCACAAAAACAATGGACAAAAGGACGATGAACTCCGAGACAGAGAACGACTCAACCAAAGAAAAAACAAATTCTTTCCAGGAAGAGACCAGGGCGAAACCGTCGGAAAAAATAAGTGAGAAATAATTGTAAAATCCGGAACGAGCCAAACTGCCGAGCATAGAAGCGGAAGCTTCGACAAAAGCGACAACGGAAATCAAAATAGCCCCGCTGGTGTAAAACAGACGGCGTTTGGCCGATTTCCTTTTTTCCGAATCAATGCGCAAAATAACCGTGGAATATAGATTTTCCGGTGTTTTGACTTTCATACATTATATATACGAGTTACAAAGATATTTTGGTGCTTTTCTTGATTTGAATCAAGGCCCGGCGGTGCTGACTTTTGACCGTGTCGAGCGGTCGACCGACAATTTCCCCTATTTCTTCGAACGTCATATTGCTCGTGTAACGCAAAACCACCACCTCGCGTTCCGCAAAAGAAAGTTTGGTCAAAGCTTCTTCCATAATTTTTTTATTTTCTTCGCGCCAAAAAATCTCGTCCGGCAAAGGTTCCTGGTCAGAAAGATTTTCGACAAACAAATTACTGCCGTCCTCTTTTTCAAAATCGGAAAAAACAAAATTTTTTCTTTTGCGCAAAAAATCTCGGGCTGTGTTTCGAGCAATGGTCAAAAGCCACGCTCTGAAAGATTTTTCCTTTTTGTATTTACCGGCGTTTTTCCAAAGTTTTAAAAAAGTTTCCTGGGTCACGTCCTCGGCATCACCTTGATTTCCGATCATAAAATAAACAGCGCTGTAGACAAGCGAGAGATTGTTCGAGATGACCATATTTAGAGCCTCTTCATCGCCGGAAAGGTATTCCGCCATCAGCTCGGCATCGTTTGAATTTTTAGCTTGTTGCATTCTCATCATATTACTTTGAATCGAAAATTTCGTCGAGCCGGTACTTTTCCGGCGCATTGCGGAGTGCGTGAAGACATGAGCAGGAAGAAAAATCGCAGCAGCGATTTATTCTGGCGACGGAAAAGTACCGGCTCGTAAGAAATTTTCGATTTATACCCACTCTACACAAACCCCGGAAAAAAATCTTTTTTGATTTGTTTTTTGCCAACACCCATTTTTCGGAGCGTGTCGTCGAAAGCGTCAACCATACCGCGCGGACCGGAAAGATAAAAAATTCTTTCACGATAATCCGGAACTTTTTCTGAAATAGTTTTTTCGTCAATTCTCCTGACAAAGTTTGGCGAAGACGAAATGTTTTCTTCCGGAGAAGTCGCCGCGTAAACTGTTTTGATGCCGAGATTTTTTTCGGCCAGATCAAATGTTTCTCTGTACGCCACATCGCTTATTTTTTTGTTGCTGTACAAAAGAGCCACTTCCCTTTTTTCGCCATTATCGAGCAAATATTGGATCATGCTGCGAAATGGAGTGATGCCGATACCGCCTGCCAAAAAAACAAGTTTCTCATTTTTATCTTTTGGCAAAACGAAATCGCCGGCCAGTCCGGTGGCAACGATTTTGTCGCCTGCTTGCATGGATATAAGACTTTTTTTGAAACTACTGCCGTCCGGATAGAACTTCACGCCCATGCGCAATTCTTTTTCTGTCGGCGAGGAAGCCAGAGTGAAATATCGGCGCAGACCGCGACTGTCAGATTTGTCGTGGCCAAGCGTCCACTCCATATATTGTCCGGGACGGAAAGAAAGCGGTTTGTCCGGCGTAAAAACAAAATCATATGAGTCGGAAGAAATTTGTCTGACTTCTTTCAATTTCAAAACCAACTTTTTCTTTGGACTGACAATGTAGGAAAAAATATTTCCGACTACCAGCGCCAACTCCGGCGTCGAATATATTGAACCGATGTGAATTGCCGGTGCAAACAAAATGCCAACTATAATTCCGTAAGTCATCTGAAGCGGAATGGTGGGCGGAGATGTCAGCGGCTCGGTCAGCATAATGGTGGCAAAGAAAATAAGTGGCGACGACAAAATTATTTTCTGCGCAGTCGAAACGACATTTGAGCCGTGCATGGCGCTCAAAACCAAAGTGGTGATGAGAGCGGCCATGGTAAAGCCCCAAACCAAATCAGTGCGTTGAACTTTGCGCACAATTAAAAGTCCGCCGACAAGCACAAACGGCAGCATGGCCGCCGTGCCAACCCACCAGCTGGCCGATTGATTCAAAGCAAAAGCGGTAATAACGACCGCGATGGCTGCCGGATTGAAAACATGTTTTTTGCCGATGGCTAAAATATATTTAGAAGCCACCGCCAGTGCTGAGGCCCAAAAAGCCAAGATAAAAAATCCCATGTCTGCAAAACCGGAGGCCGGAGAAATAATCAGCGCCAAAATGAGAGCGGTGATGTATGTCGATTCCGGATTGCTGGGCGCTTCGAAAATTTTGGCAAATATTTTATTTATCACCCAACAAATAACCGTAATGAAAGTTGCCGATAATATTATGCTCATCGGAGAATAAGGCAAAAGCCCGAACACTGCCAAAACAACAGCCGCGCCAACCAAAAATAAAAGCTCGTACAGAACAATTCTGTACATGGTTATTTTATTTAGAATTTTATCGATGTATTTCATCCCGATAGTAGAAAATGGCATCGTTCTACGAACTGAATGTCATTTCAAAATTTAATGTTATTAATGTCGATTTTTGTTATTTAACCACGTAATGAATTTATTCAATGCCATTTTCACTACGGGATAGCCCTGTAGTGAAGTCGGCATCTTTTTATGTGCTCTGCACAATGCCGACTTCTACTACCGGGCATAATTTAACAATACTTCTCAAAGCCGGACGTCATTGTAGCAATGCCATTCGCATCAATCGTGTAACCTTCAAAACCGGAAAGTTGTTCAATGAAATTAATCCCATCCTTTCCCATTGCAAACGCCGCCGTGGCAAATCTGTCCGCTTCAAAAACATTCGGTCCGATGACGGTTATGCTGGAAATGTCGAGAAGCGGGGCTCGGCCGGTGCGCGGATTGTAAATGTGCTGACCTCTTTCGTACGTGCCGGAAGTGGCCAGTCCGCGGTCGGAAATGAAAACCGTTTTGACAATATTATTTCTGTCGTTTGCAAACGGATTGCGAATGCCAACGCTCCAATTTTTGCCATCTTTATTTTTTCCGCGAGCTTCGATATCGCCGCCGGCGTTGACGTAAAAATTTTTGTAACCTTTTTTCGCCAAAATTTCTGCGGCATTGTAAATGGCCCAACCCTTGACCAATCCGGACGGATCGAAGGTTTTCTCCGGCGTCACGATGTCAAAATATCCGCCGGTTTCTTTTTTGGTTTTGTCCGCCAAATCGAAAACTGTTTTCATATCTTCGCCCCAATCTTTTTTTTCAATTTCTTTTCTGTTTATTTTGCTTATCTCACTGTCGACTTTGTACGTGCTGAATGTCTGGTCAACGTACGCAAAATATTCAAACACTTCCTGCAGTGCGTCTTCATCGGCCGCCTCGTCCAAAACGACGACGGTAATCGGCATACCCATGATCCACTTTGTTCTTTTCATCCCAGTAGTAGAAAATGGCATCGCTCTACGAGCTGAATGTCATTTCAAAAAATTATTTTTTATTAATTTCAATTTGTAATATAACCACGTAATGAATTTATTCAATGCCATTTTCACTACGGGATAGCCCTGTAGTGAAGTCGGCATCTTTTTATGCGCCTTTGGCGCAATGCCGACTTCTACTACTGGGCATATTTTTATGCCTTAGCCTGAACAAGAGCCGAGTCGAGAGATTGTTGAAATGCCTGACTCGAATCCGTCGCGCCGGAAACAATGTCGACATTTGCGTTCTGCGCCACGATAGCTTCACTTCGCAAAATCGGCATGGCTCTCGTGTTGATAGAGATCGATCGGCTGCGATCGTTCGGATATTGCAAAATCTGAACATCGGCAAGTTTGCCGCCGGAAATTATCGCTTGAACTTGAACGTTTCCGTAATAGGCGTCAGCCACTACGCCGGTGTAAGTGCCGTCAGTGTACATTCCGCGAGGCGCGGGTGGCGGAGGTGCCGGAATCGGCGTCGGTGTTGGCGCGGGCGCGGGCGCGGGTGGCGGAGTTTGCGTAACAACCGGAACAGGCACCGGAGTTGGAGTCGACGTCGGTGCCGGAACAACAACCGGAGTCGGCGTCACACTCGTCACCGCCGCAGCAATATTCGAAGTTTTATTATCATCCGTGGAAGAATCATCGCTCTCATCATCCGACGATTGAACGACCACTTTCTTTTTGACCGGAACAGATGGAGCAGACGGAGCAGACGGCGTTTTCGAAACAACCGGCGCAGAAACAGTCGGGGTCAAGTTCAAACCGCTCACGGGCAAAACGGCCAAGCCGGAAACAGATACACTCTGCCCGCCCAAGGACTGGTACACGGCGTACATTATAAAAACCAACACAAAAATCGCGGAAAATATGACTTTCTTCATGTGGTCAATGTTCTCACAGTCTAGATGAAGATTATGTGAGCCTATCCTCTTCAATATTTTGGTGTTAATATATAGGCAGTATGAGGCATCAAAAAAATTCTTCGGTCGTTAGTTATCCTCACACATTCGGCGAAAGAATGTACTCCTTGTTTTTCGCTCCGGTTCTCCTTGTCGTCGTTTTTTTTGTGGTGGCTAAACTGCTTCACTTTTCCGGTAACTTCTCGCAAATTTCTTTTTACACCCTCGGCTTGGCCGGACTTTCCACCACTTACCGGCTGGTCGTGGCTTACTGTTTCGCTGTAGTCGTGGCCGTGCCCTTGGCCATCCTTGCCACCAAAAATTCTTTCATGGAAAATATTTTTCTGCCGATTTTTGATATTTTGGAATCAATTCCGATTCTGGCCTTCTTCCCCATTCTCATTTTGCTTTTCGTCAAATTTAATTTTATAAACGGCGCCGCTATATTCATTCTTTTCCTTTCGATGCTCTGGAACATTGTTTTCACGCTCATCGGCGGAATAAAAATAATTCCGAAAGATATCGAGTATGCCGCCGCAGTTTTCAACATCAAGGGCTGGAAATATGTCAGGCAGGTCATGCTCCCAGCCATCTCGCCGGAAATCGTGACCGGTTCCATTTTGGCTTTTGCTCAGGGTTGGAACCTGATTATCGTGGCCGAAGTGATGCATGTTTACATTCCGGCCGGCACACAGAGTCAGGATCTGTTCGGTCTCGGCAGTATTTTAGTCCAGTCGGCCACTAGCGGACAAAATTTCCTTTTTCTGTCCACGCTTCTGGTCATGATTATGATCATCGCTGTTTTCAATTTCTTTATCTGGCAGAAACTGTTGCACTACGTGCAGAAGTATAAGTTTGAGTAATATAAAAATAATTTTTAATTTAAAATTTAAAATTTTTAATGAATTTTCAATTTTAAAATTTTGTCATTTTAAATTCATTTTAAATTAAAAATTCTAAATTTTAAATTGTATTTTAATTTTATGAACAGAAACATTATCACATTCTCTGATGTAGGAAAAATTTACGAGCCAATGCGCGAAACGGCGCTGTCGCATGTTTCTTTTTCGGTACAGGAAAAAGATTTCGTTTGTCTGATCGGCCCATCCGGCGAAGGCAAGACGACCATTTTGAAAATCATCGCCGGTCTGGAAAAGGAAACTTCCGGCGCGGTCAAAAAACCGGCCGGCGTCAGTATGGTCTTTCAATCCTCCGCTCTTTTCCCATGGCTTTCCGTTTACGAAAATATAGAAATAGTTTTGAAAGCCAAAAAACATCCGGCTCACGCCATTCCGAAAATTGTCGAGGAATATTTGAAAATGCTCGACATGACGGAATTTGCGAACAAAAGGCCGAGCGAACTTTCCGGCGGCCAGCGTCAACGCGTCGGCATCGCCAGAGCGCTTTCCGTCAATCCGGAAGTGCTCCTGCTCGACGAACCTTTCTCGGCTCTCGATCCAAAAACGACCAAAGAGCTCCACGACGACCTGCTCAAAATCTGGCGACAAACCGGCAAAACCATCGTCATGGTCTCGCACATTATCGAAGAAGCCATTTCCCTGTCGAGCAAAGTTTTGCTCATAAAAAATAAAACTGTCAGCAACTCCTTCGACATTAGTCTGCGCTACCCGCGCCACGAACAAGAAGTCGAGTTCACGCGAGAAGTGCTGAAAATTCGCCGAGAGTTTTTTAAATAAATTTGGTTTGAATTGCAAAATTCTTATGTCTCGTATTTTTTGAAAGAGACGCCGTAAAAATCTGCTGATTTTTCGTCTCGTTCTCCGACCGCCGTCGTCCGAAACTCTTTCAAAAAACACGAGCCACCGAATTTTGCTATTCAAGCTACAATTTATTTTTGTGATGATTTTGACCATATTTTAAGCTATTTTTTAAGGCTTGACTTATTTGTTGTTTGGGTGTATAATACTAGCAGAGGTGAAAACATGTACGGAGTTCTGGAAAAAAGCCCTTCGTGGTTAACTTTCACGGTTTTGTATTTTCTTTGTATCGGAATCCTCCCTCTCGGCCGACGGCTGTTTGAAGGATTCCCTTATAACGTCTCACTCGCCAGTGAATAGGCGACATCGCGCTCATCATCTGTGTTATGATCGGCGTGACAGTATTGAGACACGAATCATTCATTGCCAACCTTCACTCCGAGATAGTGCTCGCCGTGTTATGTTTGTTTATTGGTATCGCCAGTAACTACTTCCTCAACGCAAAGGAAGTGATGGATATTTACCACAACATTGTTGTGTTACCATTACTCGCCTACTTGCTCATTACAATTTTGCCTGTGATTTTTGAACACGGCACAGCAACAGAAAAAACGACAGTCGTGATTCTGGTCGCCATCTGGGCACTTCTGCTCTGGTACGACATGGCCACTGGCAGACTGGACCAACAAAGATGGCTGGCCACTAACCACCAATGGCCCATGCACAAGTAAACGCTCTGGAGATCAGCGTCCAACTCCAACCCTGCATTTGCCAACCGGCGGATGCGGGGTTTTCCTTTGCAAAAAACTCTGTAAAAAAGCCAAAAAATATCGTATAATACAAAAATGGTAATTTTCCACAATCTCCTTCTCTGGCTCGAGTCGTCGAAATATGTTCTGATTTTTGTGGGATGTATTTTTGAGGGACCGGTCGTTATGATGACAAGCGGTTTTTTGTATCGCATCGGTGGGTTTGTTTTTTTGCCGATGTATCTCGCCCTAGTTTTCGGAGATTTCACTGCTGACATCGGCTGGTATTGTTTGGGAAGATTCGGAACCAGAAGCGCCATTTTCAAACTCGGACATTATTTCGGCCTAACTCCGGAAACACTGGAAAAAGTGGAAAATCGTTTCAGACATTATCATCAAAAAATTCTGATCATTTCCAAATTGACAATGGGATTGGGTTTTGCTTTTATTGTTCTTATTGTGGCGGGCATTTTCAAAGTGCCGTTTAAAAATTATGTTATTTTGAATTTGGTCGGAGGTTTTATCTGGACGGCGCTCCTCGTCATCGTTGGATATTTTTTCGGCAACATTTATACCATGATTTCAGGACCGATGAAAATAATTTTTGTCATATCCGTATTTGTGGCATTCATACTGGCCCTGAAATACGCCAATAAATATTTGAAGTCGGCCAACATCTAAATGAAAGAAAGAAAACTGAACATCGCTATGGTTTGCGATCCGATCGGTAGCAACAAATCCGGCGTGGTTGTTTCGACTCTGCGCTTCGCCAAACTCCTGCGCGAACGCGGACACAATGTAATTTTTATCGGCGCAAAATCAAAAGAACATCGCAAACACAGCGAGCATGACGGCAGCAAAGCTTACCGATTTCGCTCACTTCCGGTGCCGAAATCCGGCGGTTGGAATTTGGCCTTTCCAACAATCGAGGAATTAAAAAAAATATTCCGGGAAGAAAAAATCGATGTCGTCCATATTATTTTGCCGATGACCGGATCGATCGTGGCCATCAAGGCGGCTCGCGCACTTGGCATCAAAATCGTGGCGCACTCGCACTCTCAGCCAGAAAATCTTTTTATGGACATGCCGAAAGCCATTCAACCGACGCTCAATAATTTGTGGAATTCGTATCTTCGCTGGACTTACGGTAAAGCTGAAACGCTGATTTACCCATCGGAAATGGCCCGAGGACTCTTGGATAAATTAGGCAAAAAAAATCAAAAGTCTCACGTAGTCAGCAACGGCATAAACACGGAGGAATTCCGACCGATCAATGTCGGAGATTTTCACGACAGATTTAATATTCCGGAAAACACTGTCAAATTGCTTTTTGTCGGACGCTTGTTTCCGGAAAAATCTGTCGACACTATTATCAAAGCCATGCCGCACATCATCGAAAAACATCCGGACACGCACGCCATGATTGTCGGTGGCGGACATTTGCGGGAAAAATTGGAAAAACTTGCGAGTGATTTGGACGTCAGTGATTTTGTCACTTTTTTGGGATTGGTCAGCGAGGAAGACAAAATTATGGCTTACAACGCCAGCGACATTTTCATACTCCCCTCGCTCGCCGAGCTTGAGGGTATGGCCGTCCTCGAAGCCATGGCTTGCGGCAAACCGATTATTATTTCCGACTCGGAAATGAGCGCCAGCCGATTTTTTGTCGACGATAACGGATTTTTGTTTGAAACAAAAAATCACCTGGATTTGGCCGAAAAAGCCATTCACCTCATCGGCAACACCGAGCTGCGCCAAAAAATGGGCCGGGCCAGTTTGGAAAAAAGCAAAAATTATGACATCCAAAGGAGCGCTGACAAATTGGAAGAAATTTATTATAATGTTTTAGGAATTTAACATGTAGGAACATTTTTTCGAAACATCGCACAGAAAATTTGAAAGTGCTGTCATTCCCGCGAATGCGGGAATCTAGAGTTAAAACTGGATCCCCGCCTGCGCGGGGATGACACAGGAAATTCACCAAAAAAAATGAACGAACATTTTTTCGACAACAGAATTTATTATCGTACCAACGAATTCAGGCAAGACAGACTGACTTTGGTTTTTGCGCACGGAGTTTCCGGTTCGTCCAGCGCTTGGTGGCCTTACGAGAAAATATTTGAAAACAAATACAATGTTTTAACTTATGACATCCGCGGACACGGACTTTCCAAAAAATATCCGCGCTATGAGGATTACGAGATTAAAAATTTTGCCGAGGATTTGCACGATTTGATTTCCGGTCTCGGCATTCAGAAATTTGTTTTGATCAGCAATTCTTTCGCCGGACTTGTTCACCTGGAATATTTGAAATTGTATGGCGATAGTGTTTGCGCCAATATTTTCACTTCCCCGGAAATTTATCTGGAAGACGGATTTTTGTCGAAAATGATGCGGCCAGCTCTCAAATTAATGACCGGAATCATTTCCCTTTTACCTTTCAATCCAAAACCGCGCGGACATGTCGACTACAGCAAACATTCAAATTCAACCGATTGGGACATTCGAAGAAACTTGGCCGACATGAGAAACACCGGACTGCACGCGCATTTTTATACGTTACGGCAATCCGTCAATCCGTACATTAAATATGAATTGGAAAAAATCACTGCGCCTACACTCATTATCCACGGAGAAAAAGACACCATGGTTCCGGCCAAAAACGCCGTTGAAATGTCAAAAAAAATAAAAAATTCTGAATTCGTCAGCGTCAAAAATGTCGACCACAACACAGTGCACAATGCCGTGAACGAAATGTCGAGAGCAATCGAACAATTTCTCAGCAAAATATAAATATGATAATATAGTGAAGTACAAAACACGTCGAGACAATACTTTTCCGGCGCATTTAAGGGTACACTTATGCATAGCTCGGAATGCGTGAAGACACGAGCAGGAAGAAAAATCCTAGCAAGGATTTATTCTGGCGACGGAAAAGTGTTGGCTCGTAAGTGTTTTGCACTTCACAACAAAATATATGAGAGAGAAAATATCGGAATTCAAAGCGCTTTTTTCAAACAAACAATTTTTGTCTGTTTTTTTCCTTTCCTTGTTTTTTTTGGCCGCCAGTCTCGTCGTGAATTTTTACGCCGGAATGTATGCCACCGAGTCGGCCAGCAGTTCCGTCACCGATATCGTTCTTTCCAACACTCGCGCCTATGACCTCGATGGACTTTTTGTTTACGGCACATTTTTTCTGATTTTTTTTATTGTCTTTATTTCGTTTCAAAAACCGCGCAGAATTCCCTTTGTGGCCAAAAGCGTAGCCCTTTTTGTGGTCATTAGATCCGTCTTCATCAGCTTGACCCACCTCGGCCCGTTTCCTTCTCAAATAATCATTCACTCCGACATTCTTTCCAAACTGACATTCGGCGGCGACTTATTTTTCTCCGGTCACACCGGTATGCCATTCCTCATGGCTCTGGTTTTCTGGCAAAACAAAATCCTGCGCAATATTTTCCTTTGCTTTTCTCTCGGCTTCGGCGTGGTTGTCCTTTTGGCCCACATGCACTACACCATCGACGTCCTATCCGCCTTTTTCATCACTTACACTATTTTTCATTTGGCGGAATATTTTTTCAAAAAAGACAGATTACTTTTCTACAACGGTCTGGCAAGTAAAACTGAACAAAATTAAATCTGCGGTTCATATTTCTTGTGAAAGAAATAGTATCCGAGAGGTACTAAAATAATCACAGCTGCGGCAAAATATACAAAATATTTTGAACCAAAACGAATAGCAATTTTGCCGAAATAATAACCGGCAGCCAGAAGCGCTGATGAGCGGAGAAAATTAATCGGCGAAATATATTCAACGAATTTTTTTGCCGGCATGCGCGAGGCGCCGGAAGCAATCATGAAAATACTGCCGAGACCGTATGATACCTTGGCCAAAATCATCGTTTTCCACGGAGATGATTTAAATCTGTTTTCCAGTCTCTCCAATCTTTGCTCAGAAATTTTTATAAATTTGACATACTGAATGGCTCGCCTGCCTCCACGCCCAACAAAATAAAACGCCACGTCTGAAATGAGATCTCCGAAAAAAACGATGATCAGTGTCGGGAGCAAACTGAGAATTCCGCGAGAAACCAAAAAGCCCGATATGATGGTAATTATCGGACCTTCAACGACGGCAATCGGAAAAATTGCCAGATATTTGTAACGTATGAAAAAAAGGATGATTTGCCGTATGCTCATATTAAATTATTGACTCAGTTTCAGTCCGAGCCAAATTCCGGCAAAACCGCCGACTGCAGTTAGAATTATCGATGCCATCGACAACTCGCTCCCTCCCCAAAGCACAGGCAAAAATCCGCCGACAGCCGACCCGACGATCATACCCAGCCAAATCATTTTTTTAGAATCCATGCACTAAGTCTAGCACAAATTTTTATTTCATTTAACTTACATATTCATCGGCGCAGGCTGAAGCATTCCGACGCGGTTACCTTCGCTGTCGGCAAATGACATATAAAGCCCGACACCCGGAATATCATCCGGTTCCTCGGTTCCGGGTTTCTGGCCACCGCCAAGCAGTTTCCCGCCCGACTTTTTTACTCTCTCCATCGCGCCTTTGATATCGTCGACAGCGATAACTACAGACGGATACTTGCTTCTCGGATCGTCCGTTTTTTCAAAAAACCCGCCATTTATCATGCCCGGTTTTTTTGGAAATTTTGTTTTTTCGTCCAATTCATTTGTCATTACAACGACATAATTTCCCATTTCCGGGCCCATCATTTTGGCTTGCCAGCCAAAAGATTTCTCATAAAAATCAGCTATACGATCTTTGTCTTCGTACGGCATTTCAAAATGAACAACAGGATTCATTTTCATATTAATTTAATAGTTAATATTAATTCGCAAATTTTTACAGAAACTCATTAAAGCAAAGTGAAGACAAACAAAAAAATCACCCTTGCGGATGATTTTTGTTTTAACTTCCTACCTGTGATATCGGTAATAACGGTAGGCAGTCGGATATGGGTAGTAGGCATAACCTTGCGGATATGCGGCGTACGCTTGCGATGCTACGACAACCCGAGCTGGCTGGGAAACGAGCTGTGTCGGTTGGCCAAGAGTTTGAGTCGTTCCGAGCGGAATCAAAGTTGGCTGTGTTCGAACTTGAGTCGGTTGCACAGAATATGTCGCGGGTTGCGCGATAACCTGAGTTGGAATTTGCGTCGACTGCGCAGACGTTTGAGCCGGCTTTGGGGTCGCTTGCGCCAGTGTTGCGCTAGCGCCAGTGCCCGATTTCGAAACAGAAAAACATGAGCCGTCGGAAGCAATTTCAGACGCGGAAGCTAGAATTTGCGATCCGCTGGTCATGTTGATTTTTTGCGCTCCAAGGTCGACAAGATTCTTTTCTGATGTGCCATCGTTGGCAAAAGAGTTGGAGAAGTTGGCTGTTCCAAAATCATCCAATGCGATGAATGATGTCGATGCGCCGACCGGACCGTTGAGCGGCATTTCCTCCACCCATTCCGCTGAAGAATAAGATGAAGTGTAGTTGACCGTGGTCTGGTACTTCTGACCAGTGGTGTTGTTGACGAAAGTGATGAGCCATGTGTTGGCAGACTGTTCCGCTACTGTAGCGGTGACAGAATCACCTCCGTGGATTGTGACCGGCAATGTGACCGGACCAGATGGCAAAAGTTCGTACCATGCGCTGTATTTAATTGCGCCGTTTGCAACTTCTGCTGCAGTACCGGACTGAATAAGGTCGTGCGATTTCATTCCACCAATACCGATCCAGCTGGCGTCACATGATGTAGCCGAGTTCGAAGTAATTGTCGGAGTCGGGACTATCCAGCTGCCGTGCACTTCTTTATATGTGCTGTTCATGGCCACATATCCGGCCCAGTTGGCCGAACCCATCGCTCCAGTCGGCGCAGTCTGAGCGAGCGCCGGCAATGCGAATAATATCGAATACAATCCTGCAATTGAGAGGCAGGTAAAAACTGCTATTTTACGTATGTTCATTTTATTAGAGAACCCGTTTGTTAGATTTTAACAGGCTCAAGATTAGAGAACAGAACTTAAAGGAATAATGCTAGTTGGTAAATTAGTGAGTAAATTAGGTGGCTTAACTTAATGAATTTAATGTGAGTCTCGTGTGAGACGCCGACAATATAAGGTAAGTAGTCCGAAAAAGATAGTTGCCAGAAACGAAAAAATGAGGTCTTAATGTAAAATTCACCCTTCAGAAAGTATTCATTTTCGAATCAAGCTTTACGCAAACTGATATTTTACTTAATCAAAAAATCATGAAAAAAATGCCGATTTTTTCAGCATCCCTTACAAAAAGGTATGTGTCTAGTGTTTTCAGTAACTCAAGATATTTCCCCACTAATGCCAAAAAGTATTTTTAATTTGTTCCTATTTTTATCTTTAGTTTCAAAGCCTTTGTTAGTTGAAAAAATAAAGACTTTTTTAAATATCCAAAAACGAAAATAATAACCGTTTATTTTTGGAGGTACGGAAAACTTCGGAATTCTATATTCACTTTCCCCCTCTTCAATTTCAGTAGAAAGAAAAGTGTCGTTGCCAAACCCAATTTCTGCGTAAACTTTTTTCATATCAATTTAAAATCAATCATTAATCTTCCCCTTTGAATTTTAATGGGTCATTAAGATGTTCGGCAAGTTCTTGTTCATTCAATCTTGTGTACACATATTCAAAATATCCATTTTCATCTGGTTCTTCTTGACCCATACTCCAATTATTGCCTTCGTGTATTCGGCTAATAACATCCTGACTTTTAGTCATGACGGCAACTTCGTTCGGGCTGATTTTCACGACAATCGGATCTTTTCCATCTTTTTTCATCTGTTCTGCCTCACTCAAATTTAATGGTCGAAAAATTTCCAACTTTTTTTCCTGATTAAAAAATCTTGACTCTCCTTCGTTCATATTTTTGTTTTATTTAATCCAACTTTCTAAAAATTCCTCTGAATTTAAGGTTTTGCCATACAAAATAGGAAATGTGTAATCAATCAGATATTGGCAAAGTTCCTGTCTGATTTTTTTATCGGTTGTTTCAACCAAATCTTTCAGAATGACAAAATTGTAACCATGACTAAAACCTCCAACTATCGTGGCCAAAACACAGCCATCAGTAAAGACTCCGGTCATAATAATATATTGAACTCCGTTTTGTTTGAGAATTTTATCGAATTCAGGATTTGAAAATGTGTCATAGTTATTCTTCGTAATGATAATGTCTTGCTCTTTTGGTTTAACAACATAAAATTCGTTTTCAAAATCAGAACCGTCTCCATAGTAAGTTGTGTTGGGATCTGTATACAAATTATTTATATTTTCCGGCAGCGATTCCTTTGTCCAAGGTGTTATATTTGTGAATATAATCTTACCACCGATTTTATTTCTAAAATCTTTAATAAATTTGTCCAGTTTTGGAACCATCTCTCTTATTTTTGAAAATGAAATATTCCACTCTGGTGTCTCACATTTTTCGTGGCAACAACTGTTTACAATATCAATAACAACCAAAGCGGTGTTGTCTTTTGTCATTTTTTCGTATGGCTTCATAAGTTTAATTAAATTCCAAATATTTTCCTTCGCTAATAATTTCAACTTTTCCATCCACAACTTTCAAAGCAGACTGATCGTCTAGAGCGTAAATTTTTTCGGACATTCCTTTTGTGACTTCGCAAATATTTTCCTCTCGCAACTTTGGAAACCACTGTGAATTCAAATGCGGCAGAAAATAAAAATTAACGTAGTTTAAACCAACAGTTTCTTCGGTTTTATCCAAATCTTCTCCGTATAAAAGTTGAGATATTTTTAAACACAAATCTTTATTTGTTACACAACTTCCAGCGCTCAAACCAACATATACTTTTGTTTTCAGTAATTCAGGAAGCTGTTCTTTTAGACCAGATTTGTTTATCCATTCCATGAGATATGAAGTGTGCCCACCCTCAAAAAATAAAACATCGGCTTCTTCAAATCTTGGTAGCCAAATCTCTTTCGATATAGCAGAAATATCTGCAATATCGATCTGTTTGAAATTCTGATTTTTGAGATTAATTAGATCATTAATAAACCAATCCTTGTCCCCCTTTTCTGTGTTTGACGCTGTGGGAATAAAAACAAGAGATGTGTCCTCCGATTTTTTTCCAACCAAATCAAACAGTGCCTTGGCAATTGACCTGTTTGTTATTCCTCCAGATGTAAGTAATAATTTCATAATTTATTTTATCGCCAAAGAAAAAGTATGAACGCAAAAATCGCCACAAAACAAGCAAAAAACCCGACAATTTTGGCAAAGAAAACGATAGCTTCTCTTTTTCGATTTTCCACGAGCAGATACAACGGTTCAGATAAAAATAAAAATCCCATAACCGCGGCCGACAACACGAACAGGCTCAACATGGTCATCGGAATGACAAGTGTTCCGTTTTCACTCTGTAAAGCGGAAGATACGGTCTGTACGACAAAAACAATGATAATAATATACAAAGCCGCCCCCGACGCATATAAAAATGGTTTTTTCATAATTGTATTTTAGCACTTTTTTAAAAAAATAGGACCCGCCAAGTATGGAAACTGGCGGGTCCTAAATGAAACAAACTACCCGATACTATCGGCAAGCCTCTCTCTTTTGACAGTGGCCTGGCGAATTTGTCTGGCCTTGTTCTCCATCTCATCGGCCGTCAGCCGATAGATAGAGGACAGTTCCCAGAGCAGATTGCGAGCCACTGCCGGAGCTTCTTTGCCAAAGTGCTTGCAAAAAGCGGAGATCGGAATCGGTCTGGCAGAGATTTCGTTGATGACATACTCCTTCTCGTTTGGAATCTTGATGTAGTTGTACGCAACTTCCACCAATAGACCATTCGTGTCCCAATAATCAGGAAGACGCCTCATAAGGAGGAGTGACTCTTGGCCGCGGTAAAGATAACCGCTGCGACCCCATCCGCGAGCCGTCTCCCAATCATCGGTCTCGGCGTCTGTCTCGTGCCGACGATACGTTTGCTTCTGCGAAAGTACGCCTCTGCACACCCGAATGGTATGCGACTTGAGAGTAAATGGCTCATCAGGAGATCCGTGACAAACAAATGCAGGAGCGTCGCTCACCTGGAGTGGCTCGTCCCCTCGCCTCGACAGAGTTTCCTTCAACTCCCTGAAACCTCTGAGCTCCTTCATGTCCAGTCCACCGAGCTCTTTGATAAGAAGAGCTCGCAGCTCCTCAGGATGAAGCTCACTCAAGGCTATGCGCTTTTCGCCTGTTGCGAACTGCAGATCACGAAAGGCTTTGGATTCCTTCGTTTTACTTCCGTTAGCTGTGGCCGAAGTCATAGCTTTGTTCCCCTTTCAAAAGAACAGTTGCAAGATCGAAACCTTGCATATTTACACTACACCGCCCAAACAAAATGTCAAATCGAGCCCGATCTGGACATTTTTTGAAAAACATTGCAGACAGCACTCGAGCACCTCATCAATTCAAATATTTTGCAAAATATAATCTTTTTCTTTTTTTATGGTTTCGGAAGTAAGCAGACTTTCGATTATAATTGGCACACTTAAATTTTGTATAGCTCTTATGATTTCCAACTGTTTAGTTTCAAAAAGAGGATCGTGTAATTCCTTAAAACCACTTAAATGAACTTGTGATATCTTGCCCCCTAATTTTTCATAAAATTCTTTTGCCAGATTCATAGACCGATCATTGGAATAACAATGGTTTACATCCAAAATAAATTTGTAATTCTCATTTTTCAAAAATATATTTTTCATCTCGGCTACCGATTTATACGATTGTTTGCGATTGTCCATATTTTCAAAACCTATATTTAAATTTGTATTATTGAAAACAGAAAAATCTTCCACTTTGTCAGGATGAAACACCAATAAATCTAATTCTCTAATCTGGTTGAATTTATTGATTCTCTCAAAAAACTTTTTTGTTTCCTCGTTATTTCCATAATTTAGAGTTGGTGTATGAAAACTTACATATTCAAACCCATCCAGATCTTCTTTTGTAATTCTATCCAACTGATTGCTAAAAAACCTATCGGCTTTGCTAAATCCAAGCTCAATAAACTTGCAACCCAAATTTTTAATAACAAGAATAGCCTCTTTTACTTCTAGGTTTTTATAAAGACAGCCGGTAGAAAATCCTAATTTAATTTGTTTAGTCATATTTCAAGTAAAAGTGGTGTGTGATCGGAAATTTCATCTGGCAAAACTTTGAAATCAATCACATCAATACCATTTGAAACAAAAACGTAATCAGCAAATTTATTTGGTTTCGTGTATAAAGATGTTCTGGTTGAAGTAATACCATATTCTTTGATTAGTTCTCTGCAGCCCAATTCACGACCAATCATTTGCAGACTCTCGGTGTCCGGAGAAAGATTAAAATCACCCAAAAGCGCAAAATCTCCTTTTATTGTTTTAACAAACTCAATTATTTTTTTGGATTGATTGATGCGATCTTCGGTGTCGCTTTTTCCGTTACCGTTCCAAAGTCCGTGAAAATTCAAAATCGTTATCGGTTTTCCATTATTTTCGGTTTTTATGTATTGTAAATTTTTTGCGGTATGCCCAAGAGGTTCCATTTCTGGATCATGCCCTTTAAATTTGTGAACGAAATTTTCACCTTCTTCAAAAACAGGAATTTCTTTTTTTATAAAAATTGCCAGACCCCACCAATCTTCAAGGTGTGGCCGATAATAAGAATTATAATTTAGCAGAGCTTTCTTAACATCTCCCAGAAAATTGAGATTGGAACCGAGGACTCCCCATACCATGTCTTTGCCTTGAGCATTGTCGTATACCTCCTGGAAACAAAAAATATCAACATCTCCGTGCTGCTTTAGGAATTGCAAAAGAAGTTCTGTCCTCTTGCCACCATATGCATTAATTGAGATTATCTTCATGTTAGTTAATGATCGGTGTCAGGTACCGTTTTTTGTATTTCAACCAGAGCTGGGAGACCTGGACTCGAACCAGGATAACATCCTTCAGAGGGATGAGTCCTACCATTAGACGATCTCCCAGCTCTGATAAAAATATATGTTTAAACACTACAATACCAAAAAAACGTGATTTTTTCAATAGAAAAGGGCGCCCGTGTCGGTTGGGACAGCGTGGCGCCCCGAGGCCTGGCGTGATCGGACCACCGCCGAAACGCCCCGGCCTCTAACCCTTTATATTATACACCCGCTTTTTGATTTTTGAAATATTCGGAACAGAGAGCCATGCAGACATTGCGCCGAAACCGGTTTTATCGACATTAAAAGGCCTTACGGAAACCACTTTTTTAAGAAAAATCAAAATACAATATTTTTTGTTTTTGAACATTTCAAAAAATTCATCGAGTTTTTCCTTTTCGAGTCCATCATCTTTTCCGTATTTTTTCAAAATTTGTTTTACTTTTTCCGGTGTCAGATTTTCAAATTGCAAAACATTTTTCACTTCTGCTTTCATACAAACCGGTTCGCCAGAATTTTTAAAATAAATTGTGTCCTCCACCGCGACTTTGTTCCACGGCCTACATTTCATCACGTACCAGCGAGATTCAATCTTTTTCTGCCCACTTAAAATTTTCTCGGTCAGTCCCCAACTCTTTTTCATTATGGCAACATGATCCATGTTTTTATCCTGTTATTGAAGCGAGTATGATAGCAGAAACAATTGACAATATTAGTCCGATTTTTTGGTGAGATTTTATTTTTTCTTTGTTTATCGCCAATCCAAGGATGACAGCTATGATTATGTAACTTTCAGACAGCGCCACAATGATGCCAATCGGTGCAATGCTCATGGCGAAGGCAAAAGCCACCCATGCCACTTTATCGGCAATGGACATTTGAAGCAAAACTTTTTTGTTAATGGAAAAATCCTTCAAGAGGTATTTTAACCTTCCGGTCATTAGCAAATATATCCCCGTCACCACGGCAATAAACAAATCGGAAATGAAGTTTGCCATTATTGGATCGCTCAAACGCGAACTCCAACCCATGAGAAAATTTGCTCCACCCATCAGAATGGCGGCAAAAAATGCTATTCTCACACCTTTTTCAAAGATAATATTCCGCAATTGAATTTTATCTTTCAGAGAAACGAGAGTTAGGCCAAGCAATAATAAAACAATGAGAATAATTTGCAGCAAGCCGATATGTTCTTTCAAAATGAAAAAAGCTAAAAGGGCGGAAACCGGAACCTCAAATGACCAAACAGGCTCAATAACAGAAAGCTTCCCTACTCGCAAAGCTTCAAAGTCAAAAATTGCCGCCAGAAACAAAACAACACACAAAATTCCAAGAACCAAAAGTGTTTGGGGTGAACTGTTGATAACGGATGGCAAATTTTTATAGGCAAAAGGAAAAAGAATTATCGTCCCGAATAAAGTGATGAAAAATAGAGCTTCCCAATTGCCAATTTTTCTTGTTGATCGCTGAATGAAAAAATCACCAAAACCCCAGGAAAGCATGGCAACAAAGGCGAGAGCAATTCCAACATGAGTGATATCCATATTTTCTAAAAACTTTCAAATTCGAGACAAAGTCGCGTATAAAATTTTAAAAATTTCAGAGATGTACATTTGGTACATTGGGTGAAATTTTTAAAATTTTAGACGATGAGATTGGCCGAATTTGAGAGTTTTTATTTATGCAAGCTTCGATAAAGGCAGTGAAGAGCGGATGCGGATGAAGCGGACGGGCTTTGAATTCGGGGTGAAATTGCGTGCCTAGGAAAAACGGATGAACCGATTTTGGCAGTTCGGCGATTTCCATGAGGCGACCGTCTGGTGATGTGCCGGAAAAAACCAGGCCGGCTTTTTCGATTTCGGCAATGTAATCTGGGCTGACTTCGTAGCGATGACGGTGACGCTCGGAAATCGTCGCCTCATCGGCGACCAGGTTTGATTTTTTGTAGGCGTCTAACGCGATTGTTCCATTTTTGAGAAACGCCGGATAAGCGCCAAGTCGCATTGTCGCGCCATATTTGTTTTCCTCCAAAAGTTTTTTCTGCTCTGGCATAATGTCGATGACCACATGCGACGACTTCGGATTTATTTCGGCTGTGTGCGCATCCTTCCAGCCAATGATGTTGCGGCAAAATTCAATTACGGCAAGCTGCATTCCATAGCAAAGTCCGAGGTACGGAATTTTATTTTTACGCGCAAACTCGATGGCCATTATCACACCCTCGATCCCCGATTCGCCGAATCCGCCGGGAACGATAATGCCATCATAATTTTTCAGCTCGGAAATCTTTTTCGGATCGGCTTCATATTCCTTGGAATTTATCCACGACAGGCATGTTCGCGAATCATTCCAATACGATGAAAATTTAACCGCCTCGATGACAGAAACGTAGGCGTCGGACAGAACGAAGTCGCCCGTATCAAAATATTTCCCGACAACGGCAATCTTTAATTCCCTCTTGGCGTTCTTTCTCTTGCAAACAAATTTTCTCCACTCATCGAGCTCTCCATTGTGCGACTTGGTGCGCATGTGCAGCGTTTTCATGATGACCGAGCTGATTCTGTCTTTTTCGAAATTTAGCGGAACATCGTAAATACTTTCGATGTCCGGCGCCGAGATGACGTTCTCCGGCTGGATGGCGCAGGCAAAAGCGATTTTCTCTTTGCGTTTGAAGTCGATCGGCTGGGCCCCGCGGGCAATGATCATATCCGGCTGAACTCCATACGAGTTGAGCTGGCGAACGGCGTTCTGAGTCGGCTTGGTTTTCATTTCACCAAGCGAACCCGGAATAGGCAGATAGGAAACCATGACGAACATAACATCCTGCGGATATTTTATTTTGAGTGTTCTGGCTGATTCGATGAACAAAGCGTTTTGATAGTCGCCGATCGTTCCGCCGATTTCGATAATGGAAATGTCTGACAAATGCGTTTCGGCTGATTTTTTCCACCGGCGCAAAATTTCGTCGGTGATATGCGGAATGGCCTCGACGCATTTGCCGCGATAGCCGAGGTTGCGTTCCTTTTCGATGACATGTTTGTAAATCATGCCGGAGGTCATGTAGTCGCCATCGTCGAGATCCGTTTCTAAAAATCGCTCGTAGTTGCCCATGTCTTGGTCAGTTTCGAGGCCGGAGTCAAGCACAAATACTTCGCCGTGTTCAGTCGGATTCATATTGCCGGCGTCCACATTCAAATAAGGGTCAACCTTGATGGGATTGACCTTGAAACCTTTGGACTGCAAAATTTTTCCGATGGATGATGACGCGATTCCCTTTCCGACTCCGGACATAACACCACCGACGACGAATATATATTTATGCTTCTTGACCATGATTTTCTGAAATAATTATTTATAATAATTCGCTAACAAACTACTCAAATTTTTAATTTTTAATTTAAAATTTTTAATGAATGTTTAAATTTAAAAATTGATCATTGAAAATTCAATAAAAATTAAAAATTCTAAATTAAAAATTGTTTGATTATACCTTCAAGTACTTCCTCACCGCCAAATAACTGGATATTGATCCGATTGCGATTCCGGAAAACACTATTATCAAAAATATTTGTCCAAAATTTGAAATGTAATAACTGAAAACATTCAGTCCGACAAAAAAGTTGGCCGTCGTTTTGCCGAGCCAGAGTGTGACGGGGTAAAACAAAACGAGCGTGATAATGGCCGAGATAAATCCGTACAATGCGCCAGCCACGAAAAACGGACCGCGGATGTAGCCATTGCTCGCACCGACGAGCTTCATGACAGAAATTTCATCGCGCGACATGTAAATAACCAGCCGGATAGTGTTGAAAGTAATCAAAATCGAAACAATAATCAAAAAGATTGTCAGAATGAGACCGAGGTTGTCGGCCGAGTCGATGATGCGGGTTAGGCGGTCGATGGAATCTTTGTTCTGGTAATAATTAACCTTGTCGATCAAATTTGAACCGTCGGAAAGAGTTGTTTTGCTTTTGAGATAATCGGCAATCGAGGCATATTGCGACGGATCCTTGGCTTTGATGTTTAGCGTAGCGCCGAGCGGGTTGTTGCCGAGCTCGTCGAGTGCTTGAAGAGTGAACTGGTCGTTCTGGTGAAGTGTGCGGAAATTGGCCAAAGCATCGTCAGCCGAAACATAAACGACCGGTGGAGCGACCTCAGGTAATTTTTCCAAATTTGTCTTGAACGAGAGAATATCGTCTTCGGAAGCGTCTTTGACAAAATAAACATTGATATCGACTTTGCTTTTTATCTGTTCCATCGTTCCGCGCAAAATAGCACCGGAAAAAATAATCGAACCGATGACAAAAAGCGTCACCACCATGACCAAAATGGAAGAAAGCGACACAAAGCCGTTGCGCCAAAAACCGTAGAAACCCGATCGTGCTATTCTTTTGATATTTATCCACATCATTTAAAATTTAGAATTTAAAATTTAAAATTCTTTGTGATTATATCACATACTTTCCGTCCTTGTCGTCGCGAATTATTCGCCCGTTTTCCATGGTCAAAACGCGCTTGCCAAGCGAGTCAATGACACCTTTGTTGTGTGTGGTCAATATGACGGTCGTGCCAAGGTCGTTTATTTTTTTCAAAATTTGAACAATGTCGTAAGTGTTGAGCGGGTCGAGTTGTCCCGTCGGCTCATCAGCCACCAATACATCCGGTTGATTAACAATGGCGCGAGCAATAGCCACGCGTTGTTTTTCCCCACCGGAAAGTTCGCCGGGAAAGTTCCAGATTTTTTTGCCGAGATCAACGAGGTCGAGCACGTGAGGCACGTCCGCCTCTATTTCCTCGTCCGTCCGGCCGGCCGCTTCCATGGCAAAAGCAATGTTTTCGTAAACATTTTTGTGCAGAAGCAAGCGAAAATCCTGGAAAACTACGCCAATTTTTCGGCGAAAGTCATTTATTTTTTCTTTGCTAAGCGAGTGAATGTCCGTCGATTCAAAAAAAATTTTTCCATCGCTCGGTTTTTCCTCAGCCAGAAGCATTTTCACCAGAGTGGTTTTGCCGGCGCCACTGTGTCCGACCACGGAGACAAATTCTTTTGGAGCGATTGAAAAAGTGACATCTTCCAGAGCAATCGAGCTGTCCGGATAAATCTTGGAGACTTTATCAAAGTGAATCATACGGTCATTATATAACTTAAATTTCAAAAATCAAAACTTTTTTACCAAATTACACCACATTTTTAAAATTACAAAGACGGCCATTGTAATTTTAAAAATGTGGTGTAATTAGAGGGATTTTTCCGCCTCGATGAACTCGTCCAGGTCACCGGCAAGAATTTTTTCCACCTGTGACGTTTCAGCGCCAGTACGGTGGTCCTTGACCATTTTGTATGGATGCAGAACATATGAGCGGATTTGGTTACCCCACTCGATTTGGGTCGTTTTGGAGATGTACATTCCCTTTTCTTTTTTGATCCGTTCCTCCTCGAGCGCTTTGTAGATTTTACCGTACAGAATTTTCAGAGCCGTTTCCTTGTTTTGAGCTTGGGAGCGTTCGGTTTCGCAGGCAGCGGCAATATTTGTCGGAATGTGGACAACGCGGACGGCCGTTTCGCGCTTGTTGACGTTTTGCCCGCCCGGACCGGACGAGCGTGAGGTTTCCACTCGAATTTCGTCCGGCGGAATTTCGAAATCAGATTGTTTTTCAAACTCGGGAATAACTTCAACCATGGAAAAGCTGGTGTGCCGTTTGGCGTCGGCGTTAAACGGCGAAATGCGTACGAGGCGATGCACACCAGACTCGTTTTTGAGTGTGCCGTAAGCATTTTTTCCGCTGATTTCGACAGTGATGTTTCTGTATCCACCGTGATCATTTTCGTTTTGGTGCAAAAATTTGACGCTGAAATTTTTCCGGTCGCAGAATTTCAAATACATATTGAGAAGCATGGCCGAAAAATCCTCGGCGTCATCGCCACCCGCGCCGGAAAAAATAGTCATGAGAGCGTTACCTTTGTCGTATTTTCCCTCGCCGGCGATCTCGGCTTTCAAATCGGCGATGCGTTTGATGGTGGCTTGCGCCTTATCCTTGTCCACCCAAAAATCCGCCTGTGCCATGGCGTTTTCCAAACTTTCCAATTCTTTTTTTAAGTCTTCCATATTATTTGTCATTCCCGCGAATGCGGGAATCTAGAACTCACCTGGATCCCCGCCTACGCGGGGATGACAGATAGCTGGAGCCAAAGGCGAGAATCGGACTCGCGTTCCTGCTTTACGAAAGCAGTGTTCTGCCACTGAACTACTTTGGCTTACAAAAATAAAGCAGAGCCAAGAATGGGAGTCGAACCCATGATCTCGTCATTACCAATGACGTGCTCTAACCAGCTGAGCTATCTTGGCGAAATCAACTAACTTTGCAAATCATATTACAAAATCGATATATTTTCAATTGAAAGCCCATTCAACCAAAATTCATTCGTTTTTTATAATATGGCTGTATGAATCAAAATATGAAAAAAATCAGCCTTGCCTTGGCTGGAATTATTGTCCTGACTCTGGCCGGATTTGGAAGCTTAACTTTTTACAAGAATTACAAAAACACTCAAATCGGATTGTTGCAAAAACAGCCAGCTACAAACCCTGTGACAACAAACCAAAAACCCGTCGCAAACAAACCAATAAGCCAGTCGTATTCTGAGGCCGTACTGACCCAGGATCAGCCCCTTCCGACCGCCGTGGCCAAAGTAGCTCCGTCGGTTGTCTCAATTGTCGTGTCAAAAAATGTGCCAAAAGTCGAGGTCCGGTACGAAAATCCGTTTGCAAATGATCCAACATATCAAGGCATCAACATCCAAGTCCCTGTCTATCACCAAACCGGAACGCAAAGCGAGGAAGTCGGTGCCGGTAGCGGTTTTATTGTCCGTTCGGACGGCTACATCCTAACCAACAAACACGTCGTCTCCGATACCGGCGCAACATACACCGCCCTGCTTTCAACCGGGGTGAAAAAAACTGCCACGGTAATTTACCGAGATCCGGATAACGATTTGGCTATCATAAAAATCGACGGGAGCGGATATCCGACGGTCATTTTCGGCGATTCGTCCAAACTTGTTCTCGGACAAACTGTGGCGGCCATTGGCAACGCCCTCGGCGAATACAGCAATTCCGTTTCGGTTGGAATCGTCTCGGGACTAAACAGAACGATCGACGCGACCGACGAAAGCGGCGGCAGTGGTGAAAAACTGACCGGCGTAATTCAAACAGACGCGGCCATCAACCCGGGAAATTCCGGCGGACCACTCCTTGACCTTTCCGGCAATGTCGTTGGCATAAACGTAGCCACGGTTTCCGGCTCGAACAACATCGCCTTTTCAATACCAATCAACGACGTCAAATCTACCACTGCAAAAATATTAAATATCTAGTTTTTTTCGTATTCGGTCAGCTTGCCGGCATCAATTTCAATTTTGTCCGCCTTGCGGAGATTTTTGACTTGCTTCGGCAATAAAATTTTGTGATGTTTTATTTTGTCCAGATAAAATGAAATTTCCAAAAGCGGTTTGTCCGTCGTTCGCCAATTCAGTTTATTAAAATAATTTAGATCGAACGGCTCGGAATATTCGCGCAAAGTTTTTTGGCCGTTGTTCAAAAAATATTCGTGAAAATATGATAGCGCCAGTTCGCGGACAGTTTTGTAAATCGGTTCGCGATAACGCAAAACAGCGTGGTTTGTTTTGGAAATGGCGCCGTAGCAACCAAACTGTTTAAAAATAGTCACCACATGATCGTCGTCGTACGGTTTTTTGACGGAACGCAAATCCATCACCAGCGGTTTTCCACCGTGAAATTCCAAAACGGCCGCCGCAAAAATGGCCCCCTCGATACATTGAGCCTTTTTGTTTTTGATCACTTCCCTCGGCGACATGCAGGTATCCCCGTCTTTTTCGAAGTTGAACTGCAACTTGTCCAGCCAATCCTGAATCTTGGCTGGCGTATTGAGCCGCCGAAAAAGCCTCATTTCCCCTTTTGTGTAGCCATATTTTTTCATCTTGGCTGTATAATAGCACAAAATCCGCTTTTGGCGGATTTTCAGTGCGACCCAGTGAACGATGTAAGAACTGGGATTATAAAAAAGAAAAACCTGCTGTTCGCATTTAGCTACTAAGCAGGCATGATTACTTTTACCAGCAGAAACCTTGTTCAACCGGAACAAAACGTTCTGGTTCATCGTGTTGTGGACAAGTGCAACCATGACAGCAGTTGCATGTGCCATGAAATGAACAATGTGTGCTTCGCAAACCTTCGTCTTTTTTACAACGACAGGTTTCTTTTTTAGAAGTACCAAGTAATTTCTGCACTTGCTGAACATGCCACTCGTCAGCACCTTTTCCGTGACCAATAGCCATCACTTCCAAAATATGACGCATGTCTTGAAGTGTAGGATTGAGTGCCAACAAGTCAGCCAGTCTCATCGCTTCCAATTTATCTCGTACTGCACAACCTTCACGATACAGTTCATATCCAGACATGGTTTCTCCTTCCACCAATGACGATACCACATAGATCAAAAAATTACAACAATTTTTTGGTGATAATTTCATCAGTGCAAAGGGAAAAAGCTGAAACAGTAACTTTATAAACTTACCGCTATTTGCCAAACTTTATAAAGTTCGGTAATATAGTGGTATATGAATACAAAGCAAAAATTAGAGATTATTCAAAAAATGCTTGGGTTGACTCAAACCAAACTTGCAGAAAAGTTTGATGTCTCTTTTCCTACACTCAACAGTTGGAAAAGTGGTAATTGTACTTCCCCCATTTCATCAGACACCAACCTTGTTAACTGAATTGTATTCTGCAGCGGCCAGAAGTGCAAATTTCTGCGGTGGCATTTTGAGAGAGGTGTGAATGCGGGTGTGGTTGTAGGTGTAAATGGTTTGATATAT
>CAIOTC010000006.1 GCA_903861205.1 uncultured bacterium | reverse complement strand
TAATAAGAGAGTTTCAAAAATAATTTAAAATTTAGAATTTAAAATTTTTAATAAATTTAAAATGAATTAATTTAAAATTATAAATTCAAACATTAATTTTAAATTCTAAATTTTAAATTAAAAATTGTTATGCTTGCTATCGTTTCCGGTTTCATTCTCGGTATCTTCCTCGGTTCTTTCGGTTTTGTCAGTTGGAGTTTTATTTTGACGACTGTTTGTCTCTCCGGAATACTTTATTATTACAACTTTTCCTCACCCGGTGAGGAAAAGTACAAACAAACGCTTGTTTTTGTTTCGATATTTCTCATCGGCATTTCGCTCGGACTTTTGCGAATTCATTTTTCCGATTTGAATCAAAAATCGCAGTTGGAAAATTTTGTTGATAGAAAAACCGATTTCACTGGCATTGTCGTAGCCGAGCCGGATGTGCGCGAGAAAAACACCATGCTGACCGTTCTCCTCCAAACCGCTCAAGTGGCAAGGGTGCCCCTTGCCACGACTTCGCCGGCTCAGAAAGTAAATGAAAAAATAATTATTTCCGTTTCCATTTATCCGGAATTTAATTACGGTGATCAAATTTCTTTCTCAGCGAAACTTTCCGAGCCGAAAGATATCGAATCAACCGGTGGAAGAAGTTTTGATTACGGCGGATATCTGCGGGCCAGGGGAGTGTGGTACACTGCCAGTTTCGTTTATCCGAAACTCGTTTCGCAAAATCATGGGAGTATCATAAAAAAATATTTGTTTGCTATTAAAAAATCTTTTACGAGTGCGATTGATAATGCCTTACCTCAACCGGAATCCAGTTTGATGGTTGGACTTTTGCTCGGCACCAAACAATCGCTCGGCAAGGAATTGCTCGCAGAATTTTCTCGCTCCGGTGTGTCGCATGTTGTCGTTCTTTCTGGTTACAATATTGCCATCGTGGCTACGAGCATTATGGCGGTGTTGAGATTCTTGCCGTCCGTTTTTTCTTTCTCGTTCGGTTGTATCGGCATTATTTTATTCACTATTCTTTCTGGCGCTGGCGCATCGGCTGTCCGCGCGGCCATCATGGTTTTGGTGGCGCTTTTTGCTAAAAAATTCAACCGTGATTATAAAGCCGGCCGGGCGCTCGGTTTTGCTGTGGTTTTAATGTTGGCCCAAAATCCGGCTCTTTTAGTTTTCGATCCATCTTTCCAGCTTTCCATTTTAGCCACCATCGGCATTGTTTTCGTTTCGCCGTTTGTTACGCCATATCTTTCGCGCGTGCCGGAAAAGTTCGGTATGCGAGAAATTTTTTCTTCTACCATTGCCACTCAACTGACCGTTTTGCCATTTCTCGTTTACACAATGGGCACGCTTTCTCTCGTTGCGTTGCCAGTCAACATTTTGATTTTGGCCACAATTCCAACCACCATGCTTCTGGGATTTATCACCGGACTTTTTGGTCTGGTTTCTCTTTGGTTGTCATTTTTACCGGCCTTACCATCGTATATTTTACTTTGGTATCAACTCACCATTGTCCACCTCGGTGCTACCTTACCCTTCGGTGCAATTTCTCTTCCTGCATTTTCCCCATGGGTGGTGGTGTTGATTTACATAATTATTGGTGTAGGTTTGTATTGGTTAAATAAAAAAACTACACAGGTCAGACCTATGTAGTACAACAGCCATTTTATATACCGAAGCCCGGAGCGCAATTTACGTTGAAAACTTTCTTGGCTTCCTCAAAAATTTCTCGAACTTTTTCTTCCGGAATAGTGTCTCTGGAATATACGTAAGCTCTAAAGATAATAGATTTCTCCACCAGTCCTTCAACAAGAAGAGATTTAATTAAAGATCCGATAATTATGTCTCTTTCTTTTATTTTCTCTTCCAACCCCTTAAATTCTGATGCCAACAGAAGCTTCGCGTACTCTTCATTACTCATATTTGCCCAAGACATTTTGTCCTCCGGAGAAAAGACTATACCTACTACACAAAATAGTCAATTATTTTACATTTTCAAAATTCTCTTCGATTTTGCTCCAATTCAGATTTGCAAAAAAATCTTCAATCCCAGTAGCAGAGCAAAGCTCGCTACGGGGCAGGCATATTTTTTATTCCATCGCGTTTTTGTAGTTTTGTTCGATTTTTTGCCAGTTTAGGTTTTTGAAAAAGTCTTCGATGTAAGCCTTCTTTCCGCTTGGCTGGTAGTCGGCTACGTACGAGTGTTCCCACATGTCGAGACCGAGCAGGGGAACGCAACCGGATAATTGGCCGAGATGTTGCTCGTCAACCCATGAGGCGAGTAGTTTGTCATCTTTTTTATCATACCAAAGCATGGCCCAGCCGATACCGCGAGTGAGGGCGATTGTTTTAAATTGAGTGAGCCATCCATCATACGAACCGAAGTCTTTTTCAATGGCATCAAAAAAAGGATTCCCCTTTTTGGGAACTGAAAAAGGGGAATCCTTTTTATCCGAAAGCGAGTCAAAATATAATTCGTGATTTCTCATGCCGTTGTATTCAAAGCTAAATCGTCGAAAAAGCTCGCCAATCAAATAAGCATTTTTTTCTTGATCAGCGCTTAACTCAATGATTTTCTCCGTTACAGTGTTGGCATTTTTGACGTACCCGGAGTAAAGCTTCAAATGTTCCTCGATTGTTTTTTCCGAAATCCCAACTAATTTCCCAACATTGAATTTTTTTTCTTCAAATTTTTCCATGTTTTTAAAAATTAAATTGCTAAAACAAATCTCGTCGAAGCAGTGCTTTTCCGGCGCATTGCGGAGCCCGTGAAGAGGCGAGCAGGAAGAAAATTTTCAGCAGAAAATTATTCTGGCGACGGAAAAGCATTGGTTCGTAAGAGATTTGTTATACTATTATACATGCGAGGTGTATTTTCTCATATTAAAAATAATTTTAAGTGGTACATTTTACTATCACTTTTATTTTTAAATATAACATTACTTTATGTTGTTTTGCATGAAGATCGCGGGAACAAGCTGACTGTTTCATTTTTAAACATCGGCCAGGGCAACGCCACTTTTATCGAATCGCCGACTGGCACGCAAGTGATCGTTGATGGCGGACCGAACAAAACTTTGACCGGTGAAATTTCGGCTGTCATGCCGTGGTACGATCGCCATATTGATGCACTCATCGTTTCGCATCCGGACAAGGATCACTACGAGGGATTTCTTCCGCTCCTAGATAAATACTCCGCGGACGTTTTTGTGGAGTCGGGAATTCAGGATGTTTCGAGCGAATTTTTATCTCTCAAACAAAAAATTTCGGACAAAAAAATTCCCGATGTTTTGGCCAGACGCGGGGAGGTGATTGATATCGGCGGAGGTGCTTACATCCAAATTCTTTTTCCGGACAGAGATGTTTCCGGTTTGGAAACAAACAGCGGTTCGATAATTTGTCGGCTGGTTTACGGAGAGACCAGTTTGATTTTGGAAGGCGACGCGCCGCAAGCGACGGAAGATTATGTGTTGAGTTTGGACGGCGCGGGATTGAAAAGCGACATGATCGAGGTCGGACATCACGGCGCCAAAACATCCTCAGCTCCGGATTATTTGTCCGCAGTTTCTCCGCAGTATGCTGTCATATCCGTCGGCAAGGATAATTCCTACGGTCATCCGAATCAGGAAACACTCGACACGCTGGGCAACGTCGGCGCGCAAATCTTGCGAACCGACCAACTCGGCCGGATTACGTTTGTCTCTGATGGAAAAATTTTTACAAAAGAATAGCAGGGACTTGCCCTGCCATGTTACTCACGAAACGATTTAAAATTTTGCGTCCAGCCTGGTGTATTGGGAAGAAAATCACGGAGTATTTCTCTGCCCAATTCTTTTAGGGCGTTAACAGTATCCATATTGGTTCGATTTTTCTCAATCAGGCGAGCAATTTTTTGGCAAGTCTGGTGAACAATATCTTCTCTTGCTATATCATTTTGTATACTCATAAAATAACCTCCTCAAACAAAATTACTACTTTATAAAAAATTAGTCAAATAAATTTCGTCGAACCGACACTTTTACGGCGCATTGCGGAGCCCGTGAAGAGGCGAGCAGGAAGAAAATTTTCAACAGAAAATTATTCTGGCGACGGAAAAGTGTTGGTTCGTAAGAAATTTACGTTGTTAAATTAGTCCAGCTTTTTTCAGCGTAGCAAAAGCCCCATTTTTCTGAATAGTCTTGATAGCGCGAGCGGAAAGCTCCAAAGTGATCGATTTTTTCAGTTCGGGGATATAAACCTTCTTTTTCTGGAGGTTTGGATATTTTCGGGTGACGCCGGTCGGATTAAACTGCGTGGCGCGAGTGCGGTTGGAATACCCGCCGCCGAGACGAGATGTTTTTCCGTTGATTGGACATGCTTTAGCCATAGTGTTAGCAATGTTATCACAAAACAAACTTTTTGCAAATTTGCTTCCAGGATAAAAGAAAATCCCTACCCTTGCGGGGTAGGAATTGGTTTTTCGAATTGCCGTAGTAACTCGATTCTTTTTTCTGAGCTGACGCTATAGTATACCAACTCGGCTACATCACTTGGTGTTCGGACGAGCGAGATAGCTTTGGCGGCGAGCAAAGAATCGCGTTCCTTGAAATACATCATGCTTTTTAAAGCGACACGCAACTGCTCAAACTTCGTCATTTTTTCCATTAGTCGTCGACCGTATAGTTTTGTTTCTTCCTCTGAAGATAGCGCCAAATCCAAAATTGTCGGAACCTCAGATATCATTTGATCGAACGTGGCAATTTCAAATAGTCGGCTCAAGTATGCCGGCCTTAATACATTACACACAGCCTCGCGACACCTACCGAGTTCCTCGTACGACATTTGGCTCATACTGGCTTTAAAAGCATCAAAGAATTCTGTACCGATTAGTTTTGAGCCGGGACTCGAGACTAACCACCAAAAATCTTCTTTGGAAATGGCAAAATCTTTCTTGGCTATGCGTTTTTCCATTTGTGCCGCTTTGCCGCGGTTGACCAACTCATCTTTTTTCTCTGCTAACAGTGTATCTGCTTTGGAACCATCACGCACATAGTTATGCAGGTGCGCCAAGTCCTCGCCCTTTTTTGCTGCGTTGATTGTCGCGATGGCCAGCGGTTCAAGTTTGCCGGCAAGATAATCGGTCAGCTCCGGAAAATAGCGCTGAACACTTTGTATTGAAGCTAGTGTGCCCAAATCACGATCTTCAAAAATTTGAAGTGTCGGATTGGACGAAAATACTTTGTCGATTCGCTGTCTCAATTCCGTCACCGCTTTTTTCTTGAGCTCCGGATTTTTGCTATAGAAATCGTAGAAGACAATCTCGTAGTTACTCAATTTCTGCCATTCGATTTCGGCGATGCAATTCGTCACTACTGCGTATTCGATAGGATTTATGTTGCCCACTTGGGCCAGCTCTGTCATTGTCATGGAACACCTCCGTCATATTTATACTCTCAAATCAAATTT
This sequence comes from uncultured bacterium, assembly GCA_903861205.1. GTDB lineage: Bacteria > Patescibacteriota > Minisyncoccia > Phycocordibacterales > DATDWN01 > CAIOTC01. The sequence continues at coordinate 10,017 of CAIOTC010000006.1, read as the reverse complement.
TGTAAAGAGTCCTGTGCGTGTTAGAATGTGCAAATATGACCACTGATTTCATTTTTTCCATCATCATTCTCATTTTTTCCGTCATAATCCATGAGGTTTCTCACGGCTACGCCGCCTATCTGCAAGGGGACAACACTGCCAAGTACGCCGGCCGACTGACGCTCAATCCGCTCAAACATCTGGAGTGGTTTGGCTCGTTTTTGCTACCGGTCATGTCGTATTTTCTCGGTGGTTTTATTATCGGCTGGGCCAAGCCTGTGCCGTTTAACCCGTACAACTTGCGCAACCAGCGCTGGGGCGAGGCTATTGTGGCGGCGGCCGGACCGTTCATCAACATCTGCCTGGCTGTTTTCTTCGGCTTGCTTCTGCGTTTTGGCGTTCTAGCTTCGGCCGGCGACGGTTTTGTTTATGTTGCTACTATAATAGTGTTCATCAACCTGGTTCTGGCCACGTTCAATCTGGTGCCTATTCCGCCACTGGACGGTTCAAAAATTCTTTTTTCCGTTTTACCATATAGCATGCAAAATGTCCGCAACTTTCTGGAGCGAAACAGCATCTTTATTTTAATTTTCTTCATTTTCTTTCTGTGGCAATTTATTTTGCCTTTGGTCGGCCTGGAATTTCACCTTGTCACGGGATTGGTATTATAAGCTTGCATTTCTGAGGTAAATGTAATACCATACCTAGCAATGTCTACGATAAATCAATTGATCAAACACAAACGCAGCAAAACCAAGCGAAAACCTCGCTCGGTCGCTTTGACGCGCGGATTCAACAACATCAAAAACCACCCGGTTTATTATCCGTCTCCTTTCAAACGAGGTGTTTGCACAAAGGTGACAACCAAGACTCCAAAGAAACCGAACTCCGCTATCCGCAAAATCGCTCGCGTCCGCTTGACCAATGGCCACGAAGTGACGGCTTATATCACCGGCATGGGGCACAACTTGCAGGAACACTCGGTGGTCATGCTCTCCGGAGGTAAAACTCGCGATGTTGGTTTGCGCTACAAAGTGGTTCGCGGTATGCTCGATGCCACAGGCGTGGAGAAGAGAGGCAAGAGCCGTAGTCGTTATGGTGCGAAGAAACCGAAAAAATAACAAAACAGTCTGTAAAGTCAAAAGTTTATAAAGTCCATAAAGAAATACAAATCAGACTTTACAGACTTTAAGGACTTGACGGACTTTTAACTAATTTAACATGAGACGTAAAGTTACAAACAGAAACATCGTCAAACCGGAAGCAAAATACAACTCCGCCAAAGTCGGCAAGTTTATTAACTATGTCATGGAAAGGGGACAGAAAGTGACTGCTCGCGGAATTGTTTACGATGCTTTCGAAATCGTTAAAGAAAAAGCCAAGGTTGAAGATGTGATGGAAGTTTTTGATACGGCGCTGAAAAACACAGGACCTTTGACCGAAGTTCGCTCACGACGAGTCGGCGGCGCAAACTATCAAGTTCCTCGAGAAGTTCGTCCGGAACGACGCAATTATCTTTCAATGAAATGGATTGTCGATGCCGCGCGAGCCACAAAAGGCGCGCCAATGGCCGAAAAATTGGCCGACCAAATCATTTTGGCCTCGAAAAATGAAGGCCCGGCCGTGACCAAACGCGAAAACACTCACAAGATGGCGGAAGCCAACAAGGCCTTCGCCCACTTCGCCTGGTAAGAAAAAAGAGCAGAAAGGCTCTTTTTTCTTACCATATGAATTTCATAATCTCGTCACAAAGGTTTGGTATGCTTGACTGCAAGTTAATCTTAAGATAAACTTGTATTATGGCTAAAATAAAAGAAAAAATAATAGGTCTCAAAGAACTTCGAGAGAATACCGAGGCTTATATTTCCGAAGTAGAAAAAGGGAAGTCATTTATTGTTATGCGTAAATCACAACCAATCTTTACTATATCCCCGGTAGATGAGTGGGGAGACATTGGCACGTGGGAAACCGTGGTTGATTTTACCACTATCAAACCTGGTGGGATACCAGCGTCTGATGTTTTGAAAAGTCTTAAAAAGCTCGCTAGATAATATATGAATAAGATAGAAAAGTTTTTAAAAAGACTTTCTCCGGCAGAAAGAAAAGAAATAAAGGAAATTATTTCAAATATTGTAAATGGCGCGTATGAACATATGGATTTGCGAAAATTGGGAGGTTACGCTTCTCGGTATAGGATACGCAAAGGAAGAATACGAATTATATTCACTTTGTATGAGCACGGAGCAATAATAGAAAAAATTGATTTTAGAAATGATAACACATATTGATATAGAATTATGGTGATAAGTTTCAAATAAAAAATAAACCCCGATGAGCGGGGTTTGGCTAAACTCACATCCATTTTGCAAGAGCAATTGCCACAGGTCTTCCACCAAGAAAGGATTTTCTAATCTCCCAACCTTTTTGTTTTCCTGGATTTTCAGGAGGATCGTATCTTGCTTCTTCGCGAAGGTTGAGAAGCTCCACAGCAAGACCTTCCGGGGACATTGATTGTGGTAATTGCACCATATCTGGCAGAGAATAAAAAGAAAATATTCTTCCGGAAAAAGGTAATCCTTCAATTGGTTTGAAATAATCAAAACTCTCGTCTTCTTCTTCCGATATAATACTGAGTCCAATAGCTATCTCTTCGAATCTGAATCCTTTGGATGTTATTGCTGAGAATTTAATTACATCATTTGTTTTCATACTGCCTCCAGAATTAATCTAACACCCGATTCGTTTTATTGCAACGAAGTGGTTTTTAGTATATAGTATCCCTAATTATTCGTTGGGGCTTTTTATTTTTGTAAAATTTTACAATTACAATTAATTTATATGAACAGAGATTATCCATTGGAGAAAGTTAGGAATTTCGGAATCATCGCTCATATTGACGCGGGCAAGACGACCACTTCGGAGCGTGTGCTTTTTTATACCGGTATGACGCACAAAATCGGTGAGGTGCACGAGGGCGAAACGGTGACCGACTGGATGGAACAGGAACGCGAGCGAGGCATCACCATTACGGCCGCCGCCATCACTTGTTTCTGGAATCCGACTTACGTGCCAAAAGGCGCTGACGGAAAACCCAACCACGATAGCCTATTTCGTTTCAATATTATCGACACTCCCGGCCACATCGACTTTACGGCCGAGGTCAAACGCTCACTTCGTGTGCTTGACGGCGCGGTGGTGGTTTTCGACGGCGTGGCTGGTGTGGAACCGCAATCCGAAACTAACTGGCGCTATGCCGACGACGGAAACGTGCCTCGAATCTGCTTCATCAACAAACTTGACCGCACCGGCGCTTCTTTCGAGCGATCATACGCTTCCATTTTGGATCGTCTTACCAAAAATGCTGTTCGTATGCAAATTCCGATCGGTTTGGAAGACAAATTCGAAGGTGTCATCGATTTGCTCAAAATGAAAGCCTACTACTTTGAAGGCAACATGGGTATTGTCATTCGCGAGGAAGAAATTCCGGCCGAGTATCTCGACGAAGCCAAAAAATTTCGAGGTGAATTGGTGGAAAAAATTGTTTCCGAAGATGACAAACAGATGTCGGATTATTTGGAAGGCAAGGAACCGACAGTCGAAGAGCTCAAAGCGACGCTCCGAAAAGCTTGCATCGCTGTCAAAATCGTGCCTGTTTACGCCGGTTCCGCTCTCAAAAACAAAGGCGTTCAGCTGGTGCTTGACGCGGTTGTCGACTATCTGCCGTCTCCGCTCGACATTCCGCCGGTTCATGGCACTGACCCGAAAACTGGCGAGGATATTTTCCGCAAAGCCAGCGACGAGGAGCCTTTTTCCGCTCTGGCTTTCAAATTGCAAAACGATCCGTTCGTCGGACAACTGACTTTCTTCCGCGTTTACTCCGGCACGATTGAAGCCGGCACATATATTTATAACTCAACTACCAATGAAAAAGAGCGACTTGGCCGTATCGTCCGATTGCAAGCGGACAAGCGCGAGGAAGTGAAAAAAGTTTTCGCCGGAGAAATCGCCGCGGCCGTTGGACTGAAATCGGCCAAAACTTCTCACACACTTTGCGATGAAAATCAGCCGATTATTCTCGATCCAATTAAATTCGTCGATCCTGTCGTGTCACTTCGTATTGAGCCGAAAACAAAAGCCGATCAGGAAAAAATGGGCATGGCGCTGAAAAAACTTTCCGACGAAGATCCGACATTTATTATTTCTTCAAACTCCGACACGGGCGAAACGATTATTTCCGGCATGGGTGAGTTGCACTTGGAAATCATGATTGAAAGAATGAAGCGCGAATTCGGTGTGGAGGCCAACGTCGGCGCTCCGCAAGTGGCTTACCGCGAAACGATTTTGGGCGCGGCCGAGGCGGAACATAAATACATCAAACAGACTGGTGGAAAAGGTCAGTACGGACACGTCAAACTCAATATCAAACCGTTGGAGAAAATTGAAGAAGGCAAGAAAATTCCGAAAAACGTCAAACGTTACGACGACTTCGAATTTGTTGACTCGATCAAAGGTGGTGTTATTCCGCAGGAGTTCATTCCGGCTTGTGAGAAAGGTGTGCGCGAAGCAATGGAACGCGGAATTGTGGCTGGTTACAAAATGGTCAACATTTCCTGCGAGCTGACGTACGGTTCTTACCACGACGTCGACTCCTCCGAAATCGCTTACAAAATTGCCGCCTCGCAAGCTTTCCAAGAAGCCGCCAAACGTGCTCGACCGGTTATTCTTGAACCGATTATGAAAGTTGACGCTGTCATGCCGGAGCAGTTCATGGGCGATGTGACCGGTTCGCTTTCGGGCAAACGAGGAGCGATCGAAGGCATGGAAGAGCGCGGCCAGCTCCGTGTCATTCACGCCAAAGTCCCGCTGGCCGAAATGTTCGGCTACACCACCGCCATCCGTTCCATGACCCAAGGACGCGGTTCGATGATGATGGAATTTGATCATTACGAAGTTGTACCACCACAGGTTGAGAAGACTATCGTGGAGTCAAGGAAATAATATCGTCTTTACTCTTTGTCATTCCCGTGAAAACGGGAATCCAGACCTAGAATCCAAAAAATCCCCCAAAGAAAGGGGATTTTTTGAAAATGCTTGACAAAAATTTTGAAAGGTGTATAAATACATTCGGAACCCTTTCTTCCGGCTACTAAAGTGGAAAATCAAAAAGGGGTTGGAGAAATCCTTGAAACTTGCTTTCCGTACGTTTATTGCGCTCGCTGTAGCGCTTTTCTTTTCGGCGGTGTTGTCCGCTGATACGTTCGATTGGAACTATGCCAACGGTCCGGTTTCGGCTTCGGGAACCCTGACCGGCAACTTGATTCTCGCCGGCCAATACAACATCACCGACGGCACGATTAATTTGGTTGACACGGCCAACTCGGCCATGGACGGCAGCGGCATCATGGAAGCCATTCAGTCGAATGGCAATTTCTACACCGGCGGGGGAACGATCCTGACATTTTCGCCGGGGTGGAACACCTTCCTGTTTCCGGATCAGAATCCGGAGATAGATCAGATAAACGGAGCGTTCACATTCCGTCTGGACTCCGGTCCAGGTGCTGGCAACGGTGTCTTTATTGGCGCCGCCGGTCCAGACAGTTACCAAATGTTTGCCGGTAACTGGGGCGTTGTTCAATGGGGGGGAGGTGATTTCACCACTTCATCTGTGCCAGAACCCGCATCCATCTGGATGTTATGTCCCGCTATCGTCGGCGTTGGTATTTTTTATCGCCGACGTGCACGCCAACGTCGGTGCTAACTTTCCTGTTCCATGTAGTTTCGCGGCCAGTCCCTTTACGGGGCCGGCCGCTTTTTCTTTTCAAAAATTTTTCAAAAAACTTATCAACAACAAATCCCCAGATTTTTGAAGTATTTTTTATTGTGAACAATTTTGCAAAGGTATACAATAAATGCATGGCATCTCCTGAAGATCAAAATATTGATCCTAAAAAACTACTCAAAGAAATTGAGGGTCATGCTAATCCGAATGAACCAAAAGAAGTTTTTCGTGTTCCCCAAGAAGTTTTTGATTATATAGATGGTTTGAAAATGGGTAAATCTGACTGGCAGAAGAGTCGAATAGACAGGTTGAGGCGCGATATAAATAATGGTGATTTGGAGTCTGTAAGGAATAGTGTTCACAGTGCCGTCTCGTCTGGTTATATTAAATCGAAAGAAGGAAAAAATATTTTTGATCTGCTTGATCTGCTTGATCTGGAAGAAAAAAATAAATCCGAATCACAACCTCCAGAAATACCGCAATCGACAGAAGTTCCAGCCGAACAAATAAAAGCGCAAGAAGAAGTAAAAGTTATAGAACCTGAACCTCAAACGGGAAGCGAGGAAAAAAATGAAACTGCAGAAATTTTTGAAACTCCGCAAGAAGTTATCGATTTTTTGAATACCCAAATTAAATTGACTCGTCCGGGAATGAAAGCATTGAAATTTGATGTGCTGGATAAACGGTCACGCGATGTGGTTGTAGCAAGAATAAAAAAAGCTGGTGTTACGAGAATCCTCAAGCCAGAAGAAGTTGATCATTTACTGGCTTTTCTTAATGAAGAGAAAAAAGAAGAGTTAAAACCGGAAGAACCTAAAGTTGAAACGCAAATGGATGAAGAACCATCCGGACAAACAGAAGTACCTGAAAATTTTAATTCGGGAGATAAAATTACCTGGGACGGAAAGGAAGAAACTGTAAAAAGTGATGATGGCGAATGGGTGACTTTTGAAAGTGGAGTGATGGTAAACCTAGAAGCACTTAGAGAATCTTTGAAACCAGTCGATATAATTGCAAATAACGAATCGGAGAAATTCAAAAGAGCAGGGGAATATGTTCAAAATCTGATTGATCAAGGAAGAATTGAACTTACTGACATTTTGAAATATTTTAATACGTTAGATCAAGAACCGGATATTTCCAAAATTGAAAAAGTAATTAGGAATTTTGTTTGGGACGGAGATTTGAAAATCGAGGAAGGCCAGGCACTTTTTGATGTTCTCAGCATAAACGGAGAGGAATTTAAAATCCGACCGGAAGATCCTGAATCTCAAACACAATCTTCTGAGGTTGTTGATACTATCGATGTTGAATTGTCAAACGCTCGGGCGGAGTACGCACGACTTTTGGTGGAACATAAAAATAAAGTCAGGGAAAAGAAAGGAAAATTCAGTAAATTGATGTCGGATTTGGGTGTGGAAACTGACAAACAGAAAAAATTAGCTGAAACACAAAAGTCACAGGAGCTTTTGGAAGCAGAAAAGGAATATATTGCTGCCAAAAAGAAAAAGGCTTCCGATTTATTTGATAGGTCGGAGGAACGTGGACGATATGACAAAAAAGGTGAGTGGCACAAAGCTTATAATTTTAATCCGGAACTTGTTGAACAAGCCGAGAAAGAGTTTGAGAGCTTGCAAAATATTTTGAAAAATATCAATCAGAAAGATTGGGAAAAGAAAAATGGAATTCTTGACAGAATGACTCCGGAAGAAAAAGAGGCTCGTTTGAAACAGATTGAAAAAGAAAAAAATATTCTTAAAAAAGGTTTTGACATATGGAGAAAAGCGCCCATAGCAGTGAGAGCTTTCGCACTTCCTGTGCTTATTGGGACAGTTATGGCCATTGCTCCGGCTGGGGGTTTGGCAGTTGGTGCATCGTATGCTGGAATGCGTGCAGCTCGCGCTATTGGCGGTATGGCGAGTGCGAGAGGCTGGGGGAAAATTGCCGATAAATGGTCTGCTGAAACAATAAGGATTGATCGTACTGATGCAAAAAAAGAATATGGAAAGGAAATCAGCAAGGATAATTACGAAGAAAGGGAAAAGCAACTGATGAATTATTTTGAGAGTGAGGAAAAAAAGAAAAAAAGACAAACTTTGTACAAAGCTGTTGGTATGATTGGCGCCGGTGGTGTAGGAGGGCTTGTTGCTGGTGGACTAGAGGGAACTTTGTTGCAACACGGTGGAGCAGGAAGTTTTTTGCCACACAAAACAATTGTCGGTGATGGTGTTAAGCCGAAAGTGGCAATTTCACCTGAACCGTTAAAACCATCAGTTCCAACAGAATCACCGAAAGTTGTAACACCACCTGTCGAGGATAATGTGCCACCAAAATTTCCTCTGGGACCTGATATGGGCAAACCATCGGCTATGCCGCCGGCGGAGCAACCAGCCTCGGTTCATGTTGAAACTCCTCCGACGGTAACACCGAGGCCGGTAGATTTGGGCACGGAAAAGCCACCGGCTCCTCCGCCAGAAGTACCAATCAAAACTGTTGGTCCGGAAACTCCAAAAGTTGCCGAAACTTATGATTTCGACAAGGATATTTATGGTCGCGATGTTCCCGTTGCGCCAAAACCAGCCAGCTCGTCCATTCCTTTGTCGGAACAAACGGAAGTGCCGGAACACAACGCCGAAATGCCGGAAACTATTGACGATGTGCAAAATCCGGAAGTTGTGCCAGCTCCGGAAATTCCAGTTCACGACAACCCTGCATATTTGCCCGAATCAATAAAAGGTGTGACCGCAGAACCAATTTCAAATCCTGAAGATATTCCACATCCGAATTTGGAAACAACACCCCTTCCTCATCCGGGCGAGCCTCTTATTGATCATACATATAATCAAATGCCACATCCACCGGAGTTGCCTGACAGTGGTGCAGTTGTTCCGCACGCGGATGTTCCTGAAATGAACACGCCAGAACCGATTTTTCCTCCGCACGAAGTTGCGCCAACCATACCTTCTCCGCAAATTGTTCACAGTTTTGAGCAGGGATATCATGGCGCGAAATTTAAAGTTGACATTGCTGACATTGCCGACAAAAAACAAATTTTGGTTGACGGAGTGAAGATCGCCGAATCAGTTCCTTCTCCGAACGGTAACGGCGGAGTAATGTTGCAGTTGCTCGACAAATATCAAGATGGCAGCAAATATGCCGCAATTCGGACAGCCTACGATACAGCCCAGATGGATGCACCTATTCTGAAAGTGTTTCCAAAATCAATGTTGGGCAAGGAAATATTGCAAGTTCCTTTTGAGGATGGTCGCATCCAAGTTTTTCACGGCATCGGAGCTGACAAAAACGCAGTGGATATTTATTTGAACGGTAAAGAAATCGCCAAGGGCTTGATTACTGACAAAGGCCCGGATGTGGAAATCTTCAAAAATCTGAAAGGTGGATTATTTTTGGCCGACACCGTTTACGAGAGGGCACTCAAACACGCCATGCCTCTTGTAAAATCATTCAAGGTTTTGAAAGATGTGAATAAGTAAATTTCATGAATCTGATATAATATAATGGACAATTTTCAAGTAACAATTTTCAATTTTCAATAAATGAAACAATTAACCAATTCTTCAAATTTTGAAACATTGAATCATTGAAAAATTCATTGGAAATTGACAATTGACAATTGGAAATTTTAATTCTATGACCAGCATTTTATCAAAAGACATCATACAGGAGTGGGGATTGCAAAACTTGCCGGAAATCAAGCAGGTGGAAATGGTGGATCGCATCGGCCGGCTTTTGTACCAGGCGCTCCTCGTCCGCTCGCTCGACATTTTGTCTGAAACCGAGCAGACCGAATTCGACCTGCTCCTCGACGAAGACACCACCACTCCGCAGGACGTGCTGGCTTTTCTCAAAACCAAAATCCCGACTTTTGACATGATGGTCATCGAAGAGCGCGATAAACTCAAAGAGGATTTGCTGGTGCCAACTAAATAGGGTGGATTGAATCGCAAAATTCATCGCCTCATCTTTTTTGAAAGAGACGCCGTCAATTTTTGCTAAAATTGCGTCTCGTTCTCCGACCGCCGTCGTCCGAAACTCTTTCAAAAAAAACGAGCCAACGAATTTTGCAATTCAAGCTATATTTTTAGCCATAAAATCTCATTTGTTTTAGGTACGCACATTTGGCGGATTGATTAATTTGTAATTTTGCAAAAATTCGTTTGGACTTTTGCCGTTCAATCCGCAATGTTCTAGATTGTTGTAATAATCATTCCATATTTCAACCTTTCTTTTCAAGTCTT
>CAIOTC010000005.1 GCA_903861205.1 uncultured bacterium | reverse complement strand
GTCGATTGCGGCTTGAGCTTCGGCGTCATTTGACATTTCGACGAAACCGAATCCTTTGGATCGGCCTGTCATTCTGTCCATGATAATTGCTGCAGAAACAACTGTTCCTGCTTGTGCGAAAGCATCTTTGAGACCGTTTTCCGAGGTCTCGTAAGCAATGCCTCCGACATATAACTTCTATGCCATTTTCTTTTCTCTAGTCTTTAATTTAATTGTGTAATGCGACTAGCTCTCCTACTTTTTCCCGGCTCATCGCCTTGAAAACCTACGAGAAACTTACATTGATACTATTATACTCCTGTCAAAATTATTTGTCAAGTCGAGTTTTTACTCATATTTACAGCCGTATTTTCGCTTCATTGACAATTCATCGATTTCGTGTAAACTACCGGCATGTTTGAAAAGGTTCAACAGGAAACTCGGGAACTGCCTATAGATTGGGACAGTGTTACTCGCGAAGATGCACAGTTGTATCTAAGCGTAAACGGTCTGTCAGATCAAACTAGAGAAAAATTGAAGGCAATCATACGGCAAAAATCTTTCTCCATGGCATCAGGCTCGTGGAGATAACTCAAATGGATCGTTGAATCCAAATCAGACTAAGCGGGTGGCCGTCGCGCCCCCGCTTTTTTGTTTAACTAAAACTTTTTTTTGTGCAAGTGATCACGAATGAGTTTATCATTTCCGATTTTTTCTTCAATTTCTTCCGGAAGATCTTTGAGTATTACACTACCGTCAATTTCAAATTTTACAAGAGTGTCTAAATCTTTTTTAATCGCCTCCGGAATTTTTTCGCCCATTTTTTGGAGATCGGACAATGTCATTTTTCTCAATTCATCTGTAGCAACATCCGATGAGGTCAAAAACAATTCCAGAGATTTCTTAGCAACCCTTAAACCGAAAATTTCTTCCACCAATTTGTCGTCGGAAACATCCACATTATCCAGCTCCACTTCAAGATTATCATCAAAATATTTTTCTTGTTTATTCCCCTCCGGTTTGTACACCGCATAACCACTTTTTCTGCCAAATTCCAACTCTTCCTTGGCTGACTCAATTTCCATTTCTTTTTTTGCTTCGGCCACAATTTTTGGATCAAATTCTTCTTTCATAAAATTTTATTGATTATTATTCCACCGTGACTTTTTTCATGATAACTGGTGTAACCGGTTTGTCGTTGGCGCCGGTTTGGACGCTGTCGATTTTGTCGACCACGTCCTGGCCGGAAACCACTTTGCCGAAAATGGTGTAGAGGTTTGGCAGCGGATAATCAGCGGCCATGATGAAAAACTGCGAGCCGTTAGTATTCGGTCCGGCGTTGGCCATGGCCACTACGCCTTTTTTGTAACCGGCTTTGTAGCTGGCCGTGTTCGGATTGAGCTCATCGGCAAATTGGTAGCCCGGACCGCCTGTGCCGGTGCCATTCGGATCACCGCCCTGAATCATGAAGCCTTTGATGACGCGATGAAATGTTAGACCGTCATAGAACTTTTTGTTGGCCAAAGTGACAAAATTTTGGACCGTGTTTGGCGCGTCGCTGTCATAAGTTTGAAAAACAATCGTTCCATAATTCGTTTCAAGTGTGACCATGTGATTTTCTTTTTTAACCGGGCTTTGCGCCGGAGTGTTATTTTGTATTGTACTTGTAGCTGTTTGATTGGATATCTCCTGTGTGGAAGAAGCGACTGAATTATTTAGAAAAGAATCCGGTTGATTTTCTGTTTTGTTGTTGAAAAAT
>CAIOTC010000004.1 GCA_903861205.1 uncultured bacterium | reverse complement strand
TGGCCACATCTACCAGCTTCACTTGTCTGTGTGCGATGGGCAGAACCCACCTCAACCTCTCTTCTCCTATTGTCTTCGCCATATGTGTTGTCATTAGGCCATTCTAGGCCAAAACCCGCCATATGTGTGTACACATTACCAAAATCGCTTGACAAATAGATATAGTATGGTGTATAATATAAGCAGATAGTCAGCTGTACCCTCTGGCTTCGGTCGAGGGAAAATAAAACAAAAAATAAGGAGTATAGAACGATGTACACTGTAAAGTTCAATCTCGAGTGGTTCAGCTCGGACTTGGCAAGTTCGAGCGAGAGTTTTATCAAGGCCGGCACGGAAAGGGTCCGTGTCAGGCTGGTTGACCAAGGGAATTATGGACCGTGCGACGGCTATGTCACTTACGTGGCGAAGAGCCGATCACCCTTCGTCATCATCATCACCCGGCGGGGTGATGGCGGAAATTCACACATGGGAATGACCACTGTTTTGTCGGCGGGGGCTAACAGTCTCCGTTCTGTAGGTCCTTATCCCGGTGGCGTACTCGACATATCGCGTTAGCCTCACACAGAGAAGCTTCACAGCTTACATCTAGTGTGGGGCTTTTCTGTTGCAAAAATTTTGAATTGGCACTAAACAAATTTCGCCGACCCGCCACTTTTCCGGCACATTGCGCAGACAATTTAGAAAACAACGACGCAGCTGTGCGGGGCACACAGCGAGGAGATTGTTTTCTTAGATTGGCGAGCAGGAAGAAAAATCGTACCAACGATTTATTCTGGTGACGGAAAAGTGGCGGGTCGGCGAAATTTGCGGTATCGAAGAAGTTCGCTCGCACCCGGTGATAACGTTGCTTCGCCGTTGACACCAGGTGAGAGCTCCAGCCAACCGAGTGAGTGCTCCAAGGTTGCGCGACGGCAAACTTTCTGCTAAACTCAAATTCATGTCCGGTAGTAGAAGTCGGCATTGTGCAGAGCACATAAAAAGATGCCGACTTCACTACAGGGCTATCCCGTAGTGAAAATGGCATTGGATAAATCCATTACGGGGTTATTTAACAAAATTGACATTAATAACATTAAACTTGAAAATTGACTTCTGCTCATAGAGCGATGCCATTTTCTACTACTGGGATGGTAACTTTAGACATCAAAACACGAGCAAAAGGCGAGGACAATGACGCGTTGCGCAAGACGGGCTTTTTGCCTTCGGTGGTTTATGGCAAGAAAACTCCTTCGACTGCGGTTTCCATTTCCATGAAAGATTTTATGAAAGTTTGGAAAGAAGCGGGCGAGTCCGGCGTGGTTAGCCTCAAGGGCGACGCGGGCAATTTTGACGTCCTTATCCACGAGGTCTCCTGCGATCCTGTTTCAGACAAACCGATTCATGTTGACTTTTATGCGTTCGAGAAAGGCAAGAAAATCGAAGTGGACGTGCCTCTCGAATTCGTCGGTGTTTCGCCGGCAGTGAAAGATCTCGGTGGCAGTCTCGTCAAAGTTATGCACGAAATCAAAATCTCGGCCGACCCGATGCACATTCCGCACTCTGTCGAAGTGGATATTTCCGCCCTTGTGACATTCGAAAGCCAGGTTTTGGCGTCCGATTTGAAATTGCCGGCAAATGTTGATTTGGTTGAGAATCCGGAAGCCGTTGTTGCTTCTGCTGCCGCTCCGAAAGAGGACGAACCGGAAGAAACTGCTCCTGTCGATCTGTCTGCTATCGAGGTGGAGAAGAAAGGAAAGGTGGAGGAAGAAGGCTCCGCCGAAACTCCAGCGCCAGAAGCAAAATAATTTTTAATTTTTAATTTAAAATTTTTAATAAATTTTCAATTTCTAATTTTCAAGAAAAGGATAAAAATTCTGTCTGTATTCGTTTTAAAATTGATTCATTAAAAATTCAATAAAAATTAAAAATTCTAAATTAAAAATTCTTTGAATTTAGATTTTTTATGTTTTTTACATCCAACAAAAAGTTTTTTCATATTCTAACTTTTCTGTTCTGTATTTTTCTTCTCTCTTCTCTCTTCTCTCCAATCTCCACCCTTGCCCTAACCGACGCCGAGCAGGAGGCGCAGTGGCGTCAGGAACTTTCCGATACCGAGGCGGACATTGCCAAGTGGCAGGCTGTTTTGGACAGCTCGAAAAAGAACACCGCTTCGCTTCAGCAGGAGGCGACGCTCCTCAACGCCAAAATCAACCAGGCCAAAGCTTTCATCAAACAGAAAAACATCGCTATTGCCCAGCTGGATCAGGACATCGCCAACAAAAACGCTCACATCGCCACGCTTGAGGACCAGATCAGCGCCGGCCACGACTCGATGGCTCAGCTTTTGCGTCAGTCGAATCAGATGGATCAGTACAGTTTGCCGGAAGTTATTTTGGCCAACAAAGATATTTCCGAATTTTTCAGCGACGTGGATTCTTTTCAATCCATCAACCGGTCTCTGGCCGATTTGTTCACCGAGATCCGCGCCAAAAAAGATTTGACCGAAAAGGAAAAAGCGGCTCTCGATGCCCAAAAAGACAAAGAAGCAGACACCAAAGCGGCTGCCGAGGTTCAACAAAAGCAAGTTCAGACCGATGAAAAGCAAAAAGAATATTTGATTCAAGTTAACAAAACGCAGGAAAAAACATACGCCCAAGTTTTGGCTGACGAACAGGCCAAGGCGGCTCAAATTCGCGCTAAGCTCTTCAAACTGGCCGGCGGCAGCGCGGCCATTCCTTTTGGTGACGCGCTAAACTTCGCGCAAGCCGCATCGGCTCTGACAGGCGTCGAGCCAGCGTTTCTTTTGGCCATTTTGACGCAGGAATCAAACCTTGGCGCTAACGTTGGCAAGTGCTATTTGACGGATAGCGCGTCCGGGGCGGGAGTGAATGTTAGTACCGGAAAAGCTTGGGCGAATTTGATGAAAGCCAGCCGCGATGTGCCGCCATTTTTGGATATTACAAATCGGCTCGGCTTTGACGCTTTCAAAACGATCGTGTCGTGTCCGATTGCCGGCGCCGGCGGATATGGTGGGGCAATGGGTCCGGCGCAGTTCATTCCTTCGACTTGGGCGCTGTTTGAAGATCGTCTGAAAAGCGCGCTCGGACACGACGCCAATCCGTGGAGTGCACAGGACGCTTTCACCGCTTCGGCCATGTATTTGGGCGATTTAGGGGCAAGTAGCGGAACGTACAGCGGCGAAATCAAAGCAGCCTGCAAATATTACGGCACTGGCGGCTCCAGCTGCTCCTACGGCAAAAGTGTCATGGCGCTGAAAAACAGCATCCAGAGCGATATTGATTATTTGAATCAATACGGCATCTCTCGCCGGTAAACTCATTGTTTTATCACAAATATTTGGTACAATATTAGCATGACAACAAAAAACCAATTTACAGCAGTCTATAAAAAAACAAAAAAGTGGATTGTGGCTTGGGTTGAAGAGATTCCAGGAGTGAATACTCAGGGTAAAACAATGAAGGAAGCTCGTGAAAACTTACAGGAGGCTTTTTCTTTGGTTATGAATGAGAACAGGAAACAATCTCGCGCCGGTCTAAAAAAATCTTCCTCGATAAAAAGAGAATTGATAGAATTGACTTCTATTTGCTAGAATTTATAAATAATGAAAAGGTTGAATTTTGTTCGTTACTTGGAAAAATATAACTGCCTTCTTCTAAGAGAGGGTTCAAATCACTCGATATTTATAAATCCCAAAAATAATCAAGTATCGTCCATACCTCGTCATAGTGAAATTGACGATTTTTTGTGCAAGAAAATCTGCAGAGATTTGGGGATTCCAAAAATTTAAATTTGCAAAAATAAGAGAAATTTGGTACATTATTGAAGCAATGAAAAAAGACATTCACCCGGAAAATTATAGAAAAGTTCTCTTTGTCGACAACTCAAATGGCGAGGAATTTTTGATTTCCTCATGCGTGGCCACCAAGGAGACGGCCAAAGCCAAAATCGACGGCAAAGAATATCCGATGTTTGGCGTTGAAATCTCCAGCTCATCACATCCTTTTTATACTGGCAACGAAAAATCTCTCGACACTGCCGGTCGCGCCGAAAAATTCCGCGCTCGAGTGGCCAAGGCGAAAGCAACAAAGAAAGCGTAAGCTTTCTTTTTTGCTTGATTCAGGATTTATGAATCAAGAATCAAGAATAATGCACTCGCATTTGTTTTTGTGTTATTCTTGAATCATGAATCTTGATTCCTAATTCTATTTTCATGGATCTAGATAAATTCACCCAAAACTCCAAGACCGCCTACCTGGCGTCGGAATATAAAAGGCTTGAAGCTCAGATGACTGAGACGCAAAAAATGCTGGACGGTGATCCTGCTATGGCCGAGCTGGCCAAGGGTGAGCTGGACGAATTAAAATCGCAAAAAGACGCTTTGTGGGCGCAGATGGAAGACATCACCAAGGAAGAGGAAAAAGAGGAGGAATTTCCGAACGAAATTATTTTGGAAGTGCGCGCTGGCGCCGGTGGGGAAGAGGCGTCGCTTTTTGCCTGGGAATTGGCTCAGATGTACACGACCTACGCCGAAAATCACAATTGGTCAGTTTCCAAAATCAACGAATCGCTCTCGGCTGTTGGCGGGTACAAGGAAGCGTCGTTTGAAATTCGCGGGCGCGATGTTTACAAAGATTTGCGCTACGAGACCGGCGTGCATCGTATTCAGCGCATTCCCAGCACCGAAAAAATGGGACGCGTGCACACTTCGACGGCTACGGTGGCTGTTTTGCCAGTCCGCAAGAAAACGTCGATCGTCATCGCGCCAAGTGACCTCGAAATCGAAACATCGCGTTCGGGTGGAGCCGGCGGACAAAACGTCAACAAAGTGGAAACGGCCGTGCGCATCATTCACAAACCAACAGGTATTGATGTGCGCTCGACGGCCCAGCGAAGTCAGCTCAAAAACCGCGAGGCGGCCATGAGCATTTTGATTGCCAAACTCGAAGAAAAGAAAAAATCGGAAGAAGACGCCAAATATTCCGCCAACCGCGCCAGCCAAATCGGCACGGCTGACCGCTCGGAAAAAATTCGCACGTATAACATTTTGCAGGACCGAATCACAGACCACAGAATAAAAGAATCGTGGCACAACATCGAAAAAATCATGGCAGGGGAGATCGGCCCGATCATCGAGGCGATGAGAAATTACTCCGGTGGTCCAGTTGAGCCAGACGATAGCGAGTGAAATTTGAATTGGAAATTTCTTATTGTCTCATATTTTTTGAAAGAGACGCCGTAAAAATCTGCTGATCTCGCCTTACAGGCGCAGTACACCTTTTCGATCTTTTGATTACAAAAGTTCTGAAAAGGTCTTGCGGAACTTCGTTCCTCACTTCTCGTTCTCCGACCGCCGTCGTCCGAAACTCTTTCAAAAAACACGAGCCAAACGAAATTTTCAATTCAAATTTTACGCTATTTTAATGGCTCAACATGGACGTTTTTGTGGTTGGAGGAGCTCACTGGGTGCGGGCGGCGCAGCAACGTGCTCACCCAGTGTGGTCCGAACTCAACTGATTGACAAATTCATATTAAGTATGGTATGATTAAAAAGTAAAAGTTCCTTGCCATTCCTTGTAATTTGAGGTGGCTAAACCAACAACCTGTCTCTCTGTAATTTGGAGAGATCAACCGCTCCTTGTGGTTTGAGGAGTATGGAGAACGGAAATGATAATCCTAAAAGTGCTTTTTGTTTTGGCCGTTTTTGGGGTCGCGGTTCTCGCGGGTGATTACTGGAGGCAAAAAATCCAGAATTACATCAGTCGCCGAAAAGAAGCTCTTTTTAACACTGCTGTTCGCGAAGCGCGCAAGGCCGAGTGTAAGCGGAAAAAAGAGTTCAAACGGCAGGCGAAGGAAGCCAATCGTCTCGCGATGCAAAGGGAGATTGGAGATCCAATTTTCCAAGTACTTCACGATGAGTGGAAATTGGCCGGCGCACCAAAGGACCGAAGGGTTTGGCGAAACACGAGCTGTGGTGGGTTCTACTCAACCTCTATCACTATTGTGAACTCGAGTGGTCACCCTGTAAAACATGTTGTGGCTGTCGTGGTTGACTTGCGCCGGCCGTGGAACAGGCAAGTCGAGGTTCGCATTGGTGACCACGTTCAGTGGCCAGACAAGTACACCGCCGTCAGGCAAATCAAGTATCTCGTTGACAAGTTTGGAATTTTCAAGGCCTGACGGCCAACCCCCGAGTTGGGATCGCGCGCAGTATGCGCGGTTCCGCTCGGGGATTTTTGTTTGCGGAAAATTTCAAAATCACCACTAAACAAAATCCGGTTGTTGCATCTTTTTGGCAACTCCGCAGTGTCGCGAGCTGGTCTTGTCAAGGCATTCTGTTTTAGGTACGCACATTTGGCGGATTGATTAATTTGTAATTTTGCAAAAATTCGTTTGGACTTTTGCCGTTCAATCCGCAATGTTCTAGATTGTTGTAATAATCATTCCATATTTCAACCTTTCTTTTCAAGTCTTGTG
>CAIOTC010000003.1 GCA_903861205.1 uncultured bacterium | reverse complement strand
TTTGATACGGTTGATTATTTGCTCCTTTACCTCTGGAGCGATTTTGTGTTTTTTCATTGTCTTGTATGTTAATTAATTTTGTTAATTATTATACAAGATTAGTGTATGAAATTTGGGGGGAGGGCCACTCAATGCCACACAGAGTGACATGGACCAGCTGACTCAGATGCGATATAGAAAACTGATTGATGACGAGGAGTTTCTGAAAGAAAAGACAAGGTTGAAAAAAGAGATTATGGCCTTACGACAGGCAGTCCGCGAGACGGAACTCAGAACTGACAAGACAAATGATTTGTTGGAAAAAATATTTAACTTCGCCGAGCATGCCAAAGAGCGATTCGATAACGGAGGTATCCAAGTCAAAAAAGAAATCTTCATTGGTATGGGTGGGAACTGCACTCTATTGAACAAAAAGCTAAGCATTGACAAGCATTTGTGGCTAATTCCGATCGAAAATAAAAAACAGTCCGTTGAATCTAAGATGGCGGAGTGGGAACTCAAAAAAACCAATGGTGTAGCCACCAAAGGTGATTTTGACGAGATTAATCTCATGTTGCGCGGACTAGTGGACGATGTTAGAACTGAGATCATTGACTATAAAAGCTATATTTATATACCTAATTTGGACAAAATTGAGACATTTGGAATTAAAAGATATGGTGGCTGGAGACATGAGACTTCTGATAGAATTGCGGAGAATTCGGAAAAAGTAACCGCATAAATCCTCTGGACTTGTCTAAAACGGCTGAGTTAACCGCTAACAGCACTGAGTAGTTTATTTGCTTCTGTTACTTCATTCTTAAACCCCGCCTTATCACACATATGCAAGTAACGAGTAAAGCCTTTGGTGAATGAACCATTATGGAACATTCTTTTGACTCTGCCACGGACTTTGCTTAGTTTTATCATTCTATTTGTGCGGTACAGTAACTCACCGTGTTTTGAATGGCGGTTTATGGTTGTTAGTTCATATGGCCTTTGAACACAATGACGACAGATATACTTTTTGCCATCTAATGGCAGATATAACTTGTTTACAAGCCTTCCACACTCACAAGTCAGAAAATAGCGGGTGCCAAATCTGATGTCTTTTTCAGACATGAGTATGTGTTGCTTGGAATCTTCAATACTAAGCCACACTTCACCCTCTATACGATTGATAAAGTAAAGTAGTCCATCCCATGTTCCAGCACTATTTTCGTAGCCATTCTTGGCTCGATTTAAACCTTTTTTAAAGTCGTGTATGTCCAAAACCGTACACGATTCGAGTACTTGTTTGTTGTTCATATATCAATTTTAACATAGTACCGAAAGTATCTACCAAACATGAAGGTGGAATAGGTTTTTCTGATTTTTTTTTGAAATTTTTTTTAGCTAGTCATTTTTAAAACCGAAAATTGGATCAAAAAATACAAACAACACCGCTACCATACAGTGTCTTCCATTTCCCTATATTTTCAAAACCACCCCCCCGAAGACATATGTCTAAAAACTATGCGAGTGAGAGGTTAAATTATTAATAAAACAAAACTTCTTCGCATAGCTTGTCACTATGTGGTTATTTTTATTAGTTATGATGAAGTCAATTAAAGAGGTAATGAACGGATCCATCAGTCCATACACTGGAAGTGATGTAACAAGATCCTTGGTCGAGCAACAAATTGTCGAGAAGTATGGACATACCGAGTTGAAAAACTTGGACTGTTACCATAACCTTAGAACTTTTGGCGGTTGGCTAAAAATTGGATTCAGAGTGAAGAAAAATGAGAAAGCTATCAGAAGTTTTACAATTACAGAAGTCAAAGATTCATCTGGTGCTGTTATCAAGAAAATTAAACGTAATATTTTTCTCTTTTATTTTAGGCAAATAGAGCCAGTCAAAAAGTCCTACGAGAATGACGAGGAATAATTATTATCAAACTTAATTCAAAATTATGATTACAAATTACAAACAAAATAATGACATCGTCTCGCCATTCGTTAAAAAACAAGCGTATGACATAAGCGGTAACGAAACTGTTCAAGAAGAAGTTCGCAAAAACTTAGGTGAGTATCATTTCACTGCTACTTTTGAGCAGGATGTTGAAACGCTGAAGGCACTACAACCCATTTCAAGTGCTGTTATAGGCTATATTTGCAAACTAAAACTCAATGGACAAGTGATCTCATTTGGTAGAGGAATGAGTGTTATAACTCACCTCAACAAGTATATGGAACGTAATATATCTTTTGCTTTCAATGCTGCCTTAATTGATGCAGTTGTCAGAGGAGTTAAAGTGCTTGATGTAATGCACACAAATATAAATCAGGAACAGAACACTGATACTATGTCAAACGAAACATACGAGACGAAAAAAACTCAAAACTTTATCCCGATCACAGAAAAGCAGAAAAACTTTTTACTTAGACTTCTGAAGTCAAATCATGCAAGTGAAAATGAATATAGTCTTGTAGATGGGCTATCCAAGAATGAGGCTAGGGAGAAGATAAATCTCTTGGCTTCAAGATAAATTATAAAAAATAACATACAAATAAATTTATGATTAACACTATAAAAGTCAGTGCGGGAGATTTTGGTGGCCCAGTTAGAGAATGGGTGTTCCCACCTGTTGATTTTGATTACGATGGTGGAAAAATTACTGACAGACAAAAAACCATGCTTACACAACTCGTCATACTTCACACTGAAGGAAATGAAAGAGAGCGTTGGTTATCAGAGATCGAGAATATGGATAAGGAATCAGCAGAAAGCTATATATTTAGTTTTTTGACTGGAAATTGGCGTAAATAGTAAAACAAAAAAGACAGTTACCTATCGTGGCAACTGTCTTTTTTTGTGGGACTTTTATTATTCTGTTATTTACTTCAGTAAGTCGTCCAGTTCCGAATTAAGTAAAGTAGATTTATCCAATACAATCTGTTCTTTCTGATTCAAATTATCAGCACTCATTCTAATCACTTTAGTTATTATTGTATCACCAAGCATAACTCGTTTTGTTTTTTTGAGATAGTTCTCGCTCTTATGGTGGAACAGTGTTGCATACTGTAATAGCTTATCCTGTGAATTCTCTCTGCTACTACTTCCATTGTTGTTAAATTCTGTCAGCTTTTTTACCTTCTCGTCTATTTCTAAAAGTAAGTTCCCTTCCCCAAAAACAATCCAGTAGTCACTCAAATTATAAATAATTCTCACAAGTTCTTTATCTTCTGTTTTGTACCAGTAAATAAAAGAAAAAGTTCCACTCATAAAATCCTGAAAAACATTTATATTATTTAGTGTAGTCACTGTGTGAATTTTGTATTCATTGAGCAAACTAAAATATGTTGTTAGCCAATTCTTCAGCCAGTTTTCAATGTATGACTGATTCAAAAAAAGCGGTGTCAAATCATTCTTCAAATTTGTATTATCCACCTTGTTCATTTGTAGTGTCAGCTTGTCAAAAAGTGATCGTGGATCTTTGACATCCACACCCTTAGCAATCAGGTAGTCAAAGTCAGGCACAGCTTTTTTAGTCATATACCAAAGCAAGTCATAAATATCTCGTCCTTTTTCTTCGTATAAAGCTTCACCTACACCTCTCTGTCCACGCAGGAAAATTGCAGCGATTTTGCTAGCCATAAGTGAGGACATGTTATAAGTCTTTATTACAAAGGATAACTGATCACGGTTTATAGGTCGTCTTTCAACTACTGTTTTGGGTGCAACAAAGTGATTCAAATCAATTTTTACATGAACCTGTTTTGAAGGATGGTTTATACCCAGTTCGTCACCAATATGAAAACGCAAAATCAACCCTCTGCCTGTCGTTATTTTTATTGTGAGCAATTCTGGCCCAGTTCCATAGTTATCTTTAAAATAGTTTTCTGTTTCTTCTTTCAATTCATTCAAAAATGTCTCAGATATGGCGTGTGAGACTTCAAAGTCCAAATCAACTGACATTCTGTCCAGTCCATGAATGATACGAAGTGCAGAGCCACCATACATAATCCAATTACTATATTCAGAATGGTGATATATGAAGTTTAAAACATA
The DNA here is from genome assembly GCA_903861205.1 of uncultured bacterium. Classification (GTDB taxonomy): domain Bacteria; phylum Patescibacteriota; class Minisyncoccia; order Phycocordibacterales; family DATDWN01; genus CAIOTC01. The sequence continues at coordinate 72,393 of CAIOTC010000003.1, read as the reverse complement.
ATACTGTAACTCTTCTTTCAAAGCGTTACGCAAAGTTTCAACATCCACATTTCCATATGCGTATATTTCAGCCAACTTATTTTTCAATGCTATTAGAATCTGATTATTCATGGTTTGTATATTTATTTATCATATCATAAAACTTTTTCTGTTCTTTTTCATCCATATCAGAAATATCGATTCGCAGTTCTTCAATGAGTGAGTTAATGTTTTTTACATCCACACCTTTAAACTGTCGTGTTTTCATGTAAAGCAGATCGAAGAGAGCTTTTGAAGGTGAAGCAATGAAAAAATCAAACTTGCCCTTTACCAAAGAAAAGTCAGAGAATAGTTTTTCATTGATTGACTGATACGCAAAGTTCCCCACTTTTGTTTTGTAACTTCTAGTCACTTTCGGTGTGATTGAAGTAATAATGTGTATTGCTTCTGTCGCCAGGTTGTAATACTGCAAAGCCGTCCACGAACTTATGTACGAAGGTTTACGAAGTATGTTTGCAAGGTAAAAAGAATAGGAAATATCGCCTTTGTTTTTGTTATAAAAATCGTTAGAAATATATAGTCCATTTCTGAGCGAAATAATATCCTTGTGCTTCAAAGACTGGCTGATATATGAGTCAACTGTGGTATTTTTAAGCTTATACTGCTCACTGAGCTGATATACCACCTTTTTAGTGAAATATGGCTGTGATTTGAGCTGTTCTAACAATATTTCTCTGTATTTCATATTTATGACGATATCATATCAAATGTGAAATGGTATGTCAAACAATACACTTCCATTCGATATAAACTTCATATACCAAATCTAATACAACACCCTACACCCCACTATTGACTTTATTATATCTTGTATGATAATATAGACTGTAGAAAGGAATGAGAGTGAAAGAAAAATTCATATCTGAAATTCAGACACTCACTACCGACGAGCAAGTGCTGTCTGCTATGGTGAAAGTCAAAACATTTCCGTGGCAGGACTGGGAGGAGCTAATGGAGTGTATTAAGCGAGCCACTATCCGAATCCAGTTAGCGAAAGTGGACGAGGCCAGAAAGAAATATGGTTTGGTTTGGGAGTAAAAAAGAATTTCAATGGGCTGTGCGTGATTATTCCGCCAGCCCTTTTTTCTTTATTTACAAATGGAAGCTCTTCCAAACTCCCTATCAATTCATTAGGTTGATTTTTTTTGTATGTTTATGAAAAAATTCTGGTGTCAAGATGTCCCTTTTAACAGAGTGATAATCTGAAAATCTGGTTTCCGCTTCATCACAAATTACAATATAATTTTTAGGTTTTTCTCCAGACGCTTTTAATTCCCTCATCAGATCATAGTTCTTTTTCCAAAAATCATAAACCTCAGGATTGTCGTCAAAATATTTTTTACTTTTGTTTAACGCATCTTTTACAAATCCTGTCTTATCCAAAACAATCTTGCTATTTTCTATGTAAAAAAGATATGGATACTCTTTCAACATCATCTCCCAAATATTTTTTGTAACAATCTCAAAATCAACAGCGATTCCATATTTATTTTCTTTGAATAATTCCCATTCTCTATCGTCATCAAAAATGATGGTGATATCAACATCTGAATTACTTCTTTCTTTACCCACAGCAACACTTCCAAAAACACGGACACCGATTATGTGTTCCTTGTTTTTGTATTCGTCCAGAATTTCATCTACTATTTTTTGTTGAATACTAGTCATGGATAATTAAAAGTATATTTTCAGAAAAGAAATAAAATTTGGTATAGATACAAAATATACGGATAATATTCCTAAAATTACACCAATCCAATAACTATAAACGACTGGTTTATTTGCAAAACCGTATAAATTCATAATGATTGCACCGACAATAATGGGTACTACAAACAAAACGGCTAGTGGAACTCCGAGAAAAGTAAATACTAGTGGTGATGCTATAGAAGAAACACTCGGTGAAAGAAAATTAAAATAAAAATACACCTCAATAGCAACTGGTAAAAACAAACCCACCAAGAAAAAGATAATTTTTTTCATATTTTTAAGTTTAACACGCAAATATAAAACCACTACCACCATTACATTCAAAACTTCCGCCAATAAAATTTATAAACAATATAATAATGACTACAAACACCAATACTCCTATGGCAACCATTGTTAATGATTCTCGTACGGTGGTACTAGTTTTTTGTTTTTTATTCTTTGTGTACAGAAACATACCTACTATCAAAAGAACAAATAAAATCAGAATGAATGGGTGAGCAAAAAACTCTTTTACTAAATTAACAAAAAAATTGTACATATTTTTATTTTATGACTATGGTTTTATATTAATTGTTACATCTGAAGTAGTCATCGTGTCATAGGTCGTTTGATTTGTACCACCTTGAATAGTCATAGTTGCAGAATAGTCACCAGGTAAAGCAACTTGAGAAACTGCAATTGAAAAAAGTTCCCCTGTTATAACTTGACCAGGATCAAGTTTTGGGGGCAACACAAAAAACTGAGAGTTGTCCATGGTTAGTTCCCCACTAGATGTGTTTCCACCAGCACCATTGAGATAAATTTCTTTCCAGTCAGAATTATTTACAACTTTTCCTTTGAACTGAATTGCTGTATTTCTGCTTCCAATGCCATCAACCTTATCCAGAATAACACTGATGTTTTGATCTAAGCTATTAACGGTATTGGCAGGCATTTCAGGAATTTTATCAACTACATTGTATGTCTTATCTGCTTTGTAAACATAAATTGTATTGTCTATCATTTCCACTAGACTTGTTCCAAAAGGAGCGTCACTAATTTTATTATAAGGAATTGCAACACCTTGGAAATCTATAGGTTTGTCATCCAATGCCCACACATTATTAGAACTATAGAAAAGATGATGGGTTGCATCATTATTTATGTAGCCATAGACGAAACCTGTTGAGGAATATTCTTTTCCATCAATATAAACTGATGTTTTAGATGTTTTACCGTATTTGTCTGATGTGTAAATGTAAGAGAAAAATAGCAAATAATGTCCAGAATCGGTGATCTGCAATTGATTAATATTAATAATAGTGGTTGTACTCGATAACATTGGTTTACCATCTATAAATAGATTCCCATTTTTTATATCCGCATTATGTTGTCCATTTGGACTAGACATAGAATATGGGAAAGTAGACTGCTTTGCAGTCTTGAGGTTTGCCTCTACAAATTCACCAGTATCAGAAACAAGTGGAATTATAGGACTATGCAAAGCTTTTATTTTCTTGCCATCAATATACAAATCGTGGGTATTTGTCAGTGGCATCATAGGATAATGTGGATAATGTGCCATAACAAAAGCATAATGCATACCGTTACTACTTAATGATTGACTGTCAAAATAACTATCTTTACCAAGTATTGTTTTATTCAAAATAGGATTTCCATCATAAAATAAATTTATATTTGAAGAGTAAATATTTTCACCAGATAAGTAATGTCCATTTTTAGCTTCTAAAATTTTACCTTTAACATCAATGTATTTTATTGTTATGCCAGTTGTTGAAGCAATCGCTACATTATTAACAACTGTATTTTTAACAGGAACAGCAGGAATAATTTTATTTTTTTGATATATTTGATATGCAAAAACACTAGCACCACCAAGCACAACAACCATTATGATAATAAACAACAAAAATATTGTTGATAATTTTTTAGAAGGTTGAGTTTGGTTTAAAAAATCTGGCTGAGGTGTAGTTTGTAAAGGTTGTGAAGGAAACTCGCTATTTGTATTATTTGGTTCCATGGTATTTTTACTTTAAATTAAAGATAATATTGTATTATTTATCACAGTTGTTTATTGTACTGTTATTGAGAGATTTTGTTTTGTTAACTGATCAAAACCAGAAATATCCTTTCCCCCCATGAAATAGAAACTAACCCGATAGTTACCAGGCTGAACATTACTGCCAATACTTACTGAAAATAATGTACCTTTATATATATCCCCTTGTTTGAAAATACGAGGAACAACTTGAAAGAAGTATGCAGTGTCCAATTCCATATCAGGCGAACCTAATGATCCACCCATGGTATTAAGGTATACGGTTTGTCCAGAATAATTTTCTATAGTTCCTGTTACATCAACAGTTTGTCCCGCCTTACCCGTTAAAGTTGCCATAGACAAATCCATAGTTACAGCAAGCGAAGGAACTTGTGGTTTCTTCAATTCAAAAATTTGTAAACAGCCTTCTTTCATTCCAGTATTATTTTTTATTTGATTACATAACTTAGAATCGTTAGTTAATTGGGCTAAGGCGTTATAGCAAATATCTTTATTATCAGGTGTTCTAACTTTGGCACATAATTGTGAATTTTTTGTATCTTCCGCAACCTGCATGTAACATCTGTCTTTAAAGTTTTGTGTTGTTACTGTGTCGCATAGAGCTGGATTATTTTTTGATTCAGCTTGTTTTGCAACACAATAATATTGTTCAGCTGGATTGGTAAGGCTTGTGCAATCACTTGGATTTTGAGTTACAGATGTAGTGGCAGTCAAATTTTTTCCAGTAATTTGTTGATAGCAAATCTGTCTATATTGTAATGTGTCAACTAACTGACATGTAGCCAAATCCTTTTTTAAAACAGAAACCTGTGATAAACACATATCCTTTTTCTCACCAACAAAATATTCACCGCATATTGATGGATCAGCTTGTTTTAATGCAAACGATAAAATACAAGATCCTGCATCTGATGTTTTTTGACAGTCAGAAATGTTTGTCACAGATTTTTCACTTACAGTTTTATTTTGCATAGCAAAAATTCCCGCAGTTATTATGGTTACAACCAACAAAACTGCTAGAATAACTACAAAAAATTTACTGTACTTTTTACCAGTAGGGTGCGTTGGAATTTTAATATCAGATTGTGGTGAAGTTTGATTTGAAAAATCGTTTTGTTGAGTGGTTTGTAAGGGTTGCAAAGGAGATTCACCATTTTGATAGTTTTGTTCCATATTATTTTAGAAATTTTTAATAAATATATTATATCACAATGAGTTCATTTGGGTGTAAACCTGTTATACGACTGTGGATTACAAAAAAGATGTTAACTGCTGTATAATTGAGTTATTAAAAATCCGAACTTTAACTTTAAAAAAATAACAAATTATGATCAAACGAAGTGACAACAATCTTGCTATTGTATTGTTGGTTTTAGAATTTATTCTACCTTTTGCATTAATACATACATTTTTAACTATGTTTGGAGATTCTGGAAATATTTTGACATTTACTATTTTTGTTTATGTTGTTGTGCTAGTTTCAAGTTTCGTTCACTCAGTAACTATTTTTATAAAAAATGGCAAACAAACCCCGTCCATTTTTTTGATATTATTAGTATCACCTCTACTTTCTATATTATTATTAATGGCCACAATGATGATTTGAGTTAAGTTTGTTTTATAATAACCTCATATGGTAACTGAAATTTTTAGTGAGCAGCTAAAATGGTTCACACGACAATTAATCGAAATGAGAGTACATGAAGTCGACGGATTTCACACATCTATTGATTTTGATCCTGCACTTATAACAAATTCCCCTACTGACTTTGACACTGCAAGAAAAACACCACAATGGCTTGTTATACATATGCTGACAGAAATAAAAGGTGTTGTACTAAAAATAAGACCGGAAACAAACCCAGAACCCTCATGGACACTATCTGAAAATGGACATGTTGAAATATCTGGATACACTACGGAACTACTTAAAATGTATTTTGAAAAAACTTTTGACGAATCGTCATGCTTGTTTGGTGAAGAACAAAATCATGAAGGTAGTACAGTTTTGACTTACTTAGGATTGCCTACTGAAATTTCTTTCAGGGGAAATGAACTCGCAGTGTTTCGGTGTTTGAAAAGGAAATTTGGAAAGGATACTTCTTTCGAAGAACTATACGAAGCTATAAGAAATGTGAGAGACTTTGGACAAGGACGACCAAATCAAAGAGAGGGAGTAACAAAAAGGCAGATAACTGCTGTGCAATCTGCTGTGAACGAAGTGAAGGAAAAATTGAAAATGGCAACTGGCTACACAGAATTTCCAGAAATAATTGAGAGTGTTAGAGGAATAGGTTACAAAATGATTATTTAATAAAGTCAAAAAATCCAGTGTTTTTGAATTCTGGATTTTTTCTGTGGCTTAATACAACAATATTTCAAAAATTTTTCCAGAATTGAAATAGTAAAAAAAATAAACCAAAAAAGTGAAGAGTAGGGATACCGCTTAACATAGCGGTATTTTTGCTTTCCACAATCTATTTGTTTCCACTTGACTTCCATATTTGGCAAATGCCAGCTAACCATGAAAGTCGAATTATAAACATTATCAACAAAAACATGGTTCAACTCACAGACAGCGACATAGCAAAATTCCAAGCCCTTTACAAGGATCATTTTGGAATTGATCTAAGCGTAGAAGACGCTCGCCAAGAAGGCATGAAGCTCGTCCGCTTTATGTTGCTTTTGTGTGATAAACCATGTGACGAAAAAGTTTTAGAACCAAAATTAATAGTTAATCATAATAACAAAATTATATGACAAACCTAAGGAAGTTTTATAGAAGAGTAGAAAACAGTGGCCCAAGTTGGATGTCACTAAAAAAATTTAATCGCATTGCACGAGAAAATAACTTTATTCCTAACAAAATAATAAAGATGTGCAATACCAACATTAAAAAATATAACCGAAACAACAATGGATAATACAAAAACAAATCTTGAGTGGGCACTTTATTACCGCAGTATAGGTTGGAGTCCTTTTCCAGTTGGCAAAAATAAAATCCCTCTCTGTGACTGGAAAAAATATCAGACTGAAATTGCTTCTGATGAAGAACTGGCATTATTATGGAAAAACAATCCTGATGCCAACATAGGTATAGCAACAGGCAAAGTTTCCAGCTTAGTTGTTTTTGACATTGATGCCAAACACAATAGAAGTTCAAAAGAATTCCAAATTCCACCTACCGTTTGTTCTAGAACAGGCGGTGGTGGTGAACATTTCTTTTTCAAATATCCTGGCAAGTTTATCAAAAGCACAAATGGACAACTTTTTGGTGTAGGAATTGATGTAAAGGCAGACGGTGGATATGTAGTAGTCGCCCCATCATTACATTTGAGTGGCAATAGATATGAATGGACGGTTAGCCCAGATGATGCAGAAGTTGCTGATATTCCAGTATGGCTAAAAGCTGAATTTGATAAACAGCAAGATGATAAAAAAGATGTAAAGCTTTGGCAAAAAGAACCTGATGAAATAGTCGAGGGTTCAAGAAGCAACGCTATGACTTCCTACACAGGAAAGATACTGCATGAGCTTCCTATTGAGTTGTGGAACACTGCGGGTTGGGATTCAGTCGTGGCTCGTAATAATAGACTACCTGAACCTCTGGAAGAAAAAGAACTTCGCAGTATTTTTGAGAGTGTCAGAAAATACCCCACTGAAGCCGTAAAAAGTGAATCTGTTATGGAACAATGTAATCTTGTGTTGAGCAGAATACCAAAAGATACACCTAAAGAATCTATCTTGAATGTGCTAACACCACTGTTTGAAATACTAGTTTCAGGCGATAGTTTAGAAGAAGCGGAAATATATATTCGTAACAAAGTAAAAACTGAATTGGATATTAAACCGAAAGATGTGAATTTGATTATCAAACATTTCAGAAAAATGAAATACAATTTTATTTTAAAAGTTACAGAAGCAAAGAAAAAAGCGGAGCAACTTGAAACAGAACCTGAAATGACAGAGGAAGAAAAACAAACTGCAGAAAAAATACTGAAATCCCCCACCCTACTTTTTGACATTCTTCAAATGGTTAAAAAGTTAGGTGTTGTTGGTGAAGAAAAAAATGTTTTGCTTCACTATATTATTTTCACTTCACGAAAATTGAAAAATCCACTTTCGGCAACAGTCAAAGGTGATAGTTCTTCTGGCAAGTCATATACATTGCTCACTACGATAAAGTTGTTTCCAAAATCCGCTTACATTGATTTGACTGATGCCACACCTCAGAGTTTTTTCTACTGCGAAGAAGATCATTTCAAGCACAAAATAATTGTTATATTTGAAAAACATGGCGGTGAACGAGCAGACTATGCCATTCGAACACTTCAATCTGAAGGCAAACTGAAAATTCAGGTTACAATAAAAAATCCTGATACTGGACAGTTTGAAGCACAAACAATAGAAAAGGAAGGCCCTACAGGCTTCGTTACCACTACCACAGCTTCATATATCCACGCTGAAAATGACACACGAAATATATCTATGTTTCCAGATCAAAGCTCTGAACAGACTAGTCGTGTCTATGAATCTGTCGATGCCCGTTACACAGGCAGACAGCCGATAAGTGATGAGGAAATCAAGCCATGGCAAAATGCCCAGCTAGTTTTGGAAGAAATGCCTGTCTATATTCCATTTGTTAAAAGTTTCAGAAAATATTTTCCTAACCATATTGTTCGCACGAGACGAGATTATGGACACTTCCTTGCAATAGTGGAATCAGTGGCGTTTTTGCACCAGAAACAACGAGAGAAAATTGAGTTGTATGGCAAAAAATATATTAAAGCTACTTTAGCTGATGCTTATATCGCAAAAATAATAGTTGAGGATTCTTTGTCCAAGTCAATTTATGAATTGCCTGAGAAAACCATAGAGCTGATTGAAATGGCTCACATAATTGTCACAGAAGACGATGTTGATGGATTTCCACCTAGTAGTGATGAGACTTTCACTATAACTCAATTGGCAAAAAAGTTGGGATGGGACAGAGACACAGTGGCAAAGTGGATGAAGCCTGCCAGCAAGAAGGGCTATACGACTGTTGTGACTGACAGCAAAGGGCCAAAAGGTGCCGAATTCAAGCTTGAAGCAAAGGAACTACCTGGCGATACCTTCTTGCCTTCTATCGAAGATCTTATCCTAGATAATCCTGAAGAAAATATTGAAAATATTTACAACCCTTTGACTGGTGAAAGTGTAACTATGGAAGTTAAAGCTGAAATGCCTAGCACCGATGCACCGACAGAATCAGAGGAACAAGAAAATATACTTAAAGAAAATAGCCCTGCCGAAACCATCGTCGCATCGGTAGAAGATTCGTCTGGAGATGAAGAGATTGATTTGCCATGGTAGTTATCAACTTCTTATTAACATCCTAACAGCTACCAAAATTCATTTATTGGAACTATAATTAACCACAAAACAAAATGTTAAATTCAACTGAGAAAATTAAATATCTGCTTTATGCTCGCAAAAGTTCCGAGTCGTCGGACAGGCAGATACAGTCAATCGACGATCAAATAGACCGCTTGAAAATTCTTGCCAAAGCGAAGGATTTAGAAATCGTGGATATTTTATTTGAATCAAAATCAGCAAAAGAACCGTATGTCCGAAAAGTTTTTGACGAACTGATAAAAAGAATCAATAGAGGTGAGGCAAATGGAATTTTGTGCTGGGAGATGAATCGCCTTTCACGAAATCCAATAGACAGTGCCACAATTCAGTGGCTACTACAGAAAGAAGTTATCAAATCAATTCAAACGATGAACCGAGAATATTTGCCAGACGATAATGCTGTGGTTATTAGCGTTGAAAATGCTTCTTCAAATCAGTTTATCAGAGACATGAAGCGAAATGTTAAAAGAGGAATTGATAGCAAACTTGCAAAAGGCATGGCCCCTATCGTTGCCCCCATAGGTTACCTCAACACAAAATTTGAAAGTCGTGGAGAGAATTCCATAAAGAAAGATCCTGAGAGATTTGATTTAGTGAGAAAAGCTTGGGACTTGCTTCTTTCTGATGCGTATAACCCCACACAGATATTGGAAATCATGAATAATGCGTGGGGAATAAGAACACGAAAGACAAAAAGAAGTGGTGGTGGCCCTATTGGCCGTAGCAGTATATTTGAATTATTTTCAAACGCTTTTTACACTGGAATGTTCAAGTATGGCGGTGAGTGGTATGAGGGTCGTCATGAACCAATGATAACTAAAGAAGAATTCGATAAAGCTCAGATAATTCTTGGAAAGAAAGGTAAACCTCGTCCTAAAAAACACGAACATGCTTTTACTGGCATTATTAAATGCGGCGAGTGCGGGGGTAGTGTAACTGCCATCGAGAAGAAAAAGATAATAAAAAGTACAGGTAAAATTGCCACTTTTGAGTACTACTACTGTATGCGAAGAAATAAAGGTAGTAAGTGCGGACAAAATCATTACACTACTGGAAGATCGCTTGAAAAACAAATAAAAGCGAAACTTGAGGAAATTACTATTATTCCTCAGTTCAAAGATTGGGCAATTGATATTATCAAAAAAAGTAATGATGTTGAAATCAACGACAGAAAAATAGTTGCTACATCTCAACAGAAGACACTCGATGCCACACAAAGTGACATGGATCAATTGACTCAAATGCGATACAGAAGACTAATTGACGACGAAGAATTTTTGAAAGAAAAAAGAAGACTGAAAAGTGAAATTATTTCACTGCGACAAAGTGTAAAACAAACAGAACACAGAACAGATAGCTGGCAGGAACTGGCAGAAAAGACATTTAATTTTGCTTGCAAGGCGAAAGAAAAATTTGATAAAGGTGATCTTCAAACTAAAAAAGAAGTATTTTTAGGTATGGGTGGGAACTGCAAGCTAACCGACGGAAAACTCAGTATTGACACCATGAAATGGTTTATTCCGATTACAAAAAAGAAAAAAGTCGTAGAGGCCGCTATATCAGAGTGGGAACTGAAAAAAGCCAAAGGAGACGCCGTTGAAGCGTCCCTTGACAAGATTAATCTTATATTGCGCGGCTGATGGGTGCTGACCCCACGGCCTCCCGCGTGACAGGCGGGTGCTCTACCGTTGAGCTACAACCGCATTTTTATAAACTTTTCGAAAACTACTTTTTTTCTGCTTAAAAACAAATCAGACTCGTCCATACCATTATACATAAATTTGTACAAATTCAAAGAGCCAGTTATATTAAAATTCAAACGGTAAGAATTTCCATTTCCCTGTCTTATTGTACCTTTACCTGAATTAAAAACTTCAAGTCTATCATTAAGTGCTTCAAGAAACTTAAGGGAACACGATGTAAAACCAGTATTAATTACTAAAGTTTGTTTTTTTCTATTTTTGTTTATATATGCAACCCACACATGCCCATCACCATCAAAATACCCTCTTACAAAATCAGAAAAATATTTTTTTGGAATGTACGGTATAGCTAAGTTGTTTGTTTTACATTCGCTGAAACCCAATCTACGTAAATCATCGCACATTTCCGAGCTACCAATCTGCAAACGATAAGTTGTATACTTTCCATCACTTCTTTTTCTTGTGCTAATTTTGTGGGTAGATTTAATAGTTTTTCTGATTTGTTTTATTAATTTTTCGTCTCCAATATCAAAGCACCAAAACTGCCCTCCACGTCTATTTACAGTAATATATCCGTCTGCAGCAAAAAATCCCAAAACGTATGCCATTTCAAATGACCATTTTTTGAAAAAATTTTTATTTACTTTTTTATATGAATACACGATAATATTATACATAGTGACAGGGTATTTGACTAACTGGTTATCCACAATTCACACACTAAACTAGAAAATAAATTTGTGCCGGCGAATGGAATTGAACCATTTTTTGAGGCTTATGAGTCCCCCGTTCTACCATTGAACTACGCCGGCTGCACAAACAATATAATATAACAAGTGAATAAAAACAAGCGCTATCCCGCAACAAGTATGAAAAAACACCCATTATGGGTGTTTTTTCATACTTGTTGCGGGATCACGACTTGCACGTGAGTTTCAGGGTTATGGGCCCCGCGAGTTACTGCTACTCTATCCCGCTGTGGACGAATGCTATCATACTTTAACGTCAAAATCAACTCGAATTATCCACTTTTCGTGTTCAAATTACGTGTTCAAATTATCTGAAACTCCTCGAAAACGGCTTGGTAGAGAGCGATGACGCGGCGGGCTTCGCGCTGAACTAGGACGAAATCGCTGCCTTCGTGGGCGATTTGGTTGCGGATTTTGTGCGCTTCCCACGCCATGTCGATGGTCGTAAAATCGCTTTTCTCCACCGCTTTCATTTTGTCCCCCATCGTCTCGCCGGGCAAATGAAGTTTGTCCAAAATATCGGCGAGCATCGTATCCGCTTCGATCACAGCCAGCTTCCAGTCGTTTTCGTTCAGCGATTCGATCTGCGCCAGAATTTTTTCCCATTTCGGATTGACAATCCCGATGTTTTCTCCGGCCGATTCGGCGGAAGCGGGATACAAAAGGGCGTGCTGATTTTTTCTGATCTCAGTCAATTTCACGACGACGTACGCCGCAAACAACATGAGCGCCAGAGAAAAAAGCACGGAAAATATTTTGACGGACGGAATGACGGACCAACCCCACAGCAAAATTTTTTCAAACATCGTCGGCTCACTTTGCAAGTTGGCGATGTCGCTTTCCCTGACCCAGCCGTCACTGCCATTGTCGAAATCGACGTACCAATATTTCTGGCCGTTCACTTCGACATAACCCTGCAAAATTTTGCCGCGAGAGTTAAACGGTTGCGTGCCGATTTCTTTTCCGCCTGGAGAATCGTAAACCGAAGTGTCGTCGCTCATCGAAACAACCCGCGTACCAATGGGATTTTCTAGAAAAGAAACCGGTTGGGTATGCGCCGCGATAATGCCATGCGGAGTGAGTCCCTGCCAACCGTGAGAAAACGTCCCGTTTGAAAACATTTGCGCAAAACCGTTGATCATATACATGGCCAGAAAAGCCAAAAAAATCCACGTCACAATTTCCGCAAACGGATCGCTTTTCGCCGTCGCCGGCTTGGCATCTTTTTTGTCTGGTTTTTTTGCGTCGGCCATGGGAATAGTTATAAATTATACAAAATCTATTTCGTGAATTTGAAAGTGGAGAGGATTTGATTAAATTCTTTTTCGTTAGGATTTAAACTCAGCCCAATATCATTTGATCTTTCGTGCGTATAGCTTGCATCAACACCAAGACTTTTGTCTTTCATTAGAAAATAATGATATTCGTTGCTGGAACCAAGTATCTGAAAATACTTGTGATATAAAATATTATTAGAATTATATCCATCAGTTTTTTGCTCAATATACTGGCTATCAGCCGGGGATACCCATTTTGTTAAAACACCAAAATTTAAATCAAAATAATTTTCCCTTAGATCCATAACACTAACATTTCCGTAAGAATCTAACGTTACACTGAAGTTTTGTGGATATTTAAATTCAAACCCATACTGACTGTTTGTATATGTCTCCCACCCACTCATGTCAACCGCCGAAGTCGAAGTTGAAATGAATTTGAATGTGGAGAGAATTTGATTGACAAATTTGCCATCCCCAAAATCCTGAACTCTGATAAATCTGTAATTATCATTCAATATAATTTCTTTGAAATCATACTCGCTTTCAACATTATAATAAACTGCATTTCTGCCATCCACAACAGTTGTTTGCATAGTAGTGCTAGATGTAAAAACATCAGGCCAAAAATAATTATTTTTGTTGGTAAAATAATCCTTCATTGCAAGGTGTTTTGGATTTTCAAAAATATTAAACACTAAATCAGCAGTTAAACCATTTTCTGGTGAACTACTCGCAAGTTCCATTGAGGCATAACCGACCTGTATAACATTATTAGAATTTATACTTTTTCCTTTAGACACCAGATTTTCTGGATATTTAAATTCAAACCCATACTGGTCACTTCTGTACGTTTTCCAACCAGCGAATTGATCAGTTGTCGCAGTTCCAAAATCATCATCCAGCAATGGATGCGAGAAATACCAAACGCCGAAAATTCCAGAGAGAATGAGGAGAAATGTCAGAGTAAGCAGAAAAGCGTTTCCGCGAGGTTTTTGTTCTATTGGATTTGGATCAGTAATCGGTAGATTTTGAGAAGATTCAATTGGTGGAACAATATTATTTTCCATATTTTGAAATTAGTTTTAATTCTTCGTTTTATTATACCACAAACTTTCTCGGCCAAAAGAAAAGGGCGTCGGTTCCTACACCAACACCCCCGCTCAAATCAACCAGCTTCTTTTGTCTGATTTCTCTGACTGTCAGCTTCTATCATCTGTCTAATCTGCTTCAAACCAGAGTATGTTCCGGACTTGACGATAACGCGAGGCTTCGATAACCCCTCAACGAAAACGCTACGAACACCGTAGCCGGCACCACGCAACAAGTCGAGCACAATTAAGCTATCAGGGTCGTCATAATTTAGACATGCCCTTGCATCTTTCGTTATCTCAACATTCAGCTCACTCATTGTTCCCTCCTTTTCCACTCGCTAGTATACCATATTTATAATCAAAATCACTCCCCGAGGAATTTTTTGCCGAGGTCAAAGAGAAATGGCTCGTGGTCGTGGGGCGCCATGATTTGCAAGCCGACGGGCAAATTTTTGTCACCGGCAGGGACGGTGCCGGATGGAATGGAAATGGCCGGAATGCCGACAATGTTGGCTGTGACAGTGAAAATATCGGCCAGATACATGGAAAGTGGGTCGCTTTTTTCGCCGATTTTGAAAGCTGGGCATGGAGCAGTCGGTGTGGCGATGACGTCAACTTCGGCAAAAGCTTTTTTGAAATCGTCGGAAATTTTTTGGCGGAGCATCAATGCTTTGTTGTAATAAGCATCAGCATAACCGGCCGAGAGAACGTATGTGCCGATCAAAATTCGGCGACGAACTTCCGGACCGAAACCTGCGCCGCGAGTTTTGAGATAATCTTCGAGCAAATTTTTTCCACCTTCAACGTGCAAGCCGTACTTAACGCCGTCAAAGCGCGCCATATTTGAAGACACCTCGGCCGGCATAATAATGTAATAAACAGCCAGAGAATATTCGATGTTCGGCAATTTTATGTCTTTTATTTCGTAACCCAAATCCTGCAATTTTTTTATCGAATCATTAAAATTTTTTTTGACTTCCGGATCGATTCCCTCTTGTTCCAAAATGTGATACGGCACTCCGATAGTTTTAGAGTTTAGAGATTTGAGATTAGAGTTTAGAGAATGTGTTGTGCTGTCCATTTTGTCCGCACCTTTTATGGCATCAAACAAAATCTCCGAGTCGGTCACGGTTTTCGTCACCGGTCCGATGACGTCAAGCGACGAACCCATGGCCATCAGTCCGTAACGCGAAACTCCGCCGTATGTCGGCTTGAGCCCAACCACACCGCAAAAAGCCGCCGGTTCGCGCACCGAGCCACCGGTGTCCGAGCCAAGCGCGCCGAGGCTGCCTCCCATGGCCACCGCCGCCACCGAACCGCCGGAAGAACCACCGGCCACACGCGAGATGTCGAGCGGATTTTTGACCACGCCAAAGGCCGAGTTTTCGGTTGAGCCACCCATGGCAAATTCGTCCATGTTCGTCCGGCCCAGAAAAACAGCAGATTGCGCTTTCAACTTTTTTATAACAGTGGCATCGTACGGCGCAACGTATCCGGCTAAAATTTTTGAAGCCGATGTCGCTTTTTTGCCATCGATCAAAATGTTGTCTTTGATACCTAGCGGAATCCCAGTCAATACATCAAAATTTCCGGAAGCAATTTTTTTGTCTGCTTCGCCGGCTTGCGCCAAAACGTCGTCGTACACTTCCAAATATGCGTTTATTTCCGGATTTTTGCTCTCGATATTTTTCAAATAACTTTCCGCCAATTCTCGCGCCGAAAAATCCTTCTTTGAAAAGTGTTCGTGGGCTTTTTTAATTGTCAGATTTTTTAAATCGATCATTACAAGTTTAATAAGTTACGCTTCGCTTTAGTTAAATAAGTTGTATAAGTTTCTTGCATTTCCTTATTCAACTTATTAAACTTTTTCAACTTCTTAACTTTTAGATTATATCATCACTATTTCCTCCCAAAATTTTTTTCACTTTCAAATAATCACCCTGGTGTGACGGAGCGTTAGCAATCAGTTTTTCGGTAAATTCGCGCGGTGTGTTTTCCGGCGTATCCTCGCGCATAACATTGTGCAGAGCCGGCACTTCGCGCGACATGTCGCCCGTAGCGCCGGTAATCTGGCTGACATAACCCAAAATAGAGTCAACTTCCTTGGCCAAATGTTCCATTTCCCCTTCCGGAATTTCCATGCGTGAAAGTTCGGCTAGGTGTTTGATGTCTTCGGTAGTGATCATGCTTTCATAATAACATAGTCTTGAAAAATTTTCAGTTTGCAAAATAAATTAAAATGTAGTTTAATCTGGTGGGAGACAATATGGAAACCAACCCGGATTACATGCGCGATTTCAGTTTTTTTCTGAGACGATCAAGATTGCAGGCATCATTGAGCCAAGCCGATGTTGCTAGTATAATAGGGATCCATACGAGATTAATTTGTTCCTGGGAAACAGGAACAACACTTCCCTCAAAAGAGAGGACGCGTTCAGTCGTAAATGCATACCAAACAAATTTCGAGGAATTCTTCGCCAGATACAATTTGGCACGGGATCAGAATGAGAAATTTAAAGATGCAATAAGAAGTGTCAGAAGAAAGAGATGAACTCATCCTCGCTTAAAATCGGCACGCCCAGTTTCTGGGCGTTTTCTTTTTTACTGCCGGGATTTTCTCCGACGACAACAAAATCGGTTTCTTTTGATACGGACGAGGAGACATTTCCGCCAAGAGCACGGATTTTTTGTTTGGCTTCATCGCGGGACATCGTGGAAAGCGTGCCGGTCAAAACGAAAGTTAAACCAGCAAGAGGATGCCCCTCTTTCCCCAGAGGGGCATCCTCTTTAATTTCAATTGTTATATGTTTCAGTAAATTCGAAATTATTTTTTTATTTTCTTTTGATTTGAAAAAGTCGACAACCGACTGTCCGACAATCGGTCCGACGCCTTCTATTTTTTCCAAATCTTCAAATTTCGCCACCTGCAAATTTTTCAAAGTCTCAAAATGCTCGGATAAATCGTAGGCCGTTTCCTCGCCCACTTGCGGTATGGAAAGTCCGATGAGAAGCCGAGGAAGTGTCGTTTTTTTGGCCGACTCGATCGACTTCAGCAAATTTTCCACCGACTTTTCCGCAAAGCGCGGAAGCGAAATTAGATCGCCCTTTTTCAGCGTGAAGATGTCGGCATATTCCGCGACCAAATTTTCGGAAAGCAGTACGTCGATGATTTTCGGACCGAGATCGACAATGTTCAGCGCGCCCTTGGAAACTAAATGATAAAATTTTCTTTTTTGCTGGGCGAAAGAATTTTTGTTGACGCATCGCCAGGCCGCTTGTCCGGAAATGCGCTCGATCGATCCATCGCCTCCACAAGCCGGAATAGCTGTCGGCCAAACGAACGGCTTTTCTTTTCCGGTGCGCAAATCTTTCAGCACCGAAACGATGTCCGGAATGACGTCGCCGGCTTTTTGCAAAATGACCGTGTCACCGATGCGCACGTCGAGCCGGCGAATTTCGTCCTCGTTGTGCAGAGTCGCCCGCGAAACAGTTGAACCGGCCACCACCACCGGTCGCAAATGGGCCACTGGCGTGATGACGCCGGTCCTGCCAACTTGGAAAGCGACATCTTCCACCACGGTTGTCACTTGCTCGGCTGGGAATTTGTAGGCCACACCCCAACGCGGAGACTTGCCCGTGTAACCAAGCGTCTCCTGGATTTTGCGCGAATTAATTTTGATGACAATGCCGTCGAGACCGTAATCCAAACTATTTTTGTCCTTTGACCATTTTTTATAAAAATTTTCCACGCCGGCAAGCGAATCAAAAACTCGAAAGTGTGAATTTGTTTGAAAACCGAGACTGGAGAGCAATTCCAATTCGCCCAATTGCGTTTCCGGCATTTTGGAAAATGAATCAATGTCATAAATGAAAGAGCTCAAATTTCTTTTGGCCACAATTTTCGGATCAAGTTGGCGGATCGAACCGGCGGCGGCGTTGCGAGTGTTGGCAAAAACAGGCAAATCTTCTTTTTTCCGCTCGACGTTTATTCTCTCCAACTCCTTTTTCGGCAACCAGCACTCGCCGACAACTGTTATATTTTCTTTTTGCGAAATTTCAAGCGGAATACTTTTTATCGTTTTTAAATTAGAAGTGACTTCCTCGCCCACTTCCCCGTCGCCGCGTGTCGCTCCGGTAATCAGCTTGCCATTTTTATATGTCAAAATAATTTTGAGACCGTCGATTTTCAACTCGCAACAATATTCTACCCTGTCGTCTTTCAGAGTCGGTTCTTTCGTGATCATTCTGCGAACTTTTTCATCCCACTTTTGCAATCCTTCAAAACTGAAAACGTCGTCGAAAGACCACTGCCTGACCGCGTGTCTGACTTTGACAAATTCTTTCAGCGGTTCTCCACCTACGCGCTCAGCAGGACTCGCCTCCAATTTCAACTCCGGATATTTTTCTTCCAAATCTAATAGCTCGCGAACAAGCGAGTCATAAGCCTCATCCGTTATTTCCGGCTTGTCCAGAGTGTGGTACAGATGCTGGTGATGCTTAACAATATCAACCAATTTACTGTATCTGTCGATTGTTTCCTTTGAGATTTTGTCCGTCATTAGTACGTAATAGTAATACCTCTTTCGAACTTGCGCAATGCTCCGGCAGCGCAAGTATTGTAGCCTTTTGAATCGATTATTGTGTTAACTCCAGATTTTGTCACCTTAACCACAGCACAGGCATTTGAAAAGTTGACAGTAAAATTACTGATAGCTGCTCCGCCAATAATACTCCCCACGGGATTACCTGTTGTAAATGTTTGTCCGTTGCAAGTTATTGACCCGGCAGTAGATTGATCGAAAGCGCTTTTTGCACCATTTTTTAAATCCCAAAACATGGCGCATTCCACTCCGCTATCAGCGTTATAAAAAGCAAACTGCGACTGCTGGCTGGTTTGAGTAATTAACACTTCCTTGAGCGCCAAATTGGCCACAACAAAACTGACCAGAAGAAGTATGCCTGTAGTAATAATAGCAATGAGAAGTGTAAATCCTTTGTTATTTTTTAATTTTTTTATTTGCATTTCGTATATTTATCGAACATTAAACAGCGACTGCTTGACCTGTATCGACTTTGAAAAAACTCCGCTTGTCCAATCCACCTGAACTGTTATGACAATTTCGTTGGCATTTATTGGTGTCAGTTGGACCGCTCTTTTGAATTTTGTGGCAGTTCCATTTGTATACCCAAACAACCCGGTTGTAGAATCCTGTTTAATAAAGGGACAATTTGCAAAAGTATTCGGCGAACAAGCCGTTTTTGAATCCAAAGGAGAATCAATATAACACCAATTTCCAAATATACACGCGTCGCCCGCAGTTGCAATACCTTTAAGCCAGTTTACTGAACCACCAGTAGTGATAGCCGCAATGTTCGCCATTCCATTGTTGTCGCGAATGTTTCGGATGTATTCGACAGCTTCCTGAATCAAATAAAAAGCAGTGGCTTGGTCCTTGGCGTAATATGACTTCTGCAAACTTCCCTGCACGGCCGTGAACGCACCGAGAATCGATAAGGTTAAGATAGAAATAGCCACGAGTGTTTCCACTATTGTAAAGCCTGAATTGAATTTTAAATTTTTAATTTTAAATTTTAAAATCATGTTTTTAATTAAAAATCAAACGCTCTCTGCGACAACGTTGTTTCCAAACTAAATGCCGTCTGGGTCGAAGGTTTCGTGCCAGCAAAACCTTTGATGACGACAATCACTTTTGGTTGAAAACAATCAAAACCCCCGCTTGCGCAGTTATTCGAAGCAAAAGGATAGGAATCCGTACCGGATGTATAAAAAGTCAGTGATTGAATTGTAACGTCCGGAGATGTCAAGTCGTAATCGACTGCGCCTGAACCGAGCGAATCAGAAACCGTTTTAACAATTTTCTTATTACCAGCATCAAACCAAAATTTTATATGTTGTGCCTTGGTCGAATCCAAAACCGATAAGGTGTTACTTCCGTTTGGATAAGCACAATTTTGAGTGGTCATAACGGAACCGGCACCACAATGATAAACCGATCCAAATCTTATGGCTCTCGTCATGCCCTCCAAACTATAACTCAAGTTGTCCATGACAGCACGGACAGACTGGGACTTGCGATTGGAATCCAGCACAGTCAAAATAGCTCCCATGCACAGAATCATGACCACGGCAAAAATGGAAACGGAGACCATGAGTTCGACTAATGTGAAGCCTTTATTATTTTTAAATTTTCGTATTTGCATTTTGTATTTATTCGTAGACATTCGTAGACCCATTCGTTATTTCGTACATTATTGTACACTTATCTGTCCAGTGTTTTGGATACTGACGGTCATTGTTTTGCCCAGGGGTGATGTTAGAACAATTCGACCAGTTTGGTATGTACCCAAAAGAGTAACTGGCGGAACATTGACTAGAAAACGAATGCCGACATCCGGATTTGGACGAAGAAACAAAACATCCATTGACTGAACATTAGCCGCAGACGGACAAACAAAACCTCCACCAAATGGCGCCCAACAAATATCTGATATTTTCACGCCGTTGCGAATCGGAACTTTTTCGACACATTCGGTGCCACCGGGACAAACGCTGGATGTGTCATATTTGTTGTCATTATTTTTATCGACGAACAATATGTAATTCAGCGGATCGCTTTTTTCAACGTAAATTCCATAACCATAGCTAAAAATATTTCCTCCCACGGCGCCTTCCTTGACAGACAAACCGTAAATCTGCGCTTGGCGGAGTTCAATGGCTATTTCCTGCCCTGCCGATGACAAAGCCAAGTTGTCGCTGAATGTTCGGTAGTTAAACATTACGACCAACATAATAATGACCACAATGCTCACCGTAATCATCATTTCAACGAGTGTGAAGCCCGCGTTGGATTTTAAATTTGAAATTTTAAATTTTAAATTCATTTTAAATTATAAATTCTAAATTTTAAATTGTTTTTAAAGAAAACTTATAAGTTTCCCCAATCCCAGCACATCCGCGTGAGTGAAAAAAACTATCGCCGTGGCCAAAATCAGAAACGGCGCAAAAGGAACTTCCGTTTTCAAACCGACCCGCGTATTTTTCAAAAAACGATTGTGCAAAATAAAATAAATACTCCAAAGCGCTCCAATCCAAAAAGCCAGGACAACGGCGGAAAATCCGGAGACAAAACCGAGCATGGCGCCGATTCCCAGAGCCAATTTGGCATCGCCGAAGCCAATCCACCTACCGGCAGAAACAAGCCAGAGCAAAGCGAAAGGCACAAAAAGAGCAAAGGCGGCCGATATGTCAAAGATGTCGATTGTGCCAAGATTAAATCCTTTGATGAAAAGAAAAAGCAACAATTTCCCGAAAGCCAAAGTGATGAAAGCGTAAACAAAACTGTTTGGAATGATGGTGTGGCGGATATCATAAAGAACGATAACTTCCAGAAGGCAAAAAACGACAGCGTAATATAAGAAAAATAAAATGGAATATGTGAGTCCGTGAGCAAATCCGCCGTACAAAGGCCACAAGAAATATTGACGCAGAGCGACTCCGACAAAAATTAATCCGGTTGAAAGTTCGATAAGTGGATATTGCCAGGAAATTTTGGCCCCGCACGTCCGGCATTTTCCGAGAAGAAAAAGAAAACTGACCAGCGGGATGTTTTCGTACCATTTAAGCTGTGTTCCGCAATGAAAACACATCGATCTCCCCTTTAGCGGCGAGAGTCCGGTGTTGTAGCGCATGGAAACAACATTCAGAAAACTGCCCAGCAGCGCGCCAACAATAAAAACAAGCAGAATAAACATGAACGCGACAAAAATAAAATCCATACGCTAATTATACAGCGTATGGAAAATATTTGAAAACGAGAGTGGTGATAACTTTAAACAAGTTTCCCAACTAAGAATTTCGCTGTTTCAAAAAGAGTTTGTAAACCATACTTAACGCTACGCCTAAAATTTATCGATGAAGCTTCTTTAAAATATCTGACAGGAACAGGAATATCACCAATTTTGTATCCCCGACCGGCAATTGCAAACAAAACCTGTGTGTCAAAAACAAAATCGTCAGAGAATTTCTCCAGTGGTAAAGATTCCAAAACCTCCCTCTTGTAGGCTCTCATACCGGTGTGCCATTCCGACAATGATTGCCCGGCAACAACATTTTGGATAAAAGTGAGAAATCTATTAGCATAATATTTGTACGCCGGCATGCCTCCGTCCAAAGCCTCCTTTCTGGTCCTGACGCGCGAGCCAAGCATGACGTCAAAATATCCATCACGGATAAATTCCACGAAATACTTTACCAGTTTTGGATCATATTGGTAATCAGGATGAAGCATGACAATAATATCCGCTCCGTGGTCCAGAGCCAAACGATAGCATTTTTTCTGATTGCCACCGTAGCCGGTATTGCGGGACATTTTTTCAATGGTAAAAAAAATATTTTTTGATTTCAAATAGGTGTCTTTCAGATTTTGCGCTCGCTCGACAGTTTTGTCCTGCGAAGCATCGTCGACCAGAATGATTTCATCAACATATTCAAAAGGAATGTCAGCCACTGTTTTTTGCAAGGTGGCTTCGGCGTTGTAAGCCGGCATAACGATGATTACTTTTGAATTTGCCATGTCAGTGCATTATGAAAGTCCATACGCTAATTATACTGCGAAGGCATCTGAATTAAAACAAATCTGGTAATAACACCAAGAATTTAGCAAGAACAGTTCTTGCTAAAACTTGCTAAAATTATTTATCATCTTCAAATAGACCCTCGGCTAGATAATCGTCCACAAAATTCCTGAAGGATTGTTGCTCGCCAAAATAATCCGGAAAGTTTTTGGTGCTGAGAATGTTTTTTTCTGCTCTATCTCTTCCAAGATAATCCAAATAGCTCGAATACCCATACTCTTCCAGAAATTTTTTCATATCATCAGATCTAGCAAGAACTGTTCTTGCTAGGGTGTTTTTCCAATCTGGAAATTTTATTTCTAAAGGATTCAGATGAATATATCCAAAAAGTTGCCGCATGTAATCATCATCCCCAATAAATTTTGATTTAAAAGGTCCCCCGAATAGGGCACCTTTTCTTTGATACTTAATATTAAAAAACATTGAATATCCAACACCAAGCTTTCTCATAAACTGAGTGATTCCCCCATCCACTTCTTGTCTTACCACCAAATGAAAGTGATTCTCCATTATGCACCACACTCCAATGGAAACTAGGGGCTCACCTTTATCTAAAACCAAAATTTCATCAAATGTTTTATGCTGTATGCTTATTAAATTATCGAGGCGGAAAGATTCGTCCGAATTTGCAAGGTACAAAAGAACCATAAACCTCTCGTAATCTCTTTTTAATTTAAATATAATCCTCTTATCGATACCACGATTATATAAATGGTAGTATTCACCAGTAACAAATGGGTCTTTTCGTAACATACGCAAATTATATCAACATATACAAACCCTAGCAAGAACTGTTCTTGCTAGGGTTGAAGGTGATAACTTTAATTTATGGGCAAGGGGTGAGGGGGTCGGTGGGGGCGGAGGCGACGGGGCCTTGGCGCGATGTGCCGGTGTTGTCCACGCACCACATTTGGGCAGTGTCGGTTTTGAGCGTGGCCCAAGCGTTCCAATGGTCGGTGTCGGAGTGGCATCTGTCAGCTAATGCCCCTAGATCTGTTCCGGCTGTAAGTGCGCCAGTTACAGCAGCAATAACAGTCTGATCTATACAAACATTGGTATAATCATTTGAATTATCCTCGTAAACTATTTGCGCTTGAGCACGGATACCATCCAAATCTCCTTTTATAGCTGCGTCAGCACCTTTATCTCGAGCTGTATTTAAACTCGCTAAAACAACCGCGGAAAGAATACCGATAATGGCGATAACCACGAGTAATTCAATAAGCGTAAAACCTCTTTTAATGTTTTTCATAAAATTAAAACCTAATAAGAATTAAGTGACAATTTGGACCTTGTGATTTCATTATACAACTTAAAAAAATAAACAAAATTAGAGCTTGTTGATAACTTTACATACAAAAACCACCCCCTTGAGGAGAGCGGTTTTTAAAACTATCCAAGTATTTTACTGACACTTGGTCGCGTTGATAGGTAATACAGCTGCTTCAGGAACAGAAGCGCCCGTACTGTCAACACACCAAAAACCCGCACTTTTTAAAGGGGCCTGAGCGACCCAAGTACCTGAAGCGGGGTTGCACGAGGCAGTTGTGCCAGTTTCTACCGCATTTTCAGCGACTAGAGCACCACCAGAACCCTGACTTACTTGTATCGCCGCAAGAACATTTGGATAAATACCCTTTACTCCATTAACTGAAGCGGCTGTGTTACATACATCGGTAGCTGTGTTAATAGTACCCATATAAGAACTTCCATTTGCATCATAGAAAATCTCCGCTTGTGCGCGAGCATTTGCCAAGTTTGATTTGATAGCTGCATCAGCACCCTTATTCCTGGCTGAGTTAAGTGATGCCAGAACAACCGACGACAGAAGTGCGATGATGGCGATAACCACGAGTAATTCAATAAGCGTAAAACCTCGATTTGTCTTATTCATATGTTTAATAAACTAATAATTTAAAACTTATAAAGTTATGGATATATTATACAACATAAAAAGACAATACAAACGTGAGGTGTTGATAACTCAAATAAACGAAAAACCGGCCAAGGCCGGTTTTTCTGAATCTAAAACTAAAACATAATCAAGTACTATGGGCAAGCCACTGTTGCAGCTGGTGCCAACAGGTTTGCAGCTACCTCCGGTACTGACTTTCCTGTGCTGTCAACACACCACTGTCCACCTCCCTTTAGGGGAACTGCTGCGGCCCATCCAGTAGCAGAACTATTACACACTGCGTTTGTTGTTGTTTCTGCCGTGTCTGTAAGCGCAGTACCCGCCCCTGCGGTTGTAGCTGCAGCCTGAACATTTGCAAATACACCTTTTACAGCCGGGTTACCGACTGATGCTGCTGTGTTACAAACATCAGTGGCAGCTGTACCAGCATCGTAAGTCTGACCGTTAGTATCATAGAAAATCTCTGCTTGTGCGCGAGCATTTGCCAAGTTTGACTTGATAGCGGCATCAGCACCCTTGTTTCGAGCAGTGTTCAAACTAGCCAAAACAACTGATGAAAGAATACCGATGATGGCGATAACCACGAGCAATTCAATAAGCGTAAAACCTCTTTTCATATATTTCATATATTAATTGATAATTTTATTAATAAATTCTTGTAAATAAATTTTCTAGCTCGACCGCCTCTTTTTCAGAGAATTCATCTATTAAACTAGTACATCTATTATACGGTTATATGCAAGCGGTGAAAAGGGGCACTGTGGATAATTCTATGGGCATACGGAAATACTCACTCCGGGTTGATTACATATGATCTCGTAAGTTCCTGGGACTTTGGCGGGAGCGGCAGGATCAACGCTATTATCAGCGCATATCCATGAAGCAGCGGGGCAACCGTTTAAACCTTTCATTTTTATTACCACTGCCCAATACTTACCAAAATTTCCACAATTAAAATCTCTTTTATAATCATTCGTTATAAGATCATACCCGGCAGACGCCTGAGAACTGGATTGCATGGCATTTCTAATTGTTGTGTTATAACAAATAGAATTTGGACTAAGATAACTACCATTATTTGCGTCAAAAACTATTTCGGTTTGTTTGATGATGGTATTTAGGTTTGCTTTTATTAAAGAATCTATACCTTTAGTTCTTGCCGAATTAAGAGCTGCCAAAATGACAGAGGAGATGAGCGAGATGATCGCAATGACAACAAGTAACTCGATGAGGGTAAAACCGCTGACAGATTTTTTCATATTGTCTTCATTTTATAACAAAAAAAATCAGACTACAACGAAAAAGGTGCAGAACTTTTAATTTTTCGAAAAACGAACTCACACCCGGTGACCGATTAGAAATTCAAGAACACACCCGGTGATAACGTTGCTTCGCCGTTGACACCAGGTGAGTTCTTGAAAAGATTTTTCTACATTCCGCCGGCGATGTTATAGATTGGCATAAGAACTGATGCCAAAAGTATGCCCACCCCCAAACCCAGAGCCACAATCATGACCGGCTCGATGAGGCCAACCAGCGTGTCAACAGCATCGATCACTTCACGCTCGTAGAACTTGGCCAAGGTTTTGAGAATACTGCCCAGCTCGCCTGTTTCCTCGCCGACTTTGGTCATTTGGACCATGATGCCGGGCATTTCCGGATATTTGGAAAGCACGGTTGACAGCGCATCTCCCCCTTTAACCCCATTTATGGCGTCGTTTAAAATATTTTTGTAAACGCGATTGTCGACGACGGCCGAGGTGATTTCCAGCGCTCGCAAAATGGGAATGCCGGAGGTAATCATGGTGTTGAGGTTGTCGGCAATGCGCGACAGGTACAGTTTGCGGTACAAATTGCCGATGTACGGCGTTTTTATTTTCAAATCGTCATAATATAGCGCGCCTTCCTCTGTCCGGCCATATCTGACCAAGAAATATCCGATGATAATGACTGCAATGGCCAAAAGTATGCCGTGATTGATCAAAAGACTGCTGATAGCCAAAACGATTTTGGTGTAAATCGGAATTTCCTGGCCGGAATCGGTCAACATCAAGCTGATTTTCGGAATAATAACCGTGAACATGAGAATCATCACGCCGACGAAAGTGACGACGACGAAAGCCGGATAGACTAAGGCGTTTTTGGTTTTGGAAACAATGGCGTAAGTCCGATCCAGATAATCAGCCAGATAGTTGAAAGTCTCGTCGAGCTTGCCGGATTCCTCGCCGGCCTTGACCATGTTGACGTAAAAATCGGAAAAAACGTCCGGGTGACGCGACAGAGCATTGGAAATGGAACTGCCGCCCTGCAAATCGTCGGCAATGTCGAACATGTATTTCTGGAGGGTTTTATTTTCCACTTGCTCGCCGAGGAGACGAAAAACACGCAAGGCCGAAACTTGGGCCTGGAAAAGCGTGGCCATTTGACGGGACAAAACGACCACTTCCTTGTTGGAAATTTTATTGAAAAACGGCAGGTTTATCGAAAAATCTTTTTCGGCCTGCGGCGCCTGAATCTGCAGAATAACCAATCCCCTTTTTTGCAAAACGCTGATGCCGACATCGGTCGAAACCGCCTCAATGGTGCCTTGAGTTTTCTGTCCCGTTTGAGTGATGGCAGTGTAAGAATATAACATGAATAAAAAATAATTATCAATTTCCAATTTCCAATAAATGAATCAATTCTTCAATTGGACAATTGGTTCATTGAGAAATTCATTGGAAATTGGAAATTGTTACTTGAAAATTTGTCCTTACATCAATCTCTCCAATCCTTTCAAATTGTGCGAGTTCAGATAGGCGTTCTCCGGCGTGATTTCTCCTGACCGCACCAGCTCCACTAGGTATCTGTTGAGATCGATCATGCCCTGGTCCGAGCCGGTTTCGATGACAGTGTCGATTTCGTGGGCGCGATTCTCGCGGATGAGGTTGGCCACAGCGGTGTTGTTGATCAAAAGTTCGCAGGCCGGGATGAGCCCGCCGGCAATTCGCGGAATGAGGCGCTGGCTAAAAATACCGAGAAGGCTGGCCGACAGTTGAATTCTGATCTGACTTTGCTGTTCGGCGCTGAACGAGTCGAGAATTCGGGCAATTGTTTGAGAAGCGGTATTGGTGTGAAGCGTGGAAAAAACGAGGTGTCCCGTCTCGGCCGCCGTCACCGCCGTGGCGATAGTATCCGGCGTGCGCATCTCGCCTATCATAACCACATCGACATCCTGGCGGAACATGCCCTTGAGAGCCGACTGGAAATCCGGCGTGTCTTCGTATACTTCGCGCTGGTCGATCAGAGATTTCTTGGATTCGAAAATGTATTCGATCGGATCTTCAATGGTGATGATGTGCTCAAGCCGGCGTTCGTTGATCATATCGATAAGCGCGGCCAAGGTGGTCGACTTGCCCTGCCCGGTCGGACCAACAACCAGGAAAAATCCCTGCTGTTTGTTGACGAATGATTCCAAAATGGACGGCAGTTTGAGTTCCTCCAGCGTTTTGACTTTTTTCGGAATGAGACGAAGGGCCACGCTGATTTTGCCGAGCTGAAAGAAAACATTGCCGCGGAAACGCGCTTCGCCGTTGTGATCGTAAGCAAAGTCAACTTCCATTTTTTCCAGAAAATCCTCTTTTTTCTTGGCATTCAAAATTTCGTCCAAAATACCCTTGACGTCCGCCCGCGACATAACCGGCTCTTTGACCAACGGCACTAAAAAACCGCCCACACGAATAACCGGCTGGCGGCCTTCGGACAGGTGCAAATCCGACGCCTCTTCTTTGATAACGGTGGCAATAAAATTATCTAGGGTTTTTTTGTAATCAGAAGACATAATATAATTTAAAATTTTTAATTTTTAATTTTTATTGAATTTTCAATGATTAAATTTTTAAATTTAGACATTCATTAAAAATTCTAAATTTTAAATTGAAAATTTATTTTGCTTTTTTGCTTTTATATATTTCTATCACCTTATTCACCACTTCCGACGGAATATTAACCGCCTTGACGATGTAACCGTCGGCACCGAGAGCCTGAGCTTTTTCCATTTCGTCCGGTTGGTTGGTCAGCATGATAACAACCGAAGTTTCGGCCAATTTTTCATCCCTGATAGTCTTGAGAAGTTCCAAACCGTCCATATTCGGCATAATAATATCGAGCAGAATAACATCCGGTTTGGCTCCGGCGCGCAGTTTGGTCAAAGCATCGGCGCTTCCGGAAATAGTCTCGATATCAAAACCACTGGACTTGAACTTGATCGAATACATGTCTAGAAGGAAACGATCATCGTCAACAAGCATGATTGTTATTTTTTTGTCTAAAATTTTTTCTTCGGTCATTGTTTTTATTATACTACAATGTTGCGATTTCCTCAAAAGGAATTTCTCGGTGCATCGCTTTCAAAATGGCGTCCTCTTTCATGGTCATCATGCCTTTGCCGCGGACGACTTTGGAAATTTCCAGTTCCGTCGGATTTTTCAAAATAACTTCCTCGATATCTTTGTCCATTTCCATCACTTCCAAAACGGCCAGACGGCCGCGCGTGCCATTTGGACAATCCGGACCGGGAGAAAGTTCGTAGATTTCGTTCGTCAAAGGAAGCTCGTCAAGATATTTTTTCGGCAAGTCTTTGAACTGGGTATCGATCATCAGTTTGATACTGTCGCTAAGTGGCATCGGTTTGCCGGAATTCGGGCAAAGGGCGCGGACAAGTCGCTGGGCAATGGCCAAAATCAAGGTCGGAGCAATTAGGTACGGATCAACGCCCATGTCGATCAGGCGCGGAATAACGCCGACAGCCGAGTTGGTGTGAATGGTCGAAAGAACGAGGTGACCGGTCAAAGCGGCCTGGATGGCCAGCTGAGCCGTTTCCTTGTCGCGAATCTCACCAACCATGATCACATCCGGGTCCTGGCGCAATGTCGTGCGCAAACCGGAAGCAAAGGTGTAATCGATTTCCGGCCGAACTTGCGATTGGGACATGCCTTCGATATTGTATTCGATCGGGTCTTCGAGCGAGAGCACGTTCTGATGATCGCGATCGACTTCGTTGAGCATCGAATACAAAGTCGAAGTTTTTCCAGAACCGGTCGGACCGGACATCAGGATCAGGCCGTACGGTTTGTCCAGCGCTTTTTTGATCAGACCGAGATTTTTCTCCGAAAATCCAAGGTCGTCCAGTTTTTTGACGCCTTTTTCCTGGTCGAGAAGTCGCATCACCACTTTTTCGCCAAAATATGTCGGAAATGTGGAAACACGAAAATCGATTTTGCGTCCCTCGATGCGCGCCGTAAAACGACCGTCTTGCGGTTTGCGCTTTTCGTCCAGGCGCATATTGGAAAGAATCTTGATGCGCGAAACCACGGCCGAGTGCACCTTGAACGGCAAAACGAGCGAGGTGTTCATGACACCGTCGACGCGGAAACGAACCTTGACGTTTTCACGCCACGGCTCGATGTGAATGTCGGAAGCATTGCCGTCGGTGGCATAGCGCAAAATGGTGGCCACGATTTTGGTCACCGGCGCGTCTTCGGAAATTTCGTTCTGATTGGTTCCGGTTTCTTCTTTTTCACTCTCTGGTCTGTCGTGTTCGCCTTTTTTGTCCGGCGTTTCGATTTTTAACTCAGTTTCAAGCTCGGTTAACGCTTTGGAAACTTCACCGGTCAGACCTTTGTACAAAGTAATGACTCTGGAAAAATCTTCATCGGAAATAAGAAAAATTTTAAAAGGAATGCCGAGTTTGGAAGAAATAAAATTGAGAGCGTCGCGGGCATCAATATCTCCCGGCACAGTCATACCGACTTCCAGAACATTGTCAGAAAGTCCTATCGGCACAAAATGATAATGCTCGGCCGATTCCTGCGGAATATATTCCAGAATTTTGTCGGAAACATCTTCGACAACCACGGCGCGAGTCGGCACGTCGAAATATTCTCCCTGCAACTCCAAAATCTGCTGCGGAGAAACGCCATTTTTGAGAAGCGCTTGCTCGATGGTAATACCGAGGCGATCAGCTTCTTTTTTGACATCAGCTATTTTGGCTTTTGTAAGTAAGCCTTTTTGTTCAACAGCTTCGAGAATGTCCATGAAAAAAATTTAAAATTTTTAATTTAAAATTTTTAATGAATTTGTAAATTTAAAATTAAAAATTACTTATCGATGCCGATTATCTCGAACGGATTCGGTCGGCCCTGCAATTCCGGCGATATCGGCACGTCAAAGTCTTTCAGACTTTTGAAAAGCGTCGAGGTAAAAATCCCCGGATCAATCGAGATTGAATCAAGCTTGGCGGCCAGGTCAATAACATCCTGCCCTTCCGCCTGAACCGCCGCACCGGTCTCGTCGGGAGAAACGCTTGGCGCGCTCGGCGTTGAAAAAAACGAACTGTAAATGACATAGCCGGTCAGGGCAAAAATAACCAGAGCCAGTATCAATTTTTGCGTTTGTGTGAGTTTTGAAAGCATTTTTATGAAAATTAATACAATGAATACGTGTGAACCTCAACGGTGTAATTGTATGTTGACGCTCCGGAAGTCTTGGCGTCGCTGGAGAGCGTTAGTGACGTGACATCAACTAGATACAATCCGGACTCCAAGTCTTTGAGCATCTTGGTGAACTGGTCGTAGGTGCCTTTGACCGAAAAACCGACGGACATTGTTTTGTAGCTCGACTCGGCCGAAGTGGCCACTTCCTGGCCGGTATCGATGTCCAAATATGTGATCTTGACGTCTTTGACCGCCATGCCATATTTCGCAGCCGAACCGCTGACATATTTGGCAAAAACAACCGGATTGAATTTTTCGGGAATAGCTTTTTTCAGGCGATCAAGGTCGTCCGGAGCAATGGAATTGTACGAGGTCAAAATCGCGTCGCGTTTTGCGCCAATTTCCTTGGCTTTCTCCAAAACACCGGTGTACTGGTCTCTTTTGGCCGTCAAAGCCTGAATCTCCGTGTAAGCCGGAGAAAGGTAAACGTAATATGCGCCGGCACAGAGAGCTATGATGATGATTGGTGTGAAGGCTTTCATTTTATTGATTTGTGCTGGTTGCCGATTCGATCGATTGTGTCGATTCGATCGGCTCAATCGATTTTTTGTACGAAATCAAACTTGGATCAATCGTTCCGATGAATTTCGTGGTGACATTGCCGTTGTCCGTAACAGTGAAATCAGAAAAGGATGGATTTTGGATCGAAGTGTCCTGTGAAAAAATATCATACTGTTGGACCAAGACATTGTAACTCTGGCCTTCAACATCCATGGAGATTGTCGGAACGCCTTCTTTGCTGGAAAAATTAAAATTGTTGAAGCGAATTTTTTTGAAGGTCATGGACTGCAAGTTGTCGAGCATGTAGGAAAGAGCGATGTGCGAATTGAGCAGTTTTTGGGCGGACATCAGCCGGCCGGAAACATCGATCAGCTCTTTGATAGTGTCAGGCTGAAAAGCGTCGCGCGCGGCCACGATGTCGGCGTTGGCTTTGTCGATTTGGCCGTTTAAAATCTGCTTGTAAGCGAAAAGTCCGCCCGCCGCCAGAATAGTAGCGACGAGAATAACCGTGGCGGCAATGGAAAAAATATTGAATGAATGTGTCGGAGCGGCCGGAGCGCTGGGTATGGAGACGGCCGGTTTTTTCGGAATGAACGATGATTGAAATTGGGGTTCCATGGAAAAAAATTTTTAATTTAAAATTTAGAATTTAAAATTTAAAATGAATTTTGAATGACAAATTTTTAAATTTTAAATTATTTTTACTCATGTAAATTATACAGCAAGTTAAAACAAAAAACTATGCAAGTTATACACAAAAAATTTCAAGTAGCAATTTTCAATTTCCAATGAATTTCTCAATGAGCCAATTGTCCAATTGAAAAATTCATTGGAAATTGAAAATTGGAAATTATTCCGACTCTTGCATTTTGCGCAGCGCCACTCCCACTGCCACGGCAAATTCCGGTCCGGTCGTTTTCAGCACATCCTCCAAAAAAGCCGGCGCCACCACCTTGCCAAACGGATTTCCGCAAACCACTTCGGTCTGGAAACTTTTCTTGGCCACTTCCTCGAGGCCTTTCAGTGCGCTTCCCCCGCCGACCAGAAAGACCTTGCTGATATTTTTGTTGTATTTTTTCTGGTAAGCCAAAACGACTTGATTGGCTTCGGAGAAAATGAAATCAAGCGTCACCACAATGACATCTTTCAGCCCAATTCCGCTCGCTTCGCCGGGCAAACCTTTTTCGCGCTTCATCACCTCGGCCTCCTGCATGGAAATGCCGAGAGATTTGGACAGCGACATTGTCACGCTCTGACCTCCGCGATTGATGGTGTGCGACGAGCGCAAAATTCCGCGTTCGATGATGTAGAGTTTGGTCGAAGTGGCGCCCATGTCGAGGATCATGACCGGCACAACTTCCTGATCCAAAATGGATCGCATGGTGCTGAAAATTTCAATCTCGAAAAATGTGCTACTGAGGCCGCTTTTGGTGACAATTTCCGAATATTTTTCGATGGTGTTGTTGTGAATGGCCACCAGCAAGACTTCCGTTTTGGCCGGAGCGTTTTTGTCGTCTCTTTCGTCTCTGTCCTGCGGGATGACCGACCAGTCCAGCGAAACTTCCGAAATGGCTACAGGCACGTATTTTCTGGCTTCAATCGGCACCATTTGGGAAAGCTCCTTGAATGGAACCGCCGGCATTTCGATGACCGACATGAGAGATGAGGCGAAAGGAATGGCCACACCGCAATTTCTGGTGGTCAGATTGACTTCTTTTTCAGCCAGAATGTCTCTTAAAGCCTCGACCACTTTTTCAACCGGCAAATTGGTGGATTGGCCAACATTGCTGCCGGCGTATGGTCCGAGCGCCAATTCGCCATACGTTTCGAGGATCGCTCTTCCCTTTTGACGGCGCAACTGAACCACTTTGATGGACGACGAACCAATGTCAACGCCGAGAACGCTGCCGCCATTTTTGCCGAAAAATTTTTCGATGATGTCTGAGAGAAATTGGGGCATTTTTGAAAAAATTTCCAATTAGCAATTTTCAATTTCCAATGAATTTCTCAATGAACCAATTGTCCAATTGAAAAATTGATTCATTTATTGAAAATTGGAAATTGTTACTTGAAAATTATTAATATAGTATACCATATTCACTCATTGTATAATATCTTCATGTTAGAAACCGCAAAAAATTGGATGTTCCAACTTCTCGATCTCATCGCGCCGGAGAGGTTGGATGCCTTAGTCGTCAAAAATTTGAGCAAAGAAGATATTTTGGATTTGCCGAAAGGTCCGGACGTTTACGGTTGCCGCTGGATTCACCCGCTTTTTCATTACAAAAATAATTCCGTCCGCGCCATCATTTGGGAGCTGAAATACAAAGAAAATACCTGCGCGCTTCCGGTGATCGGTGAACTTTTATACGAGGAGATCGTCGCCTTGGCCTGCGACATCGCCCTTTTCGACGGCAACGCCAAGTTTCTCTTGATTCCCGTGCCGATTTCGACCGAACGCCGCATCGAACGCGGTTACAATCAGAGTGAACACATCGCCAAATCGATTTTACCTTTCGACGGCGAGCACTTTTTGATTTACGCTCCGCAATATTTGCAAAAGCCGGTTGAAACTCCTCGCCAAAGCCGTAGTCTGTCGCGCGAGGAACGCATGAAAAATCTGATCGGCTGTTTCTCGGCCGACCCGCGCGTCGACGGCTACTACGTCATTCTCATCGACGACGTCGTCACCACCGGTTCCACCCTCACCGAAGCCCGCACCACCCTCCTCTCCGCCGGCGCCCGCGACATTTTCGCGTTTACGATTGCCCATTAAATCTCTCTTAAAATTTCCCTGAGATCATTTATTTTGTAATCTGACATCGATTCTCTGAATTGTTTTCCGGGGTGAGTATACAAATAGTAAATGCCTCTTTCATTTGGAATCATGTCATGATGAGAATCGCCAATAAAGATAATTTTTTCAAAATTTTTCCCAGCTAAATATTCATCAAGAATATCTTTTTTTGTTTTATCAAATTGATGAGCATTTATTCCGAAACATTTTCCTTTTGGAAAATAACTGTCAAGTTTTGCCGACCTGGCAAAATTCTCGATGTCATCTTGATCAGTGTGAGATATTAAAATCTGGTCGTGTTTTTGGGAAATTTCTTTCAAAATAATTTCAGCGTAATCATTCGGCTCTACGCAACCAGCAACAATATGCGGATTTTTTCTTTGATCTAAAATGGCGTAATTTTGCAATCCGAGGTGGACTTCATCAGATTTGTCTGGAAGAACTCTTTTAAAGAATTCTGTCCATTTTTTACCATACAATTCCGAAACAATATTTTTGTCTACTCTTTCAGAATAGTTATGCTTTTCAAGAGATCTGTTTGTAAACTCTAAGACAGCAGATTCAAATCCTTTTTCAAGTGTCCCATGAAAATCCCAAACAAATAGTTTCATTTTTTAAATTGCAGAAGGTGTGGGAGATTCGACCATTACATGGTCAGTACCCCAATTGGATATTTTATTTCGCTTCGCTCATAAAATATCTCAATCGGGCTTCGACTCCCACGCCTACTTCAAAACAGACGCCGTTTCAAAATAGCTATTAAAACGCTATTTTGAAATGTCGTTGCGGAAGGTGTGGGAGTCGAACCCACAGGGGATTTTAAAGTCCCCACGGTTTAGCAAACCGCTGCCTTACCATTCGGCGCAACCCTCCGTTTATTTCACACTAAGATTACCATATTGACGTGTTATAGCAAAATAAAATCCCGCCGAGACGGGATTTGATGTTTTACTGCAAAACACCAAGCTTCTTTTTAATCCAGGATTCAATTTTAGCATTACCCCGATCAACCCATTTAAAAAACGGGGTGAAAACTTTAACTATAATAATCACTGCGGCGCCAAATGCTATTGTGCAGACCAAAACAGAATAATGCCAGGACAATTCCAAGTCCTCGTGTATTGCCCAACACAAGGACACAAACAAAATGCTTCCTAAAATCAATTCTAAATTCCTATGAAAAAAGTACAGAATTTTCATCGCAAATTCCTCCTCACAAAATATATAACAAACTTGGGAAAAAGTCCACTGAAATCTGCACCATTTTTACATGAAGCGCCGTACTCATATTGCGGGGGAAATTCCGCAAAATTACTAGATAATTTTCATGAACAAAATGATCAAAAACAAGTTTACAATTTTACCAGCTGTCGTCATGACAATCGCAGGTTTGACCCTGGCCACTTCGGCTTTTGCAGAGGCAGCGAGTGCCAGTCAAGTCACTCCCGAAACCGTCAGAGGTTTCGCGCAAGGTTACAAAATGGGAATGATGCGACAAGGCGTTGTCGGAACAGTTTCAGCGGTGAGCGGCAACACAATCACTGTTACCAGTAAGCAGTGGCAAAGACCGACCAGCACAACTGGTACGACAGCCACACCAACTCAGACGACAGTCACCTACACAGTTGACGCCGCCAACGCCACAGTAACCAAAAGCGGCGCGGCCGGAACAGTCGCCAGCATTATCGTCGGAGACACTATTTCCGTTCAGGGCACGGTTAGCGGCACGAATGTAACAGCCACAGCCATCCGCGATGGAGTGACTCCTAGACCGGCAGTTACTGGAACTGGCCAAAAGACAGCACCAGTCGTCCTTAATCCGGGAAATGGACTTCCGGTGGTTGCGGGCGCTGTCACCGCCGTTAGCGGCGAGGCAGTGACGATCACGAACAAAAGCAACGTGACCTACACCGTTGACGCCACGAACGCCAAAATTCAGAAAGGCAGCGTCGCTGGAGCTTTGACGGATTTGGCTACTGGCGATAATTTGGTTGTTCAAGGCACCGTTACCGGCAACGCAGTCGTCGCTTCCACCATTCTCGACCAAGGACCGACTCCCGCAGGAAGCACTTCCGGAACGACGCTCGCTCCGCATACCGGATTTTTCGGCAAAATCGGCAGCTTCTTTTCCAAACTTTTCGGATTTTAAAAAATTGAAGAATTATTAATAGTATGAAAAAAACAGAGGGTTCATGGCCTTCTGTTTTTTTGCAAAACAAAGGAGAGCCTGGCTCTCCTTACTCGCTGATTTCTTTGAACAAGACTTTTCTTTCTTCGCAAAGCCGGCACACTTTTCTGCCATCTTCCAAAAAAACAAAATTCGTTTCGCCATGAGTTCTGCACTCTCCTATTGTCTGCCCCATCACAAATCCGATGTTTACAGGACCCGGACCAAAGACGCCAGCACTGGTTCCCATATGACACCTCTGAGTAGAGTATACGCCACAAAAAATAAAATGTTTGCTATACTTATCCACATATACGAAATAACGAATTAATTACGAATGACTACGAATGATACAAAAAAGAAAATCATCATTTTCGCTTCCGGCACAAAAGACGGCGGAGGTAGCGGGTTTGAAAATTTGGTGAATGCTTCACGAAATGGAATTTTGAATGCCGAAATTTTGGCCGTGGTCTCCAATCACGAAAACGGCGGGGTGAGACAGCGCGCCGACAGATTGGGTGTGAAATTTATTTACTTCCCCGCGCGCAAACCCGTTGATGGAGAAACTGGACCGGAATTCGGCACGGCGGAAAATTACAGAAAAATTGTCGCCGACGCGGATTTGGTTTGCCTTTCGGGCTGGCTCAAACTGGTCACCGGTTTGGATCCTCAAAAAACGATCAACATTCACCCTGGACCGCTCCCCCGTTTCGGCGGCGCCGGCATGTATGGCCACCACGTCCACGAAGCGGTCATGGAAGCATATCACAACTTTCGCAAGAACAGTTCTTGCGAAAAAATAACTCACTCGGCCGTTTCAATGCATTTCGTCACCGAAAAATACGACGAAGGTCCGCTTTTCTTTTCACAATCTGTGCCAATTCTTCCCGACGACACAGCCGACACGCTTGCCGCGCGCGTCCTCGAGACAGAACACAAATGGCAGCCGATCATCACCGAAAAAGTTTTGACCGGCGAAATCTCCTGGGACGGAAAGAATCCGGCGAGTTTGCGTGGAGCTCTCATTGGGTAATATGAAGCTCTCACCTGGTGTCCACGGCGCAGCAACGTGATCACCGGGTGTGAGCGAACCGATATCACAAATTTCTTACGACCCAACACTTTTCCGTCGCCAGAATAAATCGCTGCTGCGATTTTTCTTCCTGCTCATGTCTTCACGCATTCCGCAATGCGCCGTAAAAGTGTCGGCTCGACAAAATTTGCTTAGTGGTAATTTTTTATTTTGCTTTTCAAAAGAAAAAGCGACACGTCCCATAGGATAGTGCCGCCCCTGTTCTTCGGTCAGGCGTGTTTTTCATCTTCAAGTCGAAATCGATCGAGAGGATTTTTATTTTTCTCTTCTTTCTCCTCGATTTCCTTTTTGTTTCTTACGATTGAGTCAATGACGAGTTGTCTCGTGAGCGGATTGAAATTTGTGTCCTGACAACGTCTCTCCCATGCCCACATAATCTTGTCGTGATTTTTTGGTATTACCGTTTTACACAAAAGTTCACCTACCGTCACTAGACCGAAACCGGATGCGTTATGGAGTACACCTATCACCGCCTCGTGAAATGGAATACGAACATCGCTCATAAAACCTCCACATTTATTAAATCACATTTGTTTTAATTTTGCAAGCACTTTTTATTTTCCCCAAAACAGCCCATAATGAAGCCATGAATTTGAACTCGCCACTTTCGGACATCCTGCGAATACTGCCGGCGCATAAGAAGGCACTGGATAAGCTGGGGCTGAAAACCGTGCGGGATTTGCTGTATCATTTTCCGGTGCGATATGGCGATACCAAGGAAATAAAATACATTGACTCGCTTGCCGTCGGCGAGGAAGCGACGGTTTTCGGTACTGTCACGGGACTGAAAACAAGTAAGGGTTTCCGCAGTAGAATTCCGATGGCTGACGCCACGCTGTCCGATGAAACTGGAAAAATAAAAATTGTTTGGTTCCATCAGCCATATATTGCCAAAATGCTCCACGAAGGCGCGACGGTGCGCGTGCAAGGAAAAGTGGCGGAGAGAAAATCAGAGCTATATTTTTCAAATCCAAAAGTTGAGGTTGCACGCTCCATTCCCGTCGGCGTCGGCAAAAGTTTGTTTGGAGAGAGCGGCGACGAACACAGTTTGTATCCAGTCTATCCGGAGTCGGCCGGCGTCACGTCGAATTGGATTTATCACGCCATCGAGAAAATCTTCCGTGGTGATAGTTTAGCAAGAACAGTTCTTGCTAATTTGGAGGATCCAATTCCGGCCGAAATTTTGGAAAAATACAATTTGCCGTGTTTGAAAACAGCGCTTATTTGGATTCATACGCCGAAAAATACGCGAGACGCCGAGTCGGCGCGAAAAAGATTCGCTTTCGAGGAAATTTTTTTCATCCAGCTTCAAAAACAACGCGACAAAAAAATATGGCAAAGTGAAAAAAGTTTTACAGTCACCGCCGACAAAAAATCTATCGATGAATTCATTTCACGATTTCCATTCACCCCGACAGAAGCCCAGAAAAAATCAATCGAAACCATTTTGACCGATTTCAAAAAAGGTCATCCTATGTCACGACTTCTCGAAGGCGACGTCGGAAGCGGCAAAACAGCAGTGGCGGCGACCTGTGCTTTCGCTGTAGCGACAAGCCGACCAAACGGCCAAGATTTCGGCAATTTACAAGTGGCCTACATGGCGCCGACAGAAATTCTGGCCAAACAACATTACGAAAATTTCATCGGATATTTCAAACACCTGCCAATTAAAATCGGCCTGATTACGGGCAGTGGCTGCCAGATATTCCCGTCAAAATCAGACAAAACCAAACCGACACACATTTCGCGCGCTCAGCTTTTGAAGTGGGTGGCCAACGGCGAGGTTCCAATTTTGATCGGCACACATGCTTTGATTTATAAATCCGTCGCTTTCAAACATCTGGCTTTCGTTGTTATTGACGAGCAACACCGTTTCGGCACAGCTCAACGTCAAAAGCTAACCACAAAATCCGGCGTCGCTCCACATTTACTAACCATGACTGCCACGCCAATCCCCCGTACATTGTCGCTCACTATTTACGGAGATTTGGATTTGACTTTGC
Organism: uncultured bacterium; assembly: GCA_903861205.1. Classification (GTDB taxonomy): domain Bacteria; phylum Patescibacteriota; class Minisyncoccia; order Phycocordibacterales; family DATDWN01; genus CAIOTC01. Next base: position 32,698 of record CAIOTC010000003.1, on the reverse strand, counting down.
TCGACCAAATGCCCGTCGGTCGCAAGCCGATTATCACCAAAATTATTTTGCCGACCGAGCGTGAAAAAACTTACAACGAAATTTCGCAAGAGCTCGAAAACGGCCGACAACTTTATATCATCTGCCCGCGAATCGACGAACCGGATCCGACAAAAGAGCTTGCTGTCATCGCCAAATCGGTCAAACTCGAAGCCGAGCATCTCAAAAAAGATGTTTTTCAAAAATGGAACATCGCCATTCTGCACAGCAAAATGACTCCGGCCGAAAAAGAAAAAACGATGCAAAATTTCGCCGAGAAGAAAATCGATATTCTAGTGGCCACATCGGTGGTGGAAGTTGGTGTCAATGTGCCGAACGCCACCATGATTATCATCGAGGGCGCCGAGCGTTTCGGTTTGTCGCAACTGCATCAGCTTCGCGGTCGCGTCATCCGCTCGAATCATCAAGCCTATTGTTTCGTTTTCACCGAAAGCAAAAGTGAAAAAACTCGCGCACGTCTGAAAGCTCTAACCACGGCCAAAAACGGTTTTGAGCTGGCCGAGTTCGACCTGGCCCAGCGTGGCGCTGGCGAACTTTACGGACGAAAACAATGGGGCATCTCCGACCTGGCCATGGAAGCCATCAAAAATATTAAAATGGTGGAGGCTGCGCGTCTGGAAGCGACGCAAATTATCGAGTCCGACCCAAACCTAAAAAAATACCCGTGCCTTGCGGAGCGGATATCTGACCAAACAAACGCGATACATTTTGAATAGAACTATTCTTTTACAACTTCCGGATAGTTTTTAACTATCCTATTGTTAAAATGGAGTGTGGCGGTAATCCTCTCTCCTGGCTTTGCCCTCATGATATCCACTTCAACACAAACATCAGCATCTTTGATGGCGGATTCGTCATCTTTTACCGAATCGTTCAAAATTATTGTAAAACACCCGTTCACATGCCTATCAAAAAGGGTGTCATTTTTGGCCGGATCGTGGCACCGACCGCCTAAAACATAGTGATCTTTTAAATCTTGGTGTGTAAACGACATGACGACCTCCGAAAATACATTACCACAAACAAAAGAAAAAACAAGTAAATTCGCATTAAAATCTTTTTTATGATATACAAATTCAAAGTAATTCTGTCATCCTCGCGTATGCGGGGATCCAGACCTAGATTCCCGCATGCGCGGGAATGACAAAAACCAAATGTACAAAAAAGTTTTTAACATTTTCCTTTACATTTTTGCCGCCATCGGATTTGTGCTGGTGGCCGGATATTTTGCGATCAAATTCGGTTGGACAAACACGAGCGGGATAATCGACACGCAACGAGAAAGTTTTCTGGCAAACGCAAACTCATCAACAACAAGTTCGCCCGAGGCAACCCCTAGGGCAAACGAAAATTATTTTTGGAACTCCGGATCGGAATGGCAAACGCTCAAAAACGCCATTTTGAAAGATCAACCGACAATCAACAGAGCGGCCATCACGGCTGGTGTTCCCGCTCGCCTGATCGTGGCCCAGCTGGTCGTAGAACAACTTCGATTTTTTTACACCGATCGTGAATCGTTCAAAAAGTTTTTTGAACCGCTTAAAATTCTCGGCAGTCAAACGCAATTTTCCTGGGGCGTGATGGGCACCAAGGAGGACACGGCAATTCAAATCGAAAAAAATTTGAAAGATGTAACCTCGCAATATTATCTCGGCCCGCAATTTGAAAATCTCCTGAATTTTTCCCACCAAGGTGACACCTTGGTGAAGCAAGAAAGGTTTACTAGAATGACCGACCAACACGATCACTATTACAGCTATCTGTACGCTGGTCTGTATTTGAAAGAAATTGAAACACAGTGGAAATCGGCCGGTTTTGACATTTCCAATCGACCGGAAATTTTGTCAACACTTTACAACATCGGCTTTGCCGGCTCCAAACCAAACGCCTCACCGCAATCCGGCGGCGCAGCAATCACGCTCGGCGACAAAACATACAGCTTCGGCGCCCTCGCCGCCCAGTTTTACAATTCGAGCGAACTGTTGGACGAATTTCCGAGATAATTTTTAAACACCAGGTGTTGGAATTCAAACACCTGGTGTTTTTAAACTCTCTTTGTACGCGCAGAGGGACTCGAACCCCCGACCAATCGAGTATAAGTCGACCGCTCTACCAACTGAGCTATGCGCGTATGAAGGCATTTTACCACAACAAAAAGTAAAGACCAGCCGAAGCCGGTCTAGAAAATTGATTTGCCGAAAACCCAAGTTTTTTGCGAAACGGTCGGCGGCAGTTTTGACAAGTCTAATTCATCCGGCACGAGAGATTGTTTGTGTCCTTCCGAACAAACATCTTCGCAATAAATTTTTCCATTTTCTCTCTTAAAGAGTGTCAATATTCTGCTGTTACAGTGGACAGGAAAACCGAAAAAATGACCAATGACTTCTCTGCATCGCCTCATAAGAACCTCCGGTAATTACAATACCACAATCCCACGCAAAAACAACTAGCCGCTGTGCTCAATGTCGAGTTTTTGCTTTGGCGTGATGCCATGCGCCACCAAAATGGTTTCGAATTCGGCGCGTTCGATGGTTTCTTTTTCGGTCAGGCGATGCGCGATGGCATCCAGCAGTTTGCGATTTTCAGTGATGGTGTTTATTGCCTTCGTTTCCGCCTCCTTCATGATGCGCGAAACTTCGCCGTCAATATCCATGGCAACTTTTTCCGAGTATTCGTTTTCTTCCACACCTCGGCCAAACAAAACTTTTCCACCCTGCCCTTCGAGAGCCACAGGTCCGAGTTTGTCCGACATGCCGTATTTGGTCACCATATCGCGAGCCAACGCGGTTGAAACTTGCAGGTCATTCGACGGTCCAGTGGTCAAATCATCAAAAAGCATTTTCTCTGTTACATAACCACCGAGAGAAACCGCAATATCGTCCAGAAATTCTTTTTTGGATTGCAACTTGCGATCCTCAAGGGGCAACTTCAAAACGTAACCGGCAGCATGTCCGCGTGAAATTATTGAAATTTTGTGAACCGGATCGGCATATGGCAAAATGGAGGCCAGCACGGCATGCCCGGCCTCGTGGAAAGCGGTGATTTCTTTTTCTTTTTTGGAGAGGATGTGACTCTTGCGTTCCGGACCAAGCATCACTTTTTCGATCGAACGAATGAGGTCGTATTGCGAAACTTTTTGGCGGTTTTCGCGAGCGGCCAAAATAGCGCCCTCGTTCATGAGCGAGTACAAATCGGCGCCGGAAAATCCAGGCGTGCGCTCGGCAATGACGGTCAAATTAACGTCCTCGGCCAACGGTTTTTTGGTCGAGTGCACTTTCAAAATTTCTTCGCGATCAGCCCTGTCCGGAAGTTCCAAAGTCACTCGCCTGTCAAATCTGCCCGGACGCAAGAGCGCGGGGTCGAGCACGTCCGGCCGGTTGGTGGCCGCCATAACGATCACTTTTTCATTCGGCTCGAAGCCGTCCATCTCCACCAAAATCTGGTTGAGCGTTTGCTCGCGTTCGTCGTTTCCCCCGCCAGCACCGACACCGCGCACTCGCCCGACCGCATCGATTTCATCAACAAAAATAATAGCCGGAGCGGTTTTTTTGGCCATCAGGAACAAATCCCGCACGCGCGAGGCACCGACACCGACAAACATTTCCACGAATTCCGATCCGGAAATAGAAAAGAAAGCTACACCAGCCTCGCCCGCAACCGCCCGAGCCAGCAAAGTTTTCCCCGTGCCAGGAGCGCCCATGAGCAAGATGCCTTTTGGAATTCTCGCGCCAATGTCCAGAAATTTTTTCGGATTGCGCAAAAAATCAACAATCTCGGAAAGTTCTTCCTTGGCCTCCTTGGCTCCGGCTACGTCTTTAAATGTCACACGTTGCGAGCTGTCGTTCGGATCGATCATGCGCGCTTTGGATTGTCCAAATGTCAGCGCCTGCATGCCCGCTCCCCTGACTTGGCGCGTGATGAACCAGATGAAAACCAAAATGAACAAAAGTGGAATAATAATCGGCGACAAATTCAAAATCCAGTAGCCAAGACCATTTTCATTTTTGATATCAATATTTATTTTGGCAATCTGGGCCATGCCGACGCCGTAGTTGACCAGTGTTTGCGACAACGCTTCGCCCGGCTCCTTTTTAGAATTCTTCACATCGCCGTTTTTGTACGTCAAACTCAAATCATCGCCGGAAACCGAAATGGAAGTAATCGAACCGGATCCAATATCGGCGGCAACTTGTGAAAGAGAAATATTTTGTGCCGGTTTGGCTCTGTTTGAAAAGAAAGAATAAGCCGACGAAAGCAGGATAAAAATGATGAGAATGGTCAAAATATAGCTGACCAAAGAACCGCCCTCCGATTCCGGCTTTTTGTTGGGCGTTTTTTTGAGACCTGGCTTGGTCGGTTTTTTGGGATTTTCCTGGGCCATAAGTGACAATAGTATACATTAAAACTAACAAAATGAAAGTGAAGTTATGTAAATGAAAAGCCCCTATGCTTTGTAAGCAGGGAGGGGCTCGTGAGCAAGGTCTCCAGAGGTGTTCCGGAGTACCCACCCAGACCGCGTCTGTATGGACCGGTCATTTTACGGGAACAGGGTCTTGCGACTAGAGAAAAGGAGTCCTACAGGGACGCGCGGTTGCGACTCACACCCATTGCCTCCCCTCCCAACTGTTCTCCAATGTTTACGCTACACCCACCGCAAAATCTGTCAAGCAGACTAAATTTATGTTAAAATCACCTTATGGCCTTAATATCAAATCGAAAAGCAGCCTTTCTTTACGAAATTTTGGAAAAATACTCGGCCGGAGTAGAGCTTTTTGGTTATGAGGTCAAATCCCTGCGGGGCGCGCATGGTTCCCTTGAAGGCGCGTATGTCACAGTCCGCGGAGCCGAAGCATTCGTGGTCGGCATGTTTGTTCCGCCGTACCAAGTCGGCAACACGCCAAAAGAATACGATCCGTACCGCAATCGCAAGCTTTTGCTTCACAAAAACGAGATTTACGACCTGGAAAAAGCCGAGAAAACCAAAGGCTTGACAATTGTGCCAGTGTCGGTGTATAATAAAGGGAAGAAAATCAAGGTGGATGTGGTCATTGCCCGCGGCAAGAAAAAATTCGACAAGCGCGAAACGACCAAAAAGCGCGAAACTGAACGAGAAACCCGCCGCGAGTTCGTTGACAAATAAATTTGGCACTCTGATGCGAGAATGCAAGAATAATTTTTAATTTAAAATTTTTAATTTTTATTGAATTTTCAATGATTCAATTTTTAAATTAATTTTAAATTCTAAATTAAAAATTTTAAATTGTATTTTAGTATGGGGGTGACAGGTTTTGACATAGATTGCACATTGTCATGCGCGACGCGAAGTACCGGATCCTTCTAAAACAGTCCGGAAAGCTAAGTGTAAACAACTTAACTAAACGAGCAACTGTTTCTCCGTATTTTACGGCAAACAATTTCGCTTTTTCCTACGCGAGAGCGTAAGAAAGGATTACCTTCCCAACATCCGATAGGGATACGTAGTTCTAATAAATTCGGATTCGAAAATTTTATTGTCTCATAAAATTTTCTAAAAAATAGAGACTCGATTTTGCAGTGTTTTGTTTGTTTTATAGCTGCAAGATCTAAAACCTGAAACAAACTAAGCGTTGTAGACCCATTTCAATTCTTTCTTTGCATCCGACTTCAATGTCGGCACTTCCACATTTGCAAGAACCACCAAGCGGTGGTTTTTGTTTATCTAAAATTCCTTCTCCAAAATTTTTGGATTTTCTTTGTAAATTTTCAAAATAAGTTCTCCAAACAAAGAGTTGGCCCAGCTAAACCACGGCCTGGTGTAATCTTTTGGATTGTCCACGTTAACACTTTCGTGAATGAAAAAAGTCCCTCCGTGACTTTTCCTCAAAACATTCAGACAAGAAATAATTTCCGATTCATCATCTGAGACAATGGCTTGCATTATCGTAGCCATCGGCCAGAAATGCGTCAAAACTCCCGTGTGCGGACTGGTCAGACCCGAGATAACTTTACCTTCGGCGTAAAAAGGATTTGATTTGCTCAAAATAAATTTTCTGGTGGATTTGTAAATCGGATCACTTTTGTCCAGATAGCCCAAGTACGGCAGAGAAAGCAAGCTCGGAATATTTGGATCGTCCATCAGGCACACGGAACCGAAACCATCGATCTCATAGGCAAAAATGTCGCCAAACTCTTTGTGTTTTACAATGCCGAAATTTCTTATCGCTGTATCAACTTTTTGCGCGATTTGAATCAATTTAATTTTTAAATCAGATTTATCTAATTTATTTAATATTTCAGAAACTTCTTTCAGTCCGACCGCAAACATCGCGTTGGCCGGTATGAGGTAAGGAAAAACAGATTCATCATCGGAAGGACGGAAAACACCCCTCACTAGTCCGCATTCTTTTCCAGGATATCCGTAACCTCTCATTCTGACCGACGGGAAACTTTTCCCAGCCGGAGTGTAGAACTTGTACATTGATTTTGAGTTTTCCTTTGAGAGAGTATGCTGTTCTTTTTCCACCACTTCAACAATTTTTTTGACAGCTTTCATCCATTGCGAATCAAAAACGGAAATATCATTTGTCTTTTTAAAATATCCCGACGATAATCTCAGAAAAGAAGCCAGACTGTCCAGTTCGTACTTTCTCTCCCAAACTCCCTTTTTCCAAGCATCCCCTTTCGGCCACCAAGGATTGCGTTTTTTATCTCCGTCCCTGACAAAGGCGTTGGCATAAGGATCAATTAAAAGGGACTTCGATTGTTTTTTTATCAGTCCGACAAATAATTTTTTTATTTTTTCATCTTCGTTTATAAATTCAAGATAAGGCCAAATCTGGTTGGTCGAGTCCCGAAGCCACATAGCCGGTATGTCACCCGTGTAAATAAACATATCCGGATGAACCGTGGTGTCCAGCGTGTTCGGCAAGCACTGGCCAAACATCCTTTTTATGTCTTTATCTTTTATTAACTTCGATATTTCTTCGATTTTCCTGTCCAAAATTTCGCTGACAAAAAGCCTGTCTTTCGGCTTTGGTCTGGTTTTTAACGTTAAAAATTTATTTTGTTTTTTGTTCATAAATGCATTATACCACAACAACATATGTTATACTGTTTTTATGAAAAGAGTTTTTGTTTTTATTTTGATCATTTTGCTCGCTGGCGGAGGGTATTTTTTCCTGAAAAATAAGAACAAAGCACCAAAAGAAATTCTGACCAAACAATACAACAATTCGAGTCTGGGGATTTCATTTACATATTCAAAAACTTTGACGGCTAGCACGACCAGCGAAAAAGTGACTTTGCATCACGATATTCCCTACGCCAACACCGGCGCGTGCGACATGATGGGAGATAATAAAACGTATGACAGACTGACCGATTTTGAAATGACAGTGCAGATCGTAAATAAAAATTTGACCGGCACCGTCAAAAGTTTGAGTCCGTACATTCCGCAGGAAAATTTTGTAAACGACGAGCTTGTCGCCTCGCCAGGGTTCATCGATCCGTACACCATCGGAGCGCTTTCCGGCTTTGCTATTTACGAAGGCGTGGAAGGCTGTGGACAAACGACGTATTATTTCCCCGTCGCGAGCGACCAGACGCTAGTCGTCACAAACGCTTCCATTCAAGCTCTCTCCGGCGCCAGACTGCCGGAAAAAGTGGCTGAGGTTTTGATCGTTCCCGGAGCAATCTCGCGCGAAAAAAATCAGCAAATTTTCGAGTCGGTGATGAAATCGTTGAAAATTTAAGTTGACCCGGTAGTAGATTTTGGCTTTGTCCGCAGGACACGGGCTTTGCCCGATGCCAAAATTCACTACCGAGTTGACAAAACAACAAATCGGCGTAACCTTTTAATCGGAGGTTCCGCTGATGCCACAACTGATTGAGGTAGAAAAAAGTCCTAATTGGGACAAAGTTCTTGATGCGAAAATAAAAACACAAAGTTGCACACACGTTGCGCCTTACCCATGCAATGAGGGATTTCCGGAAAATAAACAGGAATCGTGTTTTATCATCCTCCGAAATGGAAGAATGGAAATTGCTAAGCCCACACCTTTCGGCCAAATTTTAGTAAATTACGACTGGGAACTTCAAAGCGGAAACAAGGTTGGGACCCCGGACGTTGCCGGATGGCTTCAGATCATCGGGCCGGCGCCCGAGGAAAGGCCAAAAAATCACAGGACTGAAGGTATGCTAGAGACTCTTTGAGAGAGCACGGGCGTGGAGAAATCCATGCCTTTTTTTATCTTGCAATTCTTATCAAATAGTGCTATATTTGCCAGGTAATTAAATAATCAAAAACTTGATAGAAAGAATAAAAATAAACAACCAAATCCAGGCGTCAGAACTCCGTGTCATCATGGAGGACGGCGAAAATCTCGGCGTTTTGCCGCTCAAAGAAGCGATCCAAAAAGCGCGCGAGGCAGGGCTTGACCTCATCGAGATTTCGCCCAAAGCCGTTCCGCCGGTTGCAAAAATCATGGATTATGGTAAATTTCAGTATGCTGAAAACAAGAAGCAAAAGGTGGCCAAAACAAAGGTTCACACGGTAGAGATAAAGAATATCCAGGTCAAGGTCGGCACGGGAGACAACGATTTGGCTCTCAAGGCCAAGAAAGCGTCCGAGTGGCTCAAGGAAGGTCATCGCATCAAAGTAGACTTATTTCTTCCCGGCAGGACAAAATATATGGACATAAACTTTCTCAAGGAAAGAATGGAGAGAGTTTTGAAACTTATTACCGAGGAGTACAAAGTGACCGGACCGGCTGTCAAAAGCCCAAAGGGATTAAGTATAATAATTGAAAAAGCAAGTTAAACATACGAATATGCGAATGGACGAATGATGCGAATGAATGCGAATAATTCAAAACATCACGTTCCCATTCGTAGCCATTCGTAGATTGGTATTTATTCGCATATTCGTATCATCATGTCAACAAAAACAAACAAATCATTTACCAAACGATTGAAAGTGACCAAGAACGGCAAAATCATTGCCCGCAGAACCGGTCAAAATCATTTCAATACGAAAGAAAGTTCTAGAAATCAGATGGCCAAAAATCGCAGCGCCGAGTGGCCGATTAGCAATAAGGATAGAGCGTTTTATATTAAAAGTTAAACATACGAATATGCGAATGGACGAATGATGCGAATGAATGCGAATAATTCAAAACATCACGTTCCCATTCGTAGCCATTCGTAGATTGGTATTTATTCGCATATTCGTATATTAATTTTATGACAAGAGTAAAAAAAGGAGTAAACGCATTAAAGACCAGACGAAACGTCCTGCGACGAGTGAAGGGTTTTCGCTTTGGCCGATCAACCAAAGAACGACAAGCCATCGAAGCCATTGAGCACGCCGGCGCGTACGCTTTTGCTCACCGACGCGACAAAAAAGGCGTGGCCAGACGAATGTGGAACGTCAACATCTCATATGCTGTCAAGGAAATGCAAGGTGATAAAAAGCTTTCGTACAGCAAACTGATGGGCGCAATGAAAAAGAAAAATGTTCTGATTGACCGAAAAATCCTGGCCACCCTGGTCAAGGAATCGCCCGAAACTTTCAAAAAAGTGGTTGAATTCTCCACCGCTCCGGAAATCAAAGCAACTAAGCCGGCCAAATCCGCTCCAAAACTGGAAACAGCAACTGCATAAAATAAAAGACCACCGCGAGGTGGTTTTTAGTTTAATTCATACACCTTTCCTCTTTCAGGGTAGACCGCGTCGACGTCCAGAAATTCGCGCAGACGCTGGACGAGGAATGTCGAGGCGGATGGTTCGCCCATGACGACGAAAACTTTTTTTACAGTTTCGGTCGTGTCTCCTACCATTTCCACCAAATGATCCAAATCTTTGTGCGACGAATAGCCGGATATCATTTCGATTCTGGCGTTCACTCTGACTGTTTGTGTTTCGCTGTTTCGGCCTACGGGAATTTCTGCCGATTTTGGTTTGTTCTGTAAAGTTCGCCCAAGTGTGCCGAGAGCCTGGTAGCCCATGAGCAGGAGCGTTGATTTCGGATCAGGCAAAACATTTATTTCGTGCCCCAACACTCGCCCGCCGGAGGACATGCCCGAACCGGCGATAATTATTTTCGGATTTGGTGTATGCGCGATTTTCATTGAATCAGTGTGTCCGTGGGTTATGTTCAGTTTTGGAAAATTGAAAATGTCATCGCCGGATTTTATTTCACTTTGGACTTCCGCGTTGAAATCTTTTGTATATTTTTTGTAAACTTCGGTCACTTTTTCACCAAGCGGAGCGTCCAGAAAAACCGGCACCGACGGGATTTTTTTATCCTCAATCAAATTATTTAGCTCGTACAAAATGACCTGCGTTCTCTCCAGAGAAAAAGCCGGAATAAGAAGGGTTCCGCCGGCTGAAATTGTTTCGGTGACAATCCGACGAAACTTTTCGTCGCGCTCATCCTTTGGTTCGTGATTTCTGTCGCCGTAAACGCTGTCCATAATCAAATAATCAGCGTCGGTGATTTTGTCGGTATCTCGCAGAAGCGGCGCCGGCGAGTTGCCAGAATCTCCGGTGAAAACAATTTTTTTATTGTTGCACGTAAATTTATACATGGCCGAGCCTAGAATGTGTCCGGCATCCATCACAAAAACGGAAATTTCATCCGTCAGTTTTTTCTCGGCATGATATGGAATGGTCTGCCAAAGCGAAAAAGTTTTCGACAAATCAAACTGGTCGTACAAAAAAGTCGAACCATTTGGCGTGAGATTACTCACGCATAAGTGTTCGCTTTGCTCCCTTATTTGCATAACCTGCAAAGCATCCGAGAGCATGAGCTGGGAAAGTTCTTTCGTTTCCGGCGTGGAATAAACGAGACCTTTGAAACCGTCTTTGACCAGCTTGGCCACTTTGCCAATGTGGTCCATGTGAGCGTGGGTGATGAAAAGAAAATCGAGAGTGGACGGATCGTACGGAAAAGTTTTAGCATTTTCCGCATCGGCATCAGCTGTCCCTTGCAATAATCCGCAATCAACGGCTATTTTTGTGGAATTATTTTGCAAAATAAAATTAGCGCCAGTGACGCTTCCCACTCCGCCGAAAAATGTGATTTGTAAATTACTCATTATTTTTCAAAAGAAGTTGAATGTAAAGAAATCCAGTCAACCCGCCTACAACATCCATTATCAAATCCGAAAATGTGTCGGCAAAATAGCTCAAACCGTCGGAGAGAAATGTCAGACCAAAATATAATTCATACAATTCCCACAAGACACCGACCAAAATCACACAACCCAAAACTGCAAACAAAATTTTACGCGAACTCCAATTTTTCAAATCAAACTTTGTCGCGCAAAACCACAAAAAGAATAATGCCACAGAAAGACCACCCAAAAAATGCAAAATAATATCAATCCACCAAATGGTCCAGTGTAAATACATCATGCTTACAAACCAATTCAAAACAGCCGTTACTAGCAGTACCAAAAAAGCTCGTTTGAAAAGTCTCTGGGACATCATTGGGTAATAATACCCCAACAATTTCCAATTATCAATTTCCAATTTCCAATAAATTTTTCAATGCCACAATAAATCAAACAGGACTATTTTATTTTTTGGAAATTGGTTAATTGAATCATTCATTGGAAATTGATAATTGGAAATTGGAAATTTAAAAAATTCCGCCAAAGCGGAGTTTTTTAGTAGAGCTACATGAGTTTCCCCTAGAAAAATACTAGGTGGGTGTCCGCAAATGTATCAATCGGAACGACAAGCGCTCGCCATAATACACAAATATGAGACTCCCTTAAAAATGTTTAGAAAGAAAAATCATGTAACCCTACCTCGATTATACTTCCGCCGAAATGAAGATGCAAGGAAGGAAGCAGCAGCATAATAATTTTCCTCGACCGACCTCCATCTCCTGCGGAGCCGAGGAAAATTATTATGCTGCTGCTTCCTTTACTAATTATTCAAATATGCCGTCAAGGTTTACATCGTAGAGAATAGATTCCTGAACAAGTTTGTAGTCGAGAACTTCGTCATCTTTAAACCAGTGTTTTATTTCCGCCTCGGATTCTTTGGCTGTGCCGGAAGCATGGACTAGATTTCTGATAGCTCTGCTGTCCGTGTCTGCCATTACATACGAATCAAGAACATAATCTCCGCGAATTGTGCCAACATCAGAACTTCGCGGTTCCGTGCCTCCGACAATTTTTCTGACCAATTCAGTGGCGTGCGCGCCCTGCCAAACCATTGCTACCACTGGCCCTGATGTCATGTATTTTATCAAAACTTCCAAAATTTTTGCTGTAATTTCAAAAGGGTCTTCCGTCGCAAGTTTTTCTCCTTTTTCTTTGGCCGCTTTGACTCTTTTTTCTCCTGTAATTCTGCGCCATTCGGGATCAAGAGTGTAATGTTTTTCAACATGTTCTGCTGTTGGCACGCACATTTTGGCTGCCACCATTTTCAAGCCAAGCTTTTCAAACCTGCCAATGATTTCGCCGATCAAACTTCTCTGTACTCCATCGGGTTTTATAATAACAAGTGTACGTTCAAATTTTGGATGCATATAAATTTTTAATTTAAAATTTTTAATTTTTAATGAATTTTCAATTATTAAATTTTAAAATTTAGATATTCATTAAAAATTCTAAATTAAAAATTGAAAATTATTTTGTAAGTATTATCGCTTCTCCATCCGTGATCACTATCGTATGCTCGAAATGAGCGGCGCGCGAACCATCGGCTGTTTTGTAGGTGTAACCGTCGCCGGACAGGACAATGCGTGAGGAACCAAGCGTGATCATTGGCTCAATCGCCAGAACCATACCGGGACGCAATAGCTCGCCTTTGCCCTTTGCCCCCTCGTTAGGCACAAATGGCTCCTCGTGAACCTTGTAGCCGACACCGTGGCCTGCCAAGCCGTCAGGAATACCGTAACCGAGAGGTCGTACAAAAACTTCAATGGCACTGCTAATGTCCCCCACTTTGCCGCCACCTCTAGCCGCTTTGATGCCAATCGAGAGCGCTTCCTGGCAATGCAAAATCATTTTCCTGTCTTCCTCGGAAATGTCACCAACGCCAACCGTGATAGCGCTATCGGTAATCATGCCTTGGTGAACAAGCCCCAGATCAAGCGAAACAACATCGCCGTCCTGCAAAATTTTCGGATCTTCGTTCGGAATACCGTGAACAATTTCGTCGTTAATGGAAACGTTAAGCGCCGCCGGATACGGCCGCTTGGCTCCACGCGGAGTGTAATTCAAAAAAGCCGGTGTGCCCCCGCCTTCTTTTATCAGCTCACGCGCCAAATCTTCCAACTCCTGTGTCGAAACTCCCACCGCCGCTTTTTTGGCCAACTCGCCTAAAATAAAAGCGTGGCGATGACCACCTTCCTTCAAAATTTCGATTTCCTCAGAAGTTTTTGTTGTAATCATTTTATTTTGTCATTCCCGCGAAGGCGGGAATCCATGATTATTGAGTAATCTAGATCCCCGCCTTCGCGGGGATGACAGAAAACTACCAATCTAATTTATTTATTATTTCGGCATGCACCTCCTCTATGGTCTGTTCGCCATTTATTTCCAGCACAGTGTATCTGTCGTTCGTTTTGAAATATTCAATAACTGGCAATGTAAATTCCTCGAACCAATCCAAACGCCCATTGAGTTGCTTCATATCCACATCGTCTGCTCTTCCGCGACTAAGGAGCCTATCTGTCGCCCATTTTCTGGAAACTTTTACGTAAATAACAATGGGTTTCCTGTCGTAAAATCCCATTGCTGTGGTAAACACTTGCGTTTCCTCAATGCGTCTGCAAATTCCATCAAATATCAAGTGCTCATTGTTTTTCAAATTATTTATCAGATTTTCGGACCAAAAATACACGGCTAGAAATGCCGGCTGAAGCTTACCTTCTTCCGCAACTGATTTTGACAGCTTGCTTGAATAACTTTCACCAGAAACAAACTTTCTGAAATTATTTCCGGTCTCCAAATAATAAATCTCTCCGTTCGGATCTTTTTCTTTCAAAACTTTTTGAATGAGTCTGGTTTGCTCACCTTTCCCGCTTCCTGACTGACCCATGAAAATAAATGTGTGTGGAGACATGAGAAAATAATAGCACTAATAATTTTCAATTTCCAATTTACAATTTTCAATGAATTAATCAATGGATCAATTTCCAAAAAATTCCAAAGAATTGTATTTGATTCATTGGAATATTGAAAAATTTATTGGAAATTGGAAATTGTTATTTGGAAATTGTTCTAATACTCCCTAATAGAAACTTGCGCGTCAATCTTTTTAATAAGATCGATGACGACAGAGACAACAATCAGGAGCGCCGTACCTCCGACGGAGATAGCTGTGATGCCGGTAATGTTTTTGACCACGATCGGAAAGACGGCGATAACACCGAGAAAGAGCGCGCCAACAAGCGTCAGTCGCGTCAGAATGGTGGCAATGTGTTCGGAAGTGGATTTACCAGGACGAACACCGGGAATGAAGGCGCCGTTTTTCTGCAAGTTGGTCGAAATCTGATCAGGATCAAAAGTGACGGCTGTGTAGAAATATGTAAAGACAAAAACCAAAAGGAAGTAAGCGATGCCGTAAAACCAGGTGTTCGCCAAAACTGCCAATACGACTTTTGAAATCGATTGAATTATGGCGTGGCTGGAGTTTTGCAAAAATCGGACAATCATTTGAGGAAACAAAAGTATGGACGAAGCAAAAATAATCGGAATAACTCCGGCTTGGTTGATGCGGAGCGGCAGATAGGTCGATGTGCCGCCGTAAACTTTGTTGCCGCGAACTTGGCGGGCGTACGTCACCGGTATTGGGCGCTCGGCTTCGGTAATGATAACCACACCAATGATGACAATCGCGCCGACAACCAAAAGCGCCAGGTAAAACGGAATCTGGGCCGGATCAAACGTGTAAAGCAGTTGGCCGACGCTTGTCGGAATTCTGGAGACGATACCGGCAAAGATGATGAGTGAAACGCCGTTGCCGATGCCGTATTCGGAAATAAGCTCGCCAATCCACATGAGCAGAACCGAGCCGGCGGTAATGATAAGCAAATCAGAAATCAAAGCTGAAGTGGAAAGAGGCAAAAGAGCTCCTTGGCTTTGCAAAATTTTGATGAAGCTGAAACCTTGGATAAGCGCCAGCGGAACGGTCAAAAGTCGTCCCCACTGAGCAAATTTTCGTCGGCCCGCTTCGCCTTCCTCCTGGTACATCGCCTTGAGCTTCGGCGACATGATGGTCAAGAGCTGCATGATAATCGAACCGGTAATGTAAGGCGCCACGCCGAGCATGATGATGGAGAATTGCGAAAGTCCGCCTCCGGAAAAGACGTTCAGTAATCCAAAGAATTCATTGCCGGAGAAAAATGATGCCAGTTTAGTGTGGTCAATACCCGGAATCGGAATAGCAGCAAGCGCGCGAAAAACAATCAAAGCAGAAAGAGTGAAAAATATTCTTTTGCGTAGAATTTTGTCCTGGAAGATGAGAGATAGTTTGTTAAGAAAATTGGACATGACAATATAATTTTTAATTTAGAATTTTTAATTTTTAATGAATTTTCATTGATTCAATTTTTAAATTTAGACATTCATTAAAAATTTTAAATTATAAATTTTAAATTGTTTTTACTTCACTTCCCCTCCCGCATCCACTACCGCTTTTCTGGCTCCTGCCGAAAGAGAGCATTTTGAAATAGTCAGTTTGGCGGTCACTGCTCCGACAGAAAGGATTTTGACGCCACGGCTGGCATCCAGTTTTGTAATTATTTTTTTTGTAGCAAGCGTCTCCGGAGAAACAACCTCGCCCGCTTTGAAAACGGAAAGATCTCGCAAGTTTATGACCGTCGGTTTTGTCTCTATACTCGTGTTCAGATTTTTGCCTCGTCCGCGCATTTTTGGCAAACGCTTTATAAAATCGCGAATTTCCGGTCGCTTTTTGTGTCCGGCGCGAGCGTTCTGACCTTTCGTACCGCGTCCAGATGTTTTTCCACGCTGACCAGCCCGGCCGATTTGCCGAGTCTTTTTGTTCTTATGTAATCTTTTTAAATTGTTCAGTTGCATGATAGTTTAAGAAATTTTTAATTTAAAATTTTTAATTTTTAATGAATTTTCATTGATTCAATTTTGAAATTTTAAATTCATTTTAAATTCTAAATTATAAATTTTAAATTATTTGTTTCCTGTTTTCAGCATCCCCAGCGCCTTGATCGCCACTTGTGCGTTGTTCACTTTATTTTTGCTTCGTGAAAATATTTTGGCGCTAACTTCTTTCAGTCCTGCAAATTCCAAAACTGTTCGAACGCTTGAGCCGGCCAAAATTCCCTTGCCAGGAGCGCGCATGATATGCACTCTCGATGCCGAGTATTTTGCCTCCACGTCATGCGGAATGGAACCGTTCTTGGTCATTTTGACCGTAATCATATTTTTTCTGGCGTTTCGCACAGCTTTGTCGATGGCGATAGGAGTATCCCCCGCTTTGCCTTGGCCGACACCAACGCGTCCCTTTCTGTCACCGATAACAATACCGACGGAAAAGCTGAATCGTCGTCCTCCGGTAACCACGCGAGTCACTCGGCGAATGCTAATGATTTTCTGGTCGAATTCCGGCTTGACTCGAGCTTCGCGACGAGGTGGACCCTTGCGAGTATTTTTTCTAAATCCCCCTCTTTCCCCACCACGAAAATCCATAGGACGACTGGCGTCCACTTTCGGAGCTTCTGTTGTTATTTCTTTTTGTATTTCTGGTTCCATTGTTTGTAAAAATTTTTAATTTTTAATTTTTGAATTTTTAATGAATTTTAATTGATTCAATTTTTAAATTTAGACATTCATTAAAAATTTTAAATTAAAAATTAGAAATTATTTTTTGTAATCAAAAAATTAATCCTCCTTCCCTTGCTCCCTCTGCGACTGCCTTGACCGCCCCCGTGTATCTGAATCCTCCGCGATCGAAAACTACCTTGGTAATTTTCTTGGCTTTGGCTTGGGCTGCAATGTCGCTTCCCACGCCAACTGATTTCTCCAAAAGCGTTTTGCCTTTTGCTGTTTTGGAATGTGAAGAAGCAAGCGTAACAGAAGATCCGTCATCGATAATCTGAGCAGAAATGTATCTGTTTGATTTGAAAACGGAAAGTCGTGGCATTTCCTTGGTGCCCGAAATCTTGGCTCGTATTCGCGCCTTGCGTCGTATTCTCTGTTCTGTTTTGGATTTTGAATTTTGCATTGTATTTTCTAATCTCTAGTCTCTTCTCTCCAACCTCTATTTTACGCTGTTTTCTTACCCTGCTTTCTCTTTATGATTTCTCCTTCGTATCTAAATCCCTTACCTTTGTACGGTTCCGGTTTTTTCAGTGCTCGCAGACTAGCGGCAAATTCTCCCACCGCTTCCTTGTCGATTCCGCTAATGGTGATTGTATTCTTTTCCGCTGTCACCTTAAGCGTTGTAGGAATGGCAACTTTAACAGGATGTGAAAAACCGAGAGCCAAAACCAAATCACTTCCTTTGACTTCCGATTTGTAGCCGATGCCTTCCAAAATAACCTTTTTGACAAAAGCTTTGCCTACCCCCTCTACCATATTTATAATAAGCGAAGCGTATGTTCCCCACAAAGCGTTCGTGTCCAGTGTTTTCTTGACCGGTTCCAAGGTGATTTCCTTTGGAGTGATGTTGACCGAAATGTCCGATTTCAAACTTCGAGAAAGAGTTCCGAGCGGACCTTTGACAGTCAAAACACCCGAAGCAAAAGTTACTTCTGTTTTTTCCGGTATGGCTATTACTTTTTTTCCGATTCTGCTCATGATTTTGAATAATTTTTAATTTAGAATTTTTAATTTTTATTGAATTTTAAATTTCTAAATTTTTAAATTGGAAATTCATTGAAAATTTTAAATTAAAAATTGAAAATTTCTTTAAAATTACCAAATTTTAAAGAGTGCTTCCCCTCCAACCTTATCCGTTCTGGCCATTTTGTCCGTAATGATTCCTTTCGGTGTTGACAATATCAAAGCGCCGAAACCATTTCTGACCGAGCGGATGTCCTTGGCTTTCTGATAAACTCGCTTTGATGTTTTGGAAATTCTCTGCACGCCATGAATTTTCGGTTCGCCGTTTTCATAAGCCAAAACAACTTCGATGAATTTGACCACCTTTTTGCCTTTCTTGCCGAACGAAACCACAAAACCGCTTTTCATCAAAGTGTCGAGAATAGCGAGCTTCATTTTTGAATATGGAAAAACCACAGACTCCTTCTTTGAATCTGAGGCGTTTTTTATTCGGATAATCATGTCTGAAATTGGATCCATTTCTTTTGTTGTGTGTATTATATTTTAGCAGTATCTTTGGTTTTTAACCGCTGACTTGCTAGAACGAACTTGTTTAATATACGAAGTAACGAATGGGTCTACGAATTGCAACGAATGAAATGCTTTGTATTCCTTATTCGTAGCCATTCGTAATTTATTCGTTATTTCGTATCTACCAACTTGATTTCTTAACCCCCGGAATCTTCCCCTCATTGGCCAGCTCGCGGAAGCAGATTCTGCAAAGACCGAAGTCTCGCATGAAAGCGTGCTTTCGTCCGCATCGGAAACATCGGTTAACAGCCCGAGTTGAGAATTTCGGTGTTTTGCGAGCTCGTGCTTTTACAGATGTTTTAGCCATATTTACAAAAACGAAGCTTTTTCAAGCTGTGGTAAGACTACCAAAAGTGACTTGAAAAGTCAACACAAAATCTCGTACTGACATCTTTTCGTCACCACAAACTTTTCCAGCGAAAAGTTTGTTACCGTCCTCGGTCGCGACTTGTCAATGAGCCCAGCCCCGAAGGCTGGGTCGTTGACAAGACCGGCTCGCGACACTGCGGAGTTGCCGAAAAGATGTCAGTACGAGATTTTGTTTAGTGGTGACTTTGCACCCGCATCCGAGGTTCGACCTTGGGAAATTGGGCATTAAGGTCGAACCTCTGGAATTTATTCTTGTTTAGTGCCACTTTCACCCACAAAAAAGCCGGCGACCCCGCGAGGGACCACCGGCTGAATAACTGAGCTGGCGTAAGTCAGTTGCTCTAGCGTTCGGGCGAGTAATTCACCACGAACTCTTGAAGCATCTGGATGAGTCTTACAAGATCCCCTTCGGTGATATCATAATACTTTTCCAGCCTGCTTTTGTTGAAAAAGACCGTGATGGGTACCGACTGCCGAGGATCGATGTCCACCAGCAGAAGATCAGCACCACTAAAATCAAAAGACAGGTAGACGCGGTAGACCTCACCACCATTACAGAAGATGGTCTTCGCTCTTAAGTGAGCTTCTGGGTTTTGGTCCGCCGCATCATTCAAGGCATTGCAAACGCGGTTGCCGATGTTGCGTTGGGTATTTTCGATTCTATGTTCCGCCCGGTCTGTCTTTTTCTGCCGTCTGATGTTTATGCCGGCCAGAATCCAACCTGTGATGAAAGCGACAATCGCCATCATCACTGCCAAAATACAATCCATCATTTCTCTACCTCTTTCAATGATCTATTTAACGCCCGACGGCGATTGGAGTCCATACATGCCCCAATTCATGTTTCGCTTATATTATACTCCCTTTATATCTATTTGTCAATCAAAACACGTAAAAACCGCCATGTTGAGCGGTTTTTAAGCTTCCATAAATTCTTTTGCGAGATCTTTGTCAGGCAATCGAGTAACCCAGCATTCAAAACTGCTATTCTTAAATACGCAACTCTGCATCTGATGAGGCAACGGAATATTTTGAAATTCCGTGAGCGCCCGCTCGTGATACTCATAGTTTTTATCTTCTATTCCCTCTTTTTTCCACCACTTGTCGAAACTTTCCGTTCTCTGTACAGACCAAGACATAGTGGAAATAAATTAATTATTGGCAAAGAATTCTATATCATCAGCATTATTATAATCCAGAGATTTGCTCGGTTTGGAAAAAACCCACGGCGCTTCTGTGTGAGTTTGGGCAACCATTTGATCTGTTGTCCAATCCTTGAATGTCACGCACAAGTACTCCAGCAATTTCTTTTCGTAGTCATCAAAAAGCGACATGTCTGGTTTTTTGAGAGCTTTAAATCTGTTTCGTTTGCCAAATTTTTCACTGATATCCTCTTTTTGTTCCACCAGATTTTCTTTTTCCGCCAGAGGCAAAATCACACTTTGCAAAGAATCTGCAAATGGTCCTTTTGGAAGATGAACGTAAGTTTCGCCAGTCACAGTCAAACCGCGGTCGCGATATGAAATAAAATCCATGTAATAGAAAATTTTATTGAGCTTCATGATGCCCAATTTTTCATTTCCACATTTATCTATCAAATACACGAGAGCGTTTTTATATTTATTTATATTGAGTTTTTGCTCCATTTGTTGTTTTAATTATCCCATACACCCATGAAAATTCAATGATTAGAAATGTGTAAGTGTGGATAAACTTAATATTTAAGTGAGCTAAAGTCAAATGAAAAGCCGGCGACCCCGCGAGGGACCACCGGCTGGTTCTCTATTCGTCCGCGGAGGTGTCAAACGTGCTAGTGTTGGGAAAAGGAGGTACAAACTGCTCCTCCGCTTGCTGAAGTGTTGTGCCACCAAACTTCTTGAACTCGCCCTCAACGGTGTGCAACGGTTCTTCGTACTCAAACGGTATCAGTAATCGCTGATCACGAACTGCGAGAATCAAAACTGCCTCTTCATAGCTTCTCTTGTCAACCTCTGCCTTACCGATATCCGTTATTTTAGCGACAATCCAGCTCATTAGATCGTCAATGTCTCTTTTCAGACCTGTGTGTGCTGGAAAATGAACCGCTTCGTTATCAGCGAATGTGAATGTGGGGACCACATCTACAAACACCCGTTGGCACATCGGCTCCGTATTACGCGCGCCTGCGGCCCTGCGAAGAACTTCAAGCAGTCTCGCGTTGAACTTGTCGTAACGCGCAACCGCCGTGACCCCTTTCTTGGCCTTGTTTTGGACCGCGAGCGGACCATGAATTTGAACATAAAACTTGGCTCGACGGACCATCTCCTCTCCACGGCGTCGTACCGGGCGCCAAACAAAAAATTCGCGGTAATAGCGGACAGAGGTCCGGTAAGCCTCTCGAATCATCCAGAGAGAAGCCAGGAACGCGCCGAGGGCGACGACTCCGACAAAAACGTTGAACAACGGATCTGTGAGCATTTCAAACTCCAACATCCTATACTCTTCGTCTTCCAAAACCGGTTTAATGGTTTGTAGCGAGGTATGGATCTATATGTATTATACCACAACTATCGTTCAAAAGTAAAGTCTTATACGCAAAAACCGCCATGTTTAGCGGTTTTTTAAGTCACCACGGACTAAAAATTTTCATAATTTCGCCAAGGTCGCGTATAAAATAAAATCCTGAGCCGGAGGTGTACAGTGGGTACATTGACGGATCAGGATATTATTTTAGACGATGAGATTGGTGAAATTTGGAAGTTTTTACTTCTTGAACGGAAATCCGAGGTGTGTCAAAAACGCTCTTGTTTCTTTTTTGTCGCGAATGCTGGTGACGACAGTGACAGCCAGACCAAAAACGTCTTTCAGTTCCTCATCGGACGATTCCGGGAAAATAGTGTTCTCTTTGATACCGAGGGTGTAGTTGCCCATTTCGTCGATGCCTGTTGGAGAAATACCGCGGAAGTCTTTTGTTCGTGGAAGTGAGATGTTTATCAAGCGATCAAGAAAATCGTACATTCGCTGACCTCGCAAAGTAACCTGCAAACCTACAACGTCACCTTCGCGAACTTTGAAAGAAGCCACCGATTGCTTGGCGCCTTTTTTGACGGGACGCTGGCCGGTGATTTTGGAAAGTCGATCAAAAGCCAGATCGATTTTTTTCTTGTCCTTGAAAGATCCGACACCGGCCGAAACAATAACCTTTTCGATTTTCGGCGATTGCATGATGTTTTTATAGCCGAAATCAGCCTTGAGCGCGCCGTACGATTCTTTTGTTTTTTCTTTGATGGTTTGCATTGTAGTTTAATAAGTTACGCTTCGCTTTAGTTTAATAAGTTGTATAAGTTTCTTGCATTTTCCTTATTCAACTTTTTAAACTTATTCAACTTTCTAAACTTTCCTTACATTGCTCGCATGTATCGGCATCGTCTTTTCGATAATCTGGCCTTTTTGTCCGGACTTGGTCGGTCTCTGATGTTTTTTCAAAATATTGACTCCGGAAACAACGACTCTGTTTTCTTTCGGGAACGCTTTGACCACAGCGCCTTTTTTGCCCTTGTCTTTGCCGGTCAGAACTATTACGTTGTCATCTTTCTTAACATGCATAAATTTTTAATTTAGAATTTTTAATTTAAAATGAATTTTCAATTTTTGAATTTTTAAATTTAAACATTCATTAAAAATTCTAAATTAAAAATTATAAAATTGTTTCTTAGACGACTTCGGGAGCTAAAGAAATAATTTTCTGATATCCCACTTCGCCAATCTCGCGCGGAATCGGTCCGAAAACTCGTCCGGCTACCGGTTCCTTCTTGTCTTTCAGGACGATAACCACAGCATTTTCGTCAAAGCGAATGTATGAACCGTCTTTTCGGCGGAAAGGCGCTTTTTGGCGGACAACCACGGCGTACAAAACGTCTTTTTTCTTGGTCGTTTTTCGCGGCTGGGCTTTCTGAACGGACAAAACAACCATCTCGCCTATCGAAGCATATCTTTTCTTTGAACTTCCGAGCACTTTGAAAATACGTCCGATCAGGCCTCCGGAGTTGTCTGCTATTTTAACGATGGATCGCGGTTGTATCATGTTAGTTTTATAAGTTACGCTTCGCTTTAGTTTAATAAGTTGTATAAGTTTTCTGTATTTCCTTATTCAACTTTTCAAACTTATTCAACTATTTTAAAATGTTTATCCTTTGAAATTGGCGCGCATTCCTGTATTTCCACCTTGTCACCGATTTTTTTGGTATTGCCGAGATCGTGTGCTTTGTATTTTTTGTCCACTTTCAAAAACTTGCCGTACTTCGGATGTTTGACGAATCGCGAAACTTTGACCGTAGAGGTGTCTTTCATTTTGTCTGAAACGACAACTCCGGAAAGAATCTTGCCGGCATTTTTAATTTCTTTATTCATGTTTTTTTGAATTAAATATCGTCTTGATGCGAGCAATATCTTTTTTCAGCGCAGCTCCCTCTTTGACGTTTCGTGTCTTGCTGCCGGCAATGCTGAATCGAAAAGCGCGCAAAGCCAAGCTCTTTTCGGTAAGAAGCGTCTGCAACTCTTTTTCTGTTTTTTTGTTTAATTCTGCGATTTTCATTGAATTTAAGTTAAAAGTCTATCAAGTCCTTAAAGTCTGTAAAGTGAATTCTGAATTTCTTTATAGACTTTTGACTTTATATGGACTTTATGACTTCATCTGCTTATGATTTTCGTCTTCAGCGGTAATTTTGTGCCGGCCTTTCGCAAACCTTCGCGCGCGATAGCCTCGGTCACACCGTCGATTTCAAACAGAATGGTGCCGGGTTTGACCGCCGCCACGTATCCCGCCAAATCACCCTTACCCTTGCCCAGCTTAACCTCGGCCGGCTTCTGAGTATACGGCATATCGGGAAAAATGCGAATCCAAATCTTGCCAGTCTTGCCTGATGCTCGCGAAAGAACTTTTCTGGCAGCTTCAACCTGGTTTGATCTGATGCGCATTCCCTGCAACGCCTTGAGCGCGTATGAACCAAAGGAAATTGTCGCTCCGCGCGAAGCCGTGCCGACTTTAGCCGGATTTTTTCGCATGGTCTGCCACTTTCTGAATTTTACTTTTTTGGGGACAAGCATTGTAGTTTAATAAGTTACGCTTCGCTTTAGTTTAATAAGTTGTATAAGTTTTTCTGCATTTCCTGACTTATTCAACTTATTAAACTTATTCAACTTTTTATTTTTTACTAAATATCTCTCCTCTATATATCCAAACCTTTATTCCTATTCCGCCATACGGCAATCGCGCCTCGTATTTTGTGAAATCGACATCCGCTCGGAAAGTCTGCAAAGGAATTCGGCCACGTTTCAATTTCTCCTGACGCGCCATCGATGCACCGCCAAGTCGTCCGGACAATTCGATTTTGACACCTTCCACGTCTCTGTTGGCCATCACTTTTTCGGCTGTCTGCTTGGTCACGCGTCGGAAAGGTAATCTTTTTTCCAAACCGTCGGCGATCATTTGAGCCACGATCGACGCGTTTGATTCCGGCGATTTAATTTCTTTGATATCGATTTTGACATCGCCTTCGGCTGACAATTTGTTCTTTGCCAAGAATGCCAAAATGTCCTGTCGCAGTTTAACCGCGCCTTCCCCGCTTCGGCCAATGATCATACCCGGGCGAGACGATTCGATCACAATGCGCAAAACTTTTTCTCCGCGTTCCATTTCAATATTGCTGACATAAAAACCGCGAAAACGCTTTTCCAGATATTCTCGCAGTAACACATCGCTTTTCAAAAAATCTTTGTACTTTGCTTTGACGCCAAACCAGCGGGACTTCCAGTCTCTCGTGATGCCAAGTCTATGGGAATATGGATGTACGGTGTGGGTCATGTTTTTTTAGTCTAAAGTCTATAAAGTCCTTAAAGTTTATAAAGTTAATTTTTTTTGGTTTTTTCTTTATGGACTTTTGACTTTATGGACTTTTTGACCGGTTCTTCTTTTATCTTCTCCTTGATAACTTTCACCTTTTTATTTTTACCCTCAACTGGCTGGGATAACTCCACCGTCACATGACTTGTTCGCTTGTGGATCGGGT
Organism: uncultured bacterium; assembly: GCA_903861205.1. GTDB lineage: Bacteria > Patescibacteriota > Minisyncoccia > Phycocordibacterales > DATDWN01 > CAIOTC01. Next base: position 7,914 of record CAIOTC010000003.1, on the reverse strand, counting down.
GGGCGCTGCCGCGGGCGGCCGGCTGTCGGCGCTGCAAAGTTCTTCCGGAATTGACTGTAATCGTTTTGATAATCAAATTTTCAGGATTTTCCATTCCGAGCGACTTGGCGTTGGCCAGAGCCGAGGCAACCAAATTTCGGATCGGATCGGAAGCTTTCTTGTTGATGAATTCCAAATTGACCAAAGCGTCGGAAACTTTTTTGCCTCGCACCAAATTAGCAACCGTGCGCATTTTGCGCGGTGATTGTCTGAAGTTTGATAATGTGGCGGTAACTGAATTCATGATGCTTGATAATTTAAAATTTTTAATTTTTAATTTTTAATGAATTTTCATTGATTCAATTTTTAAATTTAGACATTCATTGAAAATTTTAAATTAAAAATTGAAAATTGTTTGTTACTTCTTGCTTTCTGCCGCCGGTGCTTTTGCGGCCTGGGCTGCGGCGATCTCACCCTCTTTCTTTTTCTGTTCTAGCTCTTTCTGCATCTTGCCTCCGTGTTTGACAAATTTTCTGGTCAAAGAAAACTCACCAAGCCTGTGGCCAACCATATCTTCGCTGACCAAAACTTCTATGTGAGTTTTTCCGTTGTGAACGCCGAATGTGAATCCAACCATTTCCGGAGCAATGACACAGGCGCGTGACCACGTTTTGATAACCCCTGTTTCCAGCGGCTTTTTTCCGGCGACTTTGGCTATCACTCGCTCGTCAACATATGGACCTTTTTTTGATGATCGTGTCATGAAATAAATATACGAATATACGAATGATTCGAATCTGCGAATGGCTACGAATAAATTCGAAACAATTAGCAAACAAAAAACTCTCTTGTATGAGAGCAGCTGATTTAGCCCACTCAAACAAACTAAAAGGAATACTTTCCTTATTGAGGCTATACTATACAAAATGACGAAAGAAGTCAATAGAAAAGGCCGGGAGTAACACCCGGCCTTGTTTCGGCGCCGACGCCCGGCTACCGCTCGAAATTATTTTGCAGGTCACGCAGATCGGATAAGGTTATCCGTTCCAGGCACCCGCCGATGATAACAAAGCGAACTTTTTGAACTGGCGGCTTCGCTGACGGGCGAGGCAGCTGAGTTTGTGTCCGAACCTGCGTCTGAGCCTGCATATATGTTCTCCTTTATTAATCATACACCTTCTTTGCTTTTTTGTCAAGTCTATTTCATAATTCTTTTCCCTTTTACCAAAATACCGCCCAGTTGAGCGGTATTTTTAAGATGGCACAAAAATGACGTAACCACTAAGCAAATTTCGTTGGCTCGTGTTTTTTGAAAGAGTTTCGGACGACGGCGGTCGGAGAACGAGACGCAATTTTAGCAAAAATTGACGGCGTCTCTTTCAAAAAATACTAGACGACGAAATTTGCGACACAAATTTTTATCGTTTGCCGACTTTTCTTCGCGAAACAATGAGGCGGTTTGAATATTTCTTTGGCGTTCTCGATTTCTGACCCTTGCCTGTCGGTTTACCGTACACAGAAATGGCTCGGCGGCGTCCTCTGCCCTGCCTGCCTTCACCTCCTCCGTGCGGATGATCAACCGGGTTCTGCGCGGTACCTCGAACTGTCGGTCTGATGCCAAGCCATCGCGAGCGTCCGGCTTTGCCCAGGTTCACCAGTCTGTTTTCATCATTTGAAAGCACACCGATCGAGGCCCACGCCGTTTCTTTCACTTTTCGAATTTCCGAAGACGGCATTTTGAGGTCAACCATTCCGGCATCCTTGGCCACCACCTCGATATAGTTTCCGGCCGATCGGGCCAACTTGGCTCCGCCTTGCGGTTTGACTTCCACATTGTAAACAAAAGTTCCAACAGTGATATTTTTGAGTGGAAGTCGATTGCCTTTTTTTGGTTCGGCTGTTTCGGATGACACGAGAGTCTCGCCAACTTTGACGCCGGCCGGGATGAGCACGTATCTTTTCTCGCCGTCGCGGTATTGGGCCAAGCCGATGAAAGCCGAGCGGTTTGGATCGTACTCAACCGTTTTGATGGTGTAAGGAATATTTAATTTGTCGTATCGAAAATCAACCTCGCGGAAAAGTCGCTTGACTCCGCCTCCTTTGTGACGAGTGGTCACTTTGCCGTGATGATTGCGACCAACCATTCGTCGAAAACCGTGAGTCAGGGATTTCTCCGGATTTTGAGTCGTGATGAAATCGCCATACGAAATGGTCGAGTGCATTCTCTGTGATTTTGATGTGGGCTTAAATCTTTTCATTAGATTAGTTTAATAAGTTACGCTTCGCTTTAGTTTAATAAGTTGTATAAGTTTCTTGCATTTCCTTATTCAACTTTTCAAACTTATTCAACTTATATTATTTCTAATTTCTGACCTTTGGCAACATAAATATATGCTTTCTTGTAACCGGATTTTATTCCGCGCTTTCCTCTGACAATGACTTTTTTGGCCGGAATGGTCACGGTCGAAACTTTAATCGGAGTGACTTTATATTTCTCGACAAAAGCTTTGGCCACTGAATGTTTGGTCGCCGATGGAGTAACCTCAAAAACGTAAACGGACTTCTCCGATGAATCGGTTGCTTTTTCGGTGATATGCGGGCGAACAAGAATGTTTGATAAGGAATTCATAACAATTTTTAATTTTTGAATTTTTAATTTTTAATGAATCTTCAATGTTTTAATTTTAAAATTCAAAAATTTGGACATTCATTTTAAATTTTAAATTAAAAATTTTAAATTATTTTATCAGCTTCTCCGATATCTGCTTCAATCCAATTTCTGGATTTTCGATGACAACGTATTTGTATTTCATCAAATCAACTGGATTCATATTGCGGATCTCGTCTGCTTTTATCGTATTTATATTTTGGAAGCTTTTCTCGGCCGTTGCATCCTTTTTCGAAAAAGCCAAGTAGGCTGAATTTTTCTTTCGCGACATCAAATCGTTGAAACCTGAAATTTTTGAAAATGTTGTGAGTGTGTCAACCGCCTCCTTTGTTTTTGGCGCTTTGAAAGAAATGCTGTCGACAAACATTATCTGGCCTTTCTTGTATTTGGCCGACAAAATAGTGTAAAGGGCTTTGGCTTTCATTTTTTTGTTCACTTTACGGCCATAATCCTTGTCATTTCTCGGACCATGCGTGGTACCGCCGTGAACCCACAATGGAGAACGTGTCGAACCATGTCGGGCGCGACCTGTGCCCTTTTGCTGCCAAGGCTTTTTGCCGCCTCCGGAAACTTCTCCGCGATTTTTGGCATGAGCGATAGGTGTGCGAGCCGATGAGAGCATTGAGGTGACAACCTGGTGAACAAGGTCAGCATTCCATTTCACAGCAAAAACACTGGCCGGCAAATCAACTGTGCCGGATTCTTTTCCTTTCTGATTGTAGATTTTTGCCTGTAAATTTTCCATGTTTTTGCAATTTAGAATTTAAAATTTAGAATTTTTATTGAATTTTCAATTTTAAATTTTGGAATTTTAAATTCATTTTAAATTCTAAATTAAAAATTTTAAATTATTTTGCTGTTATTTCAACAAGCGTTCCCCTTCTCCCTGCCACTGCGCCCCTAACAAATATTTCTCCCGTTTCTGGTTTGATACTGACGATGGTTAGTCCTTTGCTGGTGATTCTTTCATTGCCCATTCGTCCTGCCATTCTCTTGCCTTTGGCCACGCGTCCACCGTCTCGGCCTGCTCCGCCGATGGAACCCGGCTCTCGCTCGCTGTGTTTCTGGCCGTGCGATCGCGGTCCACCCTCGAACTTGTGTCGTTTGACCACACCCTGAAAACCTTTACCTTTTGAGATGGAGGAAACTTCCACTTTGTCGCCGTTTGCGAAAACAGATAAATCAATTTTGTCTCCTATCGCAAATGTCGAACTGTCGTCAACCGTGAATTCTTTCAAATGTGCATACGCGCCGCCTTTCATGTGACCGGTCATCGGCTTGTTGATGTTCTTGGCATTTCGAACGCCATAGCCAAACTGGACAGCGTTATAGCCATCTTTTGCAAGAGTTTTAACTTGGGTGACAGTCATCGGACCGGCCTTGACCACAGTCACAGGATGAACAGTGCCCTGCTCATCGAAAATTTGTGTCATATTCTGTTTTGTTCCGAGAATAAATTTCATACGAATCTATAAAGCGCAAATTAAAAAGCCACTTGAGGCAGTGAAAACATACTAGCAGATGTTGTTTATTTTTGCAACCAAAAACCGCCTTGGCGGTTTTTTGATTCGTAGCAATTTGTAGACCCATTCGTTATTTCGTCTATATAATCTTCACATCGATATTCACACCACTTGGAAGTGACATATTCGTCAAAGCTTCCATGATTTTTGGGTTCGGGTTGAGGATATCGATCAATCTCTTGTGAATACGCATTTCGAACTGTTCGCGGGCATTCTTGAAGACGAACGAAGCTCGGTTGACAGTGTATTTCTTGATTTCTGTCGGAAGTGGAATCGGTCCGAGCACCTTGGCGTCATAGCGGAGGGCGGTATCGATAATCTGTTTGACCGACAAATCCAAAATCTTGTATTCGTAAGCGCGAACGCGAATTCGCAGTTTGGAAATAACATCGGCTTTTGGCGCAGATTTAACAGCTGTCTTTTTAACTGCGACTTTCTTGACCGCTGTTTTTTTCTCAGTCACAACTTTCTCTTTCTTTGTTGTAGTTTTTGCAGGCATATGTTTGTGATTTGTATACTAGCAGATATCGCTTTTTATTTCAAGGGTTAAGAATAAAAAATATTTTTTATTTCCTTCTCTGAAAAATATTGCAACGCCTGAACATAAATTTCTTTTAACGTTCCTTTGGCAAGAGTGGCATGGTTTGGAATAACCAAAGTCTGCGTTTTACCGCCACGAAAACGACGCATTTTAATGTGGCTTCCTTCCTGTTTTACAAATTCAAAACCAAAACTTTCAAAAGCGCTGATTAATTTCTTGCCTGAAATAACTCTAAGTTTAGGCATACAAAGGCAAATTTAGAGAAAAGGAATTGTAATCCTTTTTTGATTTTTTAGGTTCATCTTCAAAATAAAGCTCTGTCGCCTCTTTTATATTTTTTGATAACTCATCAAGAGTTTTACCTTGAGTCACAATAAAAAAACCATCAGCAGAAGCGGTGTAATATTTTCCTTTCTTTGAAATTTTAAAAGATATAGTGTTTTTCATAGCTGGAATATTATCACAATTGGATGAAAATAACAAAAATTTAGTATATGTTTCCACGCCAATCGATTACCTCAACAAACACGGAGTGATTTTCAAAATCAAATGAAGCAATTACTCTCCATTTCCCTTTTCTAATTCTGTAAAAGTCGCCCCATTCGCCTTTTAGCTTCTTTATATCCACAGAAACCGTTTCTTTGTTGAATTTACCTATGACTAAAACAATAAGGTGAGAAACTTCTTCCGAAACTTTTTGTTCAGCAATAAAACCCGCAGCTTGCTTGGAAAAAGAGACTTTCCATTTCATTATTCAATTATACAGTAAAGGAAATTGTTCCAACAGCTTTTTTGGAAGGTTTTCTGCCGTACCTAGCTTCTATATCCCTCTGCTCTCTATTACTAACATTTGGGAACAAAGCCGGTTCAAAAACGCCTTCAGCATACCCATACATGGCCATTTTTAACACATCAGAAACAGCCAGCCCTCGTGATTTGGCCTTTTTTTGAACTTTTTCCTTTATTTTCTTATCTATTTTGAAAGAAAATAATGTGTTCATATATACAAAGTATATACGCCCATTGATGAAAGTCAAGTGAATAAACGTCAAATCTAATCAAAAAAATCTCCCGAAGGAGATTTTTTGATTTTCGATCTGGAGTCCCGCCTGCGTGGGAATGACAGAGGAATATTATGCAATAATCTTGGTCACCACGCCGGCACCGACAGTCTTGCCTCCCTCGCGAATAGCAAAGTGCATCTGTTCCTCGAGCGCAACCGGCGCCACCAATTTGACTTTGAAAGTCACGGTGTCTCCCGGCATAACCATTTCCACGCCTTCATTGAGGGTCACATCGCCGGTCACATCCGTTGTTCGGATGTAGAACTGCGGTTTGTAACCAGAGAAGAATGGTGTGTGTCGTCCGCCTTCCTCTTTCTTTAGGATGTAAACTTCAGCCGTGAATTCTGTGTGCGGATTAACTGATTTCGGTTTGGCCAAAACTTGTCCTCGGTGCACTTCCTCTTTCTTGGCACCTCGGAGCAAAACTCCGGCGTTGTCTCCAGCCTGGCCTTCCTGCAGTGACTTGTTGAACATTTCAATACCGGTCACCGTGTATTTCTGGGTTGGGTGAAGTCCGATGCATTCCACTTCCTCGCCAACTTTAACGATTCCTCTTTCAATACGGCCTGTCACCACCGTGCCTCGTCCTTCAATCGAGAAAATGTCTTCAACCGGCATTAGGAAAGGTTTGTCGAGCTCGCGAACCGGAATTGGGAAATATGTATCTAGCGCGTTGGCCAAATCCATGATTTTCATTGCCCATTCGTCCGTGTTGTCTTTTGATTCGAGAGCTTTGAGAGCGGATCCGCGGATAACCGGGCAACCTGCGCCGTCAAAACCTTGCTTGGTCAAAAGTTCGCGAACTTCTTCCTCAACGAGGTCAATAAGCTCCTTGTCAGGAACCATGTCGCACTTGTTGACGAAAACGATAATCTTCGGCACGCCAACTTGTTTTGCCAAGAGAACGTGTTCTCGAGTCTGAGGCATCACACCGTCTGTCGCTGCAACTACCAAGACCGCGCCGTCCATTTGAGCGGCACCGGTAATCATGTTCTTGATGTAGTCAGCGTGACCCGGAGCGTCCACGTGAGCGTAGTGCCTCGAAGGCGTGGTGTACTCGCAGTGAGCGAGAGCAATCGTAATTCCGCGCGCTTTTTCCTCGGGAGCGGAGTCGATTTGGTCAACGCCTTTGACCGTCGCCGAATAGCCATTGCCCGCGCGTGAGAGCGTGTTCAAAATGGCCGCTGTTAATGTCGTCTTGCCGTGGTCAACGTGACCGACGGTTCCCACATTGATGTGTGGCTTTGATCTATCAAATTCTCCTGCCATAGTATTTTTTGTTAAAAATAATTAATAAAGTCTCTGTTTATCCTTGGACTAACTGCAAAAGCACGATTCTCGAGAAACTAACCGTGCCCTAGCAATTAGCAGTCGGAAAAACAAAAACACCGACAAACGGTATCTTTCATAATATACAACTGTCATCTCAAAGTCAAACATTTGTTGTGAGAATACGAATCTACGAATAACGAATACTGCGAATGGCTACGAATAAATTCTGGTATGAAAAAGGCCCACCCCTGTGAGAGGGTGGGCCGAGAGTCGATTGCGATTACCGAACCGTAATCGATGTGAATGTGCCTGGGTAGCCCGATCGGCCACCGCAGTGCCCATTCAAAATGAGCATGTGGACTTTGAAGGTAGTTGTTTTGCCGTAAAACCTTTTCAGGTCGGCGACCGTGCCGAGTTTACCGGCAACTTGGATTTTCGTATCCGGAAAAATGTACCCAGAGTACAAACCGATGGTCACAAGAGGAACCATCTTACCGGCCAACTGCACATCCGTCTTGGTCACCTGCGAGGTAACCGTCGCGGACAAGATGTCCTGGCATGCAACCGTGGTCTGTCCGAAAGTTGTGCCGACGAACAGCAGAAACACGAAAACGATGCAAAAAAGTCTCATTTTATCCTCTCAAAACCGGCTCCGGTTCCCGGAATGGCCAGTTTACTATTCCGTATATATTATACACCCTTTCACCTTTTCTGTCAAGCAAAATGGGTAATGTGTACACACATATGGCGGGTTTTGGCCTAGAATGGCCTAATGACAACACATATGGCGAAGACAATAGGAGAAGAGAGGTTGAGGTGGGTTCTGCCCATCGCACACAGACAAGTGAAGCTGGTAGATGTGGCCAA
>CAIOTC010000002.1 GCA_903861205.1 uncultured bacterium | reverse complement strand
CGGTTTCGTCGAAATGTCAAATGACGCCGAAGCTCAAGCCGCAATCGACTTGTGGAATGGCAAAGAGTTGGATGGTCGCAAATTGACCGTCAACGAAGCCCGACCTATGGAACCGAGAGCTCCACGAGAAGGAGGTTCACGGGGTGGTTTTGGAGGTGGAAATGACCGAGGAGGTCGTAACTGGTAATTTTAATTAATTTCCTAAACAAAAACCCGCAGCAATGCGGGTTTTTGTGTGTATATCAACATTGAAAATTAACCTAGAATTTGATATAATACAGGTATGCCATTCAGGCAATCTTTATTTTGGGACACGGATGTCAGTAAAATAGACCCCACAAAAAACGCTCAGTATATAATTGAGAGGATTTTGGATTTTGGTAGAGATGAAGAGGTGAGGTGGATGTGGAATTTCTATGACAAATCATTGTTAAAAAAAGTTGCTTCAACCTCACGATCTTTACGCCCAAGAACAAAAGCATTATGGAGTCTAACACTTCAAAACTAAACAGTTTTATCTTTTCTTCTGTTCCAGATTCCACCAAAAAAGCTTTGGATTTTTTGTCGGCTCAAGACTGGTTGGGTAAGTCCGGTTGGTATCTTGCTGGAGGCACGGCCTTGGCTTTGCAGACCGGCAATCGCAAATCTGTTGACTTGGACTTTTTCAGCACAGAGAAAAGTTTTGCAACGGAAGAATTATTGTCACATTTTGCGGGCAATAAAGATTGGATTACAGATTTTGAAGAACCAAATACATTGTATGGCGTATTGTGTGATGCTAAAGTCAGTTTTATTGCTTATCCGTTTTTCGTGCCAAAACAAAAATTTTTGGAACATGGTTTTGTTAAAATATTGGATAAGACTGATGTGGCGGTGATGAAAATAGTGGCTATTTCTCAGAGAGGGAAAAAAAGAGATTTTTTCGATTTATACTGGTGCGCGAAAAACATAGAATCGTTGGAAAATATAATTAGACGACTCCCGGAGCAGTATCCGTCAGTGGCCCATGACTATCATCATATTTTAAAAAGTCTAGTTTACTTCGATGATGCTGAGGGCGACCCGGAACCGGTCATCTTTTTTGACACCGATTGGGACAAAGTAAAAATTTTTTTTCAAAAAGAAGTGCCAATACTGACAAAGAAATTAATGGAGTTAAATTAGTTTTTTGTGCATAACAAAATTTTACTTTTGTCTTTTTGGATACCATTGACTTTTATATTGTGTATGGTAGTCTCTACAGTGGAAAGGGCAAAATGAAGCACATCAGTACTTCGATTTTTGAATCTTTGATTTCTGTGGGCGGCGAGTCTGCGGAAAAAGCCTTGGAACTTGCCTCCAAACGAGACCGATTGGCGTTCTTTAACAAGCAGTTGAACGATGCACTGGAATGTCGGCGACTTTCCGACGCCATGGAGATAGCCGAGAAAATTGGTCGTAAACTGACCAATAATGAGATTTGGAAATTTTTTAAAGAAGATTTTCGTTTCTTGAATATCGGTTCCGAGCGAGCGTGCTCGGCGTTGGAACTCTTGCCACGAGGCCGGAGAAATTACGGCTACAAGTTGATTGTCAAAAAGGCGATAAAAGAGGGTGAATATGATGTTGCCCAAAACGCTGCGCGGAATCTTGGCCGCGACCTGACTCCTATGGAGTTGGAGCAAATCCTGGCAGTGTGCATCAGAGATGGTTCTTTCTATATACTGGATAAAGTTATGCCGGTTCTCGGCCGCAAGCTTACGATGACGGAAAAGAAAAGATTACTCTTAGTGAGTATTCGCGGAGGATGGCTTCATCATGCGGACAAAGCCGTAAAACTTATCGGTCGACGGCTTTCGGCGAGCGAACTGGAGAGGATTCTCCGGGTGCAACTCAAAGGCGGTTTTGACCACATTATTCACGAGACGGTGTTGCGCTTGCCAAGAAAAAAACGCGATGCGTGGTTGAAGCGGCTATTGCGATTTTTTATCATGAGCAAGAGTTATGGATATGGTCAACTTGGTTTGGTGCAGAATATCGCAACTTTGATCGGTCGAAAGCTCACGATAAAAGAAGTTCACCAGATTCTGCTTGGTTGTCTGAGGTCTTTCGGAAAAGGCAACTACTATAACACTCAAGTGGCCGAGTTCTTGATTCAGCGGATTAAAGAAGGTGATTGATCTTTTTGTAAGCTGTCGCGATTAGTGCGACAGCTTTTGTTTTGTAAAAACTGAAACGCATACATCATTTTTGGATTACAAAATTATGGAGGTCCGTTCACACAATGTTTTTCCTCGGCTCCGCAGGCCTGAAGCTTGGACTTGTCAAGGCATTCCATCTTGACAAGTTCAGGCCGAGGATCAGAGACAGCCGTCCGCAGGAGACGGCTGTCGGTCGAGGAAAAACATTGTGTGGGCGGACATAATGCAAACTTCAAAAATGATGTATGCGTTTCAGTTGTGTTATAATAATCACATGCTTAAACGTGCTTTGGTTTTGATTGCGGCGGTGATTGTTTTTGTGGTCATTTTTGACGCTATTTTTCATAATGCTTACAGACCATCGAATAAAACCGAGGTGGTTTTGGGCGGGAAGACTTTTGCGGTTGATGTGGCTGACACGCCGGTTTTGCAGGAGCGGGGTTTATCCGGGCACGCGCCACTAGCCGATAATGCCGGCATGCTTTTTGTTTTTGGCGCGCCGGACAAATACGGGTTTTGGATGAAAGAAATGAATTTTCCGCTCGATATCATCTGGATTTCATCGGACTATCATATAGTTTTCATGGAAAAGAATTTGGCGCCGAGAACTTACCCGACGATTTATTATCCGGCCTCACCGGCCCAGTACGTTTTGGAAATTTCAGCGGGCCAGACCGATACTCTCAATATTAAAATTGGCGACGCGGTGAACTTCACGAAAAATTAGTCCAAACGGGCTTACAGTGCTTGCCATTTCTATTTGTTGCTGGACATCATATTTTTTCTGTTATGAAAGTGGGAAGAAAAATAGTTTTCCACAGTTTTTTTCATCAATTTAGAGTACAATGATAGAACAATTTTTTGTTTTTTGGAAAATTTTGGTGAAATTTTAACTTTATTTATTAAAAATTAGTAATTTTGTAAAAAAATATGGCAAAAGGAACAAAAATCCACTCTTACACCAAGATAAAAAAGCGCAACGGCCGGATCGTTCCTTTCCAAAAAGAGAAAATTTCCATTGCCATCGGCAAGGCGGGCAAGGTGACGGGCGAGTTTGAGATGGATATTGCCCGCGACTTGACCAAAAAGGTCCTCGAGCTGACATACAAGAGAATCGACGGCGCCATACCGGAGGTGGAGCAGGTTCAGGACTTTGTCGAGGAGGTTTTGCTCGATTCGCGCTACAAAAAGACGGCCAAAGCTTACATTCTATACCGCGACCAGCACAAAAAAATTCGTGAAATTACCAATACTTCCAGCGTCGACCTGATGGACCAATATTTGGCCAAGCTCGATTGGCAGGTCAAGGAGAACAGCAACATGGCTTACTCTCTGCAAGGCCTCAACAACTACGTCGCTTCGGAAATCAGCAAAGTTTATTGGCTCAACAAAATTTACCCGGCCCCGATCAGGGAAGCTCATTCCAGCGGCGACTTTCATTTGCACGATTTGAGCATCCTTTCCGTTTATTGCGTTGGTTGGGATCTTTTCGACTTGCTTATGTCCGGCTTTACCGGCGTTCCGGGCAAAGTGGAAAGTAAACCGCCAAAGCATTTTGGCGCGGCACTTGGCCAAGTAGTCAACTTTTTCTACACACTCCAAGGCGAAGCGGCCGGAGCGCAGGCTTTTTCTAACTTTGATACATTGCTCGCTCCTTTCATCCGCTACGACAAACTGACATATGATGAGGTCAAACAAAAATTCCAGGAATTTCTGTTCAACATGAATGTGCCGACCAGAGTCGGTTTTCAAACACCGTTTACCAATGTCACGCTGGATTTGAATGTGCCGTCATATTTCAAAAAACAGTCTGTCATCATCGGTGGTAAACCGCAAAAGGAAACCTACGGCGATTTTCAGGAGGAAATGGACATGTTCAACCGCGCCTTTTTGGAAGTGATGGCCGAGGGTGACGCCAAGGGTCGAGTTTTCACTTTCCCCATACCGACATACAACATTACCAAGGATTTCGATTGGGAAAACAAAAATATCGCGCTTCTTTGGGACGTCACGGCCAAGTACGGTCTGCCATATTTTTCCAACTTCATCAATTCTGACATGAATCCGGAGGACGCGCGCTCGATGTGTTGCCGTTTGCGTATTGACAACCGCCAACTCGAGCATCGTGGCGGGGGACTTTTTGGCGCCAATCCGCTGACCGGTTCGATTGGTGTTGTCACGTTAAATTTGCCTCGTCTCGGCCACGTTTCGAAAAATAAAAAAGAGTTCATGTTGTTTTTGAAGGATTTAATGATTTTGGCCAAAGAAAGTTTGGAAATAAAACGCAAGACTTTGGAGAGACTGACTGACAGCAACCTATATCCGTACACCAAATTTTATTTGCGAGCCATCAAAGAGCAGTTTGGTTGTTTCTGGAAAAACCATTTTTCGACCATCGGCATTGTCGGTATGAACGAAGCGGTGGAAAATTTGCTGGGCAAAAACATCGCCAGTCCGGAAGGCAAAAAATTCGCCGAGGAAGTGCTCGATTTCATGCGCAACACTTTGATTTCATTCCAAAAGGAAACCGGCAACAACTACAACCTGGAAGCCACGCCGGCCGAGGGTACGTCGCACCGCATGGCTTTGCTCGATCGCAAGAAATTCGATGATATTATTTTCGCCAATGGCCGCGGCAAGGACACCAAGGATCCGTTTTACACCAACTCGACGCATCTGCCAGTCAATTACACCAGCGACATTTTTGAGCTGCTGGATTTGCAGGATAACTTGCAGACGAAGTATACCGGCGGAACGGTCATTCACTTCTTTGTTGGCGAAAAAATCGATAACAGTCAAGGTTTGAAAAATTTGGTCAAGAAAATTTGCCAGAATTACCGCATTCCGTACTTTACTTTCACGCCAAGCTTTTCCGTCTGTCCGAATCACGGCTACATTGCCGGTGAGAATCCGATGTGTCCAAAGTGCGGAAGTTCCTGCGAAATATATTCGCGAATCGTCGGTTACTTGCGCCCGATCAGCCAGTGGAACGAAGGCAAAAAATCCGAGTTCGATATGCGCAAACATTTCAATATGGAACCGACGGCTAAAATTGCTAGTCCACTTCCAAAAACGAAAATTAAAGCGACGGCGATAAGACAATAAAACAGATTTTGATTACAAATTTCGTCGAGCCGACACTTTTCCGGCGCATTGTTTGTCATTCCCGCGAAAGCGGGAATCCAGATTTTGAACTGGATCCCCGCATGCGCGGGGATGACACAGACAAAATTCTGGTTCTAAGAGTTTTTAATAAAAACATGATCATTGCCGGTCTCGTAAAATTTTCTCTAAACGACTATCCCGGCAAAACTTCCGCCGTCATTTTTACGCGCGGTTGCAATTTTCGCTGCCGATATTGCCATAATCCGGAGCTCGTTCTGCCGGAAAAATATGCGGAGGAAATTCCGCTTAACGAGATTTTTGCCTTTCTGGAAAGTCGGCGGGGAAAGCTGGACGCGGTTTGCATTACCGGCGGCGAGCCGACCGGACATTCTGATTTGCCGGAAATGATTCGGAAAATTAAAGAGATGGGATTTTTGGTCAAACTCGATTCGAACGGTAGCCGGCCGGAATTTTTAGAAAAAATTATTGCCGCCGGTTTGGTTGATTACATCGCCATGGATGTGAAAGCGCCGTTTGAAACGTACGAAAAAATCATGGGCTCGCCGGTGTCCGCTGACAAACTGCAAAAAAGCGTCAAAATTATTTTGGATTCCGGTTTGCCGCACGAATTCCGCACGACTATCGTCAAATCTCTGACCAACTTTGACGACTTGCGCCAAATTGCCGAAAGTGTCCGTGGCGCCGACAATTATTTTTTACAAAGATTCGTGCCGACCAAACTGAACGACCCGACACTGATGCAAGACGTCTCGTATTCGGAGGAGGAACTTTCCGAGCTGGCGGTCGAGCTGTCCGCTTTTGTTAAACACTGTGGCGTCCGGTAATTTAAAGAATTTTAATAATATCCTCATCATTTTTTGGTATTCTTTCCGTGGAGGTAGGTTTAGTGTATAGCCCAATTTTTCCTGTAATTTACAGGAAACTGAAAGGTTTCTATCAAGACGCCATGAAATCAGGAGTGTCAAGTGAGGAAATATCAGATGCTTTAGCTTACATTTCTGCTCTAAGAGATCTGAAAAAGACAGGCGGGCTTTCTTCTGTTATTGAAGGCAATCTGCATCTCGATATCACTGATATTCTCACGAATGTCAAGGTTTGCGATGCTTGCACGGAGAAACAGAGGAAGATCTTCGAGGCAATGATTAATCTAAAGCGTGATTTTAGCGCCAAAAGGTAGTCGGGTCTCTTGTGGACATCGCTTCAGGGCGGTGTCTTTTTTGCGTTTTTGTTGTCGCATCATGTTGTTGACAAATTTTTTTAAAAGCGTAGATTTTTGTCAGATGTACACGTCCCGCGACGAAAGCACGGGGCATAACCCAAACAAGGAGGCCTTAAAATGGCCACGAAAAGCGACGCAAACGTAACGGCACCGGCTCCGGCCGCGTTGCCTTTCCACCCTCTTTTTGCCAAGAACATCGTTCCGCGAGAAAGCTGGAACATGTGGCTCAAACTTTGGTCCGAGGCTCGGACACTGAAGCAGCTCATCAGCCGACTCCACTGCGGTTTCGATGCCGAAGTGAATATGGGCGAATACGCGTACGATGACGACGGCCGGTTGGTAAAAGTTCCGGTATATAACGACATCGACCGCTTGATCTTTTACTTTGAGGTGGCCGAGGGTTGGAGGGACACAAGCCTCTTACGCAAGCCCGGTGAACGGGATGAAAGGTATAGTCTCGGTTACGAACGGGACGGCGGCCGGCGCATCGATAAATACATCACCGAGATTCGGCAGATGGTGGCGACCAAGGCGTTTGACATGCTTTGTCCCAATTTTTTCAACGGGACGCTTCCGGAGCGTGTTGATTCCGACGAGGATTTTCCCCACGTGTGGTATGTGGCTACGAGCGAGCGACTTCTTCCACGCGTGATGTCTTTTTTCCGGGTTCAGGAGCGTCATGCTCATAACCCGGGAGAAGATTTCATCATGCCGAATCTCGACCAGGCCGGGCGTTATAACACCATCTCCAACAGCGAGAAGGTCGCCACTGAGTTTCTTCTGAACCTCGCGCGGTTTATCTGGCGCTGGAGTCCGAGAAACCGGCCGTATTTTGGAAGAAACGAAGATGACAGGCGATTGGTGTGGGAATCCTCGGTGAAAGCCGAGCGTGCTCGACTGGACTCGGCCAAACCATGGATGATCGAAGTTTTGGCTCAACTCGATCGTCTGGATATCCTGAGGGAGTGGTTGCTCGAGCTCGACGAGACCTGTCTTGCCAAACTCAAGGAAATCGCTTTCCGCAACAAGCTGTACAGGTATGAGCGCGAAGAGGAGCGGAAAGTGGAGACGCTTGATGAGGCATGTTACTTGGGCTCCAAGTCGGCATGGCTCCTGAAGGAGTACAAGGTTAAGAAGAGGGAGGGCGACCGGCTTTCCAAAATCCGCGAAGCGCGCCGGCAGAAAGCACAGGCCGACCGGACCATTGCTGAACTTTCCAGCAAGAAGTAGTGAACAGGGTGGGGGATTACAACCCCGCCCTTTTTTGTTATAATATTTTCATACTTATTAAACTTATGTAACTTATTCAACCAATCATGTCAAAAATCAAAGTTGCCATAAATGGCGGTGGGAGAATCGGTCGGGCGTTTTTCAGAATTGCGCGAGAACGCGATGATGTGGAAGTGGTTGCCATAAACGATCTCGGAAATATTGACAACATCGCTTACCTTTTGAAATACGACACGGCTTACGGGCAAAATTTTAAATCGGTGGCAGTTTCCGATGACAAAAAATCGATCGTGGTTGATGGCACGCCGGTTATGTATTTGTCTGAAAAGGAACCGACAAATTTACCATGGGGCGCGCTCGGCATTGAAGTGGTGGTGGAGTCGACTGGACACTACACCAGTTTCGAAAAAGCGCGTGTTCATGTGACCGCAGGAGCCAAAAAAGTTGTTATCACTGCGCCGGCCAAAGATGATCCGAAAGCCGAGGATGAAGCCACAGTTTTGATGGGCATCAACGAAGACAAATTAAAAACTTGCAATGTCACTTCCAACGCGTCATGCACAACAAACGCCGGCAGTCCGTTGATTCAGATTTTGAACGAAACAGTCGGTATTGAAAAAGCTATTTTGAACACGGTGCACGGATACACCGCCAGCCAAGGTGTGGTGGACGGTCCAAATGCCAAAGATTTCAAAGAGGGCAGAGCTGCGGCGCAAAACATCGTGCCGACAACCACAGGCGCGGCCAAAGCCACGACCAAAGTCATCACGGATTTGGCGGGGAAGTTCGATGGTATTTCCATTCGCGTGCCTGTTATTGCTGGTTCAATTGTGGACATTACTTTCATTTCAAAGCGACCGACAACAGTAGAGGAAATAAATTCCATTTTGAAAAAAGCGGCTAGCGAGGAACGCTGGTCAAAAGTTTTTTCAGTCACAGAAGATCCAATCGTTTCCTCCGACATCCTCGGCTCGCATTTCGCCTCCATCGCCGACCTCGGACTGACTCGCGTTGTCGACGGCAACTTAGTCAAAGTGATGGCGTGGTATGATAATGAAATGGGGTACACATATTCACTGATGGAGCACGTTGTAAAACTTGCAAATTTGTAATATGAAAATTTACATTGCATCTGATCACGCCGGTTTTGCGCTCAAGAGCGAACTCATTCCTTTTCTTGCTGAGCGGGATTTTGATGTGGTGGATTGCGGGCCGGAAAAATATATGCACGATGACGATTATCCGGATTACGTTTCTCTCGTTACCGAAAAAATTTCGCAAGAATCTTACCGAGGCGTTGCCTTGGTAAAAATGCAGGTGGCAGGCATTGTCATCGGATGGTCCGGGCAGGGCGAAGCGATGGTGGCCAACAGATTCTCAAATGTTCGCTGTGCGGTTTTTTACGGCGGACCTAAACATGTTTTGACACTTTCGCGAGAACACAACGATGCAAATATTTTGTCTCTTGGCGCGCATTTCCTAACAACCGAAGACGCGGAGAAAGCAGTTTTGCTTTGGCTTTCCACCGAATTTTCAGGAGAGGAACGGCATGTTCGCCGCATCAAAAAAATAGAAAATTATGACTGAAATTGTTCCATCAATTATTCCTTTAAATAAAGAACAGCTGGAAAATGAAATTGACCTCGTTTCTCATTTTGCCAACTTCATTCAAATCGACATTTCCGACGGTATTTTTACGCCAGTCAAAACTTGGCCGTACAATGGAAATAACACCGATTTTTTTAATGATTTGAAAAGCGAAAATGTCGGCTGGCCGAAGTGGGAAAGCATTGATTACGAAGTTCATTTGATGGTCAAAAATCCGGAAAATGTTTTGGAAGATTGGATCAAAACCGGCGTGACTTCGGTGGTGGCGCATATCGAGTCGACAGAAAATTTTCAAAAAGTTATTGATATTTGCCACGAAAAAAATGTGGGCGTCTGGGTGGCCATAAAACCGTCGACAGACATTTCCAAAATCGCGCCGTTCGTCTCGCAGGCGGATGGTATTCAAATCATGGGTTCGGATGAGCTCGGCCGGCATGGTGTGGAACTGGAAAACAGCGCGGTTGAGATGATCAAAAACTTGCGCGAACTCAATCCAGACACGATAATTGCTGTTGATATCGGCGTCAATCTTGAAACAAAAGATTTACTTTTGGAAGCCGGCGCTACCAAACTTATTTGCGGCTCGGCAATTCTCGATGACGAAAATCCAAAGGAAATGTACGAGGAGTTGTCGTCATAATCATCAAAAAATTATCAAGTCATTAACATTAATGTCATTCCCGCGAATGCGGGAATCCAATAAAAAACAGACTGGATCCCCGCCTGCGCGGGGATGACAAACTAAATAAAATGCCTCCACAAGAAAACAATGTGCCGGAAGTGAACAATCTGATTATTCCACCAGCAAATTTTACGCCAATTCCTCCGCTGGCAAATAATCCGGTTCCGCCCAAACCTCGCGGAAACGCTTTTCTTCTCGTTTTGACATTTCTCCTCATTCTCACTGGAATTTTCGGTGTTTGGTATTTCTCGCATCCTTTGCCGGATGAAGTAGAAGAAATTGTATTAGTGGACAAATTTTCTGATTGGAAAACTTATAAAAATGAAGAATACGGATTTGAGTTTAAATACCCGGCAGACTGGCAGCTTAGATCTTCATTAGTAAACGCGCAGAATCAGCCACCAAAAGTCTCGACCGACGGCAGTTGGTCTTTTGAACCATTTGTAGAAATCGGAAATCCGATGTCAGGTATGAATGTTTATCCGCTGTATATTTTTATTTCGCTAAATCCGAAAAACCTCAATGCAGAATCTTATGTGAAAGATATGGTTGCCAGTGCCCCAAAAGAAGGTCCTGGTGGTATCAGATATTACAAAGAATTTGCGCTTTCTGTCGGTGGTCAATCGGCTTACGAACTTTATAGTGTTTTCGCTTACGACCAAAATGATGAAGAAATTACTATTACAAATGCCAACCTGACATATACTGTAAAATTTCCGGTTTCTGATGAAAATCCTAATCTTTCCAATCCCAAAGACAATAATAAAATTTCTCATCAAATCCTCTCCACTTTCAAATTCATTTCCACATCGACTCCAACAGGAATTTCAATTTCTAACCTAAAAGATGGTCAGGTTGTGACTTTTCCACTAAATATTGTCGGTTCAATAAATGGTAATGGTTGGGCGGGCGACGAAGGGGAAGCGGGTTCCGTTCAAGTCTTTGACAATAATGGCAAGGCGATTAGTGAAGTTAGCGTTTTAAAAATTACTACGGATACCCTTAAATTGCCTGCTCAGTTTTCTGTAACAGTAGGAGATAAAAAAATGATGGATAATATTACGACAGCGGGTGGAGTAATGATTTTTAGAAGTGCAGCGGAAAAAGATGGCCAAATTGTTAATGAATATAAAATTCCAATCAAATTTAAATAACGATGCAACCACTCGATGATAAAAAAATAGGTTTGTTAAAAGAGAAAGCACACGATATTCGCGTGTCGATTATTGAGATGCTTGTCAGCGCCGGGTCGGGACACTCGGCTGGGCCACTCGGTATGGCGGACATTTTTTCCGCGCTATATTTTCACATTTTGAAACACGACCCGAAAGTACCGACATGGCCGGGGCGCGATCGGCTGGTCGTTTCCAATGGCCACATTTGTCCGGTACTGTACGCGGCCATGGCTCACAGCGGATATTTTCCCGTCTCCGAGCTTTTAACTCTGCGAAAATTTGGTTCGCGTTTGCAAGGCCATCCTCATCGCGATTTCCTGCCAATGCTTGAAACCAGTTCCGGTCCGCTCGGCTCCGGTTTGTCGCAAGCGGTTGGCATGGCGCTGGCCGACAGATTGGACCGCGGCAAAGATTCCGGCAGATTTTTTTACTGTGTCATGAGCGACGGGGAATTGGATGAAGGACAAAGTTGGGAGGCGGTTTTGTTGGCTGGCAAAGAAAAATTGGGAAATTTGATTGCCATCGTGGACAGAAACAACATTCAAATTGACGGCTTTACCGAGGATGTCATGCCGCTTGGATCTGTGGCGCACAAGTTTGAAAGTTTCGGCTGGCATGTAGAGGAAATCGACGGACATAATTTTGAGGCGATTGTCGAATCTGTCGGACGAGCGCAAGCGGTTTTCGATGGGCCATCAGTCATTGTGGCGCGGACAATTCCCGGCAAAGGCGTTTCCTACATGGAACGCGATTTCAAATGGCATGGCAATCCGCCCGGCACGGCTATTCCCGGCGAACCGGACCCAAAAGAGCAGGCGAAGATTGCGCTACACGATTTGCGAACGCTTGATGGTCAAATAGAACACGAGTAGTCAATAGTCTTTAGTCATTAGTCTATAGAAAAATGGCAAGAGGGTACAAGGATTTAATAGTTTGGCAGAAATCTATACAACTTGTTATTTTGATTTATAAAATTACAGAAAAATTTCCTCGTTCAGAAGTGTATGGTTTAGTTTCTCAAATTAGAAGATGTGCCGTTTCAATTCCATCTAATATTGCGGAGGGGAGTAAAAGAAGAAGCCAAAAAGATTTTGCACAATTCATAGCAATAGCTAGCGGTTCGGGGGCTGAGCTAGAGACACAACTTGAAATTTCAAAACAATTAAATTTTTGTGATCCAGCTGAATATTTTGAAATTGATAGTTTGCTCGATGAAGTTATGAGAATGTTGACCAGAATGATTTCATAGTATAATTGAATTTACTATTGACTAAAGACTAATGACTAAAGACTTACATTTGAATCCCAAATTGTTTGATAAAGATGTGGAGAAAAATGCCACACGTACCGGTTTTGGCCATGGTTTGGTTTTGGCTGGCGATAAAAATGCGGACGTGGTGGCGCTTTGTGCGGATTTGACAGAGTCAACACAGATGCATTTTTTCCGCGACAAATTTCCGGCAAGATTTTTTGAAATGGGCGTGGCTGAGCAAAACATGGCATCGGTGGCTAGCGGCATGTCAGCCATGGGCAAAATTCCTTTTATTGCCAGCTATGCCATGTTTAGTCCGGGCAGAAACTGGGAACAGATTCGAACGACAATTTGCTACAACAATCGTCATGTTATTATTGCAGGCTCTCATGCAGGAGTGTCCGTCGGTCCAGACGGCGGTTCGCACCAGGCACTGGAGGACATTGCTTTGGCTCGCGTTTTACCTCGTATGACCGTCATCTCGCCATGCGACGCAATCGAGGCGCGAAAAGCTGTGCTAGCCTCGGTTGATATGGAAGGACCGGTTTACATTCGTTTGGCTCGCAACAAAACGCCCGTTATGACCACGAACGAAACGCCTTTTGAAATCGGCAAAGCACAAATGTTTTATGATTCAAGTTTCCCACAGGGGAGGCCTGTGGGGATTATCGCTACCGGGCCACTTTTACACAAAGCTTTGAAAGTCGCTGAGCAACTTAAAAAAGAAAAAATTTCCGTACAAGTTTGGAATTTTGCCACTATAAAACCGCTTGATGAAAAAGCTCTGGTTGAAATTGCCAAAAATTGTGGAGCTATTGTCACAGTGGAAGAACACCAAATTGCTGGCGGTCTCGGCTCCGCTGTCTCTGAATGCTTGGCGCAAAATTTTCCTGTACCGATCGAATTCATTGGCGTCCGCGACCAGTTCGGTCAGTCCGGAACGCCGGAAGAACTCATTGAACACTACGGCCTCGGAGAGTCGAATATCGCCGAAGCAATTAAAAAAGTTATCTCGCGTAAGTAGTTTTGTCATTCCCGCGAAGGCGGGAATCTAGGCCGAAATTCACAATCTGGATTCCCGCTTTCGCGGGAATGACATAGATTTTTGCAATATTTTATTTTTGTGGTAATGTTATCCGCGGAGGTGTTGCATGAGCGAAACACAAAAATCACACATTGAACCGGGGATTTACAAACATTTCAAGGGTAATTTGTACTTCGTTTTGGCACTTGCTTGGTCAAGAAATGATCCGACAAATCCTGAAAAAGCCGAAGTTACCTATCATCCTCTCTACCAGGTTGAAAATCTTGGTTGGAGAAATGATATTAGTTTGAAAGAATTTTTGGAAAATGTGGATCGTCCGGAATTGAACTACTCTGGTCCGAGATTTGTGAAAATCATGGATTGGAAGCTTCCAAACATTTTGCCTGGTTGCAAGTTTACCGCAAACTATGTAGGTGCAGACGGATTGCGAAAATTTGTGATTACAAGATGTTATTATGGGCGCAATAACTGGGATCAGAATGTTGTTATGATTGAAGCGGTTTACGATCCAGAATTGAAGCGTCAAGACAAACCTGATGATATCGCATTAGGATCCATTGTTTACCACTACAATATTCAGTAAAAAAGCGCGGAATGAATCCGCGTTTTCTTTTTTCACGAACAAACAAAAATTTTTGGACACCGGGTGTCAACGAAAATGATGGCTTGGTTAAGCCAGTTTTTGGAGGGTATATTCAGATGGTGCTTTGGCGAGATAATCGGCGATTTGGTCTTGCGAGAGCAGGCCTTTTTGGGCGCCGACATAGAGGCAGACCGACATGGCGTTGATTGGCCCCCACAGCAGAGCTTCGTCGAGCGATTTGCCGAGAGCCA
The DNA here is from genome assembly GCA_903861205.1 of uncultured bacterium. Taxonomy (GTDB): domain Bacteria; phylum Patescibacteriota; class Minisyncoccia; order Phycocordibacterales; family DATDWN01; genus CAIOTC01. The sequence continues at coordinate 16,753 of CAIOTC010000002.1, read as the reverse complement.
GGGCGGAAACAATGGTTGAAGCGAAAGCATCGCCAGCGCCAGTGCGTTCGAATGGTTTGCCGGGATAACATGGTATAAAAAACATTTCTTGTTTGGTGGAATCAAAGGCATAAGCGCCGGCAATGCCATCGGTGATGACGACAATTTTTGGTCCGAGAGATGACATACCACGCAGTAGTGTTGGCAAGTCGCGTGACCCAGAATTTAAAATTTCCTGCGCTTCTTCAACATTGCAGAAAAATATTTCGCTATTTTTGTAAATTCTGGACAAAGCATCGGCGCCGAATTGTATTTGAAATGTGCCAGGCTGGAATGCCAGTTTGACTTGTTGGTTTTTCTCCACGAAATCGGCAATTTGGTCGTGAAATGGAATTGAATTTTCTGCGAGCGATGTCAGGTAAATCCATTTTGGCGCGCCAACATCACCGAGCTCGTACGAAAAATTTTCATGCTTGACCAAAATGGTCCGGTCGACATCGTACCACAGCACGTAATGATAGTTCGTTTTTTTGCCGGCTTCCGTGCGAACGAGCGATACGTCCACTTTATTTTTTTGCAATTCTTCCAAACATTCTTTGCCGTTTTGATCATCGCCAACATATGCAAGCAAAGCTGAATTCAAACCAAGTCGCGCGCCTGAGACGGCGGCGTTCGCGCTGTTTCCCACCGCGCGCATTATTTCGACATCGTCGTAGGGAATTTTTTCGCCGAAATCAAAGCAAAGTTTTTGATTTTCCACATCGACTTGGCAATGTTTGCTTTCTTCGCGAATGTTTATAAAAGCGTCTGTTGTAATGTCGCCAATGGCGAGTATGTCAAAATTTTTCATGTTTCTATTATATCATTGTTTAAACGGCTTGACAGTGTGTGTAAAAAGTCTACCATTTTGACTGGAGGTTCTTTATGACTTCAGTCATATCCCCGATTTTCAATGAAATGGTTCTTGGCAAATATTATGTGGGTATTGACAAACCATTTAATGTTTCCGAACATTTCAAAGTGAGAAGAAACCCAACCCCGATATCTTATGTGGGAGAGAGATTCAAAGCGTGTTTTGACCGTAAAGTGCTTTCTCCGCACTACGGGTATTCTTTTATGGGGTACAAACTGATCGAAAGAGTTTTAGACAAAAGAATGATCCAAACTATTGATGATGTCTACTATGAAGTTTTGCCAACATCACTTGATTTTGTTTGGTCGTGTATGTTTGATCAGCCGTACAAAGATTCTGCGGGATATCTCGCTACAGACGGAAGTGCCAATGTATTTCACGTTATTGACATTGACCCTGATCTTCCGGTAATTGTCAATGTTTTTTGGCGGGAAACTTCCTGGAGCAGTAAATTTTCCACGGGGAAAGGCTGGAATGTCAGATCATATTCACCCGAACAAGCAAAAGTTCGCGTCTGGCATGTCGGCAGTAGAATATTTGTCGGTCGCGGTGAGAAACGAACCTCAAGGCTCACGCTTTGAGGTTTTTCTTTTGTCTATGATATAATTGTAATTATGAGAACACTTCAAGAATATGTGCGCGAGGCGCAGGAGAAAAAAGTGGCCATCGGTCATTTTAATATTTCCAACACCGAGGGTTTGTGGGGCGTTTTTCGCGCGGCCCAAGCGCTTTCCGTGCCAGTTATTATTGGCGTTTCCGAAGGCGAGCGGGATTTTATCGGTGTACCGCAGGTTGCGGCGCTGGTCAAAAGTTTGAGCGACGAGTTTGATTATCCGATTTTTCTCAACGCCGATCACACCTATTCTTTTGACAGAGTAAAGGAAGTGATTGATGCCGGTTTTGACTCGGTTATTTTTGATGGAGCAAATTTGTCGTTTGAAGAAAATGTTAAAATTACAAAACAGTGCGTCGATTACGCTCGTGCCTGCGGTCGGGAAGTTTTAGTGGAAGGCGAACTCGGTTTTATCGGCCAGTCGTCAAAAATTCTCGATGGTATTCCGGATGGGGTTTTGCTTGACGAAAAATCTTTGACTGATCCTGTCGTGGCAAAAGATTTTGTGGAGAAAACCGGCATTGACATGCTGGCACCGGCTGTTGGAAATATTCACGGTATGCTTCGCGGAGGTGTTGATCCGAAACTTGATATTCCTCTGGTCAAAGAAATTTCTGAAGCGGTCAAAATTCCACTCGTTCTGCACGGAGGCTCCGGCAATTCCGAAGAAGATTTCAAGGCGGCTATCGCAAATGGCGTGGCTATTGTGCACATAAATACCGAGTTGCGCGTGGCCTACAAACAAGGCCTTGTTAAAGCTTTGCAGGAAAATCCGGACGAAGTGGCGCCGTACAAATTCTTGCGCGGAGCAGTTCAAGCTGTGCAAGATGTGGCCATCAAGAAACTGAAAATTTTCAATAACCTATGATGCCGGAAGCAGACACGACGATGGAAGGAATAATGCGCTGCAGCCGTTATTCTTTTGGACCGAACAGGCTGCACTATTGCGGACCGGATGCCAACAGGGAGTTGGCCAGTCTCATCGAATATGGCGAGGTCAATCCGGAACTTTCCATTTTGCTCAAACAATTTAAAACTTTGTATCCGTATCTCCAATATATTTCTCGGACGAACGGCATCGCCGAACCCTTTGATGCACGCGCGGTTGAAGCTTATTGGCTGGGAAATAATTTGCTGGAAACAAATAGATTAAAAAATTTTTATAAATTTTTGGTGGAAGATTTATCTGTAAAGAAAAAAGTTGGTTCGAAAGAATTTGAATGGCTGGAGAAAAAAATTTCGCAGGGCGCCGTTCCACATCATTCTTTTCATGTTCTTAATGTTTGGCAAATGACTGGACACACTGACAAGCTTGATGAAGTGGAAAGAATGGATGAGTGTTTGGTCAAATCCGGCAAAGTGATCAAAGTGGAAGGTTCGGTCATTTCAGCTATAGCTGAAATGCTAACTTATGAAAACGGCAAGCTTGTGCTTGGCGAGCCAAGAGAAAAAAAATTAACGAGAAAATTGGAAGCGGAATATGATATCGAGCAAATCAAGCCGGGGCAAATTGTTTCTTTCCACTGGTCCGTGCCATGCGAAATAATTTCAGAGCAACAGGCCGAAAATTTGAAAAAATATAATTTACAAAGTATAGCTTTTGCAAATCAAACTATATGAAAATTTCGCCCGTGTCATCCCCGCGCAGGCGGGGATCCAGTTCAAACTCTAGATTCCCGCATTCGCGGGAATGACAACTAAAAAATTATGCAAAAAATATTCGTATTCGGAAACGAAGATTTGAAAATGGACTCACTGCCGTTGCGGATTTTGCCGAAGTTGAAAGATAAATTTCCAGATATTGAGTTTAAAACAATTGATCCGAATGAGGATTTTGATTTTCCAGAAGAGATGGTCGTGATTGACATAGTTGTTGGAATAAAAGATGTGACTGTTTTTGACAGCTTGGACAAATTTTCTACACCACCGCGAGTAGGAATGCACGATTTTGATGCGTTGACAAATCTGCGACTGCTTTGGAAACTTGGCAAAATAAAAATAATAAAAATTATTGCTGTCCCGCCCGAAATGGACGAATCAGATGCATTGGAAAAAATTCACCCTGTGATATAAGTTTGTTTCGCAAACTTTGGCCTGTGGCCATATCACAGGGTAAAGAAAACGCTGTCCGAGAACAGCGTTACTTAACTTTTTCTATCACCACTTTCCTGTGCAAATAGACGATTTCGCCATTCCGCAAATCAATATTGTAAAAGTTGAAGGCGTCAAATGCCTTTCTAAAATCAAAAACTTGAACTAGTGGCGGAACTGTTGAAACCCAAGTTATTGTTGCCATGCTCACAGCGCAATCTCCCGTATGCCCGTGATTGTTGTGCCAATAATCGCCAACCGAATCAAACGACCAGTCAGTGATGTTTGGAGCGGCATTTGGAAAACAACGCATCAAAAAATCAATTTCCGGTTTGATTCTTTCCCGAAGATGCCACTTGATTTTTTCCAAATCGTTTTTACTGATTAATCCGGCTTGAAATCTGCTTTCAGCACAGACCCCGGCAAACAACAAAAATCTAAGTGGCCCGGATGATATTTGTCCATTCATAAGAACTCCTTCCAACGGAATTCTAGCATGAATCCCTCCTAAATTCTATCTACTATCTACTATTCTTCCCATTCAACCTTCAAAAAATGCGAGGCGCAGGACATGCATGGGTCGTAGGCGCGAATGAGTTTTTCGATTTCAAGAGAAATTAATTCTTTATCGTCAGTTTTTTCCAAAAGTCCGTTCACTAGCGTGGCGATGTCTTTTTCGATATTAACTTGGTTTTGTCCTGTTGGTACGACTACTTCACCTTCCTTAACTTTGTTGTCCGCGCCCAAAACGATTTTGTGGTAGAGAGTTCCGCGTGGCGCTTCGATGACACCCACGCCGACTGCACCGTCCTTTGCTTCGCCTTTCAAAATTGGTTCAGTGACAAATTTGTTGTTTGAAAGAATATCGATTGACTCGTCCACAGAATGCAAGATCTCGATGGCTTGGGCTAAGTTGTTGTGATAAATATCTGTGGAAGGGAATAGGTCGAGTGTCTCGCCGAGAGATTTTTTGGTCTCCGGGTGCAGTTTGTCTTTGGCCAAATTCACACGGGCCAGTGCGCCAACCATGTAACTTTCGCCGTGATATGTGTAGGCGGATGCCTCCGAGTATGGCAAGACGGTGTGCTCCAAATGTCCTCGGAAATCTTTCTCTGCAAATTTTTCACCGACGCTTGTTTCTATTTGGCCATTTATGTACCCGAAACTTTTTTCCGGCACTAGTGCCATGAATTTTGTTTGTCGGTCAAAATGAAACGGAGCGTTTTTGAAAACTTCCACCAGTCGCAAAACGGCCGGGCGGATATTTTTGAGTTTGGCGATTGCTTCGTCAACGCCGGCCTGATCGGGAAATTTCAAAAATCCGCCAACAACCGGATACGTGGCGTGAACGCTTCTGCCTGCAACGAGTGTGGCCAGGAAATTGCCGACAGATTTGGTGTCAAAGCCATCGTGCAGGAGCTGATGCTGAACCGAGTCGCTTTCATCGAGGTCGAGAAATGCGTCTTTGCCGAAAATATCCGGCATGGAAAAAAGGTACAAATGCAAAGCGTGGTCGCGAATAATCAGCCCATGGACAACCAATGAACGCAAAAGTTTTGTCTGCTCGCTCGGTGTAATTCCCAGCGCGTCCTCGCAAGCCTCGATGCTACATATAATATGCGCGTTGGAGCACGTGCCACAAATGCGGGCGAGGTGTCCGGGAACGGCGTTAATCGCTTTGTTTTTGAGCGCTTCGGTAAAAAATCTTTTGTACTCGACAATGGCAAATTTTACGTCGGTCACTTTGCCATCTTCCACTTTTAATTTAAGCGAAGCGTTGCCTTCCACCTTCGTGATATGTTCGAGAGAGAGATCAAATGAGTGCATGTTTTTAATTTTTAATTTTTTAAAATTTCTTACAAGCTAACACTTTTTGGTCGCCAGAATATTTTTCTGCTGAAAAATTTCTTCCTGCTCGCCTCTTCACGGGCTCCGCAATGCGCCCAAAAAGCATTAGCTTGACGAAATTTTCAAAAATTAACTTCTTAACTCGGTGACCAAACTATTCACTTTCTCCAAAAAAACTTCCGGTGACATTGGGCACCCTGGAATTTCCACGTCTACCTTGACTACGTCGGAAACTTTTTTGACACTAGGCAGAGCGCCAAATCGCGTGACCAGAAAATCGATGGCCTCGCGTTGTTCCGGCGTGAAATTGTTGCGTTGTCCCGACGGCAAACCTGTCACGGCGCAAGCTCCGACGGCCACCAGTTTTTTTGATCGCGAACGGATGTCTTTGACTGATTCCTCCTGATCGGCCCCTGCCATGGCGCCTTCGATGAAAGCGATGTCAAACGCATCGTAAATGTTTTTGCTTTTCAAAACGCGAACATGACGAAAATCAAAAATCTTTTTCCATTCCTGCCAATGGTCGTTCATTACCTCGGTCATGACCACAGTATTGTCCTCGCAGCAGCTAAACGAAAACCACCCGATTTTGATTTTTTCGCTGTTTTCCATACTTGAAATTGTAACATAAAACTTTTGTAACAGAAAACCACCCGAGAAGCGAGTGGCTTCTGGGTGGTTGGTTTTGTGAGAATTTACGAAAGTACTCCTGCGTGGCCGGTGCAACTAGAAATCCAAATCTCTACGCTCAGCCAGTTTTCTAGGAGAGAAGTTGGGCTTGGTTTCAAAACAACTAACATCCCGTCGGGGAATTGGTTCACTTGTCGAACCACGCCCTTGAGTTTTTCCCACTTTCCCAAAAAGTGTACTGGAATCAACACTTCCATTCCAGTGTTCATTACGTTGACGAAATCGACGCTCTGGATAACCCCACGTTTGATTCCTATAAAAAAACTTCTAGTGTTGATGGGGTGGCCATTATGCGTAAGTGTGCGATACATTCGACACCTCAGCTTTCTTTGGATTGAATTTTACCAGTCTGCTCAATGCAGTAGGTTCTTGCTTAATTCTATCATTAATGGTCTATATTGTCAAGCCAAGCGAGAAGCCTTTATTTTAAGCTAGTTTTTACCACATATACTTTGGATGATAAATTTCGTCGAGCCGACACTTTTCCGGCGCATTGCGGAGCCCGTGAAGAGGTGAGCAGGAAGAAAAATCGCAGCAGCGATTTATTCTGGCGACGGAAAAGTGTTGGATCGAAAGAAATTTAATTAAAAGTTTAAACAAATAATTATACACACCAAAGTAGATATTATATGTGCTGTTTGGTGATATAATTATTGTGTAAAAATTCTCATGCAAAAAGATCCTCACAGCGAAATATTTACGATCGGCATTGGCGGAGCGGCAGGCGACGGAGTGATGGAGGCTGGCAACAGTTTGGGAACGCTTTTGCGCGATCTTGGCTATGAAGTTTATTTGTCCACCAGCTATCCTTCGCTCATTCGTGGCGGGCACAATTTCGCGCGGCTAAGTTTCAGCAAGACAAAAGTTTGGAATGATCACTCGAATCTTGACGTTTTGATTGCACTAAACGGCGAAACTGTAAAACTGCACGAAAATGAACTCTCCGAAACGGCGGTTATTTTTGCCGACAGTTTTGAGCCGGCGGATGTGGAAAAATTCGGCGAGCGGGCGGTTTTTGTGCCAATGGCGTACTCGGTAACCAAACTTTCTTTGCCGCCGATTACGCGAAATTCAGTGGCGCTTGGCGCGCTTTGCTACCTTCTCGATTTGCCGCTCCAGACGATGAAGAAAAATTTGGAAATAGTTTTCAAAGATAAAAAACCGGAAGCGAATATCAAATTGGCCGAAATCGGTTTTGATCATTTGAAAGACAAAAAATTTCGTCATGATAAAAAAATAGTACCCGGCACTCCGCATGGCGAGTTCGTCGACGGCAACACAGCCTTTGCCAAAGGATTGCAAACGGCCGGATTGGATTTATATTTTGCCTATCCAATGACGCCGTCGTCGACCATTTTGCATTATCTGGCCAGCAAACAGAAAAAGGACGGACTTCGCGTCATTCAACCTGAAAATGAAATTTCGGTTATCAACATGGCTCTTGGCGCGATTTATGCCGGCAAAAGATGTGCGGTCGGCTCGGCCACAGGCGGTTTTGCTTTGATGCAAGAAGCTTTTTCTTTTGCCGGTATGGCCGAGCTTCCGCTTGCTGTGGCAGTTTCGCAACGTCAAGCGCCGGCCACCGGTGTGCCGACGCATTCGTCGCAGTCTGATTTACGGTTTGCCATTCACGCGGGGCACGGCGAGTTTCCGCGAATTGTCATGGCACCGGGCGATCCCGAAGAATGTTTCCGCGCCGGCGAACTTTCGCTAAACTTGGCCTGGAAATTTCAAATTCCTGTCATTGTTTTGCTCGACAAAATTTTGTCCGAACACACCATGACTAGCGAACTGGATTACGGATCCGTTTCCATTGATCGCGGTAAAGTTGCCGGTGGCACGAATGAAAATTATGGCCGATATGAAATCAAAGACGATGGAGTATCGCCCTTGGCTTTTCCCGGCGCAGAAAATACGACGGTCAAAGTGACAAGCTACGAGCATGACGAAAAAGGTTTTACGACCGAGAAAGCGGAGGAGGTTGAAAAAATGATTGAAAAAAGATTCGCCAAAATTAAACACATAGAGGAAAATATGAAGGGCAGGGAAACCATCAAAGTTTCTGGTGATCCAAAAAGCGAAAATGTAATTGTCTTTTTCGGTTCGACCAAGGGCGCGGTTCTGGAAGCGTCCAATTTTTTTGATACGCCGGCAAAATTGGTTCAGATTATTTGGGTTGAGCCTTTCCCGGTTGAGAAAGTGATAAAAGAAATTGGCGGTGCGGCCAAAATAATTTGCGTGGAAGGAAATCACAACGCCCAGCTGGCCAATTTGATCCGTGAAAAAACAGGTATCGAAGTGACAGACAAAATTCTGAAATACGATTCACTGCCGTTTGACCCGGAAGATTTATCTGAACAGATAAATCAAATTTTCAATTTTTAATTTAGAATTTTTAATGAATGTTTAAATTAAAAAATTGAATCATTGAAAATTCATTAAAAATTAAAAATTTTAAATTAAAAATTGAGAAAATGTAGTAGAAAGAAATAATTTATAAAAAAGATAAACATGGAAAAGAATTTACAAACAACCACAAAAATCACCTGGTGTCCCGGTTGCACAAACTCGCAGATTTTGGTTGCCTTTCGCCAGGCTGTCGGAGAGTTGATTGAGGGTGGTAAATTGAAACAAGAAAATTTAGTCGCTTTTGCCGGCATCGGTTGTCATGGAAAAATTTCCGACTACATAAATGTCAACACTTTCACTTCGCTTCATGGCCGACTCATTTCGGCCATGACGGGCGCCAAATGTGCTAATCCGAAATTGACCATTGTCGGATTTTCCGGCGACGGAGATTCATATGACGAAGGTCTCGAGCACTTGGTTCACGCAGCCAAAAGAAATTCAGATGTCAATTTGTTTGTTCACGACAATCGATTGTTTGCTTTGACCACCGGTCAATTTGACGCAGTCAGTCCGAAAGGTTTCAAAGGCAAGTCGACTCCGTTCGGCAGCATCGAGGAACCGCTTAATCCGCTTTTGCTCATGATCTCAGCCGGGGCGACATTTGTGGCGCGCACTTACGCCGGCGATATTGAAGGCACAAAAAAAATAATGCAAGCCGCCATTGCCCACAAAGGTTTTTCATACGTTGATATCATTCAGCCATGCATCACTTTCTTTGACAGCAGGGATTATTTCAAGGATGCAATTTATTGGATTAAAGATCCGTTTCCGACTGACGATCAGCGTCGAGCTATTGAAAAAGTGACGGAAAAAATCGGTGGAAAAATTCCACTCGGAATATTTTACAATGTCCAAAAGCCGACGTTTGAAGAGGAATTGTGGAAGTAGAGGTTAGAGAATAGAGATAAGAGATTAGAAAAAACATGAATCTTGAAAATTTTTTCAACCCGAATTCTGTGGCTGTCATTGGCGCGACATCTGACAAAAACAAAGTCGGATTTTCGCTCATGTCAAATTTGCTCTCCGGAAAAAAGTTAAAAATTTTCCCCGTGACACTTTCTGAAAATGAAGTACTCGGTTTGCCGGCTTTCAAATCCATTTTGGATGTTCCGGATGAAATCGATTTGGCTATTATTGCAGTCAGGGCGGATATTGTGCCGCAAATTTTGACGGATTGCGGCAAAAAGAAAATTCCAAACGCCATCGTTATTTCTTCCGGTTTCAAGGAAATGGGCGATGATGGCAAAAAACTGGAGGAAAGTCTGGCAAAAATCGCTCAAGAAAACGACATCACTCTTCTCGGGCCGAATTGCCTCGGCGTCATCGATACAAAAACAGATTTGAACGCGTCATTCGCTGGCCAGAAACCTCTGCCTGGAAAAATCGCTTTTTTGTCGCAGTCCGGCGCGCTCGGCACAGCCATGATCGACTGGACGATCGGCGAAGGAGTCGGCTTTTCAAAATTTATCAGTCTTGGCAACGAAGCCCAGCTGACCGAAATTGATTTTCTGGAATATTTGGAAAGCGATCCGGAGACAGATTCGATTTTGATGTACTTGGAAAATATTCACGACGGTCCGGAATTCATCAGGACTGTTTCGCGAATTACAAAAAAGAAACCCGTCATTATTATAAAAGCCGGAATGGGCGGTCATGGCAATATGGCCGTCAAATCTCACACCGGGTCGCTCGCTCCGCAAGCTTCCGTTTTTATTGCCGCTTGCAAACAAGCTGGTGCGGTGACCGTTTCTTCCATCCGCGGATTTTTCAACATGAGCAAAACTTTGTCTCAGGGACTGACGGTAAACAATCCGGTTCAGCGTTTGATAATCGTGACAAACGGTGGCGGGCCGGGAGTTATCGCCACGGATTTCGTCGGCAAATCAAAATCGCTTTCCATGGTTGATTTGAACGAAAAAACAAAATCGGCTTTGCGTAAAGTTTTGCCTCCGATGGCGGCGGTTGGAAATCCGATCGATATTATCGGCGACGCTTTGGCCGAGCGGTATGACAAAGCCCTTGAAATTTTGTCCGAGGTCAAAGAAGCCGACGGAATTATCGTCATGCTGACGCCGCAAATGATGACGGAAGTGGAAGAGACGGCCAAAGTTTTAGTAAAATATAATAATAAAAAAAAGATTTTTCCCATTTTCATCGGCGGTCCGGAAGTAGAAGTCGGACGTGACATACTCATTAAATCCGGCATGGTTTGCTTCACCTTCCCGCGAGATGTGGTGGATAGTTTGGATCATTTAGCAAACAATGCGCCAAAGATTGTCGGGGAAGGTCACTCAACAAGGGTTCCCCTTGTAAATTCTGAATCCACAAGGGGAACCCTTGTTGCACCGCAAATGGTGGAGTTTGAAGAAATGACAAACCTATTTTTCGAGTATGACATTTCTGTCAGCGGGATTTTTGTCAAAGACAAATTCGACATTGCTCCGCTTTTGAAAAAAATAAAATCGCAAAATTTCGCGGCCAAAATTATTTCGGGAGACATTGTTCATAAAACTGATTCCGGTGCGGTGGCTTTGAATTTGCAAAGCGCGGAGGAAGCGGAAAAATTTTGGGATGATATCCGTACGAAAAATCCCCAGGCAAAAATTTCTGGCATGCTCGTCCAGCCGATGGCAGTCGGCAGGGAAGTTATCATTGGTATGAAGCGCGATCCGACATTCGGTCCGACGATTCTTTTTGGACTTGGCGGAATTTTGGCGGAGGCCATCAAGGACACATCACTGCGCGTGGCGCCGATTGAAAAAGATGAAGCGTTCAAAATGATGCAGGAAATAAAAGGTATCAAAATCCTGCAGGGCCTGCGTGGTGAAAAACCGATTAACTTCGACCAGCTCGCCGATATTTTGGTCAATCTTTCACAACTCGCCCTCGACCATCCCGAGATAAAAGAAATAGACCTCAACCCCGTCATGGCAACTTCCGAAGGTGCGATAGTGGTGGATGCGCGAGTGATGGTATAAAAATCATTCCAATAAATTTCTTACGAGCTTGCATCATTTTTGAGACCGCCAAATTTTTCCTGCGAAAATTTGGCTTTGTTCTCGGCCTGAATCTGTCAAGAGCCCCTCGTTGCACTCGGGGTCATTGACAGATCCAAGCTTCAGGCCTGCGAAGTCTCAAAAATGATGCAAGCTCGACGAAATTTATTGTCACATCCGTTTAATCAACAGTTTTTTCAAATCCGTAAAACGGATCGGTATCAAACTCGCGATAATCTACAAATAGTTCTTCGCCTTTCTGAATATCGCGAGAAGCGACATTTGCAGTGTCCTCATCATCCGGGTCTTCAACACAATGAGTATTTGCCGCGTCCGAGTGATTGAAAAATCTAGCGTTATCCGAGCAAAGCACATAATTTAAAGTTTTGTTATTCTGGTAGGCATATTTCATAAAATAACTTTTTGCCGGTTCTTGAAGATTATCTGGATAATTTTTATCAACACGAATATCAAATCCTTTTTTAAATCTCCATATCCAAGTATTTTTCGGAATAAATTCGTCGGCGAAAAGTCCAATGCCGGAAACTTTACTCGGACCGATTTTTGTTTTTACCAAAAGCATAAGATTATTTTGTCAACAATTGTTTCAAATCAAAATTCGGGTCGGAGAGTTCTGTGGTGTGTGTCGTGATATCGACGTTATTTTCAATCAGTTTGGAAATGGTCGACATTTCACCAGTGCGATTGATCATGGTGGCGCCAACGAGTTCACCTTTTGTGTCAACTAAAATGCGTTCGTACGAACCGGTTTCCGGTGAACCGCGCAAAATGATTTGGCGGTCTGGAAGCGGGCGCGAGTCGCCAACAAAGGCAATCGAGATGCCAACACCTTGCGTGGTGTAAAAAGAAACAAATTTGAAAGGTGTTCGTTCGCCAACCATTCCCAGTCCGGCGATGCGACCCTGCTCGCGAGCGTTGACCCAGTTGCCGAGTTGAATATTTTCTTCCAAAAGCAAATCTTTATATTCAGCAATGTCACCGGCGGTCCAAACATCTTTAATATTTGTTTCCAAATATTCGTTGGCAATAATTCCGGCTTTTGATGTGTCAAAGGTTCCCTTTGGCGGTTCCGAATTGCCAAGGGGAGCCCTTGACACATTTAACCAATCCAAATTCGGCGGAACAACACCAATGCCGGTGATTATCATGTCACAATCAATTTTTGTGCCATCTTTTAGCATCACGCCTTCAACATTTTCTCCGCCAACAACTTCTGTCACTTCTGCATTTTTCATTATTTTGATCCCGCTTTTTGAAAGCGCGTCCTCGATCATTTTTCCGGATTTGTCATCGAGTGTTGGTTGCCAGAAATAATCTTCGCGCAAAAGCATGGTCGTTTCCAGACCGGCCAATTTCATCAAATCAGCCATTTCAAAACCGATAAATCCGCCGCCAATTGTCACCGCTTTCTTGGCAGTTTTGATCGCTTCCATTATGGCCTTGCCGTCTTCCAGTGTGCGCAGAGAATAAATGCCTTTTTTGTCAGAGCCTGGAATATTCCACGGTCGCGTTCTGACGCCGGTCGAGATCAAAAGTTTTTCGTAAGAAATTTGCTTGCTATCGTCGAGCGTAACAATTTTCTTTTCCGTGTCGAGAGCCGTGACTGTTCGTCCGCCGATAAAAATGATTTTGTTGGTGTCATACCAATCTTTTCCTTTCATCCAAATCTGGTTAAATGGAATTTTGCCAAGAAAAAAATTCGGTTTGGAAAGCATAACGCGCGAATACAGAGGATGATCCTCGTCAGAAATAATGGCAATTTCTCCCACAGGATCTTTCTGTCGAATCGTTTCCGCCGCGCTTGTTCCCGCTGCTCCGCCACCGATGATTAAGTATTTATAATTTTCCATTTTACTTCGGAAATACTTGCTTGCCTTCTTTATCAAAAAGTAATATTGCTTTGGTTGGACAGCTTTCTGCCGACATGATGAGTGTCGCATCGTCAACATCATTGGCGTTTGTGACAACAACTTTGTTTTCATTATCCAACTCATAAGTCGCTCCCGAGACGGCGATACATGATGCCGCGCCGATGCACAGATCGCGATCAACGACGATTTTTGCAATATTCGAACCATCTTTATTTCTTGCGTACTCTTTTGTGTTTGACATAAAAATACAAGGGGTTAGGGATTAGGTTTTAGGGATTAGGGGATTTCCCTAACACCTAGTTCCTAGAACCCAACACCTAATTACTAATTTTTAATAATGATTTCTTTTACTTCCGGAATCTCTTCTCTTATGATTCCTCCTAACATACTATTATATGTCATGTGAGATAAAGAGCAATCTTTGCAAGCGCCAGTCACTTGCAAAGTTACGATACCATCTCCAACCCCAACCAAAAAAACATCCCCGCCGTGCATTTGAACGTAAGGTCGGATTTTTTGCAGCAATTTTTCTATTTTTGTTTCGGTTTTCATCGCTATTGGCTGTTCGTTATTTTATTTATAAATATCAATAGTCGGGAAAACCATAAATTCGGCCCGGCCACCTTTGGAACCGAGGTATTGCACGGAATAATTTCCAAAATTTCCCATTCTCGACAGAGAAAGGGTGAAGTTACTCGTATTTTTTTCGTCCACAACTTTTATTGAGACTTCGGATTGACCAATCGACAATAAAGTAATTTGGGCGCCGGTTGCGATAAGCGCGCTTTGCCCATTTTCCAATTCAAAAGTTTTTCTGAGCGGTATTCCTTCCGGTACGTTTTCCACTACGGGCGCGGAAACCGCCGGAATTTCATTTTTGGCCGTTTTGTAACGGTAAGCCATAAAAGCAACGGCAACAACCACGATCGCGAAAATTATTATGTACATACCTTTTTTCATTGATTAGTATTCTATATTATATCAAATCCGGCCCGAAATATTTTTCGCGATAAAAACGGATGAGCTCTTCCACTTTTGGCAAACATTCTGGAAAACCGATGCCGACTTTGGTACGTTTTTGAACAGCTTCCAAAGTCGTGGCGCCCTCGAGGACTGCTTCCTCGATGTCCGCTTCGGTTGTTTTTGTGTTCGGGTCGATGATCTGCCGGCCGTCGACGACGATGCGCGAAAACTGTTTGGTTTTTTTGAACCAGTCGTTAATGGCCGCGCGTAAAGCCTTGTCGCCGAGAACCGAGCAGTGGATTTTTCTGTCCGGCAGTCCGCCAAGCCGCTTCATAATATCCTGCGGGCGGATTTGGAGCGCTTTGTCGATTTTCATTCCGCCGCGTTCCGTGACCATGACAGAGAGCATCGATGTCGAAGCGATGGCTGATGCACAACCGAACGTGCGCCATTTGAAATCGGTAATAGTATCTTTTTTCGGATTAACATTTATCCAAATTCGCATAACGTCTCCACATGCGGGCGAGCCGACAACTCCCTCGGCGTCAAAAATGGCGTCGACCGGTTTTTCCCACAAAATATTTTTCGGCTTGAAAAAATGATCGCGGACGGATTTGGAATAGGCCCAGGAATCACCGGTGAATTTGTTTACTACGTCTGGTTTCTTTTTCATGTTGTTGTGTAAGTCTATAGTCTTTAGTCAATAGTCTATAGTAAATTCAACTGCTTTGCATTTTCACTAAAGACTAATGACTATTGACTAATGACTTTTTCGAACGAAGTGAGGAATTTGATTTCCCACAAAAGCTTTTTGGTTTGAAATTTTTGCCGTTTGGCCGAGTTTCAAATCCAGTGGCGACATGGCTCGCAATTTTTTGACCACTGCCGGCAGATGTTTCAAAACATATTTAATGTCTGACATTTTATTTTCCTTGCCGAGCGTAAAACGCAAACTGCCGTGAACGAATTCGTACGGGTTGCCGAGCGCGGTCAAAACTTTTGACGGTTCTAAACTCTGCGAATTGCAGGCCGAGCCGGTGGAGACCATTATACCAAGCGCGTCCAAATATAAAAGCATAGCCTCGCCCTCAACATCCAAAATGGAAACATTCAAAAAATTCGGCAGGCGTTTGGCCGGATGGCCGTTAAGAACAACTTTATGAATCAATTTAAAAATACCTTTCTCCAGTTCGTCTCGCATCTTTTTAATTTTCACCGAGGTGTCACCTCGGTGAAAATTGTTCAGACGAATAGCTTCTGCAAATCCGACAATGCCCGGCACGTTTTCCGTTCCGCTTCGCAGTTTGCCTTGCTGGCCTCCGCCGTAAATGATCGGTTCTATATTTACGCCATGGCGTATATATAGTCCGCCGATGCCTTTTGGCCCGCCAAGTTTGTGCGCCGACAAAGTCATGAGGTCGACGGGTAATTTGCCTAAGTCGATATCGACATAACCTGCCGCCTGGCTCGCGTCTGTGTGCAGGCAGGGAAGCGACCCGTCAATTTTTAATTTAAAATTTTTAATTTTTAATGAATTTTCAATTTTCCAATTTCTAATGATTTTTGCGATTTCGGCGATTGGCTGGATTGTGCCTGTTTCGCTGTCGGCGGAGGTGATGGAAACGAGAATGGTTTCCGGCGTCAAAGATTTTTTCAAAACTTCCAGATCGACCAAACCGTTTTTCAGTACAGGCAATTCAACAACATCAAAACCATCCTTCCTCAAAACATCGCAAACAGCCAAAATTCCTTTGTGTTCAATTTGCGAGACAATGATACGACCAAAAAAGGGTGCCCCTTTTGACTCGGAATTAAAAAGGGGCACCCTTTTTGTGTGGGCGCGAGCCACACCCAAAATCGCCAAGTTGTCTGCCTCGGTGGCCGAACCGGTAAAAACAAATTCGTCCGGCCGACAGTTCAAAATGTCCGTGATAGTTTCTGTCGCCTCCGCTACAGCTTGCCCCGCCTTTCGTCCCATCTCGTACAAATTCGACGGATTGCCAAACTCGCTCGTCAAAAACGGCATCATTTTCTTTAGAACTCGTTTGTCCAGTGGGGTAGTGGCAGCGTGATCGAAGTAGTAGCGCTTTTTCACGGACTTTTTCATGCACATACTTTATCACAAGCATACGAATATACGAATTATGCGAATGATACGAATGGCTACGAATAAATACGGCTTGAAATATGGGTATTTTTAGATTTTGAAAAAGAAAATGCGAAATGTTTTAGGTACGCACATTTGGCGGATTGATTAATTTGTAATTTTGCAAAAATTCGTTTGGACTTTTGCCGTTCAATCCGCAATGTTCTAGATTGTTGTAATAATCATTCCATATTTCAACCTTTCTTTTCAAGT
>CAIOTC010000001.1 GCA_903861205.1 uncultured bacterium | reverse complement strand
CGGACGAACCCGAAAGGCAGGTTTTGAGTATTGAAGCACAAATGTTTGAGTTGCGGGAATTTGCCAAAAAGGAAGGACTGAATATCGTCCGTGAATTTGTGGAAAGCAAGACTGCCAAAGAGCCGGGCAGAGATATTTTTAACGACATGATTGCGAGCATAGAGAAAAATGAAGCCGAAGGAATTTTAGCGTGGCACCCCGACCGCCTTGCTCGCAATTCTATAGACGGCGGACGAATAATTTATCTTGTAGATACAGGAAAAATAACCTCGCTAAAATTTCCTACATTCTGGTTTGAAGCGACACCGCAAGGAAAATTTATGTTGAGCGTTGCCTTTGGCCAAGCCAAATACTACACCGACAATTTAAGAGAAAACATTTTGCGTGGTATTCGGCAAAAAATACGCCGTGGTGAATTATCGGCAAAAGCTCCAATCGGTTATTTTAACGAACCTCGTTTGCGAACGATTGAACCTGATAAAAAAACTTTTAGTAAAGTAAAAGAAGTATTGGAGCTTTTTGCTACTGGCGAATATACGCTCACGGCAATTCAACGCAAAATGTTTTCTCTCGGCTTGGTTGGCTCCCGAAGTGGTAAACCTCTCGCACTCGCCTCGGTAGAACATATTTTGAAAAATCCTTTTTACTATGGATATTTTTCTTACCGAGGCGAAGTGCATCAAGGTTCGCATAAGCCAATGATTTCAAAGAAACTTTTTGACAAAATACAGATTGCACTTGTTCAAAATGGAAAACCCCGCAAAAAGCGAGGACCAAAGAATTTTCAGTATTTAGGTTTTGCTACTTGTGGAATTTGTGGCTATGCCATAACCGCTGAAAGACATATCAAAAAAAGTGGTTTGAAATTTGTTTATTATCGTTGCACCCACAAGAGCAAAACTATTCAATGCACTGAAAATCGCTTTTTGCGGGAGGAAGTTTTAACCGAACAAGTGAAAAATATTTGTCAAAAAGTTTCTTTGCCCGATGAGTGGCGGGAAAAGTTTTTAACTAAACTTGAAAATGAAAGTATGGAATCCCGCCACACATCAGACCTTTTCGTTCAAAATCTTCGCGATAATATTTCCGCCATTAAAGAAAAGTTGGAACGACTAACTGACGCATATTTATCCGAGGCGTTGGAGCTTGCGGAATATCAAGAGCGAAAAAATATTTTAATGGCGGAAAAGAAAACAAATGAGGAGAGATTATCGGATTTTGAACGAAAAGGTAATCATTGGCTCGAACTCATGCGAAACTGGATTATTGAAGCCAACCAAGCCGTAAATCTCTATAAACAAGAAAATCCCTCAAGGATGAGAGATTTTCTTGTTTCCATCGGCTCGAACCGCCGACTTTCGGCGGGAATTCTTTTGGCGGAATTCAAAACCCCCTGGAATTTCTTGGCGGAAACCAATGCCGAGGGGCGAAGCCCCGAGGCAATTTCTTCGTCAAATTCGGAATGGTGGACCCTATCGGATTCGAACCGATGACCTCCTCATTGCAAATGAGGCGCTCTACCAGCTAAGCTAAGGGCCCAATAATTACTTTGATAGAGTACTATAAATAAGTT